>WRCN01000060.1 GCA_009783885.1 Bacteroidales bacterium | reverse complement strand
TCGTAATGCTTTTTTCAATTTATTGAACAATTATGCTCGTCAGCAGGGGCTTGAATTGCTTCAAGAACTCAGCATCAGAACGCCCGACGGTAGAATAATAACGCCCGATGGTACACTCAAAGATAGTCTTCGTCAAAACTGGGGATTTTGGGAAAGCAAGGACGAGGCAGATAATTTAGACAAAGAAATAGAAAAGAAATTTGCCAAAGGCTACCCCAAAGACAACATTTTGTTCGAGGATAGCCGCGAAGCCGTACTGATACAGAATGGTACAGAAGTTTTGCGATGCTATATGGACGACTGCAACGCATTACATCTGTTACTAACGGATTTTTTCACTTTTGAGCGTCCCGAAATACAGAATTTTCGTAAAGCGATTGAGTTATTTAAACAAGATGTTCCAAAAGTAACAGAGACCATTCGGAAAATCATTATTGATGCATCATTATCAAATATTGCATTTATAAAAGCATTGACATCTTTTTTAGAACTTTGCCGAAATAGCATCAATCAAGTTATTACTCGTGAGGATGTTCACGAAATGATCATCCAACACATCCTGACGGAGGATATTTTCAATACAATTTTTGACGAAACACAGTTCCATCGCGAAAACAACATTGCCCGCGAACTCGAAACCGTTATTGCTACTTTTTTTACCGGACACCTGCGGCGAGAAACCTTGCATGGCATCAAACATTATTACGATACTATTAACGCAGCGGCAGCGGGTATTGCCGACCATCACGAAAAACAGAAATTTTTGAAGGTAGTTTACGAAACATTCTACAAAAGTTACAATCCTAAAGCCGCCGACCGTCTTGGAGTAGTTTACACGCCTAATGAGATTGTTCGTTTTATGATTGAAAGCGCTGATTATCTCTTGCACAAATATTTCGATAAATATCTCGAAGACCGCAATGTGGAAATTCTCGACCCCGCAACAGGAACAGGCACCTACGTTTGCGACCTGATTGATTATATTCGCAAGGAAAAATTAGAGTACAAATATTTGAATGAAATCCATGCCAACGAAGTGGCGATCTTGCCGTATTACATCAGCAATCTCAATATCGAATATACCTACGCGCAAAAAATGGGACGCTATGTTGAGTTCGAAAACTTGTGCTTTGTGGATACGTTGGATAATATGGGTTTTGGCTACACAGGACAACAAATTAAAGCGGATTTCTTTTCGGAAGAAAATAGTAAACGTATCCAAAAACAAAACGAGAAAAAAATAGCCGTTATCATCGGTAATCCGCCCTACAACGCCAACCAAGTGAGCGAAAACGACAACAACAAAAACCGTGAATATCCCGAAATAGACAAACGCATCAAGGATACCTTTATCAAACAAAGTACGGCACAAAAAACCAAAGCGTATGATATGTATGCACGATTTTATCGTTGGGCGTTCGACCGTTTGGGTTGCAATGGCGTTGTGGCGTTTGTTACCAACCGTAGTTTTATTGATAGTCGCACCTTCGATGGCTTCCGAAAGATCATTCACAAAGAATTTGAAGCGGCTTATATCATTGACACCATGAGTGATGTAAGAGCAAATCCCAAAATTGCAGGTACAACACACAATGTGTTTGGCATACAAACAGGAGTGGCAATCATGTTTCTTGTTAAAAAGAAAAATCGCGAAAACGAAACGTGTAAAATCCATTATGTCGCGTTGGATGATTTTTGGCGCAAAGAACAAAAATTGCAATGGCTCTCATTCAACAAACTATGGAAAATCCCCTTTGAAATTATTCGTCCCGACAAACACAACAATTGGATAAATATCCCCAATAACGATTTTGACAGTTTGGTGCCGTTGTGTAAAAAGAATGTGAAATATAGGAAATGTGAAGGGGCGTTGTTTGAGTTGTATTCCACAGGAGTCTCAACAAATAGAGATAGGTGGGTGATTGACTTTTCAAAAGAAAATTTGAAAAACAAAATGTCCCATTTTATTAATTATTACGATTCTCTTATAGGGAAACCCGATGTGGACTTTACAACAGGTATTAAATGGTCAAGAAATCTAAAACAGAGATTCGCAAAAAACATGACAGAGGTTTTTGATGAAAATAGAATCAAACGTTTTAATTACCGACCATACGCACCCATATCAATATACTATTCCGACGTGTTTATTGATGAACATGGTTTAGCAAATCGTATTTTTTGTAATGACAACATTGCCTTTTGCATATCGGGAAGAAGTTCTTCAAAACCTTTTCAAACTTTGGGTGTAAATACATATTCAGGATTAGATTTATTAGAAAAAACCCAATGCCTCCCCCTTTACCGCTACGATAAAGACGGCAACCGCCTCGAAAATATCACCGATTGGGGATTACAACAGTTTGTAAAACAATACGATGACGATACCATCACCAAACAAGACATCTTTCACTATGTTTATGCCGTATTGCATAATCCCGCTTACCGCAAAAAATACGAATTAAACCTGAAACGCGATTTTCCACGCATCCCATTTTACG
>WRCN01000059.1 GCA_009783885.1 Bacteroidales bacterium | reverse complement strand
CAGCTATTATGCAACACTACCTGAAATTTTAAAGGGAAGCAAAAGTTTTGATGTCTTTCCTACTCCTATTGACACTATTGTATCTTATGCAGAACTAACGGTAAATTCAGGAGATTTATCAAAAATTCCCTCAAATTTTTTTTCAAAAAAGATGGATGCTTTGAAAAGGGCATTGGGAAAATTACAAGGAGCTCTTGATAGAAGCGAAAAGATAATTTACTTGGATTTATCTGCACACCCATCAAAACAAAAATTTGTCAAATTACACGAAGTAGGGCATAAAGTATTACCATGGCAACAACATACTTATGAAGTTCTTGAGGATGATGAGAACACATTGGATGCAGATACTCGTGAAGAGTTTGAAGCAGAAGCCAACTATTTTGCATCTGCAACACTTTTTCAGCAAGACAGATTTTTATCTGAAATGGATAAGTATGGTTTAGAAATAGGAGCAGCATTACAATTGTCCAAGCATTTTGGAGCTTCAACACACTCTACATTAAGAAGATATGTTGAATATTCCAACAAACGCTGTGCTTTAATTGTATTAAAAGATTGTACAAGTTGTGGCGCAAAATTGAGAGATAGATTTCAATCGAAAAGTTTCACAAAAACATTTGGAGAATTATTTATACCGTCTGAAATTGACAGAGTGTATCCGTTTGTTCAGGATTATTGTTCTAATCGTAAATTTAAAAAGAATGGCTCAATGTCTTTACGGTTAATTCTTTTTTTGAAGTGCTATGAAAAATATTTAGCCGTGCGGTAAAGAAAAAACGTTTACCTTTGTGCAGCAACAAATACTAAACAAAATGGGTCGCAATAAAAAAGTCCGTCAGCCTGTCGAGCAGTTATTTAGTACCGCTCTGACGATGTTAATTCCCTCTCACATATTGGAATATTTTGAGATGTGGGACGCTTTAGAGAGCAAAGAACGTTGGGTCATAGAGATGCGCGAGAAAGAAGGTCGCATACCCCAAGAGTTGATTAATTTTCAAGACATTGTCTTTGACGGTTACTGCACTCCATTGGAGATGTTGAGCCACAGTTTTGTATGCAAGCCGATTTATTTACGCATATTTCGTCGTCGCTACAAGCGCAGTAACAGCGATGAACATTTCAGCAATAGTTACGATTTAACGCTCAAAGGCGTAAAAATGGTTCCCGAATTGGGATTTTTTTTAAAAGACGAAGGTTGAAGAATCTCCTGTTAATTTGGCAGTTGTTGCTCGCATGTTTTGCCAGAAAGCCAAAACCTTTTATCATTGGTATAAATATTTTTTGAGCGATTATTATCCTGATAAAGAGCATGGCAAGTGGTGTTCAGAAACCATAGAATTGGTAGATAAAAAGACAGGGGAGATAAAGGAAAAGCCGCTTTATGTTTTTAAGCCGGAGAATATTGGCGCCAATATGAGCATTGACGATAAGGCAATTGCACGTGATGGTTTTAGTATTTTGAGCAATAATGACAGTGGCAAAATAGCTTTAATGGTTGAAGCCACCACCGCCGAAGGCGTAGAGATGGCGATGGAAAAATTTGGGACAGATTTACATAAAATCAAAAATGTAAGTATGGATATGAGTCCTACTTACGCATTGGTGTTCAATAATTTAGTTCCGAGAGCGGTGCAGGTAATCGACAAATTTCACGTAATGAAATATGTTTATCAGTGTGTTTGCGAAGTGCGTTCAAGGACGGTAAAAGAGTTGCAGAACCAACTGTCAAAGGGTAAAAAACGCAGCGATGAAGACAAAAAAATACTGTTGGAAATCGAAAACTTACGCCGTGTTTCGCACGCTATAACGCAGTCGCCCGACAAGTGGAATGATGAAATGAAAGAAACTGTAAATGAGCTGTTTGAAAAATACGATAACCTGAAATTAGCATACGAAATCTCTCAAAAATTCAAATGCTGGTATAATTATGAAAATCGCATAAATTCAACTGAAAAAATCACACAAGCCCTCTACCAATGGTATCAGGAAGCGATGCTAATAACAGAGTTTAATAGTGTGGTGAAAATGATACGCAAGCACGAAACGCAAATAATAAACTTTTTCAAGAACGGAATAACAAATGCAAATGCCGAAAGATTAAACGGAAAAATTCAACGGTTCGTCTCCGGTAATTATGGTATCAAAGACAAAGATTTTTTTCTTTACCGCACGGCTAAATATTTTTCATAGCACTTCAAAAAAAGAATTAACCTATTCAAATGAAATTTTGTCTATTATCGAAATAGGATTACCTTTGCATTCATGAAAAAAATATTCAACATAACCTTGCCTGTCATTATTCTTTTTATTGGAATGGCTACACAGGCGCAAGAAACCAAATTCGGCGTAAAGCTGGGTGGCAACCTTTCAACCATCGAAGGGCGGGATGTCGATTTCAGCATTGTAAAACCTAAACTCGGCTTTCAGCTCGGCGGTACGGCAGACATTGCTTTTTCCAACAATTTTTACGTGCTGACAGGATTGGAAATGACACGAAAAGGATACAAACTACAAGACGACGCTGATACCACCACGTACAGGTTAATGTACCT
>WRCN01000058.1 GCA_009783885.1 Bacteroidales bacterium | reverse complement strand
TTTCACAATCGCCTGACGCACATCCATATATCCCGATACCGGAGAATAGTGTGTAACGTTCTTGTCGAGGGCTTGTTTTGCCGCGTCTTTGATAAACTCCGGCGTGTTGAAATCGGGTTCGCCAATGCTCAAACTGATGACATTGTGTCCTTGTTGTGATAATTCATCGCCTTTTTGTGTCATGGCTAACGTCGCCGATTCAGCCATTGATAAGATTCTATCTGCTATAATACTCATAATTCTTTTTTTGCGCGAAGATACGATTTTTTCGGTTATGAATGATTGATTAAATCAATTCGAACCACCACATATTTTTTCAATTGTGATGGGCGGGTTTGGGCAGAAATAAATTTAGCGGTAAGTATGGTTATTCTGAAATAATCAAATTCTTGCAATATTTCCACGTTAAGATTTTGAGAATCAATTTTGGACAGTGAAGACAGGGGACAAAACAACAAAAGCGATTGATTGGCATCTGTAAAATCGGCTTTTGTGATTTGTTGTTGTGTTTTAAAGTTTTCCTGTAAATAAAATGCCATGGAGTGATTTTTGCAATCCAACATGATAACTTGCTCGTTGGGGCAATTTTGATTTATCCATTGAGCGGCATTCATTCCTGCATTGTATTGTAATATGGTTCCATAAATAAACGAAACAAAAAATATCGAACAAAGGAATGAGAAACAGATGTTACGCCAGAAAAATCGGTTCAACCACTCCGTTTTACGAAATCCTGTTAAGGCAAGTAAAACCGCCAAGATCATCCCTGTTGCCAGCCATGTGTTGAAAAACGGAAAATAGACCATTAATAAAACGATGCCTGCTATTATAGCGGTAATCAGCACCCACACACTCCACATCAATATCTGTTTTTCACGCTCTTTTTGCAATGAAGTCAGCCACATTGCCACAAAAATACCAAAATGAGGAAACAAGATGACAATATAGTGCGGTAACTGAAATTTCGACAAGGAGAAAAGTGAAAAGGTACAAACGGCAGACCATACCAAAATCATGATTTTTTTGCTTACTTGTTGTTTAAAACGTTTTAAAAACGCTATCAGCCCCATGACCAACGCAATTGACCATGGCAAAAAAGCCCATAAGGTATTATGGATAAAAAACGAAATGTCGCCTTTCCCTTTGATGGGTCCGGTATTGAAAAATCTGCCAAATTGACTATCCCAGAAGAAGAATTTCAGCCCCGAAACCTGCTGATTTCCAAAAACTGTTTTTTCGGGATGAAGATCAAATTGCATGTACAGGCAATACAATTCGGGAGCCATAAACAGAAGGGTCAGCAGAAGAATCAACCACCATCGCCAATGAATGAACTGTTTCCATTGTTTTGTGGTTATCCAATAAAGCAGAAAGCCGCCACATAGCGTTAGCAGAACAAATATCCCTTTTGTCATCACGGCGGCAGCACAAAAAAGGGCTGCCAAAATCATGTTATACCCACCATTGCCTTGATGTATCTTACATAAATAATACAATCCGGCGATAATAAATGTTGTAAGGTAGCCTTCTGCCCGTACATCGAAGTTTGCCAGCAACACATGCAACGAAATCAGATAGATAATGGTAGCCATCTGTGCAACCTTTTTATGGCAAAACAACGAAGTTAATTTATAAAGGTAAAAAACGCCCAAAAGAAAAATAAGAAATGAAGGCAGTTTGTAAGCAAATGCAGAAATCCCAAATATATTGAATGACAATGCTGTAATCCAAAATGGAAGATGCGGTTTGTCCAACCAATCATCACCATAACTGAACAAATTGACCCAGTCGCCTGATTGGGAGATTGTCTTGGCGATGGAAGCATACAAGGCGCTATCTTGATCCATGACGCCTGTAAACAACGCTACTGCGTTTATGGCTATTCCTACAACAAGAAAAATCCGAAAATGAAAATCTTGTGATGTTATTAAAAACAAGTTTTTGGTATTTCTATAATTCATCGTTATGAATATTTAATGTGGGCGACAAAGATACAACTTTTTTTCACCCGCAACGAAAAAAGTCGTACCTTTGCCCTCGCAATAACGTTATAATTTGTTTAATTAAAATATATAATTACAAAAATTTAATACAATGAATACAATAAGCAAACGACTTTTAGTCATTTTTTGTTTGGGATTGTGGATTGTAACCGCATTTGCCCAAAACATGAACCTTCCTACCGACCCGAAAGTACGCACGGGAAAGTTGGACAACGGATTAACCTATTACATCCGTCAAAACGAACTTCCCAAAGGACGGGCAGACTTTTACATTGCGCAAAGGGTCGGCTCCGTTTTGGAAGAGGACAATCAGCGTGGGTTAGCCCACTTTTTGGAACACATGGCTTTCAATGGCACTGAAAACTTTCCGGACAAAGCGATGTTAAACTATTTGGAGTCGAACGGAATAAAGTTCGGCGAAAACATCAATGCCGGTACAGGGTTCGACGAGACGGTTTATTTCCTCTCCAACGTACCCGTTTCACGGGAGGGAATCATTGACTCGGCGTTGCTGGTGCTTCACGACTGGTCGGGCTTCATCAGTTTGGAAGATGAAGAGATTGACAAAGAACGCGGTGTGATTCG
>WRCN01000057.1 GCA_009783885.1 Bacteroidales bacterium | reverse complement strand
GTTCGGCGCAACTCAATTTCGGGTGTTTCCTCGCATTTGGGGCGCAAGGCTCTAAAGTGGCAAACAGAATAGAGCCATCTAATGGAACAGAGCGGTTTTTCCTTTCAAGCAAGGTATATTCAGCATGGTCGCCATGTCTCAACTCACCCCGAAATGCCGTTTCAATTTTGCCGTCCGGTTTGATGAGCAACGCGCCTACTTTCGGGCTTGTTTTATCGCTGCGAGGCTCTTGTAAAGAATTGTTCATAACTTCTATACACATCGCCATGTATTTACGTGTATCAAAATTATTGTATTGCATAACAATTGAGTGTATCAAAAAAAACTGTTCACAAAAGTAGTTAAAAAATCTGAAAATATGCAAACCTGTTTGTTTTATAACGGTTGGATTACATACAAAAAGAGTTTCCTGCTATCAGGCAGGAAACTCTTTGACGAACAACTAATTGTATTATTCGGGCGTTTTATTTGCCATATCTGTACTCCAGTCCCAGATTGACGCTTTGGTTTACTAAATCGGCGACGTTGTTGCTTGCGTACAAGCCATTGCAAACTGTCCTGTATGATTCGAACGACTTGATTTGTTCGCGGCGTTCTTTTTCCTTTTCGGAAGCTTCTTTGCAATTTTCCCTGAAATTTTCGGCAACAACTGCCATTTTGTTTTTCAAGCCCTTTGTCTCCCTGAATTTTACAAAGCCGGGGTTGGGTTCGGTGGCTTCTTCATGCCAAGTCTTCGACCTTTCTTTCTGAGTCGCAAAACTTTCCTTGTTGATTTCGTGAACAGTGCGGGTCGTCAACGATTTTCCCAATCACGCCCTGTTCTTTCGGATTTTCGGCTTGCAAGGGCGCCGCCTGTTCTGTCCGTGCGCGGGCTTACGATATTCCTAGCCCCAACGCTAACGCTACTGATAACATAACTCGATTCATGACATTAAATTTGAAATTTGTTTATAAAAAGATTTATTTATGGGTATAAATACAAAACCGATGCCAGAATAAGGTTTTTTTGGATGAAATAGAACAAAATTTGGATTAAAGTGCGTAAATTTATATACGAGGTGAAAAATGAGACAAAAAAGAGAAAAATGGTTGAATTTTCATGGCTTTAGAGATTGACCGTAGTTTTTTGTATTGGTATGCTTTTGGTTTGGTCGAAATATTTTTTATACAAATTGACGTTCGAAAGAAACTTTTTGTATTTTTGTACTTTCTTATCAAATCATCAAAAATGACAAGTGAAGAAAAGGTAAAATATTGGATTGAATTGTCGGACGAAGATTTTCGTGTGGCGAAAGGATTTTATATCAAAACACAAGAATTACAACAATGGACGAAAGAGAACATATTATTGACAAAGTAAGATTGTACAAAAAAATGGTAATGGAACATTTTCCTGTACCGATTGAACAATTTTGGCTTTTTGGTTCTCATGCAAAAAATAGTGCACATGAGGACAGCGATATAGATATTGCGCTTGTAGTCAATCATTTGGATAAAGATTACAGTGTGTTAAAAACAGAACCTGTTTTATGGCGTCTCAAACGACAAATTGATCTACGTATTGAACCACATGTTATAGCACGCGATACCGACTATGCCGGTATTCTTAATGAAATACAGAACACTGGAATACAAATAACATAAGAGTTTCCCGCTTTACTGCGAGAAACTCTTAAAAATACAACTCAGTTAATTATGATTATAATTTACTTGCTAATTGATTATTAGACAGACCTACGTCTTGATTTCCAATGATGGTTATTTTCGCGCCGTCCGTCAGGTTGATTTGACCGTTGGTAACCACGCGGTCGCCTGCATTGACGCCTGCAATTACTTCCAGATATGAATTGTAATCGCTGCCTGTGGTGATTTTTACCAATTCAACCGTTTCGCCACGCACTACATATACCGACGGGTCTTTCACGCTGCTGACAATGGCGTCGCGCGGTATCATCAAAGTCGTACCTGCATTTCCCATGCTGACGCTTGCATTAACATAAGTGCCTGCCTTCAGCGGATGTTGGTCGCTGTTGGCAATGGTGATTTCCACCGGAAAGGTGTGCGCGCCGCTGCCCTGCGGACTGATGCTGGTGATGGTTCCTTTAAAGGTTACGCCCGGATAAACGCTTGCACTGACGGAAACTTCCCTGCCCACGCGAAGATGATAGGCGTTGGCTTCGGATACTGCCAGCAACACTTTCAGGTTCGACACGTCGGCAATACCCACGATGGGCGTTCCCGGATTGACGTATGCGCCTAATTCGGTTCTCTTCGATGTAACGTAGCCGCCGAACGGAGCGATGATTTTAGCGTCTTCCCACTGTTTTTTTGCGTTTTCCAATTGGATAGCCGCATTTTCAAAGCCAATCCGCATGTCGCGCAATTGATTTTCAGAAACTGCTTCGCCTTTGCGCAGCACCTGAAACTTCTCGTAATCCTCCTCGAATTTACGATAATTGATTTGCGCATTTTCGTAAGCCAACCTTTTGTATGTGTCGTCCACTTTTGCCAAAACTGCGCCTTTGCTCACATAATCGCCCATTTTGAAATTGACCTGTACAATTTCGCCGGCGCTTTTTGAAGCCACAACG
>WRCN01000056.1 GCA_009783885.1 Bacteroidales bacterium | reverse complement strand
CCACCGCCTACAAAGGGGTCGAGAATGATGTCGCCTTCGTTGCTTGCCATATTGATTATTCGTTCCAACAACGCTTCGGGTTTTTGGGTGGGATAGCCGATACTTTCTTTTCCTTGAACTAATTTTATATCATCCCAAATCTCACTAACAGGAACACCCGGACTTTGCTCTAAATAATATTTTAATTGTGGTGTTACACCTTTCGGGGGAAAATATACTAATTCTTGTTTATCGTATTCATCTAGTTTGTCAGGTGTAGTTACCCAATGCATTCCCTCTTGACCCTGTTTGTTTGGATCAACCCCCCGCCAAGGTTTTCCTGTTTCACCATTTCTTTTCCCGCTTACAAGTAATGGAACCAAACGATATAATCCTCTCTCATCTTGATTTTTGTATATTTTTTTTGAAGTATCTGACAATTCCATAAATACTTGATTAAAAGTATATTCTTTTGATCTAGAATAGAAGAAAATAGTGTCGTAATTTTTTCTTGCTGCTTTTGAAATGCTTGAACGATTAAAACTTCTTTTCCAAACAAATTCATTTATGAAATTATTTTCACCAAAAATCTTATCCAATATTTGCACTCGAATATAAGCATTTGCGTGCCAGTCGCAATGTAAAAATATGCTTCCTGTTGGCTTTAAAATGCGGTGCATTTGCTCAACTCGTTCTTTAAGCCACGCAATGTAATGGTCCATTCCGCCGCTCCAGCGGTCTTGGAAACTGCGCACTTCGCCCTCATCGCCCCAAATCACCTCGTAGTTGCGGTTACTGAAAAATGGCGGGTCTAAGTAGATTAAATCTACCGTTTCGCTCTCCATTTTTTTTAGGATTTCGAGGTTGTCGCCGAGTATGAGTTTGTTTATTGACATATCTTTTATTATTCAGTTATTATATAATTCACGTAATTTTTGTTGAAGTAATTTTTTATTTGGCAGTTGGGTTTGATATTCTGCAACCATTGTAGGTGATACAAAACGACTCATTGCGTATTCAACTACCTCATCATCTTTATCTTTGCACAGCAAAATACCGATAGACGGATTTTCATTCACCTTTTTTACGTCTCTGTCCAATGCCTCGAGATAAAAATTAAGTTGTCCCAAATGTTCGGGTTTGAATCTTTCTGCCTTTAATTCAAAAGCGACCAAACATTGTAATCCTCGATGGAAAAACAGCAAATCAATGTAAAAATCACTGTTCCCCACTTGTATTCTGTATTCTTCATCGTAAAACAAAAAATCTTTACCCAATTCGAGTATAAACTGCTTCATTTTGCCAATCAAGTTTTTTTGCAATTCGTTCTCGTTATGAATATCTGCAAGCCCTGTAAATTCCACGATATACTTGTCTTTCAATATATTAACAACATCTGGATAGGCTTTTTTCAGTGTTGCAGGAATGGCGACATTTCCAATCATGGCTCTTTCAAAAATGCTGCTGTCAATTTGCCTGTCCAATTCCCGTACCGTATATTTCTCCTTGATACAGAGGTTGAGATAAAATTCTCGTTCTTCGTCTGTTTTTGTTCGGGAAATTATTGTTAAATGATGCGTCCAACTAACTTTTGCCAAAATTGTTTTCCGTATGTCGTTGGTTTTAAATTGTGTCATCGCTGATGACACAATTCCACTTTCCTGACTATCAGATATTTGCATTTGTGTCATCGCTGATGTCACAAATTTTTCAGACGAATATGTTTCAAAAAATTGTTTCATTCGATACAACCCTCTGCGGTTAAACCCTTTTATTTCGGGATACTCTTGCTGAATAAAAGCAGCGAGTTCATCAATAGTTTTGTTACCCCACGCAGTACGCGAAAGTTGTAAACTAATATATTGATCTACATTCCAATACAGATTAATCATCTCAACATTAATTGACACAATAGCATTACTTTGTGCGCTTTTAATCAAGTACACAATCTCATGGAATTGTTTGAGCAAAACATTATTGGAGGGCTGCAGGTTCATGGTATTTTTATTTTCTATTTAATATTCTTTAAATTTGCATTACTCCGAACTGTCGCAAATTTTGCGACAGTTGCAACTCCGTAGGAATTGAATATAGTGTCGAGTGCAAAATTTGCACATGACACATTTTTTTTATCATAGAATACAGGATTGGTGAGATGGCGGGAGCATGTCCCGTTAGGGACAAAATATTGGTAGAAAAAAGATGAAAATTCCAACAGCGTGCCGTAGGTACGCGATATATGTGCAAATAAATAAAATAAGATTGCGTACCTACGGCACGCTTGCTTTGCCTGCGAAAATGCTCTTTCTACCAATATCAAATCCCTAACAGGATTTTTTCCGAACACGACTGGGCGTTGCCCTACGCTATTGATTATAAGGCTTTCAGCCTTACAAAATCCCACATCTTTTACCATCATTTTATCCATAACACTACCTCTTAATTTTTAATTCTTAATTCCTAATTCTATCACCTCCCCCGCAATCTTCCCATCCGCGTCGTTTATTGCTAATGCTTTGATATTGTTGGAAAATACGACCATTTTCGTGTTATCGTTTAGTAAGTCCATGATGGCGTTGGGCAGTTTGTCCGATACTTTGGCGTCGGGGATGAGGTGGGCGGCTTGTTTTTCGACTAGTGCTTGGGCGTTTTTATATTGGTGATTTTCAGCGGCGTAGGGGTATGGGACGAAGATGACCGGCTTTCCGAT
>WRCN01000055.1 GCA_009783885.1 Bacteroidales bacterium | reverse complement strand
GGAACTGTTTTTTGCAACCCCGACCCGGGATACTCGGTGTTTACGGTTTCTGCGGATAGCGTGCGGTTCTGTTTTGTGAACCATACAGGCGAAAAGGTGTATCGGAACGCTGTTGGGAAAAGGGGTATAATGGACAAAAATTAGGATAAAAAAGAGACCTTGTTCTCTAATGGAAATTTTTAAGGTCTTTTTTAAATTGATTTTTCCATTGTCTTAGAAAAGGTTTTATCTGAGGATTTGTCTGTAAATCAGCGAAAAGAGTCATATTCATAGAAATACGTGGCAACTAATCAATTTTTTAAAATTTTCTATAATGCAGATATCTTATGTTTTCGCTCAACATGGCATAAATTTTCTTCCATTCAGGTTGAGAAGCCAGCATTTCAATATGTTTTCGCATCACTTTCAGGTCATTTCTTGCAGCAGGACCTGTTTGTACTTCTTTAGGAGTTCCAGATACAATCGCCTTTTGAGCCGTTTCGAGTATCAACGGTGTAAGCACGCTGAAATCAAAACCTGCCTGTTGAGCAATTTGTGCGGATAAATGATACAGATGATTTACAAAATTGCATCCGAAAACCGCTGCCAAATGTAGTTGCATCCGCTTTTCCGATGAAGCGTCATAGATTTTTAGCGAAATTGCCTTTGCAATCGTTCGTAGTTTGTTCAGGTTCTCAGCGGTATTGGCTTCGATAAAAACAGGCATGTCGGAAAAATTGACAGGACGCAATTTGCTGAAGGTTTGCAAGGGATACAGGACGCCGTAATTTTTCAATTTCCCTGCAAATACATCCATAGACACGCTTCCGGCAGTATGTACAACTAACCCGTCGGTGAAAGTCAATTTTTCAACCAGCGATTCAATGGCGTCGTCACTGACGGAAATGATATACAAAGATGCGTCTTTTGCGATATGATCCGTATTGGTCGTATACTGCGTCTGTAGCTTTTTGGCAAGTTCATTTGCCGATTTTTCCGTGTGGCTGTATACCTGCACTATTTCAAAACCTGCATTTTGAAAAGCTTTTGAAAGATGAGTGGATAAATTTCCGGCGCCGATAAAAACTATTTTCATTTCTTTTTCTCCATCATTCTGATAATGTTATCAACTGACAAATGGCTGTTGGGCAAGATATCGGGAGGACAGCTTCCGGCTTTAATGGCTACCTGATACCTTTTACACTTATTGCGCCCCATTTTACCATTTTCGCAATATAAATGCTTAAATGTAAGGATCAATATCGGATTCGATTCCAATATTCCTGCATATATCGGGCATTTCACAGATCTCTCGCAAATCTTATCGTTTTCCATTTTAATAAAGCCTTATAACCAAATTTTCAAAAAATAATTTGCAAATTTCATCAATTTATGAATATATCCAATTTTTTTTAATCAACACTATTTCTTAAAATTCACAAGAAACAACTTTTCGGAAGCTCTTGTAATTGCTGTATACAGCCAGCGAAGGTATTCGATGTTGATCATTTCCCTGTTCAGCCAGCCTTGATCGAGAAAGACGCACTTCCACTGACCGCCCTGAGCTTTGTGGCAGGTAATTGCGTAAGCAAATTTAACCTGCAAAGCGTTGAAAAACGGGTCTTCCCTGATTTTCCTGTATTGATCCGTCTTGGGTGCGATGTGTGCATAATCTTCTGCAATAGAACAATACAATCTTTGGTTTTGTTCTTCGGTGATGGATGCTGTCTCGCTGCATAAAGCATCGAGCATAATCGTTGCCGAAAATTCATATTGATTGTAGTCGGGGAGGCAAAGGTCTACCTCTGCGAAACGAAAGCCGTACCGTTCAATATATTTGCGGATACGAACCACCCGCACAATATCGCCGTTGGCAATGAAGCTGATATTTTCCGCGTCTTTAATCCAGTGATAATTATTGCGTACCACCATCAGCAAATCATCCGGCGTCAGTTCCTCTTCACGGTAAAGTATTCGGTTGCGGATGCCCTGATTGTATCTGTTGGCTTGTTTGTTGCTTCGGCAAATGATTGTGGTTTCGTCAATTCCGTATCGTCCGTATGCGTCGGTGATAGCCTCAATCAGGTCTTCGCCTGAAATTCGTTCTATATCGGAAAAAAAATCTGTTTCTAACGAAGGATTTCCCGTTCGCTGTTCCGTAATCTGTTTCCTGACGATGGTTGCGTTGTGCAGAATACCCGATTCTTGCGCTTGGCGGACAACTTCGGTCAATTCGCATTCAAGAACATCCAAACCGGCGGCTTGCAAACGGCTACGATCCAGCGCCGGACTTTCTTCCTGCCCCACCGGCGGCAACTGCGCCATATCGCCAATGAATATCAACCGGCAATTGCGGTCGTTGTACGAAAACCTCAACAAATCGTCTAAAAGGTTACCTGTACCGAAAATACTGCGGTCGGAGCTGTAATGCGAAATCATGGACGCTTCGTCCACAATCAGAAACGTGTTACTGAATGTGTTGTAATTCAATTCAAAAGCGCCAAAACCATCGGTAGTAGATTTCTGGCGATAAATTTTTTTATGAATGGTAAACGCCTGTTCACCGGAATAGGCGCTCAAAACTTTTGCCGCTCTGCCGGTGGGCGCCATCAACACCCTTCCTGTTTTGAATTGGTTCAAACTGCGTACAAATGCCGAAATAACAGACGTTTTCCCTGTGCCTGCATAACCTTTGACGAGCAACAAGCGTTTGCCCGAAGACAAAATCATCATTTC
>WRCN01000054.1 GCA_009783885.1 Bacteroidales bacterium | reverse complement strand
CGTATTTTAATTTGGCTGCAAAAATATGTTAAATCTTTCAACTATGCGAATGAAGCTAAAAAAATGTCCTCTGTGGGGGCTTTTCTATCTTGCTGAATCACTGTCCGGCATTGCCAACAACGTCCGGCAGCTTGGCGCGGTGGCGGCTTTCAACACATTTTCAACGCGAGCCAACGGCGGCGAAATTACACAAATATTTGTCCCGCGTGGTATGCCGACATTGCGCCAAACTGCTCTGTTGTTGGCAGCTGCATGTCCTGTTAAATTTACCCATGCAAGCATTTGGCGTCTTGCCTTTGCAACTAATGGCCTGAATGATCCACCAATGCCTAATACCCAAACTCCTGATGCTTCACCTTGAACTCTCTCAATGATTTTGTAATTATTGTTTTGCAGTACCACATTGGTGGTATTATTATTCATATTAGATGTTAATCCTGAATGTACTGCACAAGAAGTTAAAGAAAAAATAATTGAAATTACAAAAATTACATTTAAAATTCGCTTCATTTTTTTATCCCTAATACGTGCCGGGCGCAACCTCTAATTTGTTAAATTGTTTAAAACTTTCATTTAAAAATTAGGGTTGACTTTCAGATTTTCAGGGATTTAATCCGCTACAACTTCCGGCATAGCACCTAACGTTCCGGCAGCTTGGCGAGGTAGCGGCAACGAGGCACTTGCGGCGGGGTAGGTGTTTTCAATTACACGCTTCATTTCCAGCGTGTTAATGCCGCTATCTTGCCAAACTGCTTGTTAGCGGAAGCCGCATCCCACTGTCTCTCAATTTCTTATCCTCTCGCTCGTGCGTTGGGTTGGTAGCTCTTTTGCATTTTTCTTGTTTGGTTTTTTGCGTTGGCTAAAATGCAAATGTGCTACCAATGCGTTGGCTTATTTCATTAAATCGTTAATCTTGCCCTCCCACTCATCTTCAAATACCATTTGAAATTCAAAATTGTGGTCTGAAAATTCGCTAAAAAGTTCTTTCCACGCCTTTTTTGCTCCCAATTCGTTACAAAGTGCAAAAACATCTTGCTTATATTTGGTATCTTCATTGTCTTTCAAGTGAATACCTTTCGTTTCCAAAACATAAACCGTATCGTAATCGTCATTGCCTGCTTGGGTGTCTGTAAATACAAAGTCGGGATAAATCTTGCTGCGCTTCCAACCCTGTATGTGATAGTCTTGACGGCTCATGTTTCGATACCACCACAAAAGTCTTTCCTGTTCGTCAAGATAAAGTGCTACAGACTTCTCAAACTCATTGAACTCTTCATCAGGGACATAATCAAACAACGATTTTTGAACATGAGTGTAGTCTTTTCTAAGCAACGGTTTATTGCTTCTCACTTTAATTCTTGAAGGCAATCTACGACCTCCCTTATCGGTAATGAGGAAAAAGAAAAGTTTTTTGTTGGTTACTTTTTGTCTGAAAACCAACTCTGATAAACGGTTTCTTTCTTTATCCAATCTTTTTTTCAGTTCTTCAATGATAAAAACAAAATTGGCTGCAATAGTTTCTTCTTTGTATTTTTCTTGTAGTAAATTTATGGCTTTTCCTGCAATTTCGTAAGCGTACCAAGGATTTGGAATGATCTCGCCTATTTGACGAGCAAAAAAAGCAAGGTCAATCTCTAATGTACCCGATTTTTCCGCTCTGCCTGTTTCTTTCAATAATTCCTGTTCTTCTTCGCTCAATCCTAAAACAATTACTTGTTCTTTGCTTAGTTTGTTTTGCAGTTCAATTTCTTTAATATCATCAATGTTAATTTTTTTCCAGTCAATATCGGCAAGAATATCGGCTTCAAACATAATATCGCGCCAACTATCTTTTTCTTGAATAACAAATTTTGGCAGATAAATTTTCCCTTCAAATTTCTTAAATCTGTCCCTATACGTTGGCTCACGTTCTTTCAATGCCTCTGTATTTATTCCGGCATCATCTATAATGCTTCCTTTAAGGTCTCCCAAACCTTCTTCTTCCAAGCCTTTTTTAATTTGAAATACTAATTCTTTAGCATTTTGACGAAAAGTGAAAACATAACATTCGTCTAAATCTTTTACTTTTGTTTTTACTGCAAATGGTTGGCGTAAAATGCGTCCTACCAATTGTGTAATTCCTGTTGCAGAGCTTGGATTGGTTAATATAGTCAAAACATAAGCAAACGAGCAATCCCAACCTTCCTGCAAGGCTTGTTTGGTAATGATATAACGTATTTCGCAATCTTGGGCGAAAAGATTTAGACCTTCAATATCATCTTTTTCGCTTGATTTAATCGCTATGTGATTTGCCGGAACATTGCATTTTTTAATTAAATATTCTTTGGCATCTTCCGCATGAATGTAGTCTGTGCCTCGTTGGTCTCTGCCTGTTCTTTCCACTTGTATTAAACAAATCGGGCGAATATACATGCCCTTGTTTTGTTCATATTCTTTGGCTTTTTTCTCTAAATCGTTTCTTTTTTCAAAACTCGCTAATAGTGTATCCTGCCAATCTAAACTTGTTTTGTTGGTAAGATGAATATCTAACTTTATCATTTCTTCATCGTGCAGCTCGCGTCCGGTGATTTTCACTAAATCATTACTTTTTGGTGGTGGTGTTGCCGAAAGTTCAAGTATGAAAGAGGGGTTAAAATCTCGTATTGTATTTCTTGCTAAATCGCCGTAGGCGCGGTGCCCTTCGTCAATAACTACAAGCGGGCGTAATCTTTTCAGGGTGTTG
>WRCN01000053.1 GCA_009783885.1 Bacteroidales bacterium | reverse complement strand
CGTTGAATCAAGATATAGAAACCATCATCAATAAATCTGAAGCCATAAAAAAAGCAAAACGCGACGCCAACGATAGAGAATTGAGTAAGCCAGAAAAGAAAATTTTAAGCGAAAAAGAAAAAGAGTATAAAAGTTTACGAAAACAAATTCAAGATAAACTCATCAAATTTGCCACGCGTATTCCGGTGTTTATGTACTTAACCGATTATCGGGAGCGATGCTTGAAAGATGTGATCACACAACTTGAACCCGGGTTGTTCAAAAAGGTTACAGGTTTAACTGTCAAAGACTTTGATTTGTTAGTATCTTTGGGAGTTTTCAATGGCGCTTTGATGAATGATGCTGTTTACAAATTCAAGAGGTACGAGGATTCGAGTTTGGAATATGTTGGTATCAATCGCCACGAAGAAGACAAAGTTGGCTTGTTTGATACGACGATTACGAGTGATGAATATAAAAACGTAATAAAATAAATAGGTTGATAATTTTTTTTAGTTGAATGTCATCTTATGCACGTCAGCATATTTATCTTTGTGCCGTTTTAAAAATAAAAATAGTATGAAAACGAAAATAGACAGTAAGAATTTTGGCGAGTTTAGCGAGCAATACCACCAATGGTATGATAAATTTGAAAAACAAGATGGCTTTAAAGAGGGTGTAAAAGTCCGTTACATTGGAATAGATGAAAACCATGTTTGTATAAAATATCCTCAATATGGTGGACATCCCTCTGACCCTCGTGGAATATTAGAAGTTGATGCTATTTACGAAGTAGAATACAGGATATTAGCGCGTTCATATCAATTGGTTAAATTGGTTGGTTTTCAATATGGTGTGGAATTTAGCCCCTCAATATTTGAGGTTATTGATAAAAACGCAGAGGGTAAACCTCTAAAAGTGGGTGGACGAGTGCGTTACATAGGTTTTGAAGACGAGTTTTTGACTTTTGGCAATATCTATGAAGTGGAAGGTCTGTTGATACACCACCATGGTTATGGTTATGTCAGTGTCAAATTAGTTGGAATTGAAAGAATATATGAGCGTAGTATGTTTGAGAGAGTGGCAGGCGAGCCAAAACAGATGACCTTGACCGTAGAGGACAGCAACGAAATATCCCTTTTTATTGCTGGAACAGGAATAGCAACCATTGATTGGGGAAATGGAAGTGAAATTAAAACATATACGCTTCCGGCTGATGATAATTGGGATAATAGGCGTCACGATTATTGGGAAAAATATACCCTTAAGCCTGATGACAATGCTTCTCTTTGTGGCAGTACCATTACAATTACGGGCGAAAATATCACTCACTTAGATTGCTATTTAAATCCTATATCAAGTTTGGATGTGAGCCGGAATGATGCGTTGACACACCTGTATTGTGATAATAATGATAATTTATTGAGTTTTGTTCTGGGAAACAATCCGGCGCTAACACATTTGAGTTCCAAAAACAATCGGATGACAAATCTAGATGTGAGCAATAACACCGCGCTGATAGAATTGGAATGCAGCGGCAATGAACTGACACAATTAGATGTAAGCAAAAATACAGCGTTGGCATTGTTAGATTGCAGCGACAATCAATTATCAAGTTTGGATATTAGCATGAATACTGCATTAAAGGGCTTGGATTGCAGTTATAATGAACTGACGAGCCTCGATATAAGCAAAAATAGTTTGCTGAAAAAATTGGATTGCAACGGAAACAAAATGCTTGCCATAGAAAAAAATACTTCCGATGTAGAGGTTTACATGGATAGAAACGTTTTGGAAAAACGTTTGAAGGAAATCGCAAAGACTAAATATAGGGGCGACCTTGCATGGGGCGCGATGTGCTATGACCCGGCTGTTCCCTATCCTGTAGATTATGTCTGTTCTTTATGTGGATTTACAGTCAAAGATGAATATGATGATCATCAGGTTTTTGAAATTCGTGAAATCGAAATCATTGTAAAAAAGATTAAAAACCTTGGTTATGATGTTTTGTTGGACAAAAAAGAATATTGTCCCCGTTGCAGTAACAGGGAAATTGATAGACCCGAGTTAATTTTTAGCATACGCTATTCCGCTTCATCCAACTATCATGTTGCTCGTTCGAATATCCTGAATGAATATTTGTGTCTGCTCGCATTTTTGGAAGAAAAAGAAAAATATACTGTCGAGAGAGATGAAGAAAGGTCGCTGCATGAAGGCGCAGGGATTATCAAAAAGATGACCGGATTGGGCGATGATTTGGATTTGCCGTATATATCAGAGATAGACCCATTTATGGAGCAATTCATGGCAAAACATAGAAAATGGAAAAAATTGAAACGGGAGAAAAAACAAAAAAAATCATAAATATTCTGCTGAACGTCATCCTATGCCCGTCATCACTTTTACCTTTGTGCCGTCAAACCATTAAATCTTATTTTTATGTCGAAAAAAATCAAACAATCATACGTGGCAAGCGAGCCAAAACAGATGACCTTGACCGTAGTGGACAGCAACGAAATATTCATTTTTTTTGCCGAAACAGGCATAGCAACCATTGATTGGGGAAATGGAAGTGAATGTAAAATAAATTTGCTTAAGCTAAAATACAGAGTTAATGGAATTGCGATGCGATATTGAGGATTGAAATTTTCAATAGTTGAGAAGGAAAGGAATTCTTTTTAGTGGTAATTACAAAAGGATAATTTACGCACAAAAGTATCAACATCCCAGCACAGTTACATCACCTTCATCTTCCCAAGAGATACGTTCATCCCAGTTTTTTTCGCGAGTTTTGCAACGACGGTCAAAGATCACCAACCAAGCGTGAGCGTCGGGCGCAAAATTGTCACGGTATTCCCTGATTTGTTCTAATCCTTCTTCCTTGATTGTTTGAAAACTGTCGTGATTTCTAACTAATTTGATTTCGAT
>WRCN01000052.1 GCA_009783885.1 Bacteroidales bacterium | reverse complement strand
CTTTGCACCCTGAAAAAATGAGGTAAAAAAAATGGCAAAGAAGCAAAAAGATGTACGCATTCAGGTAATCATGGAATGCACCGAACATAAAGAAAGCGGCGTAGCGGGCACATCGCGTTATATCACCACGAAGAACAAAAAGAATACGCCGAGCAGAATGGAATTGAAAAAATATAACCCCATTCTGAAAAGAGTAACTGTACATAGAGAAATTAAATAATCATTTGAGATATGGCAAAGAAAGTTGTTGCATCACTGCAAACCAAAAGTAAGGATTGGACAAAAGTTATCACCATGGAACGTTCACCCAAAACCGGTGCATACATGTTTAAGGAACAGATTGTCACTCTTGAAGATGCTAAAGCGCTTTTGAAATAGAAGACATTTTATTTTAGCATGGGATTATTTTCGTTTTTCGATAAAAAACACAAAGAAGATTTAACCAAAGGCATGGAGAAAACCCGTGAAGGCGTTTTTTCCAAAATAGCGAAAGCCATTGCAGGCAAATCCAAAGTTGACGACGAGGTATTAGACAACCTCGAAGAGATTTTGATTTCTTCGGACGTAGGTGTTGATACCACGATTCGTATTATTGAGCGCATCGAAGCGCGTGTCGCACGCGACAAATACATTGGTACAGACGCACTTAACCGTATTTTAAAAGAGGAAATCTGCGCCCTTCTATCCGAGCAACGCCTCGACGAAAAGTTGGCTTTCGGATTCGACATTCCGAAATCGGAACTACCCTACGTCATCATGGTAGTAGGCGTCAATGGCGTTGGAAAAACCACCACCATCGGTAAATTAGCCCATCAGTTGAAACAACAGGGGAAAAAAGTCGTTTTGGGCGCGTCGGATACTTTTCGGGCGGCTGCCGTTGAGCAGTTGAAGATATGGTCGGAGCGCGTGGACGTTCCCATTGTCAGTCAAGGCATGGGCGCCGACCCCGCTTCCGTTGCTTTCGACGCCTGCAAATCGGCAATAGCCAACGGCGCCGACGTAGTTATCATTGACACCGCCGGACGGTTGCATAACAAAATCAACCTGATGAACGAACTATCGAAGATAAAACGGGTCATGGACAAGGTGATCCCTAGTGCGCCGCACGAGATTTTGCTGGTGTTAGACGGTTCAACAGGACAAAATGCCTTCGAACAGGCAAAACAATTTACAGCAGCAACCGATGTGAACGCCTTAGCAATTACCAAGTTAGACGGAACAGCACGTGGCGGAGTTGTCATCGGAATTTCCGACCAATTTAAAATCCCTGTGAAATATATCGGCATCGGAGAGAAGATGCAAGACCTGCAACCCTTCGACAGGGAGGCGTTTGTGGAGAGTCTTTTTGAAAAACCGTAAGACGTGTAAGATGGTAAGACCGTAAAATGTGTAAAAAAAAGAGACTGTTCAAAAATGGCAGCCTCTTTTTTAATATAAAAACGATTTTTTATTTCTTCAGTAGTTTCTTTGTTATGACTCCTTTGTCGGTTCTAATTTGAACGACATAGGTGGCGGTTGGTAGATGGGCAATATCAAATGTTGTTTGACGGGTTTCAAATACCATTTTACCGGTTAGGTCAAATAGTTGAATGGTTTCAATATCTGATTCCACATTTTGAATGGTAACGGTTCCGTCGGTTGGGTTGGGATAAATGGAGCAATTTATTGGGATTTCTTCTATTCCAACTCCTGTCATTATTACTTCATATATTAAAGTATCTTTGGCGCCAAGAGCAGGGAAATTTCCATTATACATTTTACAACGTAAAGCTTTTCCGGTAAGATCTTCCCCGGGAGGAAAGAAGAAGCCTTCTTCGCCTTGTAATTTAATACCGCCTTCATCTCTCTTTTTGGCTATGTCATATTTGTACCATCTGAAAGATGTAATAAGAGTGTCAATAAGATATTCTTTAGTCAGGTCTATCCCGTCAGCATAATCCCTCATTTCGGAGTAAATTTTTTGAGGGCTGTAAATAAATCTCCTCATGCTATCGGTTTTTAGCGTTAGTTCTGAAAACAGCATGAAATTTTTTGAACAATCCAAAGTATCTAAAGGACAATTTTTTGTCGATTCCAAACTCTTCAGTGAGTTATCGGAACATTTCAAAGACGTTAAAAATTCACAGTTAGCAACATCCAATGCTGCTAAAACAATATTTTCGGAGCAATTTAAAATTTCAAGGTCTTTGTTTTGTTTAAGGTCTATTTCAGCAACACGGTTCTTTGAAAAATTCAAATATTTTAATTTGGGATTTTTTGTAACGTCTAATTTTGAGAGCGAATTTTCGGAGCAATCCAAATCAATCAAACCGATGGCACGGCTTACATCAGCAGATGCTATTTGGTTATGGTTGCAATGGAATGTTTCTAATTTGGTATTTTTTGTAATATCCAATGTGCCGGAGAGCCAGTTATAACCGCAAGTAAAATGAACCAAGTTAACGTTTTTAGTTATATCAATAACTGCAAGTTGGTTATGCGAACAATAGAGTGTTTTTAATTTGGTGTTTTTTGTAACATCTAATCGGAGTAACAAATTGTTAGCGCAATTAAGTTCAATCAAATCAACGGCTTCGCTTAGGTCAATTGCTGTAAGCTGATTGTTGTCGCAATACAAAGTTGCGATGTTTTTATTCCCGTTGATGTTTAATCCGGTCAATTTATTACCGCTACAATTCAAGGTGGTTAAAGCCGGATTGTTGCTGATATTCAATGATGAAAGGCTATGAATACCAAAGGCATTGAAACTGACTAACGCATTGTTTTCACAACGAACGGACGACATATTCGGATTCTCGCTTACGTCAAGTTCTGTTATACTATTATTATAACAGTGCAACATGGTTAGTACAGGACAATGGCTTACATCCAAACTTGTCAATTCATTGTTTGCACAATCCAAATTTACCAAATTTTTACTGGCGCTTAAATCTAACGCTGTTAAATTGGTGTTTTGACAATACAAAGTAAGCAAAGAACCGGTTAAACTCAATTCCTGCAATGGATTGTTATCACATGCAAGATGGTTTAAATGGGCGTTTTTACTCACATTGACTGTGGTAAGTTTGTTGTTATAGCAATAAAGCACTTCCAACCGCGACCATTTTTCTCCATTCAAATGACCGGCAATATTTTTGCCGCCCCATTCGATTTTAGCAATACGATAATAGTCATAAAGTTTCCAGCTAACACCGGTTACTTTTGGAATCCAAGCATCACTGCTGTTCCAATTTAAAGTATCGCTAATTTGCAAGCCGAGCCGCTCGGCATTAATTTTTCCTGCTACATTGGACGGTTGACGTAGAAAATTACGCAATCCTTCTTTATCGTCCACACTGTAGGTGAAACTCTGTGCTACCGCACAAAAACCTGTGAAAATCAACACAATAATACATGTAAAGATTTTTTTCATAATCCGATATTTTTTAAATTTATACTCAATAAAAACTGTTAGCAAAAATACTATATTTTT
>WRCN01000051.1 GCA_009783885.1 Bacteroidales bacterium | reverse complement strand
TGCACTGAGCGACTGGCGAGAATTTGTTCAAAAAATACAAAATCCGAAAAAAACGGTTACCATCGGTTTGATCGGTAAATACGTTGAACTGCCCGACGCCTACAAGTCCATCATAGAATCGTTCATACATGCCGGCTCGCGGAACGATTGCAAAGTAAAAGTGGTATCGGTTCAGGCTGATACCATCAACGAGAGTAACGTGAATGACAAGATGAAAGGTTTTCAGGGAATTTTAGTGGCTCCGGGCTTTGGCGAACGCGGCTTTTACGGAAAACTGTTCGCAACGAAGTATGCCCGCGAAAACAATATACCTTTTCTGGGAATTTGCCTTGGTATGCACGTTGCGGTCGTCGAATTTGCCCGTAATGTTCTCAACCTCAATGATGCACATTCATACGAAATGGTTCATTCCACGCCTTATCCTGTAATTGACCTGATGGAAAAACAAAAGGGAATAACCGAAAAAGGCGGAACGATGCGTTTGGGCGCCTATTTATGCAAACTCGAAAAAGACAGCAAATCATACGCAGCATACGGACAATTAGAAATTTCCGAACGCCATCGTCATCGTTATGAATTTAATAATGTATTTCTGCCGGTATTCGAAAAAGCCGGAATGAAAGCCACAGGTTATAATCCCGAAACCGGACTGGTAGAAATCGTGGAAATACCTGCACACAAATGGTTTGTCGCCGTGCAGTTTCATCCCGAATATAGCAGTACGGTTTTGCACCCGCATCCGCTGTTTGTGGATTTTGTGAAAGCGGCGATAGGGGATTAATGTCCAGTCATTGAGAATATAAAGTATAAGGAAAAGTATAACGCTATAAAAGAGGCTGCTTTATAAGTCAATTGGCACGGAGAAGACGCAGATTGAACAGTTGGTTGCAAGACTGAGTACAACAGAGTAAATCGAAGAAACACATTTGGAAAAAAGAGTTTTTTATGTACATTTGTCGCATGAATTTAATGCAAGATAAACTTGATGTTTTGACCAAGAAAAGGTCTAACCTTTTCAATTGGAGAGGGCAATTTACGCCTGAATTTGTCGAGTACATTCTTCAAAGTTTCACGAAACAAGGAGACTTTGTTCTTGACCCATTTTCAGGTAGTGGAACTGTTTTACAAGAAGCAGGACGACTTGACTTGCAAGCAATGGGACTTGAAATCAATCCTGCCGCTTATGCAATGTCAAAATTCTTTACTTTCTGTAACCTTACTCTTAAAGAAAGATACGAATACTGTAACAATTTTGAACATAAACTTAATACCCATTTAGCAAGCCTGAACGGGCAAAAAGTTTACTGCAAAAATGATGATTATAGGCTGGCTTACGCCAATCTGTTAGATTTTGCCGTGCAAGTTAACAATGTTCTATCTGACAAAAAGGAAAGAATTTTATTACTCAACGTTTTATTTCAATCTGAAAAAGACAAAGGACTTACGCTAAAAGCATCTATTCACAAATCGTTTCTTTACGTTAAAAACGCAATCTTAGACTTGCCTTTCACGGAAAATTCAATCAACGCATTGCTCAAAGACGCACGAGATGCAGGAGATGAATTAGAAAATCTTGTTGATTGTATTTTGACAAGTCCTCCCTATATAAATGTGTTTAATTATCACCAAAATTTTAGGGCAATCGTTGAAACTTTTCACTTCGACTTATTGAAGGTTGCACATAGCGAATTTGGCTCAAACAGAAAAAACAGAGGAAATAGATTTAAAACTGTAATTCAGTATTGCTTGGATATGGAATTAGCAATCCGAAGTTTTTGGAAAGCGCTAAAACCTGACGCAAAAATAATTTTAGTTTTAGGCAGAGAATCCAATGTAAGAAGCACACCGTTTTACAATGGTCAAATGATAATTGAAATTTTAGAGCGGTCACAAGGTTTTTCGGAAATAAATACGCTTGAGCGAAAATTCACAAATAAGTTTGGCAACAGCATAAAAGAAGATATAATTATTGCAACTAAATCAAATAAATTGTCCGATGAACTACACGGAAGTTTGGTCGCATTGAAGCATTTAGAACACAGTTTGGCGACTACCCAAAATGGGGTTCATTCAGATATTGCGGAGGCAATAAACGCAATAAAAGAAGTTGTTCCTTCGCCAATTTTTAACCCAAAATATATCGTAAAAAATGAGCAGTACACCGCATAGGGAAAAACTATTAGCGGCTATCGCTAATCCAAAAGCAAATAGAGATGTTGCACTTCTAAATGAAGCGATGACGGCATATCAGACTTGGATTTCAAAAACAAATGCGTTAACATCAACAGGGCAAACGAGAATCAACGAAATGACCGCTCTACTTAATGAATACAAAGATTATTTGGAAGTTGATTTAGTTGCAACCAAAGGTTCTGATTTTTTAAAACGCCAAAAAGGACAATTGAAATTGGATAATAGTGTCCTCGAAGAATTTCTAATTCATCTTGTAAATCCTGCGATTTTAAATAATCTTCCCGACTTTGATTTGGAAACTGGTCCACAGACAGCGTTTATGTCATTGTCTTTTAGACCTTCTGCGATTTCAAGCCTGAATAAAAAACCCGAAGTAATTCTGAAGGTAAAAGACCAAGATTTTTCGATTGGAAAAGCCATTCACTACAAATTTTCCTCTGACGAGAATTTTAGCAGTCAGCAAACCATTGACGGCAAATTTTACTTGGCTGTTTTAGCGGCAGAATGTAAAATTAATTACGACAAAACAATGTTTCAAGAGTGTGCTGGAACAGCAGCAAGATTAAAACAGGGTTGTCCCATTGCAAAGTATTATGCATTTGTCGAATACTTGGATATGCAGCCAGAAGACACAAGATTAACCGAAATAGACAATGTATTTTTACTCCGAAAAGCGAAGCGACTTCCATTTGAAAAACGAAACATATTAGATGAAGTGAAAGCACAGCATCAAAATTTTCCAATTTCAACAGAAGTAATAACAATGTTCGTAAACGAAATTCAGAATTTTATTGATGCAACTTGGTATAATCCTGAAGAAGCATTAAAAAGAGGTTCGTTCGTATAAACAAAGAATTTTCCCAAATAGCAGAAGTAATAAACGAAAAAAAAAGCCCAGCAGCCAACAAGCGATTTACCTCCCGGAGAGATCGCTGCGCTAAGGAATGAAAAATAAACAAATTGTAATGGTTTGGATGGAGATTGACTGCGTCGAGCTTTTCGGGGTTCCTCACTGAAATGAGACAAGACTGAAAAAAGAAAAAATTTTACTTCCCATAAATTCTCAAAGCAAGCCCGACTATGCCTATATGGAAAACTATATGAAAGCGTTGGAGAGTGATAAAATTAAGCAATATTTGGAGTATAAAAAACAGAACACGCACTAATGACAAAATGCACTACCGCTAACAATAAAGTTTTCGTTGCATACTCCGCTTCACTTCCATCTCAATCACGCTCTACCTTCGCGTGGAGTTTGCAATGAAAACGTTGTTGAACGGAACCGGATTACCTCCACACAGTATTATTCTGATGGGAGCG
>WRCN01000050.1 GCA_009783885.1 Bacteroidales bacterium | reverse complement strand
TTTTTAACAAATTTTATGCCATTCATTAAACAAATTGTACTCATCATCAAAAAATTAATTCCGGCAATCCCTTTACTATTTCCACCGTTTGCACGCTTACGTTGATGATGCTTTGCAGCAAATCCAAAATATACTTTGGTTTGCCGGTTTCTGTTGCCCAGTCGTTGGGATCGTTGGTGATGCCGCTTTCTTTGTGGGGGGTGATGGCGTAACGTTCCATGATCCATTCGATTGCCGATTTACCGTTGACAACGTACTCGTAAGCCGCCAAAGGTATGTTTTCGAGGGTTATTTGATGGTTGTAGATGATTTTGGTTTTGTCGGATTCTTTGCCGTCTTTGGCAAAACGCATCTTTTCGACACGATAATTGACGTCGTTGCCCGCGCCGTAGATGATACGCACGCCGCGATACGGCTCTATGGTTTCATAATTGAGGTGTAGATCGGCTAAATCTCTGCCCGCTTTTGAGAAACTCCAGAAATCTTTTGGCTCATCAACCAACGGCAAGCGAGGTAGCATCTTTTTGAGGTCGGCGGCAAAGGTTTCGCGATATTGGGGGCTGTGCAGGACGCCATACACATAATAGAAAATATCTTCTTTGCTTAGTTTTTGATGGTTATTGAGAGAAGTCGAAATACCGTAATTAGTTCGGCAACGCTCCAAAATAAAATCAGAAATGGCATCGCGGCGGATGTATTTTTCTTTGTTGTTGGCATCGAACAAGTTAGCGTTTTGGGTGTCGGATTCTTCGTAATAGTAGAGGGGGAAACATTGACCGTTCATCATTACCTGATAGTCTGGTATTTCATCTGTAATCAAAATCGAAAAATCTTTGCTTGAACCAACTCCTGTTATGCTGATTATCAAATTTTTGTGTTTTTCAGTCGGGAAAATTTTTGGTAATTGGTAGCGTTCTTGGTTTAAATCATCATCAAAATAATTGTTTTGTCTTGTAAATGGTCTATGTAATGTAATCCTGTATTCTTCAATATTTTCAATAATCGAATGTCTTCGCTTTATTTGATTTTCCCAATCTCTTGTCCAATTTCCTTCTGAAGATTTTTTTTGCACCTCTATGATTTCATTTTTCAAGAGTAAATTCATCTGTTTGTTGTAATAATCAATGGTTTTCCTTATGTTGTTTTTCAATTTTGTTTTTGAAAAATTATAAACCCAAGCATCTCGTGCTGAAACAATACCTAATGAATAAGTGATAAAAAAGGAATTTTCATTGAGATTATATTTTTTTCTGGCGCTAGCGAAATTAATGATCCAAACACATCGTTCCGTTGGTTGAGCCAATCGCCGTGTTCATTAGGCGTGAGGTTTTGCCATTGCATATTGGCAATACTTCGATTTTTCTTAATAACGGCGAGTTTCTCGTCGCGCGAGAGGTAATCGCCAATGTCCTGATAATAAATGGTTGCTTTGTTCATATCTTAAAGAATTAAGATTTAGATTTTTGAAAAGAAAACAAAAAAGAGAGCGAAGTTTGAATTTTTGCAAAGAAACTTGCAACGAGAATTTTATTAATATAATGAAAATCAACATGTTTTTCTTTGCAACCTCAAAATCAAGTTTGATTTTTTGCAAAGAAACCTGCAAAGGAACGCTTTTTAAATATCTGATTATTAGATTATTATTTGTAATCATTTTCTTTTCGATTGATATACCCTTTGGTTATGTTTTTCTTCTCTGGCTACTTCAATCAAATTCTCTCTCGTCATTTCGCCTAAAAGCCTTGAAATAGCGCTTGCATCTTCTATTTTCAGCAATTTCCTTGCCGCTTCATTATCAATTTCCCCAATATTATCAAGATAGCGTAATATCGCTTCTATCTGTCGCGCTTTTTCCTGTTTTTTCATTTTTGAATAGGAAATTTTGTCTTCTGTGGAAACCAATTTTGTTTTGTGGATGATGTATTTCACACCCGAAGTACGCCCCGTTGTTTCAATAAATTCAATTTCTTGCAAATCAGTTAAGATTTTTCGCAATTGATATGGATTTATATACGGCAACTGTTCCAACTCCCCGAAAGTAATTTTTTGTTGCGTGTAAATATGATTGAGTACAATAAGTTTCTCAAGGTCAATTTCTTTGTTGACTGTTTGCTTGTAGAGCAAACTCAACTCGGCAATTTTTTCGGAATAGACTTCGGCTTCGACTTTGAATGTGATAGACGTTTCGCTTTGCAAGATAGCGGGCGTTTTTTTCCCTTTCGACAGTAATGCAGTGAATATTTTATCAAAGCCTGTACCCGCTTTTTCCGCATAGTTCATTTCGCGGAAAATATCCATGATGGAAGGGTTTCGTGGATTTGTTTTTCTCAGAAAATTGGTTTCGTCAATCCCGTCAGGGAAACGACCGGGACTTTCAAATTCGAGATAATTGGGATATTTTCGTATTTCGATTATCTGCTGACGACTGTAATCGCGGTGAGCAATGGCATTAATAAGCATCTCGCGCAAAACGATTTCAGGATAATCTTCAATGTATTCGCGGAACAGCCCCAAATGAAATTCCTTGAGTTTGATTTCCGATTTCAACTGCGTAAAACAGGCATCGGCAATTTCCACCAAATTTCCGACATATTCAAAAGGCGCGTAAGAACCGTCTACAAAATAATGAATGTATTTGATTTGATTGTAAGGAAATTCGCGAAGTGACTTTTGATTACCGATAAACAAAATTCCTGTAGTTGTGGGCACCATTTTACCGTCTTCTTCTCGGATTAAGCCCAAAGTTTCGGAAAATTCTGAAGCGTCATTTTTCAGGTAAGGGCTCTGCGGTTTTTCCTTTTGTATTCGTTGAAAAAGCGTTCTTGTTCTTGTCAAATCCTGCCAACCGGGTAAAAGGCAGCCATTTTTGTCGGTTTCCGTTGACGAAAAATTCAAATTCCAAGTTTTGCGGTCAAACACAATCAAGCCTTTTTCCGCTTGAATGGTAGCAATCTCGTGTGGTTCAATGGCGCGGTTGCCATCATTGCTACGCACTAAATATTCGCCTTTGGATGTGCGGTGCAATTGTTGCGAAAAAGGGGCTTCTAACAACAGCAAATCTTTCCCTTCGACTTTTATTTTGTGAGGTTTGAGCGTTATTGACGGAAAAGTTCTGTCCTGAATTTGACTGATTAACTCAAACACTTCCTTATCGTTATACACGAACTCGTGATTGACTTCTTTCGTACCGTCAACAATGCCAATAAACAGGAAACCGCCTTTTTTGTTGGCAAAAGCCACAACATCTCTTGCCAAATCGTCGTATTTTGGGGCGAAATTTTTATGCGATTTTCCAAAAATCAATTTGTCATCCAACTGTTGCTTGAAATCAAGCGTTTCACATTCGCCTTGGGCAAGCATGTTGTAAAACCATTGAATACTATGTCTTGTCAATTTTTCCATACTCTCAAATTTTTTCGCAAATATAACTTTTTTTTACAAGAATAGTGATGGAAATCGGTGTACGCGAACCTTCGCCAAAAACATTACCAGCCTCTTTACGCCTCAATTCCCCTTGTGTTCTGCAATTTCCACGAAGATTAAACATATAAATACTCGAAAATTCTTTTTCAATACATTTGCGGAAACCGTCCGTTGAATTGCCGTCTATCCAAGCGCCATTTGATACAAAAGCAATAATGCCGTTGTTGTTTCCCAATCGGTCGGCGCTCCAGCGAAACGCTTTTATATAGGCATCGTAAAGCGATTTGTTCAATCCTGCCGAAGATTGTTTCGCATAAGTGTCTGCTATTCGTGCATCAAGTTTCGGATAAGATTGATTTTG
>WRCN01000049.1 GCA_009783885.1 Bacteroidales bacterium | reverse complement strand
GCGAAACGTCTCCACCCTAACCGGACAGTGGAGTTGTTTCAGAGGCAGCGATTATAAAAACGTGGCACGTACAGGCGAAAAAGTCAATTTTTCGTCCGATTTTTCGGTGCAGTGGAAGGTGGAGACGGGCGAAGGACACGCCGCCCCCGTGATTTACAACGGCAGGGTCTATCTGCTTGATTATGACGAGGGTTTGAGTTCCGATATGTTGCGATGTTTTGCGTTGGAATCGGGTACGGAACTGTGGCGCAGGTGGTATCGTGTGCCGATGAAGCGCAATCACGGATTTTCGCGCACTGCCCCTGTCGTAACCGACAACTACGTGATAACCATGGGACCGCTGGCGCACGTGATGTGTTGCGACCCCATTACCGGCGAACTGAAATGGACGTTGGACATACAAAAACAATTCCAAACGGAAACGCCGTTTTGGTACTCAGGACAATGTCCGCGAATAGAAGATAATCAACTGATTATAGCCCCTGCCGGAAAAGAGGTGTTGATGGCGGGAATTGATTGCGAAACAGGCGAAACCGTTTGGCAAACGCCCAACACAGTCAACTACAAGATGTCGCACTCTTCGGTGATGCCGATGACGCTCGGCGGGAAGAAGACGTATGTCTATGCAGGAATTGGCGGCGTTTGTGGCGTGTCTGCCGAAGTTGCCGATAGAGGGAAAATGTTGTGGAACATTGATAGATGGAAGCCGTCGGTTGTGGCGCCTTCTCCTTTGCAACTGTCGTCCAGCGAGATAGCGCTGACAGCGGGCTACGGCGCAGGCGGCGCACTGCTGCAAGTGAAAAACACCGACGGCAAATGGTCTGCCGTCATCACCGACCAATACAAACCAAGCGAAGGACTATCCAGCGAACAGCAAACGCCCATCTTATACGAACAAATGGTAATCACCGTCCCTCCCAAAGACGGCGGCACACGACGCGGAAAACTTGTCGCCTACTCACCCGCCAACCTGCGCACACCCATCTGGGAATCGGCAGCCGATGAACGCTTCGGCTTAGGACCTTACATAATCATTGATAATCACCTGCTCGCCCTAAAAGACGATGGCGAACTGTATCTCTATAAATTGGAACAAAAAAGAATGACCCTCATCCAAAAACAACGTATCATGGACGGCATCGACGCATGGGGTCCAATGGCATACGCCAACGGATATTTGATGATTAGAGATGCGCATTGGGTTTATTGTTTGAGAATGGAAAAAAAACAGGAATAAAAATATCTTGTAATTTTGTGCGTTAATGAAACGAAGAAAGAAATTTTACCACAGGAGCATATAGTTATGACAAAGCAAAAACTCACAATAAACAATCTAATAACTCTTGCCAAACAATTTTGCGAGCAAGAATCAAAAACGCCAAACAAAGAACTCTTTGGAGTAACTGACGGTAAGGCAGTTGGCACACATATTGAACATAAATTCAAAGATTTTTTGCTCTCGAAATACGATTTGCAAGTTGGCAGTTCGGCAAGCGGGATAGATTTGCCTTCGGTAGAAATCAATACCGATATAAAAGTTACTTCAATAAAACAACCGCAATCTTCGTGTCCATTCAAAAACGCACAACAAAAGATTTTCGGATTAGGTTACAATTTGTTGGTTTTTGTTTATGACAAACAAGATGATGCAAAAACGAAAACGGCATTGTTAGACTTTGTAAGTTGTTCGTTTATCGAAGAAGAACGAACAGCGGACTTTCAAACAACAACTGCATTGTTGCAAATGATTGAAAACAATGCCAACGTTGAAGATATTTTTGCATATCTGAACGACCGCAATATCCCTGCTGACGAAACTACGCTCATAAATATGGCAGAACAAATTTTGAAAAATCCGCCAAAAATCGGCTACCTCACTATTTCCAACGCTTTACAATGGCGGTTACAATACGGCAGAATTGTAATGCTCAAAGACAAAATCTCAGGAATTACTAAAATCATAGACAAATGTTGATATGAATTTCGATGGTATAGACATTGGTTTTGAGACAATTTCTTTTTTTGAGAAAGAAAAATTTACTTCATTAGAAATGGCTAACGCCATTTTGAATGATAAGACAGGTATTGTTGATTTTTTTGAAAGAGAAAATGATTTTATTCAATTACAACAAATTTTAAAAATTAATCAAAATATTGTGTCTGAAAATCGTATTGAATATGGTGATTTTCAAACCAATAAACAACTATCCGAATCTATTTGTAATTACCTGTACAGCAAAAACATAAATCCAAAAATATTACTTGAGCCAACTTGCGGAAAAGGCAGTTTTATTTTGTCCGCAATTAAAACTTTTGACTCCTTGCAGCAAGTTTTTGGTGTTGAAATACAAGAAAAATATCTTTGGCATTTAAAATTTGAGTTGTTAGAATATTTTTTGAATAATCCAACCGTAAAAAAACCGCAAATCAATTTATATCATTGTAGCGTGTTTGATTTTGATTTTAAACAGGTTAAAAATCAAATCAATAATCAGGAATTGTTAGTTATCGGAAATCCACCTTGGGTAACAAACTCAACGCTTTCGACACTTAACTCAAAGAATTTGCCAAAAAAATCAAACTTCAAAAACACAAAAGGCATTGACGCAATCACAGGCAAAGGGAATTTTGATATTGGCGAGTTTATTTCCTTGAAAATGTTGGAGTTATTTTCCAAAGAAAATGGATATTTTGCGTTTTTGATAAAAAATTCTGTACTCAAAAATATCGTTTTTGAACAGAAAAAAAATAAATATCCTATTGCTAATATTGAAAAATATACAATCAGCGCAAAAAAGGAATTTGATGCGGCGGTTGATGCGAGTTTGTTTGTTTGTAAATTCAATTCTGTGCCTGAACTTACAGCGAAAGAGTTTGATTTTTACACTTTAAAGCCACGTGTAACTTTGGGATGGGTAAACAACAAATTCGCTTCCGATACCGAAAAATACAAAAAATATCAGCATTTGGATGGCATTTGTCCTTTTGAGTGGAGACAAGGAATTAAACACGATTGTGCCAAAATAATGGAATTAGAACGCATTAACGGTGGTTTCAGAAATGCACTCGGAGAAGAATTTGAGTTGGAAGAAGATTTAATTTATGGTATTTTAAAAAGCTCTGACCTTAAGCAAGATGTTATAGATATTTCGCGAAAATTCACTATTGTTACTCAGAAAAGAATTGGTCAAGAAACGAGCCAAATCTTGGAAAAACTTCCTAAAACAAAAGCCTATTTGGAACGCCACAAAAATTACTTTTTACAAAGAAAATCAAGTATTTACAACGGAAAACCAATGTACTCAATTTTCGGAGTAGGCGATTACTCTTTCAAACCTTATAAAGTCGCCATTTCGGGACTTTACAAGCAAACAAAATTCACACTTATAAAACCCAACGGAACGGTTTTATTGCTTGATGATACTTGTTATTTCATTGGTTTTAACACGTTCGAAGAAGCACAAGAGATTCAAAATTTATTAAACCAATTAGAAACACAGGAATTTATTGAATCGTTTATGTTTACTGATGCAAAGCGAGCCATTACAAAGGATTTGTTAATGAGAATTGGTCTTGTGAATCATTCTGTCGGTCGGAAAACAAAGCAATTAAGTATTTTTTGATTAAAAAGATAATAGCAAAAATAGAATAACATGTCCCCTCCCCTCAAAATAGCATTAAACGTCCTAATCTTCCTCCTCATCGCAGGTTTTGGATACTACATGATCCATTCCTTGATGTCGAAGGGAGAAACATCTTCGACAGATGTTGAAAATCAGGGAAATACATTTGTTTCGCCGTACAAAAAAATCAATAGTTTTGAGGCAGAATCCGAGATACAATGTTTTGCCGTATC
>WRCN01000048.1 GCA_009783885.1 Bacteroidales bacterium | reverse complement strand
AGAAACAAGATTACATGTAATAGGTTATTTTTTATTTTTTTCATTTTTGCTTTTTTATTTGCTTATTTCGTTTATTTTGTTTATCTTTGTTTTAAATTTTGATTTTCATTTTGCAGAAAAAGGTGCTCAAAAAAACATACAAAATTACTAAAAATATGCCATTTTTGCAATGCGGGTTTACGCAATGAATATTCTTGTAAAACAATTAATTTATTGAATTATAATTATTTTCATCTGTCATTTTTTTTAAAAATGGCGTTTTTTTGCAATAGCTTGTATTTTCCTGTTATTTTAAGGAAAAGAGGCGTTTTTCAGCAAATTCTACGTTTTTTATGAAAAATAATTACAAATAATTAGCTAGCGTTAGGTAAAAATTAGTCCGCACTGATAAAAAAACGGAACGTAAACGTTCCGTTTTTTTATCAGACGACTATATTAACAATTTTTTTTGGAACCACAATCACCTTTTTCGGAGCATTACCAGCCAACCATTTTTGAGTGTCGGCGTGTGACAATATAGATTTTTCAACTTCCGCATTCGGCATATCAATCGGCAGTTCGACCATGAAGCGCGTTTTGCCGTTGAACGAAACAGGATAGATGAACGTGTTTTCGATAACGTATTTTTCTTCGAATTTTGGGAATTGTGCAGATGAAATGGAATGTGCATGCCCCAATTTTGACCACAATTCTTCTGCAATATGTGGTGTGTAAGACGCCAACAAAACCGCAAACGGTTCTAAAATTCCGCGCTTATTGCATTTCAAATCCAATAATTCGTTTACAGCAATCATAAACGCAGAAACCGCTGTATTAAAGGAAAACCGCTCGGTATCGTCTTCGATTTTGCGAATGGTTTTGTGTAATATCTTTAGTTCCTCAGCTGTCGGATTTTCGTCCGAAATGCTGAAATCTCCGTCGTTCGGATGATACAAACGCCATGCTTTTCTCAAGAAGCGATAAACACCTTCGATGCCTTGCGTGTCCCAAGGTTTGGATTGCTCCAACGGACCTAAAAACATTTCGTACATTCGCAAGGTGTCTGCGCCGTATTTTTCAACCAAATCATCAGGGTTTTGCACGTTGTGAAATGACTTGGACATTTTTTCAATCTCGTGTCCGCATATGTAAATATCGTTGCCATTGGCATCTTTTTCAAAAATAAATTCGGCATCAGCAAATTCTGGTCTCCATTGTTTGAATTTTTCAGTATCTAAAATATCGTTTTCTACAAGATTTATGTCAACGCGAATTGGCATGACATCGTAAAAATTACTTTCACGAAGGTTGTGAGACACAAATGTGTTTTCAACATTGAAAAAACCGCCTGTTTTTTCCTCTGAAATTTCGGGACTTCTGCCTATGCAGTAGTTGAGTCTGGCTTTACCTATTTTTTGATACACAAAACTCGAACGCCCTTGAATCATACCTTGATTAATGAGTTTTTGGAAAGGCTCGTCAGTCTTGGCAATTCCGATGTCGAACAGAAATTTATTCCAGAAACGGGCATAAATCAAATGCCCTGTGGCATGCTCCGTTCCACCAATGTACAAATCCACGTTTTGCCAGTAATCAACGGCTTCTTGGCTCACCAATTCGTTCGGATTTTTCGCATCCATATAGCGCAAATAATAGGCTGATGAGCCTGCAAAGCCCGGCATGGTTGAGGTTTCGAGTGGATAGCCGTCTTTGTTTACCCAGTTTTTAGCGCGTGCCAATGGCGGTTCGCCTGTTTCGGTAGGTAAATATTTATCCACTTCGGGAAGTCGCAAAGGCAGTTCTTTTTCATCAAGAGGGTAGGGCATTCCGTCTTTGTAGTAAATCGGAAAAGGCTCGCCCCAGTAACGTTGGCGACTGAAAATCGCATCACGCAAACGGTAATTGACTTTACCTCGACCAATCCATTTTTCTTCAACTTTTTTCACAACGGCATCAATCGCATCTTTCACATTCATACCATTGATGAAATCGGAATTTATCATGATACCGTCTTTGGCTTCGAATGCCTCATTGGAAATATCACCACCGTCAACCACCTGAATTATAGGTAAGTCGAAGTGTTTAGCGAATTTGTAATCTCGACTGTCGTGTGCCGGAACAGCCATAATAGCGCCTGTTCCATAACCCGACAATACATAATCCGCAATCCAAATCGGAATTTTTTGTTCGTTCAATGGATTAATCGCATAGCGACCTGTAAACACGCCTGTAATTTTATTCACCTCCGTCTGGCGTTCGCGTTCCGAGCGGTTTTTTGCCCATTTCACATAGTCGTCGACGGCTTGTTTTTGTTCGGGTGTGGTCAACGTTTCAATCAATTCATGTTCGGGGCATAATACCATGAATGTTGAACCAAAAATGGTGTCGGGACGGGTGGTGAATATCTGTAGGGGCGGGGTTTGCCCGCCCGGGCAGGTAAATCCTGCCCCTACAGCGATATGAAAATTTATTTCACAACCCATAGATTTTCCAATCCAATTCCGTTGAATGTCCTTCAACGATTCGCTCCAATCAATGGTTTCCAACCCTTGCAAAAGCCGTTCAGCGTACGCCGATACACGAAGTGCCCACTGCAACATAGGTTTGCGTTCAACAGGGTGTCCGCCGCGTTCCGACAAGCCGTTGCTCACCTCATCATTGGCTAAAACGGTGCCGAGTTTTGGGCACCAATTTACGGTAGTAACCGACAAATAAGCCAATCGATAGTTCATCAAAACTTCTTGCTGTTCTTTTTCGGATTTTGACTTCCACTCTTCAGCAGAAAATTTAGGCATTTCAGAACATATTGCCTGTATACCGAGATTACCGTGTTCGTTGAAATTTTCTACCAATTTCGAAATCGGGCGTGCTTTGTTTGCTTTAAGACAGTACCAATGCTCGAAGAGTTGAATAAATGTCCATTGCGTCCAATGATAATAGTCCGGATCGCAAGTTCTCACTTCGCGACCCCAATCAAATGAAAAGCCTAATTTATCTAACTGTTCGCGATAACGTGCGATATTTTTTTCGGTTGTAATTGCAGGATGTTGTCCGGTTTGAATGGCGTATTGTTCGGCCGGTAAACCATAAGCGTCGTAGCCCATAGGATGCAACACGTTGAAGCCTTTCAAACGTTTGTAGCGCGCATAAATATCACTCGCAATATACCCAAGCGGATGTCCTACGTGCAAGCCTGCTCCAGAAGGATACGGAAACATATCCAACACATAATATTTCGGTTTTTTTTGGTCGACTTCAACCTTGAAAATTTTATGGTCAGCCCAATATTTCTGCCATTTCGCTTCGATTTCTTTGAAATTATAATCCATCGTTTAAATTTTTTGCAAAGATACAAAAAAATAAATTTTCATCAAATATTTTCAGTGAAATTTTCGTATCTTTGCAAGAATAAAAAAATCCTGCCAAAAGCAGGATTTTTTGTTTATCGAGCCCGACGCTCTTTAATTCTTGCTTTCTTACCTGTAAGTTTGCGCAGATAGAAAATACGTGCTCTGCGAACCACACCGCGTTTGTTCACTTCGATTTTATCAATAAACGGTGAACAGTCGGGGAAAATACGTTCTACACCAACGTTTCCTGACATTTTACGAACGGTAAACGTAGCTGTGTTTCCAGCGCCTGCACGTTGCAAAACAACGCCTTGATATTGCTGAATACGCTCTTTATTACCTTCTTTGATTTTATAATGAACCGTGATCGTGTCGCCCGCTTTGAAAGCAGGGAACTCTTTACGCTCGACCATAGTTTCTACATATTGCATTAATTCCGGTTTCATGGTAGTTTGTTTTTTAAGATTTATAAACTATTTTACGCTATCCACGATAGCTTTAAACGCTTGAGGATGATTCATCGCTAAATCGGCTAAAACCTTACGGTTGAGCTGAATGTTTTTGGCGTGAAGTTTGCCCATGAATACGGAATACGACATTCCGAATTGGCGGCATCCCGCGTTAATACGTACAATCCACAAATTGCGGAAACTGCGTTTTTTGGCTTTACGGTCGCGATAAGCGTACAATAAACCTTTCTCTAACGAGTTTTTGGCTACTGTCCAAACATTTTTTCTGCGGCCAAACTGACCTTTGGTCAATTTCAATGCTTTTTTTCTACGTGCCCTTGCGGCAACGACATTTACTGATCTTGGCATGTTT
>WRCN01000047.1 GCA_009783885.1 Bacteroidales bacterium | reverse complement strand
CTATTGCAATGACGGCGATTACTGAAACCACAATTGAAACTCGAGCAAGAATTCAGTCTTGGACTGTCCTGCGGGTTTTTATTGGACTCGTCATACTAACGGCCGCGCTAATGAAGACGCATATGTTAGCGACGTCTCCGTCATTGGGCGATGGACTCCTCCATTCTCGTGGATTCAACATCCTCGTAGCGCAGTTTGAAATTTGTTTCGGGATTTGGTTGCTGGTTGGACTTATGCCGAAATTGACTTACCTGATGAGTTTGGGATGCTTCGCGATTTTTGCCGGAGTTTCGTTTTACAAGGCATTTGTGTTACAAGAAACCAGTTGTGGCTGTTGGGGTACTGCACAGGTGTCTCCGTATTTGACGATGGCTTTTGATTTGGCGGTCATTGGACTGTTGATCGTGTTCAGACCGAAAGGGATTGTTTTTCATTGGAAGGCATTCCTGTATGAATTGGCGGAGTTGAAACGGTTCAGACGTGTTTGTGTTGTTGCCGTGGCTTGGTTGCTTTTGGCTGTGCCCGCGACTTATGCCATGACGTCAGTTGAGAAAAACGACCTTGCAGAACTTGGGACGGAGTTTATTGGAGCGGATGGTAAGAAAACAATTTTGCTTGCCCCTGAAAAGTGGTTGGGAAAATCGTTACCATTGCTGCCGTACATTGAACCGCCTGAAGTGCGGGAGAAGCTAAAAACCGGGGAATGGACGGTTGTGTTGTATCACCATGACTGCCCGAAATGTAAGGAGGTGATTGATGAACTGATTGAAAAGAAAACAGAAAATTTGGTGTGTGTGGAAGTGCCACCACTTGGGACAAGTCTTATGACGTTTCCAAATGTGGTAAATTCCAGCATCATTATGAAGCAACAAATTTTTGTCGAAACTCCTGTTGTTTTATCTCTGGTGAATGGGTTTGCTAGAAATAGCGAAAACCCTGATAGACGTTCGTATTCAGGGTATTAAACAAAAAAAGTAATTTCAGTTTCAACGACAACCGTTGAAACATCTAAATGTAAAAAATAAAATGGAGAAAGCTGAAATGTCAAGATTATTTCTTTCTATAGTTTCGTTGATTGTAATGGCCATGCTAATTTCTGTATATACAATAGGATTTGGTAATGGACAAGATATGTGTACCGGTGTTGCAGGTTCTTGTTACACTTGGGGTGTTGATCATCCTCAGTATAAAGGTTATTGTTGTATGGGTGGTGGAATCCCGACTTGGGCTTCAGCACAAGAAATGGTTAAAAAAAATATGATTGATGCACCAGCAGAATTTGGGCATTGTGCTACTCTTACAACCACAACAGTCTACTCATCAGGACAAGAAGTTTGTGGTTTCACAATACTCGGTACTTGTGGTGGACAATCAGCGTACAACAATTGTGTACCTACTCAGTAGTACCCCAGTAGCCCTTGCTCCGATAGGGAAGGCAAGAGATGGCGTCGTAAATTAGGAAACTTGTGTTGTTTATTGGGATTGGTAAAGTATTGATGTTGTTTTGAAGGATTCCCGCATTTTGAAAGGACACCCAATGTTGACCATCACCCAAGTCCCATTGCCCTCCATTTTTCGGAAAGCCTACACCTCGGATTTGTCCGATACCCAGTAGGAATTGATTCAGTCACTTGCTCGAGCTACCCGAAGGCGGGTGACCGCGAACGACCAATATGCGTGAAGTGTTCAACGCCATTGATTATCAAGCCAAGTGCGGTTGTTCGTGGGCAGACCTTCCGCATTATTTTTCTCCCGAAGGCACTGTGCGACGCTGGTTTCATTACTTCAAACGCACTAGTGGTTTGTCAAGCCTAAAAGTTCATGTTGAATAAATTGGTAATTGCTGATCTTTCAAAGACTTAGCAAAATTGGCAACCTGAAGTTTTAACCTTGACACAACACTAGCCAATACGAAAAAATCAACGAAATGCTTCGCAAGGCAGCACGGGTTCAGGTTGGTCGCAAGGAGGAACCAAGCCTTGCGATCATCCAACAGCCAATCGGTCAAATCGACACGAACCAGCGGCGAACGCGGTTACGATGCAGGAAAAAACAAACGGTGTCAAGCGTCACTTCCTCGTTGCTGGGTTTGATCCTATTTGTCGTGGTTTACACAGTGAAATATTCAGGAGTGTACCGGTGCGCGAAACTTGTTTTGGCGAAGGTATCGCAGGCCGACATGCCGCGACTACAAATGATCCTCGCCGACGTATGGTTATTCAGGTAAACCGATGGTGGACTACGTTCGTGACAATCACGGATAGCAATTCGTGAGCGTCAAGCGAACGGAGTTGCACCAGTTCAAGGTCATCCCGAAACGTTGGGTGGTTGAGCGGACAATCGGTTGGATGAACAACTTTCGCGGCCTGAGCAAACACTATGATTACGATTCAAAAACCGACGAGGCGAAAATCCTGTTCACCTCGGTATTTTACATGACAAAAAGGTTGACGAGAAATCCCAACGCTCCACCTTGGGGCATCGAAAACGATCAAAACAAAACTCGAAAATATTATTCAAATCACCTAAATTACGCCGACCTCTCTAATATCATAATTTACACATGTAAGGATAAATCGTATGCTATTTAACTATATTAAACTCTACAGATTTCAAACGATTTCTATTATTAAACTTGAATTGACTTGTACTGTTCTATTGTTTTTGTGTTCTGCTGCTTACTCTACAGAAGAAGTAGATAGAAGAAAAATATGTTTTGACGTGACTGCCTCCTTGAAGCAGCTTAATTCTATTGAGTGTCGGTTTTCGTCGGACAGCTATTGTGATTTCATGTTTTATCAAAAAGGGGATAAAGTACGCTCAGAAATGTATCAAGTTAGAACCTTTAATAACCCGCTTGTTAAAACAGCACCTATTAGTAGTACCCCCGCATCACAAAGTAATAAATTTACATCGGTTACAACATACGATGGAATTAATTATTTCCGAGCGACGTATTCTAGCCTCGACGACAAAAATATCATCGGACATGGCCAAATTGTGGCTGATAATTTTAATTTGCATATTGGTGTAATGAAAAATCCGGTAGTTCTGCCTTTGACATGCGTTATTGATTTATCCCAAGAAGTGTTTTCTTGGGCAAAGGTATGCGATGAATCACTATGGTTAAGAGTACTTAGTGATGCCACATTTGTTGGTGAAACTATTTTCTTGGATCAGCCATGCTTAAAATTCATTGTTGATCGCCCTTTAGTCAATATCGAAATATTGTTATCAAAAAATTATAATTTTTTTCCTCTTCGATGGGTTAGCATTTCAAAGGTAACAAGAAAACCTGTTAGTGGTGCTCGTGTCACTCAATATCGGGTTTATGACGCCATTGATTCACAAAATAAACTTTTTATCCCTACTGAAACTGTGTTTGAACAACCTGGATTATGGCCAGATGAAGTGTGCCGTATTATTGAAGGCACCCTAAAGGTCAACGAACTGATTGATAATGACATTTTTACCTTGGTTCCAACGCACAATACTCTTAGTGTTATGAATCTTGATGAAATCTCATCGCAATTGATTGGTGAACCATTGCCTACTGGTAATTTTTTTGAATCACGCTGGAGTGTAGCAAGATTGTTTTGTATGATACTTGGTGTATTTATGTGCTTGGTTGCTGTATTTAGCTTAATACGAAAACGCATTAGTAATGCTGCTGGCATAACTAGCCAAACATAGACGCTATAATTTGCTTAGGGCACGCTCAAAAATAACTTATCGAATTTGACCCTGCACCAAATAATCCGGATTGTAAAAAATGGGCGAGTTTTGTACAATACCGAAAAGAAGGCAAGCCAGGCAGCAAACGGAAGATTCGATAAGTTATTTATGAGCGTGCCCTTAGGGCTTGCGCGTAAATAACATTTCAAATTATTTTTTTCACAGTACGGTTCTCCATGTCCCACCGGATAATTTTTTGAAAGTTTATTTTCGCGCACGCCCTTAACGACCGGTTCGTGAAATCTAAATTTTATGTTGAATGGGCTTGTGACTGATTATTTTTAAATGGTTATAGCAAATCGGAAACATGAAGTTTTAACCTTGCCACACTTTTTCTTTGACTATAGGCTTTCGCTTGTCATAAAAATACCCACAACTATTGAAATTGCGATTGGAGAAACTATGGAAATCTGGTAAACTGATCTTCTCACAAACCGATCATGGAGGAGAAGATGATTTTGCCACTTGATGCAACGGTGATTCAGACGATCAAAAGT
>WRCN01000046.1 GCA_009783885.1 Bacteroidales bacterium | reverse complement strand
GATTGCTCTTTTGGTGATGCACATCCGGCTAAAAATGCTGCAAGAATAAGGGGAGTTACGTTGAAAATTTTTCTAAGGTTCATAGTATATTGAATTTTAGATATTGCAAAGATACGATTTTTTTTAAAAACTTGGACAATTTATCATTTTTATTTTTGATCTTGGAGGAGAACATGCTAAATTGTAACCAACAGACAATTCGTGAGATCCGCCCCAAGCTCCTACTATCTGATTCAACGCCAAATCATAACTATATCCAACTCTCAGGGCATTATGTTGAAATCCGATTAAAAAAGTCATGGATTCGGGCTGATCGAATGCGATAGTTTGACGATACCAAACTCCAAAAACCATAGATTGTACAAGATTAGTGGCATACACGCCGTAGTTGAGATATTGTGCTGTGCCTTGTTGTTGATAAATGATATTCGGCGAAAGTGTTGGTGCGTTGGGAGCTCTGAAGCGCCGTTGTTTGGGCACTAAATCAATAACAGCACCTGCATGAACCGTGAATTTCATCGGAAGTCTGGCAATACCACCGCCAAAGCCTTCATCAGGACGTGATAGGTGATGTATGGCAAAACCCGCGTAGAAGTTCTCACTGTAACCAACAATACCTGTCGAGAAGTCCGCATAATTCTTGCTGGTTGGTTTGTCCGGAAATTGTTCTCCGGTTGGCCAATCGGCTAAGTTGGTAGAATTGTTAGCAAGCATCTGAATGTATTGATCGGCAAATGTAAGGTTTGACCAATCAATATGACGATTGACAAACGATGCTTGTGCAGCTAATTTAATGGAAAAAACGTCGTTCACTTGAAGGTTGAAAGAATAAATAGCGCCTACGTCTGTAGTTGAATAACTGCCATTGCCTTCTCTAACATTTGTCACAATAATTCCGATTGCCCCTGACAACTCACGAATATGCTTATCGAATGAAGCGTTGATACATGAAAAGGCTCCGGGGATTGCTGTCCATTGATTACGATAAGTGGCCGAAAATCGTCCGCATTTATCGGCACCCGCCAAAGCCGGATTAATATATAACGGTGTAGCATAAAATTGGCTAAAAATCGCATCCTGCGCACTCAACGAGAGTGTGCAAAACAGCACAAAAGCAGTCAAAAAATATCTACGCAGCATACGCAATATAGCAATTAACCGACAAAGATACAAAAAAAATGGGAAATACGCAAGTTTTTTTGATGTTTGCTTTTTTTATTTTTTTCGACATATAATCTTGGTTACGCCATTTTTTTAATTATTCAACATAATCGGCATCACCAACATCAGCACATCTTCGCCTTCGGTGGTGTTGCCAACGGGAAGAATCAAGCCCGGACGTGTCGGGTGCGACATTTCAATCATCACCTCATCGGTGTCGATGTTGCTCAACATTTCCATTAAAAACTTTGTATTGAAGCCGATTTCCATCGGTTCGCCTTCGTAACTGCATGTGATGCGTTCTTTTGCTTCATTAGAAAACTCGCGGTCTTCGGCAGATACAGATAGTTCTTTTCCGTTGATTTTCAAACGTGCTTGTTGAATGCTTTGTTCCGAAAAAATAGACACACGGCGTACGGCATTCAGCAACAACTGACGATCAACCGTTAATTTATTCGGATTATTTTCCGGGATAACCGCCTTGTAATTCGGAAAACGACCATCAATCAAACGGCAAATAATCCGTGTGTTTTCAAATGTAAAAAACGCATTTTTTTCATTAAATTCAATGGATACAGGTGCGTCATCTTTGCGACCGAGCAGCACGTTCTTCAACAAATTCAACGGTTTTTTGTGAATGATAAAACTGGCTTCTACTTCAGATTTAGCGTCTGTGCGTGTATAGCGAACTAATTTGTGAGCATCGGTAGCCACAAAACGAATGTTTTCGGGCGACAATTCAAAAAATACGCCTGACATCACGGGACGCAAATCATCGTTACCTGTTGCAAACACGGTTTTTTGTATCGCTTCTGCTAAAATTGGCGCAGAAATTTGCGTTTTGGTCAAATTGGCAGCTTCGGGTATTTCAACAAATCCTTCAGCTTTTTCGCCGACTAATTTGTATTTCCCTTCGCCAGCTGTGATTTCAACCGAACAATCGTCTTCGTTAATGGTGAACACCAAAGGTAAATCCGAAAACGTTTTTAAAAGATCCATCAAAATCTTTGCAGGGATAGCAATAGCGCCGTTTTCAGAAGCTTCGCCAAGTTCAACATCCACAACCATGATGGTTTCCGAATCCGACGCCGTCAAGGTTAATGTTTTGCCTTTCAAGACAAATAAGAAATTGTTCAAAATGGGCAACAATTTGTTAGTCCCGACAACGCCGCTTAATGCGGATAAATTTTTGATTAAAACTTGACTGTTTACAATGAATTTCATGGTTTTATATGTTTTGTTATTTTATTATTTTTTGCAAAAGTACGATTTTTTTTTGACTTTAGCAACCATTTTGCGAACAATTTTTTAACAATTATATGTTACAAAGACAGATTTTACCAATTTCCAAATGCTCTCATAAAAATATTATCTACTAATTCTTCGATAATCTGCCTCACAAATCCATCTTCTACACTGCTAAAATCTATTGAACTGTCGAAATCTCGAAACGCTGAAAAATTTTGCGAAAAACTGTCCCTGGTATTCACATTATTGGCAAAATTAACCCTAACCGTTATGGTAAATCGCTGCAAAGCTGCTTGCGCATCGGTTTGGGCAGCCATCGGTGTAAGTGTATAAGCCGTTATTTCTCCTGAAATTTCAATATCCGGTGTGCCTTCAGTTGGTCTCAAACTTGATCGGGATGAAATGTAAGAGCGCAATCCATCGGTGAACTCAGCACTCAATGTGGGGTTGACCATTGTCGCTCTGTTCGGGAAAAAATCCACTGAAAACGTTTTTATATTCGGCGGAATGGAGGCGCCGGAAAAGCTGTAGCAACAGGTTAGAGTGATTGCAACAAGGGTAGTGAAAAAAAGTGATGCAAAGTGTTTCATAAAATGTTTACAAGGTTAAAAAGGTGAAAGGTAAAAGGTTAAGGGTATTTTACCTTTCACCTTTTACCTCATTCGAGATCATAATCTTTAATTTTTCGGTATAATGTTCGTTCGGAAATACCAAGTTCTTCCGCAGCTGCACGGCGTTTTCCATGATGTTTTTGAAGGGCTTTTTTGATTAATTCCAACTCCCGTTTTTCTAATGAAAGAATGTCATCAACATCGTGTACGTCCTGAAATCCGATATCTTCTGTTTCTGCATCGTGAGCAGATTGTTCGTAAATTTGCGCGGATGTCTGTGGAATAAATTGCGCAGACTCCCCATACATTGCAGACGCTAACTTGGTATGTTCGTCATGCGAAAAATCGTGTGGAATATTGCCTTTGACAATTTCGGAAATCACTTTCTTGAGGTCGGTGATATCGCGTTTCATATCGAACAATACGCCATACAAAATATCGCGTTCGGTAAGCCCTTCAATACCTTGTTTTCCAAGTAACATCGGCACATTACTATCAACCTGCGGCAGGTATTTTTTCAAAATTTCAGCAGATAATTCGCGGTTGGTTTCAACGATAGAAATTTGTTCCGTCACATTTTTGAGTTGTCGAACATTGCCTTTCCACGAATAGTTTATCAATATATCTTTTCCGTCCGGAGTCAGTTGCAGTACAGGCATTCTGTACTTTTCGCTCATATCGCTTGCGAATTTTCGAAATAGCAGTTCAATGTCTTCTTTGCGTTGGCGAAGAGCGGGAACATGAATAGAAATCGTATTCAATCGATAGTATAAATCTTCGCGAAATGTGCCACGAGAGATAGCCGTTGGAATATCCACATTAGTTGCAGCGACCACACGAACATTGGTTTTTTGAGTTTTTGAAGAACCTACTTTGATAAATTCGCCCGTTTCCAACACACGCAACAAGCGCACTTGTGTACTCAAAGGCAATTCAGCCACCTCATCTAAAAAAATTGTTCCGCCATCTGCTACTTCAAAATACCCTTTCCGGGCATCTTTGGCATCGGTAAATGAGCCTTTTTCGTGACCAAAAAGTTCGGAATCTATGGTGCCTTCCGGAATTGCACCGCAATTGATAGCGATATACTGTCCGTGTTTTCGAGGACTGAGCTGATGAATGATTTTTGGGAAAAACTCCTTCCCTACCCCCGATTCGCCCGTAACCAAAACGCTCAAATCTGTAGCAGCCACCTGACAAGCCACTTCAATAGCCCGATTCATCTCGGGATTGACCGTGATTATTCCTAAGCGTTGTTTGATTGATTGAATTTCCATTTTGCAAAGATACGAATTTTATTGAAAATTGAAAATGGAGAATGGAGAATTAATCGGGTTATTAACAATTTTCCAAAAGTTATCAACAATTTGGTGCTTTTTTACGCTTTTTTTTGAAAAAAATATACGAAAATTGAAAATTGAGCGTTATAAAGGGTAGAAACCTAAAACATCAAAAGTTATGAAAGAAAATGAAATCAAACAATTGTTCGAGCAATTC
>WRCN01000045.1 GCA_009783885.1 Bacteroidales bacterium | reverse complement strand
TCGTTTATTCAATATGTTGGGACAGCCTGTAGGTCTTGTTTGTAACAACAGTGCAGTTCATGTGGGTCAGAATGATTTTTATTTTGATTTGTCGAACTTGCCGCGCGGTACGTATATTTGTACATATTTTGATGGCAAGCGACAGTTGTCACGGAAGATTGTTTGGTAAAAAACGTATGGGCGGGGGTAAACCCCACCCATACTACAATATTAATAACATGGGGGCGTATGTAATACGCCCCCATGTTATTAAAACAAATACCCCGTATTCACATACAACCCACCGTTTCCATCCTGTTTATTAAACGGCCTGGCATAATCTACGGCAATAATAAAATTTTGGTTAATAACGACACGAAAACCACCTCCGGCGGCCATGTGCATAGCATCGGATCGGTTGGGGTTAACGTATTTATTGTACATGCGCTCTCGCTCCAGCATATTTTCCGGTGTGGGTGTGTAAGAAGGAGGGCGAAGAGAATTATCATAATATCGCGTTGCCATTCCACCATCTAAAAAAGCGTTTAAGGCTAAATAAACATTTTGTCGTGCAGCTTGAAAATGCACAAATCTCCAACGTAATTCGGCATTAAAAAATGTCATATCTAACGCTTGCACACGACCACGCATAATCCCGCGAACGGTGCGATAGCCGCCTAATCCATCGCGTTCCCATTCTCGTCCGATAGTACTGAAAACAGGCATCATATAATAGGGCAAATAATCTCCAATCGTACCTTGATAATTCAAACGATACGCAAAAACCAACCGTTCATTTGGAATCGGAATATAATGTCGCCAAATCAACATATATCGGTTAAATGCATGCGTTGTTCCTAAAAATTTTGGAGCCATCGTCAAATTTGCTTCTGCCCAAATTCCGCGCGACGGAGCTGCTTCAAAATCGCGAGAATCGTACATCAATCCCATTCGTGGAGCACTCACAAATCCGCCACCTTTCTCGTTTTGAAGAATAATGCCCCAATCCATATAATATTCGTAAAGTGTTTTGGCATTAACCGGAAACTGTTCGTTTTCGGGTTTTCCTTTGTTGATAATGGCTCTATCAATCGGACGATAACGATAATTACTGAACAAATAACTGCCTTGCCAAAACCAATTTTTCCAAGGTAATTTTCCAACAAAATCGGCTTTCAAATTTATGGCTTGACGATCCAAACGGTAAAATGCCGTCATGTATTCGTAAGGCATACCGTCTTTATTGTTGCGATTTTGCCAATAATTCACACTGTCGGCTTGATAAATCGCTTGATAACCGTTGTAACCGAAAAATGTCATCGCTTGATCCGTCATAAGCGTTGCAGCAAGCGACATTCGTACGTTTGGGATTAAATTTCGAATGTCGTAAGTCAAGAAAAATTGTTGCGATCCTTTTGTAAATCTCGAATACTCGATATACCACTGTTGACGTGGATTTGGATAATATGACCCATCACCCATGTCAAAAAGCTGTACCAAACCGCCATATTGCAAACCTTTGTCTGCATCGAAAGCAATGATAGGCAAAAATCCCAGCGAAAGCCCTTTTTTGCCGCTACTTTGTTCCGATGTTTCGAAGGAAATTGTGTCATAAGCGATTTGTGTTTGTGCGCTAAATACGAGAAATATCGCCAAATAAATGAATAAAAATTGTTGTTTGAATTTCATAATTGTGTAATTTTTTGCAAAGATACGAATTTTAATTGAGAATTGAGAATTGAAACTTGAGAATTGAGAATGAAAAATAACGCTCAATTTTTATTTTTTTTGTATCTTTGCAAAAAATAATTCTTCATATTCAATTTATCATGCGCCCCATCACAGACTGGTTACCAATTACCAAAGACGAACTCCTGAAACGAGGGTTGTCGGAGGTTGATATTGTGCTTGTTACGGGCGATGCATACGTTGACCATCCAAGTTTTGGAGCAGCAGTGATTGGACGAGTTTTAGAACACGAAGGCTATAAAGTAGTGATTTTACCACAGCCGAACTGGAAAGACGATTTGCGCGATTTTAAAAAATTCGGACAACCACGTTTGTTTTTTGGTGTTACGGCAGGTTGTATGGATTCTATGGTAAACCACTACACAGCTGCGAAACGTTTGCGAAGCGATGATGCCTACACGCCAAATGACCAAGCGGGATTTCGTCCGGATTATCCTACTGTTGTTTATACTAAAATTCTGAAACAGTTGTATCCCAGTACGCCTGTGGTTTTGGGAGGTATCGAAGCTTCGTTGCGAAGATTTGCACACTATGATTATTGGCAGGATAAATTGATGCCGTCGATTTTGATTCAATCCGGTGCAGACTTGTTGGTTTATGGTATGGGTGAAAAGCCGATTGTGGAAATTGCACGACAATTGAATTCTGGAAAATCAATTGCTGAAATTCGGAATGTTTTGCAGACGGGATTTGTAACCAATATTGGCGAAGATGTTCACGTAGAGGCGGGGTTTGCCCACCCCAATGACAATCAGGACCCGCAAACCGCGCCCCTACAATTATTTTCATACGATGATTGTTTATCCGACAAAAAAAAATCCGCCCAAAATTTCCAAATAATTGAAACGGAATCGAATAAAACTTCATCCAAACAAATCATACAAAATCACGGCGATAAAACAGCAGTTATCAATCCACCATACCCACAAATGGCAGAGGTTGAAATAGATACAGTTTACGATTTGCCTTACACCCGACAACCCCACCCAAAATACAACAAACGCGGTGTAATCCCTGCGTATGAAATGATTAAACATTCAGTCAATATTCATCGTGGGTGTTTTGGAGGTTGTGCGTTTTGCACGATTTCTGCACATCAGGGTAAACACATTGTCAGTCGAAGTAAAAACTCCATTTTGAAGGAAATTGAAAACATAGTACGGATGGATGATTTCAAAGGACATATTTCGGATTTGGGTGGACCGTCGGCAAATATGTGGCAGATGAAGGGCAAAACGCAGGCTATTTGTGAGAAATGTAGTAAATATTCGTGTATTCATCCAACGATTTGCCAAAATTTGAATATTGACCATAAACCTCTGATTGACCTCTATAAAAGCGTTTCCAACCATTCGAGAATAAAAAAAGTTTTTATCGGCTCAGGCATACGTTATGATTTGTTTGATAAAAAATCATCTAACCCAGATGCAGACTATGCTGAATATATGATTAAAAATTGCGTTTCAGGTCGGTTAAAAGTAGCCCCCGAACACACAGAACCCCATGTTTTGCAAGCCATGCGGAAGCCAACCTTTGATAGATTTGTTGATTTTAAGATTTTTTTCGATGATGTAAATCGCAGGCTTGGACTGCGTCAGCAATTAATTCCGTATTTCATTTCGAGCCACCCAAGTTGTACCGAAAAAGACATGAAATTGCTTGCCGAAAAAACCAAGAAATTAGGTTATCGTTTGGAGGCCGTTCAAGATTTTACACCCACACCCATGACTTTGGCAACAGAAATGTATTACACGGGATATGATCCGTATACAATGAAGAAAATCTACTGTGCAAAAACATCGGAAGAAAAGCGTCGACAAAATCAAGTGTTTTTCGAATGGAAACAGCCTCGCACCTCGCACCCTATACCCAGTACCAAAACAAAAAATAAATAAATACCATGAAAAGACTCATTATTTCACTGATTTTTTGCGGATTTACCACTTTGGCAATCGCCCAACTCGAATACAAAGGTTATTCGGGTGGTATGTTTGTCCATTTGGGACACATAAAAAGTCATTCGTTCAATGTAATAAACACACAAGGCGTTGAAACTAACTACAAAATCAATAATGCTGTATGGGGTCTTGGTGGAAAACTCACACTTCAATATGGAGACTACCTTCGTTTCGGAATGGAAGGTTACAACTCAACAGCTACTTACGGCGATCACAAAAGTTCATTTTCAATAGGGTGGGGCGGAGTGTTGGCTGAAGCTTTTATCGCAGATCGTTTGGTGTCTTACTATGTTGGAGCAACGCTTGGCGGCGGACGAGTTAAAAACGTTGTCATCACCAAAAATCAGGGAAAACCAAATTTTCAAATATCCGATGATGTTTTATTTAGACGATATGGTGTGGGAGTTTTTACACCTTACATGGGTGCAGAAGTGAAAATCAATGACAAACTTCGGGCCGTTATTAAAATGGATTATATGTTGGGGTTTTTCAATGTTAAAGATGATTTTGGAAAAGGATTTCGTATGCATTTGGGTGTGATGTTCAGGACACAACAGGAATAAAACTAGCGTATTTTTAGATGAGATTGTTTGCCGCACTTCCGGTGATGAACGAGCCAAATGTTGAAAAAACCATTCAACAAATATTGGATCAAACGCAGATGCCTTTTGCGCTATACATTTGTGTAAACCAACCCGAAAGTTATAAAACCGATCCCGAAAAAAAACATATTTTTGAACAAAATCAGAAAACGATTGAAATTATTCGTAGGGGCGAGGCTTGCCCCAATGTCGTTCAGTTAAGGATTAAATAGCACGTTTATAATTTGTTAAAGTTTTATATTTTCCATTTTTATCAGCTGTTTTTCGTATTCTTGGATAGGTTCTGTTCGGTCTGATCGGTTC
>WRCN01000044.1 GCA_009783885.1 Bacteroidales bacterium | reverse complement strand
TTTTTCTTGATAGTCTTTCCTGCCTTGCATCTGTGTTCGTTACTTTGTTACGCTTTAAATTTACATATTATAATGCAGGTACCCAAATTATTCGTTAACTTTGCTTAGTTGTGCAACAGACACAAGTTTATAACGCCAACTTAAAAGAATTTATAAATATACGGTATCTGTCTATTCAAGAAACATCACTGATTGCTGCAAACAAATATTCATCAACATTTGCACTCACGCACTATTTTACCGAGATATTGGAGTTTGCCGAAGAAATACGCCGTACAGCGCCTAAAAAAGATAACAATAATCAAAAACGATTCGCCGAAATGATTGTTTTAGAATACACGAGAAAAGAAATTGGGACAGTTAAACTCACGGTTGGAGTGTTGAAAGGCAGCAAACAACACATTCAGTATTGCATCACTGCAATAGAATAAAAAAAGATTACTTAACAACCCGCATCGTGTACAAGCAATAGTTATTAAGTAATCGTTTTTTTATACTACAAAAGTACAATCTTTTTTCAATCCCGCAAAATATTTAAACAGAATTTTTACACTACAGACACAAGGGATGCGTACCGAAAACCTGTGCAGTCTTTGTATATGAGGTGTAAAAAAATAGTCTTCACATTTGTTTTATTTCGCCCGTTTGTGTAATTTTGCATTGTCAAAGTTTTCAGTCGGGCGTTTATTCGTCCAACACTATGTAGTGGTGGATTTTTTGTTTTGTTGTGGGTACAAATCCACAAAATATAGCGGTGTGTACTCCCGTGCTAATGTTGTAATGGCATTGGCAAGTCCGATTGGAACTTTGACAACGGGAAAGGCACACCGTTTTTTCGTGCTTAAACGTCAAAATCTAATCATTATGTCCAACAAATTGAAGAACTTAGTCCGAACCTTTACGGTTCAAGAAGTTTCTGTTGTCGATTCACGTCCACGTCGTGTTTACTCTGAACTTCGCCTCAGGGGAAAATGGTTGACCGATGCAGGATTTAATCCACGAAGCAAAGTTCAAATTCGTATCGAACAAAGAACACTTGTCATTTGTCCTATTGACTGATTCTATAAAGTCCGTTGCCTATTCAAAGTCAGCGGACTTTATTTTAGCCCATTCAATGTTTTCTTTATATTTAAATCGGGTAAATGCGGTTTTTGACAAAAAAAGACTTTATAAAAGCTCTTCATTTGCTAACCGGCAATCTCCTTTTGGTTGTTGCTTATTTAGGGAAAGTTTGTACCTTTGTCTTTAAAAGCAGAAAGCAAGTCAAACAGTCGTATTTAAAATAAAATTACAACAATAAATAACAATTATCATGGAAAAAATGAAAAACAACGGACAATTCAGCTTCAATTCACAGAACGAAGTTGTAATTAAAGAAAATTTCGGAGACATGACCCGCGAGCCGTGGCTTATGCTTTTGGCAAGAAGAGACAAAAGACCTATCGACACGCTTTGTTGGGGAGTAACCAATAACGGAACATCTTTTGCAAGAATCGGAACGCAGGAAGGCGACATTTTGAACGGATTTGTTCACGAAGACCCATACAAAACCCGCTTGCTCGGAACATACGCCTATTTCAGAACGGAAGACGGAAAATATTTTTCAAACTCTTGGTATCCGGTAAATAATAAAGACCAAGAACTTGAAACAACCTTCGGCTTCGGTTATGCGAAATTCAAAACGGCATACAACAATTTTGAAGTAGAAACAGTTGATTTTGTGCCGAACACTTACGATGCAATGGTGCAAATTATCAAAATCAAAAACACCGATTCAAAAGACCGCAAAGTTACGATGTTTAATGTGAATCCGGTAAACCTCGGAGACGCGCGCGATATTCAGTTCAGCGGCTTCAATACGCTTATGATGGGCGGTTCGATGATTGACAAGGAGTTGAATGCGGTGGTTTGGAGATTTGGCGATGGACGTACTTTCGACAGCGACGAACAAAGAACCAAGGCAATGTTCGGTAAAGTGTTGGTTCATACTACATCACTTGCCAATAATCAGTTTGCAACACGCTATGATGAATTTGTCGGACACCACATAAACACGATGGGTAATCCTGCGGCGGTTGTCGAAGATTGGGATTTGCCAAGCCGCGACGCCCAAGAAGTCTGCTCCTCTCTTTCCTCTATCAAGAACTCATTTTTGCTTAAAGCAGGCGAAACAAAAGAAATCGTTGTTATAAGCGCCACACCTTCTACGGAAGATTATTATTGCGACGGCAAAGCTTCAATTAAGAAATTCCTTGCAGAGGTTCTTGTTCCTGCAAACGCAAATAAAATGCTTGAAGAAGTAAAACAGGAATGGAAAAAAGAACTTGCTAAATTGTCGATTAAAGTAGACGGAACAGACGAAGTGTTGAATCCGGCTTACAAATGGCTTCAGTATCAGTGTGCGATGGTTGCGCTTCTCAACCGGATGAAATCGCGTTTCCATTCGGGCTTTGAATACGGATACGGCTTCCGCGATATTTTGCAGGATATTTTGGCGCTTTTGCCTTACGACCCGAAACCGGCAAAGGAGTTGATTAAATTTACCGCTGAACAAATGTTCTCGGACGGATTTGTATATCACAATTTCTTTGTGTCTGCGGCAGGAAACAAGGATTTTGTCTGTTGCGATGACCCGATGTGGCTTGTTTTCACAACTTGCGAATACATCAAAGAAAGCGGCGATTTCGGAATGTTGGACGAAGTGGTTCCGTATTGTGACGCGAAGGAAGAATTGCCTGCAAAAGAAGGCACGATGCTTGAGCATTTGAAAGTCGCAATCGAGAAGGTTTGGAAGTTTAGCGACAACGGTTTGCCCTACATGTTTATGGCAGATTGGAATGACGACCTGTCGGGCAACTTCACAAGCGTTTCGACCATGGCGGCGCAACAACTTTACAAAGCGCTTAACGATATGATTGACTTGTTCAACGCTAAGGGAATCGAAAAAGAGTTGGCTGCCGATTACGCGAAAAAAGCGGCAATCGTAAAAGCCGAAATCGAGAAAAAATGTATTGATAAAGACGGAAATTATATCCGCGCCGTTGCCTCTAAAGATTGGAAGAAAACGCTTGAAAGCATACCTGATTTCTCAAGAAGCACAGGAGTTGAAAAATCCGAGATTTACGAAGCAATCGAAAAAGGCGGCGCTCCGGTTGATTTGGGAAGCAGCCAAACAGACGGCTTTGCATTCTTTGAGCCGATTGCTTGGGCAGGATTTTCGGGAGTTGCAGACAAAGCAAGATTTGACGCCTGCAAAAAAGTGTGCGAAAGAGACCTTGACGATAAATACGGAATCGCTATTAACCAAGGCGACCAAACAATGTCTAAAGGAAAATTGCCGGTTGATGCGCAAGGTTGGAAACGCAACGCACCGGGTAAAAAAGAAAACGGCGGCGAATTCCGTCACCTTGAAAGCTGGTATATTGCCTCCCTTTGTATTTTCGGTTACGGAAAAGAAGCGCACGATGTTTATATGAAAACCATTCCTGCGGTTGCAAGTAAAGATGACCCGTATTTGTATGCAGCAGAGCGTTTTGTTTATCCTGAATATGTTTCGGGACCGGCATCAAACGACCACGGAAAAGCAGGACATACCTGGCTTACAGGAACGGCTCCTACTCGCTTGAATGTGCTTATCGACTGGATTTTCGGTGTTCGCAGAAGTTACAATGGACTTTTGATTGACCCATGCGTTTCGCCCGAATGGAAAAAATTCTCGGCTGTGAGAACTTTCAGAAATACGACATTTAATATCAATTTCTCCAATCCGAATGGCGTTCAAAAAGGCGTTAAGTCGATTAAAGTCAATGGACAGGAAATTGAGGGAAATATTATTCCGCTTTCTTTTGCGAAAGGGGGAAGTGTTGATGTTGAGGTGGTAATGGGGTAAGTGGCTCGCTTATCGTACTTACTGACGGGGTGACTTCAAAGTCATCCCGTCAATATAACATTTTTTCTAACAAAATTTGTTTTTCAAAAAATATTAGCTATTTTCGTGACCGTATTATAAACGAAATTATTAAGTATGATATAAACAAAAAAGGTGCTGAAAAGCACGAAAAAGACATATTAGAAAAGCATTAGGCTTATATCTTTCTTTCTGAAAATTTAGCGATTAGAAGACACTGAAGGATAAGTTTGATGTTCACGTGAAAGCGTGAACTTAACTTATTTGTAGTGTCAGGTCACGCTAAATACCTCAGAAAGCGGATACAGTTAAGTGTCACGCTTTTTTTTGTCAAAAATTAAAATAATGACTTGATATCGGAGAAGCCGAAAGCCGAAAGTGGAGGCGTAATTAATTTTTTTTAAATGATGAAAGATATTGTTGCACAGCCAATTGAAGACATGAGAATTGAAGGGACACATCCATTTCGTTTGTATACACGCGAAGATGGTTTGTTTGATTTTCTTCCAAAGGGAATGTTTGCTATTCCTGCAAAGTTCATGGATCTAGACCATGAATATATGAAAATTGTTTCTTATTTTATAGTCGATGCGCATGGAAATGGTTCAATGATTGAGTATCAAGTTCCGCAAAATGAAATGTGGTGTTGTTCTCGTAAAAATGCAATTCTTGCTCGTTGGATTATTGGGTAAGAATTAGATGTCTTGCCCTGTTTACTCCCCTCAGTTTGCCGTAGCGTGCTGAAAATGAGAAGCGAGACGTTCGGCGAAGCCCCTCTGTTCTTTGTAGCGTGCAAAACATGAAGTGCGCATGTTCGGCAAAGCGTCTCGTGTCTGTTGCACAACTAAGCAAAGTTAACGAATAATTTGGGTACCTGCATTATAATATGTAAATTTAAAGCGTAACAAAGTAACGAACACAGATGCAAGGCAGGA
>WRCN01000043.1 GCA_009783885.1 Bacteroidales bacterium | reverse complement strand
TGCATCAACCGTGAAATGCCCATGTTGTGTTTGGCGTTGATGCAGAAAACGGGGAAGAAAGTCCTGTTTATCAATCCTAATTTCATTCCTTTTGCCATTTGTTCTTCGGTCAGGGCGCCGTTTTCAAAAAACTGTTCCATCAGTTCTTCGTCGGCAGCCGCCAACTCTTCTATCATGGTGGCTTGCATCTCTTCCGCTTTGGATTTCAGGTCGGCGGGGATGTCGAGGATTTCGGGTTTTCCACCGGTTTCGGGATATTTCAGCATCTTCATTGTCAAAAGGTCAATGATGGAGTTGAAACTCATTCCTACATTCACCGGAAATTGGCACGGCGTGATGCCGGATCCGAATTGTGATTTCAACTGACGCAACGTCTCCTCGAAATTGGATTTTTCATGTTCTAAATGGTTGATAGCGAAGATGATAGGTGTTTCGAGTTTGCTGGTATTTCTCCATGCAATTTCTGTTCCTACTTCAACGCCGTTTTGGGCATTCACAACCACAACGCCTGCCTCGATAACTTTTAAGGCTGCGATGACTTCTCCTACGAAGTCGTCGAATCCGGGCGTGTCAATGATATTGATTTTTTTGCCTTCAAATTCACTGTACATCACCGTTGATGAGACGGAGTTGCCGCGTTCGAGTTCGATTTCTCTGTAATCGGAGACTGTGTTGCCGTCGTCAACGTTGCCTCTTCTGTTGATAAGCCCGCCTTCAAATAACATGCTCTCTGCCAATGTTGTTTTTCCGGCTTTTGCACCGCCCACGAGGGCAATATTTCTAATCTCGCTTGTTTGATAAACTTTCATGTCGTTCTATAAAAACTTATTATTATATGATTTATTTAATTCCTTACGCAAAATGGGGTGCAAAGATACGATTTTTTTGGTTATGAATGTGAATAATTTTTCAAGGGAATCCAATGTTGGTTGAAAATTGTTATTTTGCCAATAACGAAAAATGTATAACGAATGGAGATAAGGTGGTTAATCACTGCATTTTTGAAAACAACGAATACGGATTGTATATGACAGAGCGCGTGAGCGTTTCACATTCAACATTTACAAACCACTCAAAAATCGCGTTATATGGCGGAAGAGGCGAGTTGACTAATTGTATTGTTACAGACAACAATATAGGCGTCAGAGCTTTCTATGAAGGATTGGAAATTGATAATTGTGACATCTCAAATAAATCGGAAATCACCATCAGCATCGCGCATTTGCCCACAGGCGTGTATTTCATCCGCATTCAAACCGAAAACGGCGTGGTTGTGCGGAAGGTGGTGAAGGAGTAGTGGTTCATTCAATACAATGCACTGCATACAAAGGCACGAATTTTATTCCGTTTTCAAAACCAAAGTTTTTTGCCGAAATTCTGATGGAATAGGGCGGCTTATATTTTGACACATAAACAGATAAACTTTTTGATTTCACGTTGTCGGCGGCTTTTACCTCACAAGGAACAATGCCTGTTTCCTGCGAGAGCAGGAAGTCCATTTCGGCTTCGTTGCCCGATACCCAATAATACAATTTTTCGTTTTTCGATACAAATGTCTGTGCCACAAAATTTTCCGTCAGTGCGCCAATGTATTTGAAATCTTTGTTTTGGAAGATGTCGAATCGTTTTATGCCTGCCAAATGTACCAATAGTCCCACATCGGAGAGGTAAAGTTTGAATTTTTTATCGTTTTCGTCTGATTTCAGCGGGCGGACAGGGTTTGAAACCAACGGACAAAACAGTGCCAACCCTGCTTGTATCAACCACTCTATCGCTGTTTCATACTTTTGTTTGTTTGCTTTTTCTTCCACCAATTTATAACGGAATTTTTTCTGTTCCTGTGCAAGTTGCTCTTTTACAGAATGATATACTTTCAAAATTTTGAGCGAGTTGATATTTTCGGCATATTTTGCCATATCCGCCATGTACCCCGTAATTATATCGTCTTTTATTTTTTCAGAAATCGCGGTTACTTCCTTGCCGTTATCCACATAATTGCTGACTACTGCCGGCATTCCGCCAAGAAACAGAAAATTTTTGTACAAAGTCAGCGCTTTTTCGTGAATAACCTGAATAAATGCTTTGTTTTCCGCAAAATTACGATGAATTTTATTGCTCAACGTTTTTTCGTCAACCGCCCACAAAAATTCTTCAAAATCAAGAGGATACATATACTCAATCTGCACTTTCCCAACCGGAAAAGCCACTCTCATTCGATTAATTTTTACGCCTAACAAACTGCCTGCGGAAATTATATTGTAGCGGATTTTTGATTCGGCAAAAAATTTCAACGAAGCGATTGCCTTTTCACATTCCTGAATTTCGTCCAAAAAAATGACTGTATTTTCAGGATTGATGGTAGTATGAAAAAATAATTCAATATTTTCTATAATATCCTGAGGACTTAGCGAACCATCAAAAAACGATTTGAAAACATCGTTTTGCAAAAAGTTGATTTCGATTTTATGCGCATAATTATCATTGCAAAACTCGTTGATAATAAATGTCTTACCCGTTTGACGAGCGCCTATTAACATCAATGGTAAAGAGTTGCCTTTTTCTTTCCATTGTAACAAAGTATGTTCGATTTTTCGCCGCATAAGTGCCGTTTTTATTGATAAATAAATTTTATTCGTATGAATTTTATTGATTTTGCAAAGATACGCTTTTTTTAGTTATAATTTTCAAAATGTTATTCAAAAAAATGTGTACCTTTGCAGTCGGAAAAATAATAAAAAGTTGAAGAATGTTTAGTATTAATTTAATAATCAACAAAATAAATTATCATTTTTATGAAAAAATTAGTTTTACTTATAGTTTTGTCAACACTAATCGTTGTTGGCTTTGGGCAGACGCCTATTGAAGGAATGATAAATTCCGATGTTACTTTAACCAAGGAAAAAAGTCCTTATTTAGTTACGGGAGATGTTGTTGTTTTTCCCAAATGGCAGTTAACTATTGAGCCGGGCGTTGAAGTTCGGTTTGGAAACGGGTTTAGGTTACAAATTCGCGGTACTTTGGTAGCTTTAGGTACAGAAACCGATTCCATATCATTTATTTCACATACGGGAACAACTAAAGGTTTATGGTACGGAATTGATATTCTGAACACATTGGGCGGGAATGCATCGTTCGATTACTGTAATTTCTCTCATGCTTCAACCGCTATTAAAGAAGAATGTTGTTGGGGCGGGGTAGACAAAGTAAAAAATTCCCGATTCACATTCAATACGACAGCCTTAGGCGGATATACAGGGAATTCAATGTTGGTTGAAAATTGTTATTTTGCCAATAACGAAAAATGTATAACGAATGCAGATAAGATGGTCAATCACTGCATTTTTGAAAACAACGAATACGGATTGTATATGACAGAGCGAGTGAGCGTTTCTCATTCAACATTTACAAACCATTCAAAAGTCGCGTTATATGGCGGAAGAGGTAATTTGACAAATTGTATTGTTACAGACAACAATATAGGCGTCAGAGCTTTCTATGAAGGATTGGAAATTGATAATTGTGACATCTCAAATAATCAAGTGGGGGTTGAATTAGATGCTTATTACAATGGCACCTTTTGGTATGTTGCTCCGGTAGCCAATTCTAAAATTTGTAATAATGCACAGTATAACGTAAAAAATAACAGTATCTGTGATGTAGATATTTATACCGTTTGTTGGTGTACCTCAGATTCCACTACGGTCGAAAACTTAATTTATGATGCATACGATAATCTTTATGTTGGTTTTGTAAATTACACCTTATTTACAGATGATTGTTCCCGAGCAATATTTAAAACACACAAAGCAGAAGGTTATGTAGAATATTTAAGCGTTCAGGATGTTGGGATTAATGCAAATGCTATCTACCCGAATCCTGCCTCTTCAACTTTATTCATAAAAAATGACGGAACCTTAACCGATGTAAGAATTTATGACAACATGGGAAGGCTTGTGATAAATTATGTCGAACTTGATAATGAAGTGATAGAACTAAATGTATCCGATTTTAGTCCCGGTTTATACGTTGTAAGATTGATGAATCGTGAAAATAAAATCGAAGCAAAAAAGGTCATTATAACGAGATAGATAAACATAGATACTCTTTATCTGCGTCATCCGCGTTCTAAAGAAACCGCCCCGTAATACTCGCCTCATTCCTCTTAATCTCTTCCGGCGTTCCCGTTGCGACAATCATTCCGCCGCGGTTTCCACCTTCGGGACCGAGGTCAATAATATGGTCTGCCATTTTGATTACTTCTGTGTTATGTTCGATGACAAGGACGGTATTTCCTTTGTCCGTTTTCAATTACTCAATCCAAACAAGTATTCGGGCGCAAAATCTGCCCCATTATACCATTCCACAGTCCAATCGGAAAGCCTAAACTGTTTAAATTTTTCCATGTCCCTTAGAGGTTCGAAAACCTCGCCATACAAACAGTTTTCTAAGTCAACCAATTTAGTTACATCATTACTAAAAGTAAGCAATAATTTATAATTATCGGCATATTCGGCTTTCGTAACCCATAATATTTCGTCTGTTCCTATCATAGTATTAGTGCTTTACGGTAAAGGCTCTATTTTAAATAAATCTTTTCGATTTTCTACCCTATTCCAATTATCAAGTAGTTCTTCACGGTGCAAATCAAGCCATTCAAAAACAAGATTTAATGCACGTCGAGGTAAACTTCCCTTAATTATTCCATCTTTTATTGTAATCAATGCCCTATATTCGCCATATTTAACATGGAAATGCGGCGGATTATGGTCATCAAACAGCATCGTAATAATTATTCCATAAAAATCTGAAATCTCCGGCATATAGTATATTTTTAATATTATAATTTCAATGCCGCAAAGATACG
>WRCN01000042.1 GCA_009783885.1 Bacteroidales bacterium | reverse complement strand
GAAATCAGAAAAAGCTTAAGTCAAAATGTTCACGCCAAGCGTGGACTTTATACTTATTCTGTTCTGATGGGTCACGCTAAATACCTCTGTAAGCGGAGTACGCTATAAGTACCACGCTTTTTTATGTAAATGTGTGTATGTGAACAACAAAATTTAGTTGGTACAACAAAACAGCCTCTTGTGAAAGTTGTGGATTAAAATCAAACTAACTAATTGTCTGCTAAAGGAGCGGACGTTAAAACAAAAAAGAAAATGAAAAAAATATTATTTACAACAGCATTATTTATTTTAGGAGCAACTTTGTTTAATTCTTGTACAAAAGTAGAAGTCGAAAATGTTTTTGACGCAGAAAAGCAATTTCTTTCTGCATTGAATTTGTATACAGATAATTTCATGGCAACTCCGGTAAACAGCACACGAGTTCAAAGAGCAGAAGGATCAAGTAATTTTGAAACCATTTATTTAAATGTTTTTTCCGAAGTAACACTAGCCCTTCTTTCGGAATTTGAAAACATAAGAACAATGCAAGATGTTTCAAATTTCATAGACCGCACCGGAGCCAGTATAGAATATACTGTTACGGAGACTAATGCTCGATTTCAACTTGATGTTTATGCTTCAGATATTGAAACGGCGCTAAATTCTATGGTATCGGAAGCAAAACAGTATTTGTATGCCATAGGATTAAAAGAACATGAGATTCAAGAAATGCTCATCAATAAGGACTTGCCAGAACTTGCTGTAATTTCTATTGCAATTGATTATCAACTCGAAGGGCTTACTTCTCCATCTTTGGCGCCTTCTTGCAGGAGAGCATGTAGCGATAGTTTTACCGAAGCGGTAAACTGGGCAGCAGCAGGTCTTATAGGAGGAGTATTTTTTTGTGGAGGAGGACTTATTTGTACTGGATTTGTTGTGGCGATGTATATACGCGAGGTAGCGGCTGCTGATAGCGCTTTTAATGCCTGTGTGGCAAGGTGTTAAAAATAAAAGAAAAGTTGTATTTTCGTAACTAATATAAAAATCAGAAAAATTTATGCTTACAATATTCATAATAATAATATTTCTTATGGTCGCCGTACCTATTATTACATCTCAGGTATATTGGTCATTTTTGGTCAGAAGAATAAAGGATAAAAAAGCCATGTTGACTTTTCTTGAACCTGCACATAAAGGTGCTTATTATGCGTTTATGTGCTGTACAGGCATAAATATTGTTCTTCTTTTGGTGATTGACTATGCAACAACAATTAAACTTCCAGCGTTACTAGGGCTAACTTTACTTCTTACGTATTTGATACTCTTATCCATCCCGAGAGTACTTATATCTTGCTTGAAAACGAGTATAAAGGAAGAAGAAAATGCGAATAAATCTACAACTTGTGATAGTGAAGATACAAAACAATAGAAAAGGCTGAAGTTACCAACACTAACAGGGTTAATCCAGTTAGTGTTTTATTTTGAGTAATATGTATGCATTTAGCCAAATTAATCAAAAATCATATTGAGTATGTAAGCCAAGCGATACCCGGCAAGTGTTAATTGCTCTTCCAGAATGTGCGAATTTTCGTAAATATACTTGTAGCTGTGATTTTGGTTTTGTGGTGTGTTTTTGTAAATAAAATCGGCGATTTTTGCCGTTTCAGAGAACCATTCTCTTGGTGTTCCTTGCTGCATTTGAGCAATGTCTGTCGTTGTAATGCCAGCCATCAGATTATCTGCCCACTCGGAATAACTCCATTGTCTTGCCGATTCGAGAAGTTGCGAATCCCACAACCTATGAAGGTTGGTTTCGTTGCCAAACCAAGTTACAGGATGTCGATTTCCACCGAGGTCGGTCGATCGTCCGGCATGCATCGGACAATGCAAATCTCCAATCAAATGAATTAAAAACTTCAAATACATTGTTTTGATAGAGTCGCTTTCGGTGTTTGATTGAATCATCGTTATCGCCAATTCCGTAGCAGTAACCACGTCGCCGGTCTCGACTTTCGGCATGGATTCGTAGGTTTGTCCCGAATCTACGTTGGCAAAGTGCCACGTTGCTGTAAAATCATACGTGTTGTCGCTTCGTACTTTATCCATCCAATCTGCCCAGTAAACCATTTTTTTACCATCCAACATGTCGTCCACTTTGGCTTTGGCTTTCGGCGTTAAATTTTGTTCGGCCATTTCTGCAATAACATAATGGGCTTTGAAGCCCCATGCGGATAACTGAAGGGTTAACAACAAAAAAGTGATTGTAAGTAGTGTTTTCATAATGTTCATGCAAAAGTTTGAATTTACGGTCATACTTCAGGTTTTTTTTCTTTTTTATACTACAAAATTAAGATTTTTTTGACTCTGTTCTCTCTATAGCGAATAGGTTAGGAAGTTCACGTCTATTCTTTCTCATTTTCAGAGTAAGTAAACCCTCTTGCTTGGCGCTCATCTTGAAGTTTCGACCATGCCTCCCAACCGTTCTCTCGAAGAACGGAATTATCATGTTGAAACAATGGTAATGCTTCAAAATATTTTGTGAAAAGTTCACAGGGGTAACTTTCGCATAATGCGCAAATTTCAACATTCTTTTCTTTTGCACATATTCTGATTTTGCAGTTGGGGTCGCCACTTCCTGCCTTACACGAGATACATACGCCTTCGACAGCCATCCCTGTTAAAAACGACCAAAATTTATCGCCATCGGACAAAAATGGCATAATATCTTCAAATCCCGCTTTCTTCATTTCTTCATACAAGATTTTCGATGCAGGTTCGACTTTTACCTTTACAGCACAATTTTCGCAGTAAAGACCGCAGTAACAGACGTACTCTCTATTCATAGTTTTTTAGATTAAGACTTCCACCTTTTAAGATTAGACAAATACTCTTTTGATTGTTGTTTGAGCAAATTCTTTTCTTCCTGAGTTTTTGCTTCCTTGTAAGGAGGATAGTAGCTCAAGCCGATTTCAACCTGTTCATCAAGTGAAACATTCTGCGTGAATTTTCCCTTTTGGAAACAATACGAACAATAATCATTTGATAAACTTCCGTCTTCATTCGTGCCTTTTTGTTTATCTTCGCTGATAGGCATTCCGCAACTCTGACAAATTTGTGCGTTATTTTCCATTGCAATCAATTTTTATATCCTTGTCGGACGGTTTATATTTCATTTAATATTCAAATTTCTACTTCATTGTCCATTGCGCTGTCCCGTGTAACGGCGCACATCTGCCGTGCAGCGGGCGAGTCGATGTGGCGCAAGGAGCGAAGCATATTGCGCCAAACCACATAAATATACGCAAAGATACACTTTTTTCCTGAAATTACAAAATTTTTAAATGCCAATTCTCAATTCTCTATTTTTTCGTATCTTTGCAAAAATTTTGTTATGAAAGAACTTGCCATAGCTAATAAAGACTATCTAAACTGGTTTTCGGAAATAAAACGCAAAATCCAATGATGATTTAAAAAACCAATGGGCGTAAGCGAATTTGACTTAACCTCATCTCTGCCGAAAAAACTGAAAAGCAGTTTGCCCACGATTGAAGAACTCGAACAATCTCTAAAGACGGAATAAAAAAAAGAAACCATGCTAATCAACAACATCAAACAGTTAGTGCAAGTCGAGCACACACCGAAAACGTGTGTAAAAGGCGCCGATATGGCAAAAATCGAAACCATTGATAACGCTTTTTTGCTAATCAAAGACAAAAAAATTGCAGATTTTGGAACCATGGACAAATGTCCTGAATATTCGGGCGAAGTGATAGACGCTTCAAACCGCTTGGTTTTTCCAGCATTTTGCGATTCGCACACGCATATTGTGTACGCAGGAAGTCGTGAATTGGAATATGTCAACAAAATCAAAGGACTTTCCTACGAGGAAATCGCCAAACAAGGCGGTGGTATTTTGAACTCTGCAAAACGCTTGCAAGATGCTTCAGAAGAGGAGTTGATTGAATCGGCAATGGGAAGAATTAATGAAATGATTACCTACGGAACGGGTGCAATCGAAATCAAAAGTGGTTATGGATTATCAGTCGAAGCCGAATTGAAAATGTTGCGTGTGATTCGCCGTTTGAAGGAATTGACGCCGGTTTCCATCAAGTCGAATTTTTTAGGTGCACACGCTGTTGCGATGGATTATCGTGGTCGTCAAGGCGAATACGTGGATTTGGTTGTTAATGAAATGTTGCCGCGTGTGGCGGAAGAAAAATTGGCAGATTTTGTAGATGTATTTTGCGATAAAGGGTTTTTTACGGTTGAGGAAACCGATAAAATTCTGAATGCAGCTGCAAAATACGGATTGCGTCCAAAAATTCATGCGAATGAATTGGATTTTTCGGGCGGTATTCAAGTGGGTGTGAAATACAATGCTTTATCTGTAGATCACTTAGAATATGTGGGCGATGAGGAGATTGAATGTTTGTTGAATTCGGAAACGATGCCGACGGTTTTGCCTGGTGCTGCGTTCTTTTTGAATTTACCGCTTTCGCCTGTTCGTAAAATGATGGAAGCGGGCTTGCCTGTGGCGTTGGCAAGCGATTTCAATCCGGGTTCGTCGCCTTCGGGAAATATGCAGTTTATTCAATCGCTGGGCTGTATCAAATATCGCATGTTGCCCGAGGAAGTAATTAATGCAACAACAATAAATACTGCGTACGCCATGGGTTTGAGCGATCAACTCGGCAGCATTGCCAAAGGAAAAATCGCCAATATGTTTATCACAAAACCCATCCCAAATTATGAATTTATGCCGTATTCCTATGGAAATAATAAAGTGGAAACGGTGATTTTACAAGGAAAAGTTGTAAAATGAAAAATTGACAATGTTTTGTTATTTCGGAAATTTTATCTATCTTTGCAAAAATTAAAACAAAAAAAAGATTGCCTATGAAAAAATAATGTGCTGATAATACGCACATCTTGAAATATGCTGAAAAAAGCATTTTAGTTTATTCTTACTAGTAGAAAATCTGGCGATTTGAAGCAAAGGAAGGAATAAGTCAAAAATGCTCACGCAAGGCGTGGGCTTTTACTTATTCTGCCTTTGCGGGTTATGCCAGATACCTCTACTAGCGGGATACCTGAAAAGTACCACGCTTTTTTATGTAAATGTGTGTATGTGAACAACAAAATTAGTTGGTACAACAAAAACAGCCTCCTGTGAAAGTTGTGGATTAAAATCAAACTAATTAAAGTCTG
>WRCN01000041.1 GCA_009783885.1 Bacteroidales bacterium | reverse complement strand
TTATAGAGTCTATTTGGAACCGATTTAAGCATTAAATAGTTATGCCTTGCGTAAAAGCTCACAGGGATGTATTGTATTCAAATAAGTGTAAGATCTTACGCAAGGCTTACAAAACCGGCACTGTGGGACTTGATTCGTCCTCTTTTGTCGCCGCCTAAAAAGGCCGGGAAAAAATTCCGTCGGTATGGGCGAAATCGTCAATGTCATTTTTGCACTGGAATCGAACCGGTGTCCAGTGGGGATTCTTGCCGCATGCCCTTTCAATTTGCCAATACTGCCACCGCACAGTACCGCGTATTATCACTTCAAATAGTGGAAGGGCAACAAAGCACTCATTCGAATTACACAATCGCATCAGCAGGACGCTTGCGTTGCCGATAGACGCGAACTGACGCTGAGTGCGGGAAGTATTGATTTGCCAACTGAGGCGGGAGGAGAACGTGGTATGATGCCGGAAAAAGGATCAAAGTTCGATAACGCCATATTTTTACGGATGTAATGTGTTTTGTAATTGCGGTTGCCATCACGAGCACTTACGTCGATGACTACAACGTAGCCACGTTGGTGTTGGCTAAAATTTCGCAGGAAAAGTATGTTCGTTTGGAGTTGATTTGGGCCGATTCGAAGTATCATAATTACAAATTGTATAAATAGCTGAAATGTCATCAATCTGGTTGGTGAATCGAAATCATGTCGAAGTCGAAAGATGCACCGCCGGACTTTGCGATCATTCTGCGTTGTTGGGTTGTGGAACGCACAATGCGGCACCTGATCAAAGCCTACAAACGCACCACCACTTCGAACGTTGAAATTGTGTGGCTGGCGAACATCTTGCTCCCGTTGCACAAATTTACACCGAAAAATACTCCAATCTTCAATTATCGAATCTTGTTTCATAAATAGTCAATTTATAAGGCGTTTGGTTTCCAAATAGACTCTTAGTAGAACGCGAACGCTTCAACAAGAAGTGGCAGTGGAAGATTGATTGGCATAGTATCTTTTTCTAGTTGGTAACTTATGTTAAAGTGACAAGATGCCAGTTCAGCATTCTTTTTGATACGAATACAATGCTCTTTCAATAATTTAGACGGATCGTACTGACATGAAACTGCGGAATCACAATCAATACCAACGATGCGGAATGGTTCATCGACGAGAGAAACAAGAGTAACTAAGCATTCATCATCGTTTCGAATATCAGCCACGTTGGGAAAAGCCTGAACCGGTGATATGATTTCACCAGATACGTGTAGAGTAAAACGTTCATAACCCTTTATATTGGTTTTAAGAATGATTGTACCACTAATACGTTCCGAAAGACTTTCGTTTGATCTAAAAACAAGATTGAGAAAACGGTTGTTCTTCCCGACCGTACGGGAAATTTCTGCTTTTGATTGAACTTCAATCAAAGTACTTGAAAAAACAGATTGATCAAGAGGCAAACACTCATGTCGCAAAAGTTCAACACCAATCAGATCGGTTGATTCCAGCTCAATTTGAAAATCATTCCATTCTCCCGTATAACTAATAAAACAACGAAAAGTGTTTTCACGTCCTGCAAAGAATCGATGAAGGTTAATTCGCGGTGGTTCAATACGTACTTCAACACCTGTAAAACCACAAGCGGAAATTAGAACAATAGGATTATCAGGATCATTTGTTTTAACTGCTGCCGCTTGAGTGAAAACACCTCGTTTTGGTTCTACAAAGTAAAATAGTTTGATGACTCCGGTTCCACCAGGTGGGATTGGTGTCATCGGTTTCTCGCTTTCGAGACACACACAATCAACTTTGACATCTTCTACGATAAGATCAGCTTTGCCAAAATTATAAATTGGGAACACAAACTCTGTGGGTTCACCGATTGCAGGAATATCGCCTTTATCTAAAGTTAAATGATCAAAAAATACATGAGGCTTCGAGTCGTTGACTTTGGCGAGAAAAAAATCGGGAGATTTCCTGATGCGTATCGAATACCCCGTCCATCGTTTTTCAAAAGTACTACGTTGTTGTCGCGTTCGATTTCCTGCATCGTCAAAAATATGAATGTAACCGCGTTCGGATTCCATGCCGGAAACGACAACGTAATGATCTGGGTTCGAGAGATGAACAATACAAGGAAAGGACAACTTGGCCAGAGAGTCCCAGTCATCGCGATAACCTTCTGCTTCGACTCCAATTTTAGCAAATGTTTCAATGATTTGTAATAGCGTATGACCATTCGATTGATTGGGCAACAACCGTTGTACCTCTTCCAAATTCATTGGAATACCAATGAGTTGAGTGGTTCGAAAAATTGCCCAATGAGCACATTGAGGTGTAACACTTGAGAATGTCAACTGTGTGTGTTGATAATTTCTAAAAAACAATACAATTGCCAAAACACCACATCCAACACAAGCGATAAAAGTCGGTAGGGCTAAATGAGAAAATAATGCTTTCATGGTTTTAATGCAGAAGTACTACTTTGCCAACGTCGAAGTTTAAGAAAACAGGCACAAAGAATAAAAACAATCCCAACACCTATTAACGTCATCCGGAACACAAACGGGCCACGAGCTAACATGTTGGGATCAAAAACTTCTGCTGGCAACAAATCCTTTCCATGGAGTACAGTACGTGTTTGAGTTCTTAAATCTTGCATCACGTCTCCTTCGTGAACACCCATTTTTGCTAATGTAAAATCGGAAACATCAATCGGCCCGTTAATAATTGATTCAGTAAAATCAACCATACAATTGAAATTGACTTTTGTATTGTTAATTCTCTTTGGAACCCAAATTCCATTAATACGTTGTGGAACGCACTCGAATTCTAATGTCGGAGATTTGGACTGGGCAACAACATTACTGTAAAGATATTTAACCAACATTCCACCACATTCTAGATTAAATGTGTGAGTAATAACATCGCCATCTTCACATGAACAGCATAATGATACAAGATTGTTGTCATACGTAATACTCCACTCGTCATCAAAATCAAAATTACGTTTTTGCCTTTTTTCTAAAAAAGAAATAAGATTCTCCAATTTTTTAGTAATATGACGATTTTCAACGTGATCTCTATTAATATAATGCAAAGGGTTAAAATAAAGTGAAGAGGACGTATCCCAACCTTTAGGTTCAACATTATTCAAAATAACACTAGATGCAATTTCATAACCCATACCATCTTGTAAAACACTGGAGTCTTTGTCTTTCATAAACAATCCACGTCTGTTAGGCGGATAGTATCGAAAAGAATAAAATTCAGATTTTTCAGGGATACTTAGGGCACCAATATTAGCACTTAGAGGGACAATCCAAGTATTACCAATAAGTTGTTTCACTTGTCGTTGTGTTGAGAAGACCACTTTTTTTCCGCTCACTAAGTCTACACAAAAACTTATATCATATATTGCTTTTTCGCGTGTAATTACCTGAGTTCCAGCCTTCATGATGAGTTCAATATCTTGATTAAAAACCACTTTTCCTTTCCAGCTTTTTATGGCACTTTCATTTGATTTAATTAGATTAACAAGATTTTTGAGAGTGGTAACATCATCTTCCGCGTGGAGTGTACAATAACCTGTGAGATATAAACACAAAAGCGTCAGAGCAACACAATATTTAGTTTTAAAAAACAGATTTAAGTTAAGCGGCATAACAACAGTTTCCCTTAAAAAATAGTAGAAGCTATTCATTTCTCGCAAAATTTAAGTTTCCCACTCGTCGCTTTTTCGCAACGAAATAGGAAGATTTCCCCATACTTTAAGCAGTCGCCTGAAACTTTCCAGTTGACTCCTAGTGACCTGTCAACGCCAAAACTTGATGTTGATTAAATTCATAATCATTTCGGTTTAAGTTCCCAAATAACCCGAAACTTAACATTAGGCTTGTTCCATAACCCTACAATGCTTTTTCTGCGTTGATTATTGCACAGACGAGTTTCGTTCGCAACAGGTGACTTTGCCGTCGGTTTCGATAGGGGTTCGCCATAATTTTGAACACGTTGATTCTGGCATTGGTAGTCTCAATCACAATTCTCCGTCGGGACAACTCCCGATGGAACGCCTTTCCCGCTTCTGACAACGCACAGTTTTTGCTCTTTTTGATCGGCACCAAACTCCAGTGATAATATTTCCGGATGCCTTGATAACCACTGTCCGCCAAAATCAAAACCGTCAAACACGCCGCCAGGATCAGCAGACTCATCTTACACAACGCACAATGTTGTTTGGGGGTGTTCGGTCGGATGCTCCGTTACATCAACGGCCACGGTTTTGAGCGTACCATCTTGCAAAGCCTGCTTGCCGGGCAACTGAAATTGACCGTCGGCAGACAGCGTGTTCTCAATCCAGTTGATGAATCGGCAAACGGAACTTTTGGCACAGCCGTAATCGACGGCGATGTTTTCCATCGTGCGGTACTCTCGATAATATTGCAGGGCAATCAGGAGTTTGTCGCCGACCGTCAAATCGTGTGGTTTACCTCCGGTTTCGTGCAGTTTTTCGTGGGCGATTTCCAACACGTTGATCATCATAAGAAAGACCGGCTTGGTGGTTCCGATGATGCGTTTGAATTGTTGGTCCGACATTCTCAACGCTTTTTTCACTCGTTCCATAATATCATCCTTGACTGAACTTTATGAATTTGTTACGATTCAAGGAATGATAATCGTTTTCGCAATCCATAACAAGGCCAAAATTGTTACGAAAAGGTTTATGGAACAAGTCTATTATTACTATTTTAGTCAACATCAATATTTAGGTTTGACGTACCGCTAGTTTCCGGATTTCGGAATCGTCGGCGGATAGGCCGAGCGACAGGTGAAACACTACAGATGTGATTTCTTTCATCACGATCAAGTGAATTACTGTATAACGACCACCACGACTTTGGCCGATAGCTTGGGTGCCGTTTTTTAACACACCGATACATCCGGACCACACCTTAAACTCGACTTTTGCCAAAATTAAAATACGAAAAATAGAAGGAATACAAAAGCCTTTAATTTCTCCAAATTAACTAATCTCCGCTCTTTTGGCGGGCGTTCAATCAACTTCAGTATGATTAAAATTTGCCCAGTATTCCCAACCTTCGTATTTCAATATGTGTTGCAGATTTTTTCGTTGAAAAGTTGTCCAATACCAATTTTTGGCAAAAGTCGAGTTAAATACGGGTGCTGTCGAGCGACAACATCATAATATCAAGTGTGTTATATTGAGTTTTGTTTGGATGCGAGGCTCCCTTGTAATCCCAAGCGTCGCAAGCGACGATTATAAGGTAAACCAAGCTCCAAATACCTTGGGAATTTTCCGCCATTTGCACTCGGTTTTGGCAATGGTTAGAATTGTGTTGAGAAAATCAACATTTTGAATATCGACCACATCACATTACACGGGCTACATACCATGGATTGGTCATACTGTTGTGGGAAATGTTCATCACCCACGAACTTGTACGAAATAAATTACATAAGGCAAGACCTAATGCCAACACGCCCTACAGACTCGACGTTACATTAGACCTGTTCCATAATCCAATGATTTATCACAGGATTTTTCCCATTTTTACACAACCGCGTGGATTTGGAAAAAATGGACAAATTTTGTGGTCACGGAACAAATATGGTGGAACGTCAAACCTATAATATTAAGATGTTGACAAAAATAGAAAAACGTTAAGTTTCGGGTTATTTGGGAACTTAAACCGAAATGATTATGAATTTAATCAACATCAAGTTTTGGCGTTGACAGGTCACTACTCGACAATTCACAGGAGCTTTGGCACACTTGCTGTTAATATGGAAATTACGGATCTATACACGAAAAACTATGTGCTTGTTCCCACGCTGGAGCGGCTGGTTCGGGAGGTGACGTAAAATTACGGCACCTATCGGAAGACTTATATTTATTCTCATCTTGGTCGCAGGAACCATCTGTACCACATTTTGCATAACGAAGTGCCTCACTACCACCATCGTAAGCACAAGTATACGAACAATTTACGACACTAGTTTTAATTTCCTGAGTACTGGCGTTATTAATATGAGTTGTGTATGTCGGTTCATCTGAATAACCGATAAACTCATCAGGATCACCTGACGTGCCATCTTTACAGGTTTTCCGTATCTCTTGACTTTTTGCGCAGGCATGAGAATCCGATTTTCTGCCCTGAGAATCCGTTTCGGAACATTTTTGGTTTTCAGTACCACCGCCGCGCACAGAAAACAACTCACTGTGGGGTAGGGGACCAATCGCATATCCTGCTTGCGATTTTTGGGCATTCGCACAATAAAATGCAAATGCAATGATAAGCGGCAACATAGCCAGTGCCCACGATACGATTTTTGTACTATTTTTCATGTTTTAACTCTCTAAAAATTATTTGACTAAATGTTACTAACTACTCTTTCCAAGAATATACAATGAATGATTTACGTAAAATACTGTTGGTTTAATAACGTTTCATTTATATCATTCATTGCTTTTTGAGAAAAATGACATTAAATACACTCTTCAAATAGGAATTGAACTTTCACCACCGGCTGAAGCCGGTGGAATCAAGGTGCCGTGAGCTACGGACTGAAGTCCTTTCGCTCACGGAGGAAAGTCTTTCATTAGAGGCTCCTTGAAATCCACGTCAAACGACAGGACTTTGATAGGAAACTCAAACGAACTTTTTTCAAAACTCGCATGACGAGTGTAAAACCTAAAGGTTTCGCCTGAAGGCGAGGGTTTTAGACCCATCGTGGAGACAATAACGTTTCATTTATATCATTCATTGCTTTTTGAGAAAAATGACATTAAATACACTCTTCAAATAGGAAATAACAGACTTCACGAAAACTTTTTAATAGTCGTTCCTATAACACTTAAAGAAAGTAATTAATAGAACACTTATTATTATAATCATGATAGCAAATCTTGTCAAGTATCATTGAACATGAGTACTTGGCAATGGCACTACACATAAAAAATGACTTAAATCACTATGCGCATTTGTATTAGAAGCATTCTCGAATCTATTTCTGTTTATGGCAATTTACGACCGTAACTCAATGTAAATATTTAAAATTATTGATGTTAGATGTATTTTGATTATTGAAAAAATGTTTTGTTCACAAAAATATTTCGAATATTATCTGATAATATCTGAATAGGTTGTAAGTTGTGCAAAAACAATAGTTTTCATTGCGTATCAGTTAAGAAAAAATATTGAAATTTCTAATTGTTTCGCATTTTGGGGGGACAAACACGTATCGTCCCAGATTAACAAAATGTTAGTTTAGGAATGATGTCATCCTTGATTTATTCCCAATATGGGAATTGTTTGTGGAAGATATT
>WRCN01000040.1 GCA_009783885.1 Bacteroidales bacterium | reverse complement strand
AGAACCGATCAGACCGAACAGAACCTATCCAAGAATACGAAAAACAGCTGATAAAAATGGAAAATATAAAACTTTAACAAATTATAAACGTGCTATTTAATCCTTAACTGAACGACATTGGGCCGGAGCCTCAGCCCAACGGAGCTCGATCAAATCTCGATTAGAAAAGTCCCCCATACGATGATAACAAGAAAAATGGTAAAAAAGATTAAATTCCTAAATAAGACCCTTTTGTTTGTATTGCGTTCTTTCCTATAACAAGTGATATCGTACAAAACACCTAATACGAGGGAAATGCCCATTATTATTAGTCCGCCATAAAAAAGGAAGTTCCTAAATAGTGTGGCCTGCCCGAAAAAACAAAGGTACAGCAACACACCACAGCCTAAAAGACACATACCAATCCCAATATCTTGGAGCCGACTCATAGAGTCGATTTTGGCTGCTATTTTTTTTAAAAAAAGTTTCATAATATAAAAACTTATTAGTTAATAATTTTTGCTATTATTATATCTGTTTCAGCAATTCATATAGGTTATCGCATAAATTACAGAGGCGGTAACAGCACATGCAAGTCCAGCCTTTGGAAGAAATATTGCTATACGACCACAGGTATACACACTGTTCATATATGTGGCAGTTGCCAGCACTCTACATTCTGCTGGATCACGTGCTATGGACTTATTTATCCACCCATCTATATGTTCCCCAAATAGAGCTATATCCAATTCCACTCTTGCCGAAATAAACTTTGTTTTTGTTGCTGTAGCTTGATTTATTATTGCTTCTGACAAGCTGTTTACTTCTGCAACAGATGTGAACTTTGTATAGGATATATTGAGCTCAATCCATTCAATCATTTCAGCATCTGTACTAATACTTAACAATTCGTTAATTTTCGGAGTTTCGATCAAATTTTCAATCGAAAGCATATCAATAAACGATTTTTGCATGTCTAACGTTTTCTCAAATTCATTAGATGTAAGCATGGTTTCAGCAAGCACGTCCATTTCCTTGTAAAGGCACTGCGTGTAATTCCCAACAGCAATAGCCGAAGCAACAGCCCCCGATGATTCTGCAACCGAAACACTGAATGTCTGCTTAATTGCTGTTTTAGACGGAGCAGAAACGAGAGGGGCATTTGCTCCAATCACAACAGCCGCACAATGAAAAAACGGATTTTCGTTTTGTGAAAATGCTGTTTCTTGCAAAAAAATCACAAGCGGAATCAAATCGTATTCGGTTGCCTCTTCTGTGGCAATCATAGTTTGAAGTTCTTGCTCTGAAAACCCTTTTGAGTAGAGGTATTTTTTAGCTTCTACAATCATAGGGTCTAAACTCTTTTCAGCCTCTTTAACAGGGATATCAAATTGAACTTTGACATTTTTTCCAAAATTTGTAAATTCCAAAATAGCTCCCTCACTAACTATTAAGTCAGAAATAGAACGAATTGAATTTACATCATCAATTTTATTTTGAATTTCAGGAGTTATTTCGGGAAAGTCCAAATAGATTGTTTGAAATTCGCCTGACGGGTTTTTAGAATTACTACCGGTAGGCACAGAGCCTACATTATTCATATTTGCTCTTAAAACGGAATGAAAACTATCTTTAGGCTTGGCAATTCCTTGAAAATTTTCACTTTTATTGCAACTTTGAAACATCAGTAAAGTTGCGGTAATGATAGCTATGGCTATTAAATATATTTTTCTCATAATAGTTGCTGTTTGGTTTTTAATAAATAGGTAATCGTCGGCACAACAAAAATCGTGTCAACAAAAAAATTGTTTTGCTTTAGTTTTTCAGTTCCTGCCAAAACAAGCAAGAACTAACATTAGTCGCCATTGGTAAGCAGATAGACTTTGCTACCCGAATAAACATCAAAAAACGATTGGGGCAGAAAATTAATCCCTTGAAAATTTGTCGTTACCTGATTTTTATACTTAATTCTGTTTTTGATAGTATAAAACTTTTCCAGTAGTTGCGATTTTTTTTTGCCTGTTTTTATTGCAACGGCTCTCGAAGCAATGCAACACAAATCGTCATCGTTGTCGCAGCAAGCAACAGACTCGTCAATTATAGCAACATCGCCCACTAAAGCAACACCACATTCGGGCATTGCAACCGCCCGTTGCGAAACAAACAACAGAACTATAGTCAACGAGAAAACAAGACATTTTTCCACAGCAGATACTTTGTTGGTTTTGCAAAGATACAAATAATTTTTGAAATAGCGGTTTTTTGATATATTTTTCGTAACCGCTCGCGCGGACGTGGACGTGCTTGTTGCACAACTAAAGCTGTTAATAAAAACTCATAAAATCATCTCATAATTCATTGAAAAAGTAGTATTTTTGTAGTATCAAAAATCACAACAAATGCAAGGTATAAAAGACTATCAAGAGAAGTTGTTTTTAAATTTTCGTTTGTCGGAATATGTTCCGAAAGAAAATTTTTACAGACATTTGAAAGATACGTTGGACTTATCATATTTGCGCGGGTTAACCAAGAAATATTACGGTTCAGAAGGTCAAAAGAGCATAGACACGGAAGTATTTTTCAAGTTGATGCTGATTGGTTATTTGGAAAATATCAATTCTGATAGACAGATTGTTGAGAGTGCAAAAATGCGAATGGATATGCTTTACTTTTTGGGTTACGACCTTGATGAATCATTACCTTGGCACAGCACGTTGAGCCGAACTCGGAAGTTGTTTGGCAAAGATATTTTTTGGGAGTTGTTTCGTAATATACTGAGATTATGTGTAGAGAAAGGCATGGTATGTGGTAAAACGCAAGCTGTTGATAGTGCTTTTATCAAGGCAAACGCTTCAATGGATAGTTTGGTAGAACGTGAATTAACAGAAAAAAGCAAACGATTTTTGACAGAATTAACCGCAAACGAAGATGAAAATGTTAATCGGAAATTAAAGCACAACGAACGTTTTGTAAGTCCCACTGATCCTGATTCTCGCGTATCAAAAAAGCCTAACAAGCCTCGTTCATTGGACCATTTGGGTATTATTAGTGTGGATACGGAAAACCATGTTATTTGCGGAGCGCTGGTTGATTTTGCGGATAAAAAAGATTCGGATACAACAAAAAAAATTGTAGGTCAAACAGTAGAAAACTTGCTAGAAACGGGCTTAAGTGTGGACGAAGTTTTGGCGGATGCGGGTTACAGCAGTGGAGCATCGTACAGTTTTTTGGAAGAAAACAATATTACAGCTTACATTCCTGTTCACGGCGGCTACAAGCCCGAAAAGACAGGTTTTATGTACAACGAAAACGAAGATTTTTACACTTGCACACAAGGTGTCAAACTACCTTTTAAGAGCATTAAAAAAGAAAAAAATCGGAAAACACAAACCAAGGAATATCGAGCGATGAAAACCGATTGTAAATATTGTCTACTAAAAAAGCAGTGTTGTAAAAACAGCAATTACGGACAAGTGAGTCACAGTATTGACAAACCGTATTATGATAAAGCTTACACATTGCTAAACACTCGTAAAGGCAGACAAAAGATGCGTTTACGAAAATCAACCGTTGAGCCGGTTTGGGGAACTTTGCTTCATTTCAGGGGGATGAAAAAAGTTTATACAAAGGGAAACGCATTAGCCACCAAACAACTTTTGATGGCAGCGGCGGCATACAATCTAAAGAAATTACTGGGTTTTAACTGTGTAAAAATTGCAGTAATGACCATAAGAAACATTGTTGATAAGCCCATATCAACGTGGCGAACTCAATTTTTGCTGTTTTAGAGGATATTTATTTCAAAGGGAATTACAACACTCGAAAATGTATCATTTATCAGCTATAAATAAAATGGGTTGTGCAACGGGCACGTCTACGTCCGTGCGTGATATTTATTCCGCAATCCAAGAATTATCCCTGTTTTCCACCAAAAAATTTCCAATCCGCGTACGACGCAAGGCAGATAAATAAGCCCCCGACCGCAAAGCCTCGCCAAAATCACGAGCAATAGCACGAATGTAAGTCCCTTTACTGCAAACAATACGAAAATCCACTTCGGGTATGGCGATACGTGTGATTTCAAAGGTTTTGATGAGAATAGGTTTGGCTTTAATTTCCACGTCTTGCTCTTGTCGTGCATAATCGTAGGCGCGCTTGCCGTCTATTTTCACAGCGGAAAAAATTGGCGGAATTTGCAGTTGTTCACCAACGAACTTTTCTGCTGTTTCCAAAATCAATTGTTCTGTAATGTGATTAGTTGGAAACGTGCGATCGACAGACTTTTCCATATCATAGCAAGGCGTTGTTGCTCCCAAAACAAATGTCCCTGTGTATTCTTTTTCTTGGGCTTGAAATTCTTCAATGCGTTTGGTGAATTTTCCTGTGCAAACAATCAAAAGCCCTGTTGCCAACGGATCAAGCGTGCCTGCATGACCGATTTTGAGTTTCGATAATTTATACGTGTGACGAATTTTCCATTTTAATTTATTGACGACTTGAAACGACGTCCAGCCGTAGGGTTTGTCAATTAATAGGACTTGGCCTTCTTCGAAGGGGGTTAATGGGTTTTCGTTCATTTTTTTTGGTCTGTAGGGGCGGGGTTCACCCGCCCTGTTTGCCATCAAGGACGCGCAGACCGCGCCCCTACGATGATTTTATTTTCGCTTCCAAATCGTTCAAACGTTTCACGATCTTGTCGAAATTTTTGAAATGAATAGCCGAGCGGCGATATTCGACGGCATCCATAGCGGGTGAGCCGAAAAAGACAGCGTTTTCCTGCTTGATACTTGATGGAACACCGCTTTGTGCTGCGAGTTTCACGCCATCAGCAATAGTGGCGTGTCCTGCAATACCGACTTGTCCGCCAAACATACAATTTTTTCCGATTTTTGTTGAGCCGGAAACGCCTACTTGGGAAGCCATTACAGTATTTTCACCAACAACAACATTGTGCGCAATTTGAATTAAATTGTCTAACTTTACGCCTTTTTTGATAATTGTAGAACCCAACGTTGCTCTATCAATACAAGTATTTGCACCGATATCGACATGGTCTTCAATCACTACATTTCCAATTTGCGCTACTTTGCTGTATGATGAATCAGCAGGAGCAAAACCGAAGCCGTCCGCGCCAATTACACTTCCCGCGTGAATCATAACATCCTTGCCAATTATTGTATCCGAATAAATTTTGACACCGGCATAAATCGTCGTATTATCGCCGACTTGCGTGTTATCGCCAATATAGACTTGCGGATAAATTTTTACATTGTTCCCAATTTGAACATGTTCGCCAATCACAGAAAATTCGCCAACATAGCAGTTTTCACCAAGTTTCGCACTTTCGTGAATGGACGATTGTTTTGAAATTCCAACCTTGTTATGTTTGATTTGATTGTACATTTCTAACAATTTCGCAAAGGCTTGGTATGCGTTTTCAACACGGATAAGCGTTGTTTTTACAGGCTTTTCAAGGATTAAGTCTGCGTTGATGATAACGGCAGTTGCGTCAGTGTCATAGATATATGGCATATATTGCGGGTTAGCCAAAAACGAAAGTCCGCCAAGAACACCTTCTTCGATTTTGCAAAGTTTATGGACGGTAGCTTCGGCGTTGCCTTCTATTTCTCCACTTAAAAGTTGAGCAATTTGTGTGAGGGAAAATTCCATGATTTTAATTTAATTTTTTATCGTCGTTTGTATCTTCGTCTTCAACAATTTCTGCATCTTGAAATTCTTGGGAATCATCGCTTTTTTGCGACGTTTGGTTGAAAAAAGGATCTTCGAAATTGGTCATACGTTTGAAAATAATTTGTTGTTGACGAATTTTTTCGGGCAATCCCAAGAAAAACCCCACTACTGGTACGAGGATACCGAACCAAAATGCCGTCCAAAACGGAGATGCTGAAGTTATTTCGAAACCCGGTACGATTCTTTCTGCTAATAGTACCATTCCTGCGTTAATAACCAAAAGAAATAGCCCCATAGTAATCGCCGTTAGTGGAATAGTCAGCACAATCAATAGCGGACGTAAAAATGTATTGAGTAAAACTAATACAACAGCAACCAATATTGCAGCAAAAATATTTTCCAAATGAATGCGACTTGAGAACATCCATGCCACGATGAATACAGAGATTGTGTTAATGGCTATTTTGAAAAGCGTTTGTTTAAAATTCATGTTGATATATTTAGTCCAATCCGGAGGCTAACACATCCACGATGTGAATACACTTGATTGGTAGATTTTGTTTTTTAATGTAGGCTTCCATGTTGGCCAAACAGGTCATATCCGTTGAAACGATGTATTCAGCACCTGTTGCCAAGGCATGGTTGATTTTTTCTTGTGTCATCGCAACGGAAATAGGCTCAAATGTCATGGCAAACATACCTCCAAATCCGCAGCACTCTTCAGTTCTGTTCATCTCAATCAACTCTAAACCATTCACATGACGAAGCAAAATTCGAGGTTCTTCTTTAATACCGTATTCGCGAAGAGCACTACAACAATCGTGATATGTTACGGTATGATTGAAGGTGGCACCAATGTTGGTCACACGCATCATGTTGACTAAAAAATCCGCAAGCTCGAAAATATTTTTATGAAGTTCAGCATTTTCCAAATGCAATCCGGTGTTGTAAAACAACTTGTCGTAGTAGTTTTTAATGTAACTCACACACGATGCCGATGGCGCCACCACATAGCGTTTGTTGCTGAAATCGTGAATAAATTTTTCGCCGATTTCTTTGGCTTCGTCCCAAAATCCGTTTTTGAATGCCGTTTGCCCACAGCAGGTCTGATTGGTATTATAATGGTATTTGATATCTAATTTATCAAAAATTTTCAACAAATTGAATGCTGTTTGTGGTGCCAAACGGTCAATACAACAGGGAATGAATATGTCGACTTCTTTTTCGAGGGTCATTGGATTTTTGGGTTTTGAATTGCAAAGATACGAATTTTATTTTGCTTGGACAATTTTTTGCAGTAAATATCAAAAACTTTTTGTATCTTTGCAAAAAAAGAAATTTTGGCAACAACAATCATTCAATACAACCCATAAAATAGAGTAGTTCGAGTTGTTTGGAGTTTTTGCTACTTTCAAAACTGAAAATAATAAACCAAATATCTAATTAAAAGCGATTGGCGGAATGTCTTAATAAGTCTGCAAAAACACATGAAAAACTTACTTTTATTAGCAACAATATGTTGTTGTGTAATGATTGTATGTCCTTGTTTTGGACAAGAAGCAATACCCGAAGGTTACACAACAGAGCCACCAAAGCGTACATCCATAAATGTTGGTGTGTTAATGGGAGGAGGCGGTTTGATTGGAGCCGACCTTGAGTTTCTAGTCAGTAAGCAGGTGGGATTACAGTTGGGAGCTGGTTTAGGAAGTATGGGATTTGGAGTAAATTATCACTTCAAACCTAACATCAGATCATCATTTGTATCTATTCAGTATTTACATCAAGGATTTGGCGATAATCATTATGCTTCCTATCTTGGCCCGATGTTTACATTCCGTGCTCGAAAAATATTTCAATTTGGGATAGGTTTTGGTACGATACTATCTACCGGCCCTGGTTGGGAGAGGGCATGGCGAGGCAAAGACGAGCCCTCTACATCAGTTGCATTACTTTATAACATTGGCATGTATTTTCCGTTGTAGTTCGGAAAAATCGTCATTAAAGTATTCGAAAAAAATCTTATTTTGCGACATTTTGTCTTGATTTTTAGTTCGGAATAGAAGTTGTTGCATGATTCATAGAAAAAGGAGAAAAAACTATGAATACACAAAACCAACAACAAAATCAAGGTAAAGCGTTGGAAAAATACGCCAAAAACTTGAATCAACTGGCGCAAAGCGGCAAGTTGGATCCCGTGATTGGTCGCGATGACGAGATCCGCCGTGTGTTGCAAATTCTTTCGCGACGAACCAAAAATAATCCGATTTTGATTGGTGAACCTGGCGTTGGAAAGACAGCCATTGCCGAGGGTTTGGCACATCGTATCATCAGCGGCGATATTCCTGAAGATTTGAAAACCAAACAAATTTTTTCGTTGGATATGGGTGCGTTGGTGGCTGGTGCGATGTACAAAGGTGAATTCGAGGAACGTTTGAAAAATGTAGTAAAAGAAGTGATCGAATCCGACGGCGAATATATTTTATTTATCGACGAAATTCACACGCTCGTTGGAGCAGGCGGAGGCGAAGGTGCCATGGATGCCGCCAACATTTTGAAGCCGGCATTAGCACGTGGAGAACTTAGAGCCATTGGTGCTACAACACTCAAAGAATATCAAAAATACTTCGAAAAAGACAAAGCGCTTGAACGTCGTTTTCAAATTGTGATGATCGAAGAACCGGATCAAGATGATACCATTTCGATTCTTCGCGGATTGAAGGAGCGTTATGAGGTGCACCACCAAGTGCAAATTCGCGACGAGGCGATTATCGCAGCAGTTGAACTCTCTACACGTTATATCACAGACCGTTTTCTACCTGATAAAGCCATTGACTTGATTGATGAGGCTTCCGCGAAATTGCGTTTGGAAATTAATTCTGTGCCTGAAAAATTGGACGAAATTGAACGTCGAATTCGTCAGTTGGAAATTGAGCGCGAAGCCATCAAACGCGAAAAAGATGAAAGCAAATTGAAAGCGTTGAAAGACGAAATTGCACAACTGAGTTTAGATCGCGATGCAATGAAAGCCAAGTGGCAAGCGGAAAAGAAAGTGGTTGATGAAATTCAACGTCATGTAAAAAATATCGAAACCTACAAATTCGAAGCCGATAAAGCCGAACGCGCAGGCGATTATGGAAAAGTTGCCGAATTACGTTACGGAAAAATCAAAGAAGCCGAAATCGAACTCGAAAATTTGAAAAAACAACTTTCGGAAAACGAATCTCCTCTCATCAAAGAGGAAATCGGAAGCGAGGAAATCGCCGATGTTGTTGCACGCTGGACAGGAATTCCTGTAAGCAAAATGCTACAAAGCGAACGCGAAAAATTACTACATTTAGAGGACGAATTGCATAAACGCGTGGTTGGTCAAAACGAAGCAATCACTGCGATTTCGGACGCTATTCGCAGAAGTCGTGCGGGATTGAGCGATGTGAAACGTCCTGTAGGTTCGTTTATTTTCTTGGGAACAACTGGTGTCGGGAAAACCGAACTGGCAAAGGCTTTGGCAGAATATCTGTTCAACGATGAAAATGCGTTGGTTCGAATTGACATGTCGGAATATCAAGAACAACACACGGTTTCACGTTTAATAGGTGCACCTCCAGGCTATGTAGGTTATGATGAAGGCGGACAATTAACCGAAGCGGTTCGTCGTCGCCCATACTCTGTCGTGCTTTTGGACGAAATCGAAAAAGCGCACCACGATGTGTTTAACATTCTGTTGCAAGTATTGGACGATGGCAGATTGACTGATAACAAAGGACGTGTGGCGGACTTCAAAAACACAATTATCATCATGACGTCGAACATCGGCTCGCATTTAATTCAAGAAAACTACGACCAAATGAAAGAAGGTGAAGACGAAAAAACGTTTGAAAAAAGTCAAACCGAAGTGTTGGAATTGCTGCGTCAAACCATTCGTCCGGAATTTTTGAATCGAATTGATGAAGTGATTATGTTCCGTCCGATTAGTCGTAGTGAAATCAAAGAAATCATCAAAATTCAACTCGCCCAATTGGACAAACTTTTGGCTAAACAAAACATTGTTTTGGAGTCAAGTTCTGTGGCTTTGGATTATCTCGCAAAAATCGGTTATGACCCGCAATATGGTGCCAGACCGCTGAAACGCATCATCCAAAAACGTATCATGAACGCACTTTCGAAAGAATTGTTAGCTGGAAAAATACAACCGAATTCTACGATAAAAATGGATGTGTTTGACGACGAATTTGTGTTTTTCTAAAAAATTCGTATCTTTGTGCCATAATTAAATCCAATAATTATGGCACAACCAAAAACGCAAAACAATTTTGTTGCAATTATCGTGATGATCTTTCTTTTTGGAATGATCGCATTTGTTACAAACTTAGCATCGCCGATGGGTGTTGTGCTACGGAGCCAATTCACGGTATCTAATTTTTTGGGAACGCTCGGGGTGTTTGCCACCTTCATTGCATACGCGGTAATGGGCATTCCCGGCGGACTTTTATTGCAACGAAAAGGCTATAAAAAAACGGCTTTGATAGCGATTGCAGTTGGATTTTTGGGTGTCGGCATTCAAACGTTTTCGGGAACGATTGGCACTAATTTTGCAATGGTTGTATATTTGGCAGGTGCTTTTGTTGCCGGTTTTTCTATGTGTCTGCTGAATACGGTGGTTAATCCGATGTTGAATACGCTGGGCGGAGGTGGCAATCGGGGCAATCGGTTAATTCAAATCGGAGGTTCGTTCAGTTCGCTGTGTGGTACGGCTGTTATCATAGTGGTGGGTATTTTGATTGGCGATATTACCAAAGCGAGAATTTCGGACGTATATCCGGTTATGTTCATTGCTTTGGCTATTTTTGCTTTGGCTTTCGTGATCTTGTTGCTTTCAAAAATTCCGGAAATGCATTCGGCAGGACATCGTCAGAAATTGCCACACAGTCCACTCGTGTTTCGTCATTTCATGTTGGGTGCGATTGGAGTTTTCATTTATGTAGGTATTGAGGTTGGTGTGCAAAAGGCTTTGTTTTCATTTCTCGCAGATTGGGATTTAAATGTATTGAATGTGGCAACTCCTCAAGCAGCAACAACCATTGCAGGCTTCGTTACGGCAACATATTGGTTTTTGATGTTGATCGGGCGTTTGATTGGTGCGGCAATTGGTGGAAAAGTATCTCCAAAAGCGATGTTGACGTTTGTCTCCGGTTTAGGGTTAATATTGGTTGCTTTAGCTATTTTCTTGCCGACTTCGAATATGTTGGATCTGCCTGTATTGATGAGAAGTCCGGAAGGCACATTATCGTTTGGTTTGGCTAATGTGCCGATCAATGCAGCGTTTTTGGTTCTCACCGGACTTTGCATGTCTGTGATGTGGGGCGGTATTTTCAATCTTGCTGTTGAAGGGCTTGGAAAATACACCGAAATCGCATCGGGTTTCTTTATGGTGATGGTTTGCGGTGGCGGACTTCTTCCGTTGTTGCAAAGCTTTATTATTGATGTTACAGACGGCGGCTATATGGCCAGTTATTGGGTTATCTTTATGGGCTTGGCTTATCTATTGTATTACGCTTTGATTGGTAGTAAAAATGTGAATAAAGATATTGCAGTGGAATAAAAATATTTTGCCGATTAAACTTTTTTTGTACTTTGTTTATAATCCCTTCTGTATGTTGAAAACACTCATTGATACGGATGTTCTCAAACTCAACATTGAATTTAATAAACGAATTTACACACGTATCAACCGGAACAAATATTATGCCAGATCTCAAATTACTATCGGAAAGTGCAGGTGTAGTAATAAAAATAGAGTCGCTATCCTCGCTGCTGGTAAATTCGCATAGTGTTCGAACTTTGATTTCATAAGTTTGTCCGGGCGATAAATCATTCAACAAAAGGCTTGAAAATTCAGTAGTTTTTGTAAACCAAGAAAATTCATCGCTACCCATTTTTCGATAAGAAACGAGAAACCGGTTTTTGAAATTATCCCCTTCCCAAGATAAATTTGCTGTATATGGATTTTCCGGAAAACCTTGTAAATTCTTTGGCTTTTCGCATTTTTCGGTATATAAAAATGCGAAAATTTCACTATATCCGTTATTTTTGAACTGAAACGATTCGTCGTTATCATCTATGCTGCGAACTCTCACACGAAACGCGTACCGCTGATTGATTGCCAATGCTTCATCGAACTGACTGTATCGAAACTGTGTTTGAAACAACCTTTTTTCGGCGTATTTCGACGTTGTTTCAAATAGAATATTCAAATCTCCGTGATAATGCAGCGGAATTTGCATCAATTCAAAATCATAAACGCCTCGAAAACCACTACCGATAGCCGGAAAATGTCTTGGAGTCCATGAGAATGCGATGTTTTGAGGTGTTTGGGCAGTTACCAAACTGTTGTTTTTTGGAAAGTTGAGGATGGGCGGTTCGATGTCGTGTAGATTAATCGTAACGAAGCTTTCCGAAGCCGAAACTTTCAACCTCGATCCCCATTCGTAAACTTCAAACCACAATTTATACCTACCTTCGGGCAGTCGAGAGCCATTACGAATAAAATCCTCTCGTGTAATGCCTGAAAACACAAGGTTTTCGGGTCTAAACAAGACTCGCAATTCACTACCGTCAATTTGAATCGGTACGCCTCCATCAAGTTGAAAAGCCTGCGATCCGTACAAAGGCAGTGTTTCCAAAGAAACCGTTGCACTTTCGATGCGCATGCGCACGAATACACGTCCTTTCGTAACGTTTAAATCGCGCAAAAAAAGCGTTAGCGTGATTTTTTCCGGCCATTCCGAAACCCTTGCGGAATAAGGTGTTTTGAATATTGTTCGAGAGTTAATAGGCGCAATTTGTCCAAACGCCAACGCCGAACAACATGTGGCTAAGATGATGATGATTTTTTTTGATTTTTTTAACATGTTTGTTTTGTTTTAGAATTATTTGTTTT
>WRCN01000039.1 GCA_009783885.1 Bacteroidales bacterium | reverse complement strand
AGAAACAAGATTACATGTAATAGGTTATTTTTTATTTTTTTCATTTTTGCTTTTTTATTTGCTTATTTCGTTTATTTTGTTTATCTTTGTTTTAAATTTTGATTTTCATTTTGCAGAAAAAGGCGCTCAAAAAAAACATACAAAATTACTAAAAATATGCCATTTTTGCAATGCGGGTTTACGCACAACCTACTATCTTAAAAATATTTAATTAATTGATATACAGTATTTTTTGTCTTGTATTGTTTAGATTAAAAGTACGTTTTTCAGCAAAGTCCAAATTATGCAGTTGTTTATTACAAAAAAAAATTGTAATTTTGTATACGTAATTTTATATATAAGAAAATAAAAAATAATTAACACTCACATTTATGGATATTCAATTCAATCCAAAAAGGCACACGAAAATTTGTAACAAAGTTAGAAAAGTTCACTGCTTAGATACTACTAAATGTATGTTAGGGTTCGTTAATCGATCTATTAATAGCTGCATTTACATGGTCGATTTTCATAAGCGGGAGATTATTATTGGCAGTCTTTCGGGGAAAATATTGGCAGGAATTCCGGCTTCATTAGTTAGGAAAGAAGGGTTCAAAGTTTATGATAAAATTTTGTCAAAAGCCGAAAAAAGGTGGTTACTAAAAATGAACAGTAAGGCGAATGAGATTTTTAGGAGTTACAGCGACCCGGAAATGCGTATGGAGCTTGTACTTTCTTACGATTTGAAGGCCAAAGCCCCGGATGGTAGAGAGGTCATTCTTCACCATCGACTCGTTCCTTATCAATTTGATGATAATGGAAATTTATGGTTGGCCTTGTGCACTATTTCCGCATTGCCTCTCACGAACAAACTCACTAAGGCATCTATTGAGTGTATTAAAACGGGCGAACGATATGATTATGTTGACGACGAATTTGTTTCGTCAGAGTATAAAACCTTGACCGAAGATGAGATCTCAATTTTAGGTTACTTAGCTGATGGTGTTGCGCTCAAACAAATAGGCGAAAAAATAGGTATAAGTTTAAGAGCCGTTGAGCGGAAAAAGCAGAGCGCACTTGGAAAACTGGGTGCTCCTACACAAGCCTCGGCGGTTTATAGAGCTAAAAGTATCGGACTGATTTGATGTATATTTGTATATAACAAAAAGATTACTAACTTTCTATGTAAAAAAAATACCCTCCTAAATAGTATGAGTTTTTTCCCAGAACCAATAGCCAGTTGGAAACTATTTCCAGAACTCGAAAAAAAATATACTGATAGTTACATTCAGTACGTGTTAGGGTTCATCAGCAGAGTTGCGAATAACAATGTTTTTTTGATTGATTATAAAAAACACAAAATCTTTGTTAGCGAAGTACAGAGGTATTCGATAGCCGGAGGTTTAAATGAATTAATGAAAAAAGAGGACGTTGCTAATCTCTATAATGACATTTTGCTGGATAGCGAAAAAGAGTGGTTATTTAAAATGATTGAAGAGGCTTTTAAGATTTTTCGTAAATACAACAAGCTTGGAATAGGTACGGAACTTGAGCTATCCTACGATGTGAAAGGCAAAAGCGTGCACGACAGAGAGGTTGTTCTCCACTATCGGCTTATTCCTTATCAATATGATGATAATGGAAATTTGTGGTTGGCATTCTGCATTATTACCACATTGCCTCTCACACATAAAACCGCCAAAGCATCTATCGAATGTCTCAAAACGTGTGAACGCTATGATTTTATTGACAACGAGTTTGTTCTGTCAGACTATAGACCTTTTACTAGAATTGAAATCGCAATTTTAGGTTATCTCGCCGATGGTTATATGCTCAAACAAATAGCAGATAAAATAGGCATGAGCCTAAGATTTGTTGAGCAGAGGAAAAAAGATGTGCTTGAAAAATTAGGAGCTACTACACAGGCAGCAGCGGTTTATAAGGCTATGAATATGGGGTTGATTTGATTTTTCGCTTGATATTTCAAATCTTTTTCGTATCTTTGCGCCTAAATAAAAACGATGACCAAACGTCTTTTCATACTTTGTTTTTTCACCGCAACAGGGCTGTTTTCAACGATTTTCGCACAACGAAATTTTACGCTGAGCGGAACGATCAAAGACCAATCCAACGGCGAAATCCTTATTGGAGCTTCTGTTTTGGTTAGAGATGGTAAGGGTGGAATCACCGGAGCCGTAACGAATGTTTACGGATTTTATTCGATTAGTTTGCCAGGAGGGGAGTACTCTCTAACCTTTTCGTTTATTGGTTACGAATCTCAAGAGAAAACAATTTCGTTGACTCAAAATACAACGTTATCGTTGGAACTGAAACCTGCTTTTACAACGCTTTCCGAAGTGGTCATCACCGAACAGCGCAGTAATCAGCGAATCACAAGGAATGAAATGAGCGTTGTAAAAATGAATATTCAAGCCATTCGACAAATTCCAACGTTGATGGGTGAAGTAGATGTAATTAAAGCCATACAATTGCTTCCCGGCGTTATGGCGACGAGTGAAGGAGGTTCCGGATTCAGCGTGCGTGGCGGTGCTCCGGACCAAAATCTAATTTTGTTAGACGAAGCCACGGTTTACAATGCAGCTCACGCACTCGGGTTTTTCTCGGTGTTCAATAATGATGCGATTAAAGATGTAACGATTTACAAAGGCGATATCCCGGTGCAATTTGGCGGACGTTTATCGTCGGTGTTGGATGTACGTATGAATGACGGAAACACCAAACGATTTGAAGCAACGGGTGGTATTGGAATATTGTCGAGTCGGCTGACTGTTGAAGGCCCGATTTTCAAAGATCAAACATCATTTTTGTTGGCCGGACGGAGAACGTATTTTGATCTGTTCTTACCGCTTTCCAACAATGCAATGGCGAGAAATGTAAGGTTGTATTTTTACGATTTGAATGGAAAAATTGTTCATCGGTTTTCGGACAAAAGTCGCTTGTATCTTTCGGCTTACAATGGGTTGGATGTATTCGGAATTCGATTAGGCGAATACATGCAATTTGATTATGGAAACACAACACTCACGGCACGTTGGAATTACTTGTTTTCTCCGAAATTATTTTCGAATTTAACAGGTGTATTTTCGAAATACGATTATACGACGGGCGCTGAAATCGGCAATATGCGTTTCAAATGGCTTGCGGGTTTGAGCGATTACGGCGGGAAAATGGATTTTACGTATTTCCCGAATCCGAAGAATACCGTGCGTTTTGGAGCATCGAGTGTGTATCATGTGTATCGTCCGGGATTCTCTGATTTTTACATCAGCAGTGGTACAGGCTGGTTTGCAGATTCAGCAAGTGTTGGACAGCGAATGGAATTAGCCGATAATCATGCTTTGGAAAATGCGATTTATGTTGGAAATGATCAAACTATTGACGACCGATTTTCATTGAAATACGGCATTCGATTGAGCAGCTTTTCCAATATTGGAAGAGATACAGTATATTATTACGATGACGATTTTAATGTTATCGACATTGTTGGATACCAGAAAGGACGATTTTTTTACACGCATTGGGGCTTCGAGCCTCGAATTGGCGCGACTTACGTGATTAACGAAGCCACATCAGTCAAAGGTAACTACTCGCGAACCGTGCAATACGTGCAATTGGCGCAAACATCAACCGGCGGAAACCCTTTGGACATGTGGTTTCCCGCTAATCCGAACATCAAACCGCAAAAAGCCGATATGTATGCACTCGGATTGTTCCGAAATTTCCAAGACAATAAGTGGGAAACTTCGCTCGAATTTTATTATAAAGATATTTTCAATTGTATTGATTTCAAAGATCATTCCAACGTTATTATGAATACCCAATTGTATGGCGAAATTCGACAAGGCAGAGGAAAAGCGTATGGTATGGAAGTCATGATTAAACGTCCGAGCGGAACACTCAACGGCTGGGTGAGTTATACGCTTTCGCGCTCGGAACGTACCATTTCGGCGATCAACGATGGAAAAACATATTTAGCGCCTTTTGACCGAACGCATAACCTGTCGATTGTTGCAAATTATAGACTTTCCGAAAGACATTCCTTTTCTGCCAATTGGGTGTTTTATACCGGAAATGCTGTAACATTTCCGACGGGTGCAGCTGTGATTGGTGGTGAATGGCTACCTGTTTACAGCGATAGAAATGATTCACGAATGCCGAATTATCACCGCTTGGATGTGTCGTACACGCTGAAGAGTAGGCCTAATCCTCAGCGTCGCTGGAGTTACGATTGGAATTTCGGGCTTTTCAATGCTTACGGACGAAAAAACCCGTGGGTCATCAATTTCAAAGAAGACCGACAACATGATCGCAGATTTGCAGAAATGACATACCTTTTCGGTGTAATTCCATCTATCACATTTAATTTCAAATTCTAAATTATTATGAGGTTTTTCAACATATTCAAAGGTCGGTTCGGTTTCGCTCCCTTCGACTCCGCTCAGGGAGCGAGAAACACGGTGGCTGAGCGGAGTCGAAGCCACCGGTTACCGATAAAATCCCTTTATCTTTTACCTTTAACCTTTTGCCTTTTTTCCTGTACCGAAGAAATCGACATCACCCTAAAATCATCTTACAAACGTTTAGTTGTTGATGGAGGAATTGGCATCGATCCGGGTGTGCACACGGTTATACTTTCGACAACGGTAGATTATTTCGCCACAAATGCCGAAATTCCTTATGTTTCGGATGCAGACGTTACGATTACGGAATTTAATGAAACCATGCAACCAACGGGCAGACTGTTTCGATTGCTCGAAAATTCTACTAAGAAAGGACATTATGAAACTGCTCCCGATGTTTTCGGAAAGCAAGGTCATACCTATCGTTTGAACATTTCGAATGTGAATATCGGCAAAGCAACCCATTATACAGCCGACGCTTTTTTTCCTTATATTGCGGAGCAAATAGACTCTGTAAGGGCTGTTTGGTGGACAAACCTGTTGTGGAGCGGGATTCTCGGTGGTTTGCAAGATACAGCCAGAGGTCGAAACGGCTGGAATATTGAACTTTTTGCAGATGATCCGGAAGGCGAAAATTATTACATCTTTATCACCTACAAAAACGGAGTTCCGTTGAATGATACGTTAACTCGATTTTTGTTGTTAGATAATACGTTGATTGACCAAAACATGATTGGACTTCGTGGTATACCGATCGAATTTATTTCGGATAGTTCTTGGGCAGCAGCGAAAGAAGGCGATACACTGGGTTTGGAAATTCGATCCATTTCCAAGGATTATTATCGGTATATTTTAGAATTTCGAACGGTTTACGGTGGCTCTAATCCCATGTTTGGTGGTGCACCTGCAAATGTTCGAGGCAACGTGAGTGGTGGTGCAATTGGCTATTTTTGGGCTTACGGAAATCGGAAAGCCTTTGATATTGCCGACCGATCTAAGCGACCAACCGTGTTTGGTGGCGGATACTGGCCTCCACCAAATCCCCCTAAACAAATAATTCGGCGATAATTTCTTTGTAATGCTCTTCGATGAGATTTCGACGAAGTTTCAAAGTTGGTGTCAATTCACGAGTTTGCGGTGTCCATTCATCAGCGATAATCGTAATTTTTTTAATACGTTCGTAATCACCGAAAAATTTGTTGTATTTCGCAACCTCTTTCATGATACGTTTTTTTACAATCGGATTGTCCACTACGTCTTGACGATCGTTGGGATAAGCACCCATTTTATGACGCGTCCACCAGCCTGGCATAAACGTCCAATCCAACGTGATGATTGCTGCAGCAAATTTTTGCCCGTCGCCTGTAACCATTAACTGGTCAATGAATGGTGATTCTTTAAATTTTTCTTCAACCAAATTCGGATTCACATATTTTCCGAACGATGTTTTGAAAAGTGCTTTTTTTCGTCCGGTAATTCGCAACAAGTTGTGTTCTTCAAATTGTCCTAAATCGCCCGTGTGGAAATAACCGTCTTTATCAATTACAGCAGCAGTTTCCTCAGGATTTTTGTAATAACCGATCATCACATTGTGGCCTTTGCACAAAATTTCGCCGTCGGGTGCAATTTTCACGTCCAAACCTTTGAGCGGTGGTCCAACAGTTCCAAACTTTCGACCATATTTTGTAAAATCACTGACGCAAATCACAGGTGAAGTTTCTGTGAGTCCATAGCCTTCCAAAAACGGAAAACCTACACCTGCAAAGAAACACGCCAATCGCTCTTGAAGTGCTGCACCACCGCTGATAATAACACTAAGCTTACCGCCCAAAATATCGCGAAGTTTATGATAAACCAACTTGTCGGCAATGCGATGTCTGAGGTTGTAATACCACGAACGATTGTGAAGTTTGTATTTCATTGCCAAATCCAAAGCCCAGTAATAAATGGATCTTTTGAAAAACGGCATACTTTCTCCGGCAATATAAATTTTGTCGTATAGTTTTTCCAAAATTCTTGGTACGCAAGTCATCACTTCGGGTCGCACATATTTAGCGTCAGCGGCAATAGTACCAATGCTTTCAGCGTAATAAATGGCATAACCTTTGTAATGCCATAGATAGCAAATCATGCGTTCGTAAACATGGCAAAGCGGGAGAAAACTCAATGCGTGAGCACCCGCAGGCGAAGGCGGAATATATGCACAACATTTGAAATTTTGCACAATGCTCGAATGTTTAAGCATAACGCCTTTTTGGTTTCCGGTTGTTCCGGATGTGAAAATAATGGTTGCCAAATCTTCCGGTTTGATATCGGCTTTGAGTTTTTCGAGCAATTCGGGTTGAGGATTCTGTTTGCCAAGGTCGATTAATTGTGAGAAATGACGATGACCTTTTCCACGATCCACAAACGTAAATAATTCTTGCAACGTCGGAATTTTATCCAAAATCGGTTGAAGTTTGGCCAACAATTCCGCACCTTCCGAAAAAATAATCTTGACTTCGGCATGATTCAAAATATACTCGTAGTCACTTTCGCTGATGGTTGGATAAATCGGAACGGGAACCGCACCAATTTGCTGAATACCAATGTCTAAAAAATTCCATTCCGGACGATTTCCGCTGATAATAGCGATTTTGTCATCTTTTTGGATACCCAAAGCCAGCAAACCGTAGCTGACATTGTTGGCGTATTCAATGTAATCGTCAATAGAATACCTTTGCCATTCGCCGTTGATTTTTCCGGCTAATTGATCATCTTTCCATTCATAATTCCCTTTGATATAGGGTAATAGATCGAAAATTCGAGTTACTTCCATAATGGGTTTAGATAGAGAATAAGAATGCAAAGGTACAAAAAATAATATGAATTACAAAATGAAATTCGACGAAGTTAATTAAAAAACAGGTTCAAGATTAGAATAGCCGACAGATGTCTCGTTCCGCTCGACATGACGAGTAACAATTTTAAAGAGGTGAGGGAAGCAGCGGCGGCTATGCCGCCGCTGCTTCCCTCTTACCCACACATATGATAAGTCGTCATTCCGAGCAAAGCACACGCAGTGTGCGAAGTCGAGGAACCCCGAAGGGCTCGGCAAAGCCAATCTGTTTGCTATTATTGTTCAAATGAAATAAATTTCGTACCTTTGCAAAACATAACAATTTCGTAATTTACTCAAAATGTCTTTGCTATCTGTCAATCATACCACTTGCACCCGTTGCTACGCCTGCATGCGCATGTGCCCCGTGAACGCCATCGATTATGATAAAAAAACCGATGCGTTAACTATCATCAACGAACGTTGTATCGCTTGTGGTGCTTGTCTCACGGAATGTACCGAAACAGCGATTTTATATCAGGATTCAATTGAAAAAGTGAAACGACTTTTGAGCGAAGAACGTCCTGTTTTCATCGTGTGCGATACGGATATTTCGGCTGAATTTACAGATGTTTCGGATTATCGAAAATTCGTTTCCATGTTGAAGGCTTTGGGCTTTAAAAAGGTGTTTTCAGCAGCATTGGCGGTGGATTTGGTGGCTGCACACTATAAAAAATTGTTGAGTGAGGAGTTTAAAGGAAAGTATTACCTTTCAGCAAATTGTCCTGTGGTTGTGAATTTGGTCGAAAAATACTATCCGCATTTGGTTGGGAATTTGGCACCGATTTTGTCGCCGGATTTGTTGGCGGCAAAAATGATTCGCGAACAATTCAAAAAAGTAGACATTGCTTTGGTGTATCTTACACCGTGTTTGGCACACAAACAAGAGGTGCATAGAGATGCCGTCAGAAGCAAATATGATGCGGTTTTGCTATTTCCTGAAATTCGAAAATTATTTGTTGAAAAACATATTCAGGAACGACAAGTGGAGTTTTCGGATTTCGATGGTTTGGAAGGTCAAAAAGGTTTACTTTATCCCATCGGTAATGGTATTTTACAAGCCGGCGATATAAGCGAGAGCCTTTTGGATGGCAACATTCGGAGCACAAACGGCATGCAAAATGTGATGAAAGCCATTGGTTCGTTCGATATGCAAAACGAAATTTTGCACTCGCATTTGAATTTGTTTTTTTGTGAAGGCTGTGTGATGGGGCCAGGCACCATGCGTGATTATTCCAACAAATTCGTGCGTTCGGCAAATGTGGTGGATTATGCTAAAAAGCGTTTGGCAAGTTTCGATGAAGAGGAGTGGATTGCTAATTTGGACGAGTGGAAAGATTTAGACACACAAGCCTTATTTTCACCAAAAACCGTTCCTACGTTTGATGATTTGAAGTATCAATTACTGATAAAAAAAGCAGACCAAAAAAACATTGTGCTAACCGACAGTCAAAGTCAAATTGATGAAGCGAATTATCGTGTTTTTCAAGCTAAACAATCGCTTAGTGCGATAATCAATCAAATCAGTGCCGGCATAGTGATTGTAGATAGCGAGATGAAAATTGTGGAAGCCAACAATTCGCTGATTGCTACAATTGGAGAAGAAGCAGCAGTAGTTTCCGAAGTTATTCCGGGATTAGCCGGAGCGAATTTAGAAACGATTTTGGATAAAACGATTATCAACTTTTTCGATTATACGTTGCGTCATAATGACCATGTAGATCGAAAAGAGGTCAACATTAACGGAACTCCGCTGTTCCTCTCGGTTTTTAACATTCAAGAACATAAATTAGTTGGCGGAATTTTCAGACAAATGCTATCGCAAAAAATTGATACTGATGAATTGGTTTTAGCCATCCAAAAAACCATTGACAAAAATTTGACCATGGTTCAAGAAATCGGCTTTATTCTTGGCGAAAGCGCAACAAATACCGAGAAAGATTTGAACCAAATCATCAAAACATTAAAGCAAGAGGAATAGATCGTGTCGGAATCATACTATATTGAAGTCGCTGTGAATCAACGCAACCACGACAAAGAACGGATTTGCGGAGATATGTTTTTGTCTGAGAAATTGAAGGACGAGCAACGTGTGATTTCGGTACTTACCGATGGTATGGGACACGGTGTAAAAGCCAATGTTTTAGCCACTTTGACGGCAAAAATGGCGATGAATTTTTCTAAAGATAAAAAAGAATCCGGACGCATTGCTGAAGTTATTTTGAACACACTTCCGGTTTGTAGCGAACGAAAAATCAGTTATGCAACATTTACAATTGTTGATATTCAAATTGGCGGAACTACGCATATTTTAGAGTATGGTAATCCGCAAACGATTGTAATTCGTGATGGAAAAATTTTAAATTTGGAATGGAATACAGTGGTTACAACATCGGAAAAAGTTCGTAGTGACGAACTTGCAATGTGTGAATTTGTGCAAGAAAAAGATGATCGGATTTTGATGTTCAGCGATGGAATAACGCAATCGGGATTGGGAAGTGCGAAATTTCCAATGGGCTTTGGTCACGAAAGTTTGCAGAAATTTATTTTGGATTTAGTGCATAACGACCAAAAAATTTCGGCACAAAACTTGGCACGAAAAGTTGTAAACCTCGCTCATCTCAACGATAATTACAAAGCCAAAGACGACATGAGTTGTGCCTGTATCTATCTCCGAACACCACGAAAATTGATGCTTTTTACAGGTCCGCCGGTAGATCGGAGCAAAGATGCCGAAGTAGCCGAATTGGTGAAAAACTTCGACGGAAAAAAAATTGTTTGTGGCGCAACAACAGCCGATTTATTGTCGCGTGAATGGATCGAACCCATTATTGACGAACCGACATTTTATCCGGGATTTCCGCCAACTTCAAAAATGCAAGGCGTGGATTTGGTTACAGAAGGCGTTATCACATTGAATGCCGTTGCTGAAATTTTGGACACTTACAAACTATCTCAAACGCTGACTAATACGCCTCCTGACCGCATTATCAAAATGCTTTTGGAATCGGACGAAATTACGATTGTAATGGGAACGAAATTGAACAAATCTCATCTTGATCCCACGCTTCCGACGCAATTCGAACTTCGTAGAACCGTTGTCAGACGCCTTATTGGACTGTTGGAAACGAAATTTCTCAAGGATGTGAATGTGATCTACATATAGCGGTACGAGGTAACTGGGTACTGGGTACGAGGTGTACTACAAAGCCCACCCCGTACCTCGCACCTCGCTACCACGCACCAATTAAATTATGAAAAAAGTCAAACACTCCGGAACTATTGTAAACATTGATAAAAACACTGTTTTTGTCGAAATCATTTCCCTTTCGGCTTGCGCATCGTGCAAATCAAAATCCATGTGCCAAATGTCGGAAAGCAAAGAAAAGCGGATTGAGGTTTCAGTTTCCAATCCTGAAGATTATTCGCTTGGACAAACTGTAAATATTGTGATGCAGGAACAACTCGGATTGAAAGCCGTTTTTTTGGCTTATGTGATGCCATTTTTGGTGTGTATTGCCGCTTTGTTTGGTCTGTCGCTGATTTTTGATAGTGAATTGATTTACGGTGGAGGCGCTGTTTTAGCGGCTATGCTTTATTATTTAGGATTAAAGCAGTTTTCGAACAAATTGGCGAAAGAATTTGTTTGGTATTTGGAATAATTTTAAGAATAGCAAAGAGATTCCTCGCTTCGCTCGGAATGACGAGACATTTTTGCAGAGGAGGGGGAGGAAAGCAGCGGTGGCTACGCCACCGCTGCTTTCCTCTTACCTCACGTATGATAGACCGTCATTCCGAGCGGAGCATACGAAGTATGCGAAGTCGAGGAATCTCTTTGCTATTTTAACATTGATCCTAAAACTTTACTGTTGCAGGTACCTTTTTTAGGAAGTTTTTTTACAATGTTTTGTTATTTCGGAAATTTTATCTATCTTTGCAAAAATTAAAACAAAAAAAAGATTGCCTATGAGAAAATAATGTGCTGATAATACGCACATCTTGAAGTATGCTGAAAAAAGCATTTTAGTTTATTCTTTCCACTAGAAAATTTAGCGATTTGAAGTAAAGAAAGAGATTTAAGTTGAAATGTTCACGCGAGCGTGGACTTTTTACTTACTCTGTTCTTTACGGGTCACGCTAAATACCTCTAGTGGCGGAGTGTACTATAAGTACCACGCTTTTTATGTAAATGTGTGTATGTGAACAACAAAATTAGTTGGTACAACAAAACAGCCTCCTGTGAAAGTTGTGGATTAAAACCAAACTAATAAAGTCTGCACAAGGAACAGACGTAAAACAAAAAAACAACATGAAAAAAACATTTGCAATTTTAGGAATTATGGTAGCTATAGCAACAGTTACAAGCTTTGCCGGATGTCAAAAAGTATTAAATATCAAAACAATAGATGATGAGCTGCGAGCTATTGAAAACAATATGCCGAGTAAAATTCTTTCAATTAATAATGATGAATTAAGTTATTCTGCTAATAATAGAGATTTTTTTAAAGCTCTTGCAATTTATTTAAAAGAGAACAATGAAGGACAAAAAAATAACGATTTTCCTTCACTGTCAGATTATCCTTTTCAAGAAGAAGATGTTTTATCTGAGGCTGAAACAAAGGTATTACAAAGTTTCTTTAATGCTGTTAATGAAGAATATGAACCATATCCCGTTGCTTTGTATTACATAGAACAAGTCGAAAAAATGAAGAGTATTGATGAGTATTCCAAAATGCGCTGTCTTGCTTTTTTAACCTTTGTTAATGACATGTATGTTTTTATATATAATGATGATGATGGTGTGCCACAACAAGGTATAGCTAGTTTTGACTCTTGCTTCGATTATTGTTTCTTTATGAGTTTTGGAAGCGTCTTTTATCGGAAAAATTGGCTACGGCAGCTTCGGGTTATTTTACAACCAGGAACCGCAGTTCTATGGGCGATTGGTGAATGCATGGTAGATTGTATGTAAACAATAAAAACTATAAAATAATGAAAACAATGAAAACTAGTTACAAAGTGGTACTTATTTGGGCATTAGTTTGTGTAATTTTTCGCCTCTTTTGCGGAGATATTATCCTTGGTAAACCCTTATACGGACTTATTTCTTCATTTTTAGGTATGTATCTTTTTCCAGTAATGGCTGTTATTGGTATTGTACACGAATATAAAAGAGATAAAAGCATAAAAACGATGGTATCGTTAGGCTTATCCTATTATGTGATGTCATCCATATTAGCTTTTTCTGTTATTTTACTTTATTTACCGGGCAATAGCATTGTTGTAACAACACAATCCATACTCCTTTTGGCTAACGTAGTTTTAGCTTCTTATAATCTTTTGATCAGAGATGATAAAAATATTGTGTTTTTACAGCTTATATTTTGTTTGTTCGCTGTTCGGATATAAAATATGCTTTGAGAGTTATTAAGCTGCTTACAAACAAAGGTGCAAAATTTTGCACCTTTGTTTGTAATTTTACCCTGCTGGAGCGGGTTTGCAACCCGTGCCAATACATCTGCTACAAAATAAAATAGATTTTTTTGTTTTAGTTTTTTTTTGTAACTTTGCAAAAATGTTAAATTGAAAAACAAGATAGAAATATATGCAAAGTTTAGACATGGCACGGGTATGAAAGGTATTACAAACTTAAAAACAACATTATTTATTGTTTGCTGTATGTGTTCAACCCAAGTAGCAATAGGGCAAATACGTTTGCGTGCTTGCGTAGCGGATACCCATACAAAGCTTGCAATCCCTTACCCTACCATTGTTTCAACCCTTTCAGGAAAGGGTTTTGTGGCTAACGAACATGGTTGTTTT
>WRCN01000038.1 GCA_009783885.1 Bacteroidales bacterium | reverse complement strand
TATCCTATTGCTGATTGGTTTGCATGATCTAAATGCGTCGTATTTTTACGGCGCATTTTTTTTTGAAAATTGAAAAAAAAATTGTATATTTGCAAAGTTGTTCATGAAAATAAAAGTATGAAAATATGAAAAAGCTCCTTTTAGCAATCACCCTTCTTTCTGTTTTATACGGTTGTAAAACCGTTCCCTTAACCGGACGCAAACAAATGATTCTTATTCCGGCTACTACAATGAATTCATTAGCAGCTTCTTCTTTTGAAGAGGTACGTTCTACAAGCAAACTTTCAACCAATGTCGAGCAGACAGCCATGATTAAACGTGTAGGAGAGCGTATAAAAAAAGCAGTAGAAGAATACATGGCTTCAATCAATCGATCATCAGACCTTAAAGGATTTCAGTGGGAGTTCATTTTAATTGAAGATCCAACGATAAATGCTTGGTGTATGCCTGGAGGCAAAGTAGCATTCTATACAGGTATCCTGCCGGTTTGCAAAGATGAAGCCGGCGTGGCTGTGGTGATGGGACACGAAATCGCACATGCACTTGCAAACCATGGCGCAGAGCGCATGAGTTTAGCCTTGGTTCAACAGATGGGTGGAATTGCGATTGGCGTGGCTATGAGTGAACAACCCGAAACAACTCAAGCACTTGCTATGACGGCTTTTGGCGTAGGTTCGACCGTATTTGGAACATTACCTCATAGCCGGAGAAATGAATATGAAGCCGATAGACTTGGCATGATTTTTATGGCCATGGCCGGATACGACCCCAACGAAGCACCAAAATTTTGGGAACGAATGATGGCACTTTCAGGCAACAAGTCTTCATCAGACTTCCTCTCAACTCACCCTGCAAACGAAAAACGCATCACCGAACTGAAAAAACGCATCCCCGAAGCGATGAAATATTATAAACCACAGTCAACACCACCAACACCGACTCCTAAAACTCCAACAAGGATTATACGTAACTAAAAAGCAGAAAAATTAAAAATTTTGCCTGTTCAAAAATAGATTTTTTTGTTACCAGTTTTTTTCGTAACTTTGCACCCTATGATACCAAGAGAAACTGTTCAAACCATCACCGAAACCGCTCGTATTAACGAGGTGGTTGGTGAATTTGTATCGCTCAAACGGCGCGGTGTGAATTTGATTGGTTTGTGTCCGTTTCATAATGAAAAAACGCCGTCGTTCAATGTGAATACAGCAAGAAATATTTTTAAATGTTTCGGCTGCGGAGAGGTCGGAGATTCTGTTTCATTTTTGATGAGACACGAACATTTCACGTATCCGGAAGCGTTGCGATATTTGGCGAAAAAGTACGGCATCCCCATTCAAGAGGAAGAACAAACGCCCGAAATGATACAACAAATGAACGAGCGAGAAGGTTTGTTCAAAGTGACGGAGTTTGCAAAAAATTATTTTGTTGATATTCTAAATAATAATGATAACGGGAGAGCCATAGGATTCTCCTATTTTCGCGAACGTGGTTTTACGCCTGCGATTATTGAAAAATTTCAACTTGGCTATTGTTTAGACGAGTGGGAAAATTTTACAAAAACAGCAATTACCAAAGGTTACAATGCAGATTATTTGGTTAAAACAGGATTGAGTATTCGTAAAGACGATGGTAGTTTGTACGATCGCTTCAAAGGTCGTATGATGTTTCCGATCCACAATCTTTCGGGGCGAACGATTGGATTTGGAGGTCGCACGTTGAGTTCTGACAAAAAAGTTGCGAAATACGTCAATTCGCCGGAGAGCGATATTTACAGCAAAAGTAAAGTTCTTTACGGCTTATATTTCTCGAAATCGGCGATTGTTCAACAAGATTCGTGTTTGTTGGTGGAAGGTTATACCGATGTGATTTCGTTGCACCAAGCCGGAGTGGAAAATGTGGTGGCATCGTCGGGAACATCGCTAACGACAGAGCAAATCAAACTCATCAGTCGCTACACCAAAAACATCGTGATGCTTTACGATGGCGATGCAGCCGGTGTGAAAGCCTCGTTTCGCGGGTTGGATATGATTTTGAAGGAAGGGTTGAATGTTCGAATTGTATTGTTTCCCGATGGTCAAGACCCCGATTCGTATGCACGGACACACCGTTCGGAAGAGGTTCAAAAATTTATTTCGGAAAACGCGGTTGATTTTATTCGTTTCAAATCCGACCTTTTGTTGAAAGAAGCTGCCGGAGATCCGATCAAAAAAACAGCGTTGTTGAAAGATGTGGTAAGCAGTATCGCTCTAATTCCCGACGAAATTTCACGCTCGGTTTATACAACGGAATGCAGTCGAATTTTGGATTTTCCGGAAACGGTTTTAATTTCTGAAATCAATAAAATTCTGCGTGCGAATTTCAAAAAACAATTTTCGGAACATACCGAAAATGATGTTCCCATAGAGACGCACGGCCATGCGTCTCGACAACAAACGCTTGAACAACCAATTGGCATCAACGAACAAATTGCTACAGCCGAACGTGGAATCATTCGAATTTTGATCAATTATCATCAATCGGAAATTTCCATAACCAATGAAGAAACAGACGAAATCGAAAAAATAAACGTAGGCAATTATATTTTCAATGAAATTATCAACGATGAATTAACCTTTGAAAATCCATTGTACAATTTGATTTTTCAAGCCTTTTCAACTCGTACCCTGAGCGAAGTCGAAGGGCACGAGTATCAACTAATTGATGACAGTTATTTCCTACATCACGAAAACGAACAAATCAAACAATTGACCATTGATTTAATGACCTTTCCACACATCATCAGCGAAAATTGGGAAGAAAAAGGCATTCAAGTCAAAAAAGAATGCGAGGACGAACAACTTTTTCGAATTATTCGGGGAGATTTGTTACAATTTCGATTGTACAAATTGGAAAAGATGATTGATGATGTTCGAGAAAAATTAAAAAACGAACACAGCGAAGAAAATGCAACAATTTTAGTTGCACAATTAAAGGGCTACCAACGTGGTCGTGCAAAAATATCTGACCTTTTAGGGAGGAAAGTAACCAAATAAGGCTTCGACTACGCTCAGCCGCCTGGTTTCGGTCGTTGAGCATAGTCGAAACACCCGAAACAACAATCAAAAAAACAAAATGAGTCGCCTCTACATAGTACCTACACCCATCGGCAATTTGGAAGACCTGACGTTTCGCGCCCTTCGCGTGTTAAAAGAAGTCGATTTAATTTTAGCAGAAGATACTCGCGATTCCGCCAAACTCCTCAAACACTACGACATCCAAACACGCATGCAATCGTATCATTTGTTCAACGAACATCAAAAAGTACAAGTGTTTGTGGATAAAATTAAATCAGGTGAAACTATTGCTTTGATTAGCGACGCAGGTACTCCGGCGATTTCTGATCCCGGTTTTTTGCTGGTTCGCGAGTGTGTGAATGCCGGTATTGAAGTGGAATGTTTACCGGGTGCAACGGCATTTGTTCCGGCTTTGGTCAACTCGGCTTTGCCTTGTGAACGCTTTATTTTCGAAGGTTTTTTACCTGTAAAAAAAGGACGTCAAACCAAACTTCAACAACTTAAAGACCAAGACTGTACGATGATTTTTTACGAATCGCCGTATCGTTTAATCAAAACATTGGAACAATTTTCGGAAGTTTTCGGGAACGACCGAAAAGCCTGTGTTTGCAGGGAATTAACAAAAGTATACGAAGAAAATAAACGTGGCACCTTGCAAGAGTTGATCGCACATTTTTCTCAAAAAGAAGTGAAAGGTGAAATTGTGATTATTGTTGCCGGAAAATAAAACACTTGATGCTTCTGTTTTGACATTTGCTTAATTCAAAAAAAAATACTATCTTTGCAACTAAAATCAAACAGATACTTCACTTCGTTCGACATGACAACCCAAAAATTGTAATTTCTAATTCGTAATTAAAAAAATATGCGTCCAAATTTCAAAAACACGCCTTACAATCCGACAACACAGCTTTCTCCTGCCCCAAAATCCACAGGAAAGCCGTGGTTGACGCCCGAGCAAATTTCAGTAAATCCGGTTTATTCTGCAAAAGACCTCGAAGGTATGGAACACTTAAATTATGCGGCAGGACTTCCGCCGTTTTTGCGTGGTCCTTACTCCACTATGTATGTGATGAAGCCCTGGACAGTGCGTCAATACGCAGGTTTTTCCACAGCAGAAGAGTCCAATGCGTTTTATCGCCGCAACTTGGCTGCAGGACAAAAAGGTTTGTCAATTGCATTCGATTTGGCGACACATCGCGGTTATGATTCCGATCACGAACGTGTGGTTGGCGACGTTGGAAAAGCAGGCGTAGCCGTGGATTCCATTTTGGATATGAACATTTTGTTCGACCAAATTCCGTTGGATAAAATGTCGGTTTCGATGACGATGAATGGTGCAGTATTGCCGATTTTAGCGTTCTACGTTGTAGCAGCAGAGCAGCAAGGTGTGAAAATGGAAGAATTGACGGGAACGATTCAAAACGATATTTTGAAAGAATTCATGGTTCGCAATACCTATATTTATCCACCCCTTCCGTCGATGAAAATCATTGCCGACATTTTTGAATTTACATCGAAAAACATGCCGAAATTCAACTCCATTTCGATTTCGGGCTATCACATGCAAGAGGCAGGTGCAACGGCAGATATTGAGTTGGCGTACACTCTTGCAGATGGCTTGGAATACATTCGTGCAGGTGTGAATGCGGGCATGAGCATTGATGATTTTGCACCGCGCTTGTCGTTTTTCTGGGCCATTGGTATGAATCATTTTATGGAAATTGCGAAAATGCGTGCAGCTCGTATGCTTTGGGCGAAAATTGTGAAGCAATTTAATCCGAAAAACCCGAAATCTTTAGCCTTGCGTACGCACTCGCAAACATCGGGCTGGTCGCTCACCGAGCAAGATCCATTCAACAACGTAACCCGTACTTGCATTGAAGCAATGGCAGCAGCACTTGGGCACACCCAATCGCTACACACCAATGCACTTGATGAAGCCATTGCATTGCCAACTGATTTTTCTGCACGTATCGCCAGAAACACACAATTGTATTTGCAAGAAGAAACCAATATTTGTAAAGTGGTTGATCCTTGGGCAGGCTCATATTATGTGGAATCGCTAACAAACGAAATCGCACACAAAGCATGGGCGTTGATTCAAGAAGTTGAAGAATTGGGCGGCATGGCGAAAGCCATTGAAACGGGTATCCCGAAAATGCGTATTGAGGAGGCTGCTGCTCGCACGCAAGCACGCATCGACTCTAAAACCAGCACCATTGTTGGCGTTAACAAATACCGTTTGGATAAAGAAGATCCGATCGAAACGTTGGAAGTGGACAATACAGCCGTTCGCAAAGCACAAATCGAGCGTTTGGCGAAACTCCGCACCAATCGTAATCAAGAAGACGTTAAAAAAGCCCTCGAAGCACTTTCCGAAGCTGCAAAAACGGGAAAAGGAAATCTTTTGGAACTCTCTATCGACGCGGCTCGCAAGCACGCATCGTTAGGCGAAATTTCCGATGCATTAGAAAAACATTTTGGCCGATATAAAGCCGTTATCAGAACTATTTCAGGCGTGTATAAATCCGAAACCGAAACTAACGAAAGTTTCAAAAAAGCAGTTGCAATGGCAGATGCCTTTGCGGAAAAAGAAGGTCGTCGTCCGCGCATTATGATTGCGAAAATGGGGCAAGACGGTCACGATCGTGGTGCAAAAGTTGTAGCCACAGGTTATGCCGATATTGGCTTCGATGTGGATATGGGGCCGTTGTTTCAAACGCCGGTCGAAGCAGCGAAACAGGCAGTTGAGAATGATGTAAACATCTTGGGTGTTTCATCGTTGGCAGCAGGTCATAAGACCCTCGTTCCGCAAGTGATCGAAGAATTGAAAAAACTTGGTCGTGAAGATATCATAGTGATTGTAGGCGGTGTAATCCCTCCGCAAGATTACGATTATCTTTACAAATCCGGCGCAGCTGCTGTATTTGGCCCCGGAACTGTGATTGCCGATGCAGCGATTAAAATTTTGGATATTTTAAATCAGTAAGGTCGTTTCGACTCCGCTCAACGACCGAGTGCGGTGGCTGAGCGAAGTCGAAGCCACGCATGTTTATTGTGTAAAACAAATCATAACCCATGAACATCGAAGACGCCCGCCATTATTGCCTATCAAAAAAAAGCGCAACCGAAGATTTTCCGTTTGATGATGTATCATTAGTGATCAAAGTCGGCGGAAAAATGTTTGCTCTGATTCCGTTGGATGCCGTAGAAAAGCGCATTGCCTTAAAATGCGATCCCGACTATGCTTTGGAACTTCGAGAAACGTACGATTTTGTTCGTCCTGCCTATCATTTCAACAAGAAACATTGGAATGATGTTTTTTTGAATGAAGCTTCCGATAAAGATGTAAAGGCATGGATTGATCATTCTTATGATATTGTTTTGAAAGGGTTGACGCGCAAGGCACGAGAGGAAGTGTTGCTTTAGCGAGGAGATTCCTCGACTACGCATACTTCATATGCTCCGCTCGGAATGACGGGAGTATACTCGATTCGTAATGTAAACAAAATCAACGATGAGAAAAAATACAGGCGAAGCGTAAAAAATCACGAGCGAAGCGAGTACATTACCGCTAAAATTGTCAGAGTGCAGCGGAGACATAATTTTAGCAAAGACTTTTTTTGGTTCGTTTTTTTAGTCATAAAAAAATGAACATGAAAAATTTGCATATTTCAAATAAAAATCGTATCTTTGCACTCCCAAATTGGGAACGAAAATAATTAATTCATTAAAAAACAAACAAATTATGAATCACTACGAAACCGTTTTCATTATGACTCCCGTTTTGTCTGATGATCAGATGAAGGAAGCGGTAAAAAAGTACCAGGATTTGCTGAAATCTAATGGTGCAGAGATCATTCATGAAGAAAACTGGGGTTTGAAAAAGTTGGCTTACCCCATTCAGAAAAAAGCCAGCGGATTTTATTATCTCATGGAGTTCAAAGCCGATGGAAAAGTTGTGGATGCCCTCGAAACCGCTTACCGTCGCGATGAACGTATGCTCCGCTTTTTGACCGTAAAATTGGACAAATTTGCCGTTGCTTACAGTGAAAAACGTAGAAATAAAAACAAGTAATTAACCTTTTGAGAACGTTTTCGTTCCAACGAGATAAAAAACATTATGGCACAAGATAAAGACTTAAAGTATCTAACACCGATTGCGGTGGATACCAAGAAAAAGAAATATTGCCGTTTCAAAAAAAGCGGCATCAAATACATCGACTACAAAGATGCAGATTTTTTGTTGAAATTTATTAACGAGCAAGGTAAACTTTTGCCGAGACGCCTTACCGGTACTTCGCAAAAATATCAAAAGAAAGTGTCGCAAGCCGTGAAACGCGCGCGTCACCTCGGTTTATTACCTTATGTTGCGGACTTATTAAAATAGGAGGACAGAAACATGGAAGTGATTTTAACACAAGACGTAGCGAAATTAGGCTACAAAGACGATATCGTTAAAGTAAAAAACGGTTATGCGAACAATTTTTTGTTCCCGAAAGGTTTGGCTGTTATGGCAACGACTGCAATGCGCAAAATTCATGCCGAAAACATGAAACAACGCTCATTCAAAGAAGAAAAATTGAAAATCGAAGCCGAAAAATTAGGTGCTACACTTTCCGCGTTGACGGTTACTGTGGGTGCAAAAGCAGGTGCTTCGGGTAAAATTTTCGGTTCGGTGAATGCTATTCAAGTTGCAGAAGCGTTGAAAGAGCAACACAACATTGATATTGACCGCAGAAAAATTACGGTTGAAGACATCAAGGAAATTGGCACACACAAAGCAAAGGCGAACTTGCACCGCGATGTGAAAGTCGAGTTTACAGTTGAAGTTGTGGGGGAATAATTTTTTAGAAAAAATGTAGGGGTCAAAATTTTGACCCCTTTTTTATAAACTAAAATTTAATTAATATGAAAACAAACATTCAAAAAATACTGGTAATAAGTCTTGCCGTACTCATAAGTTTAACGACAGTACCCGGTTGTAAAAAAGATTCCAATTCTGATGATATTATAGCAATAGCAGAAGACGCTTATATTTTCGGACTTCCATTGGTGCTTATGGATATTACACGTCGCCAAGCAACCAATACAACAACTATTTGTAACTATACAACTATTTGTTCCAAGGCACCGATGAATCATTTCAATTTTGCTCCTATTTTTCCAAATTCCGATTTTCAGGATATTGTACGTCCGAATAATGATACGTATTATTCCGTTGCATGGTTGGATTTGCGTCAGGAACCCATCGTGCTTTCTCTGCCTAACACAGGCGGACGTTATCATATGATGCAGATTATGGATGCCTACACCAATGTTTTTGCAGCACCCGGAACACGAACAACAGGAAATGGTGGCGGAGAATTTTTAATTTCAGGACCAGGTTGGTCGGGTAACGTTCCTGCAGGAATGATCGAATACAAGTCTACAACCAATTATGTATGGATACTTGGTCGTACACAAGTGAACAGTCAAGAGGACGGACAACAAGTTGTTGTACCCATTATGAAACAGTATAAACTTACGCCTTTAAGCGGAATGCAAACTCCTCCGGCTGATATTGATCCTACAGTTCCTACCGCTGATCCAAACAAGGTGGTTGATAATATGTCTATCGATGACTTTTTTAATTACCTAAACCAATTATTGGTAATCAATCCGCCAACAGTAGCTGACCAACAAATGATGAAACGCATAGCAAAAATAGGCATCACACCTGGTGGAACGTTTGATTTAGGAAAATTTTCGAATAAAGAGCAAGAAAGCCTAAGAAAAGTACCTCAAACTGTGCTTGCTAAATTATTAGCAGAAGGTCAAACCATGTCCGTAGTAAATGGCTGGAGTTCAATGGTAGGTACAGGAAGTTACGGAATTAATTACTTATTTAGGGCTTTTGTAGCACGTTTCGGTTTAGGGGCTAACCTTCCGGAAGATGCGATGTATTACAGTTGTATGGTAGATGAAAATGGTGACGATTTCGACGGCTCGAAACAATATGTATTGCGTTTTGAAGCAGGAAAAACACCGCCTGTACAAGCGTTTTGGTCGGTAACGATGTATGATTCAGACGGCTATCTTGTAGCTAATGAACTTCATCGTTATGCCATCGGCGATAGAAGTGGTTTAGTAGAAAATCCGGACGGTTCTATAAGTATTTATATACAGCATACCAATCCGGGTGCAGGCAAGGTAAGTAATTGGCTACCGGCTCCGGCAGACAATTTTAATTTGATGTTACGGGCGTATTATCCAAAACAAGAAATTTTAAATCTTTCTTGGAAAGTACCGGCGGTAAAAATTCAAGACTAACAAATAGGGGTTGAAATTTTCAACCCCTATTTTGTTTTGTTTTATTTCTCAATCCGAATTCGCGCGTCCACAGCAACCACCTTTTGCGGCGATGCCAACAACGGATTCAAGTCCATTTCTTTGATTTCCGGAGCAACAGCAACTAATCGCGATAATCCTGCAACAACTTCAGCGAATTGATCAATCGGGATTCCTGCTTGTCCGCGAACGCCTTGTAGGATCTGATAGCCGTTCAATTTTTCAATCATGGCTTTGCCGTCTTCTGCGGTCAGTGGTGCTAAACCACTTTGTACGTCTTTCAGCACTTCGATGAAAATACCGCCAAGTCCGCAAAGGATAAGATGCCCAAATTTCGGCTCGAAGTTCACACCTGCAAACAATTCAATTCCCGATAACATCGGCTGCATCAAAATCGCTGTGGTATCTTTGATTTGAATCATGCGGTCAAATTCTTTGGCAACGGTTTCCTCATCTTTCACGTTGAGTACAACACCGCCAACGTCAGATTTATGAACAGGTCCAACGACTTTCATCACGATAGGATAGCCTAATTTTTTTGCTTCTTTAATCGCATCTTCTTTAGTTGTAACCACAGCTTCTCCTGCTCTTGGGATATTGCATGCATCAAGAAGTACTTGAATTCTATCAGGTTCAATGTAACCATCCGAACATTCGTCAATAATTTTGCGAATGGTTTTGGTATCAACTTTGCTCAAATCATCTTTGGATTCGGAAGGTTTGGGTGTATAGAACACACGTCCCAAGGCTGTCCCAAATACGACTTCGTCAGGGAAATTTACATTACCTTTGCTCAAAAATTCTTCTACTTCTTCTTTTGCTGTAAGAGTTGACGGCAAAATCGGATAGATTGGCTTTTTGCAGGTTTTCATTTTTTCGTCGAGTAGTTTGTATACGTCGAAAAGTTTGAAAAGCCCTGGTGTTCCAAAGATTACAGCCATGGCATCTATATCGAAATAGTGTTCGCAATAGTCAATGATAATGCCTAACTGTTCGGCAGTACCAGTAGCCAAAAAGTCAATTGGATTAGCAACAGACGAGCCCGCAAAAAGTTGTGCCAAAAGTTCATCTGCTTTTTCACCTTCGATGTGCGGAACTTGCAAACCTGCTTTGGACAAAGCATCTGTAAGCATCACCGCAGGTCCTCCGGCGTGTGTAATTACCGCAATATTTTTTCCTTTCAATTCTTTGTTTTGAAAAATTGAAGCAACAGAAATCAAATCCTGACGACCGTAGCAACGCACTATGCCGGCTTTTTTGAACAATGCATCAACAGCAACATCCGAATTAGCCAACGCGCCTGTGTGTGATGAAGCCGCGCGACTTCCGGCATCAGACGAACCCGATTTGACGGCAGCAATTCGACATCCTTTTTTAATTAACGAACGTGCGGCTTTCAGAAGTTTTTCGGGATTGTTGATTGTTTCGATATACAATAATTTTACAGGAGCGGAAGTTTCAGAATTATAAGATTCATCAAGGTTTTCAAGAATTTCCTCAACGCCTAATTGTGCAGAATTTCCTACAGAAAATACATTCGCAAATTTCAGTCCGTTTGGAATTCCGGCTTCCATAATGAATACAGCCGTTGCACCCGAGCCTGAAATAAAATCACAACCTTTTGCATCTAATTTCGGGATTGGTAATGTGAAAATGCTGTGATGATTAGGGGTTAAAATCCCCACACAATTCGGACCAATCAACGAACATTTGGCTTCGTTACACATGGCCACGATTTGATCTTCCAAAACCCTGCCTTCTTCTGACTCTTCGCTGAATCCGGCAGAAAGAATAATGATGCCTTTTGTGCCTTTTTCTTTGGTTAAAATTTCAACCGTTTGCGGACAATATTTTGCTGCAATGGCTAAAATTGCCAAATCGGTTTGGGGTAAATCCTCAACTTTGGAAATACAGGAAATGCCTTGTATTTCAGTTTCTTTGGGATTAACAACATAAAGTTTTCCGGCAAATTTTCCATCAATAATGTTTTTCAAAATTTTTCCGCCGGGTTTGGCTACATCGTTTGAAGCACCAATAACAGCGATGCTTTTGGGGTTTAGGAGTTGAGGTGTAATCATAGTGTTATTTTTTTTTGCAAAGATACATAAAAAAAACGAAACACCATACAGCATTTCGTCTTTTTTTAACACTAAGTCCAAAATATATTTATCGTGTTACAATAATTTGTTCCCTCACCAATTCTCCGCCGCCTTCCACGTGCAGGTAGTATGTGCCCGGCGGCAACGAATAGGTGTTGAATTTTACCGGACGGGGTCTGCCATCGCGGTGGCGATGTCTGAAGCGCGTTTGCCGTGAAGGGTTACCAAGCTTATCGAGAAGTTTGACAGTGTATTCTACCGGCTCATCTGTATCAAGGAGTTCCTCAAATTCGATGGTAAGCTCACCGTTTACGGGATTAGGTGAATAGTGAATACATAATTTGCAAATCGGTGGATCAACTATCCACTGGTCTGTAGCTAGAATATATTTTTCGCTCGACCTGGTCCATCCACAGCCATTTTTTGTAAGTAATTCTATTCGGTGATAACCTATTGGAGAAAACGTGAGCGGTGGTTGACCTTGCGTTGACCAACCTGACAATAGTGTTGGAGGCACAGGTTGGCTACCGGCGATAGAAGGTGGTGTAATTTTCCAAATACAGTCCAACATGGCTGGTTGTGCAACTAAATAATAGGATCTATTTGTGTGCACTTCGGCAGCTGACATATGCGTTGCAGCATCCATAACGCCAAAAATAAAGCCACTTGTTCCCGGATTAACAAATATGAAAGTGCTACGAGGAACTCCAAGATATTTAAAACTGTATCTAATAGTGATATCATCTGACAGCGGTGCGTTTATAGTACTTTGTATGCGTCTGTATTTTACTGTGCTTTGGCTCTCACTATTTGGTACTTTTTCAAGTCCTGTCGGGGTATTCCACGACCAGTCAGTGATACCGGTAGCGGGAAGGTTGTTTATGGTATACGTATACTCTGTATTGCAGGAAGTGGAAGTGCCGAGGGAAAGTGGGCCGGAGACGGTGACGCACGGCATTAAAAGGGAACTGTTTCTATTAAAAAAATCTGATATTTCACTGATTGACTGTGAACAAAACCAAAGATTTGCAATATTGCCCCCTTGACACATAACAGACCGTTGTGGACTGCAACAACCACTTGTCGTAGGGTGATTAGCACCTAGATTATGCCCTATTTCATGAGTTGTTGTATACTGCATATTTGTGCCATGTTTAGTCACAGCATAGGCAAAATTATTAGGAGTATTGCCATTAATAGCGCCTAGCCACGCAACTCCCAAAGTTCCTCCTGTCAAATTTTTTCCTGTAAACAAATGGACAACATTACGCATAACGTTTGTACGATTAACATTCCAATGATTTCGAAAAGAATTTATTAAAGCCGTTGGATCGGTTGATGTGTAAGGTTGAGCATTTGTCGTATAAACATGTTGAAAGGTGACAGAAAACCTCAATCCAAACGTTGATTGGTAAACCCCATCAGCAATATTTAATACCGATAAAATATGATTTCTGGCTGACGCATCTGAACTGCCGCTTGTTCCGCCTCTTGCTTGGTGAAATTCAAAATCAGCATCAGTTGCTATTAACAATATCCCGCAAGTAAAATTTCCCGATCCGTTACTTGAATTTACTATTTCATCTTGCTCAATTTCAGTAACTTCCAAAACAATATGGACATAATCGAAATCATCATCAGGAATAATATTCCAACTATGATACACAATAAAACTATTATCTTCTTTGTTTTGCGTAAAATCTTTAGCTGGTCTTATCACATAGTGATAGTTATCACCAAAAATAACGCCAAAAAAAGTATTTTCATCAATGGTAAACCGCGCAACTTGGCCATTTGAAGTTGTACCTTTGAATGTATTTACTACGAATAGCTCCTTACTTTCAAATGTTCCTTCGTCCGTAGTATATGTTGCTATATAGTTGGGTGCACGCATATCGTTTAATTCCAAATCAATTGTCCAAGTCAAATTTTCATTTATCCGAAGCTGAAATTGGCTTGTACCCTCATAGGCATAAAGTTGGTTTACCAATTCTTTTTTATCAATCGTGAACGCAGAATATTTACTTAAACGTTGATCTATAAGTGCCCTATCTATCTCATTCAATGACACACTTCTTACAACCGGAGTAACTTGAGACTTAAGCGTTCCTGTACCTAAAACGGTTGTAATAATTAATATAAGGTTCAAGATTAGAATAATGGATTATTTCTTAAATTTTTCTGCAAATATACGAATAAATTTTGATTTCTCAAATTATATCTAAATTCACACTCTTTGATGTGTAAATAAAGCTTGTGTTTA
>WRCN01000037.1 GCA_009783885.1 Bacteroidales bacterium | reverse complement strand
GAACAGAGAAGTTAAGCCTGATTGCGCCAATGGTACTGCCCTAACCGGGTGGAAGAGTAGGTAGACGCCGCCCATACCCCAGTCCAGTTGGCTGGGGTTTTTTTGTACTCGGTCGTTTCGACTGCGCTCAACCACCAAAACAGATGGCTGAGCGCAGTCGAAGCCGCCTTTGGTATTTCAGTTTTTTTTTGTATCTTTGCAATTTTAAAAAGGCAATACAAAACCTATAAAAATGAAAAAAGTTTTTATTTTAACCCTTTTGGGATTAGCGGGATTAACGCTGCAAGCTCAAAACAAAAAAACAGTTTTACGATTTCCAGAAGTTAACGGATATCAAGTTTTAAAAGGCGATTTTCACCAGCATACCGTATTTTCGGATGGATCTGTGTGGCCCACTTACCGCGTTGAAGAAGCTTATGTAGAAGATTTGGATATTATTGCCATAAGCGATCATATTGAGTATATTCCGAAAAAAGCAGATATTCCCAATACGGATTTTAATCGTTCTTATGAAATTGCGAAACCGATAGCGGACCGCTACGGAATTATACTCATTCCTGCTGTTGAAATTACGCGCAGAATGCCTCCGGGGCATTTTAATGCTATCGGCATCAAAGATGCGAATGCGTTTGAACAATTTGTGAATAAAGAGGATCGCAGTGATACAACAGGTTTGACGGCGGCGTTAGAAGAAGCTCACCGCCAAGGCGCTTTTGTATTTTGGAATCATCCGCCTTTTCAAACACCGGAGAATAAACCAACCTGGTTCCCCATTCATGAAGAGCTGAAAAACAAGAAACTAATACAGGGCGTGGAAGTAGCCAACGGACGTTATGATAAAGAGGTTTTTCAATGGGCGTTGGACTATGATTGGACTATTTTTTCCAATACCGATGTGCACACGACCATAACTCCAAGAAAAGCAGTTGATAAAGGTAAAACGAGCTTAACTTTAGTTTTAGCCAAAGATAGAACCGAAGAAAGTGTTATGGAAGCTTTGCGAGACCGTCGCACGGTAGCGTTGTTCCAAAATGTTTTGTATGGCAGAAAAGAGCATGTTGAACCTATTGTTGCCAATTCAATAAACGCTAAAATGATAACCTTGAACGGAAATTATTTTTTGGAAGTAGAAAACTTGTATCATTTTCCTTACGAGATTGAAATTTTAGGTATATCGGAAGGTTATAAAATAAGAAACAGAACGTTTACCTTAAATGGCGGCGAAGCTATCGGCACCACTGTAACTCGTGAAAAACCTAAGTCAGAACCTGTGATAGCATTACGATTAAAACTCAAAAATGTTTATATAACACCGGAGCAGAATTTGGAGATAGAGGTGCCGGTGCGGTAGTGAGGTAAGGTTAAATTTCGGAGACATTAAAATACGAGGTCACTTGAATGAATTTTCCGTCTTTGGTGATGCCTTCCACAAGTATTTGAAATTCGCCGGTAAGGTCGGAGGTATCGAAGGGCAATCGCACAGAAGTTTTTCCATTTGAAATTACGTTTGGATTCCAAAGTAGTGTATGACGTCCGTCGGGTATTCGGCTTCTACGCTGTTTTTCACTCGAATAATTTGGAGTGGTGAACTGATAAGGTAGTTGTGGCCCCACGTAACCTACGACTTGTAATGAGCCAGTAAAATTCAAATCTTGATACTGCCGGCGGTACGTGGTCAGCTCAACAATTCCATCGAACACATGTCCACCAAACGTATATGGACCATAGTAAATGTTGATCCTTTCAACCAAAAGAGGGTCGTAGTTAAAAATCACATTATGATCGGAAATGGGTATTCCATCAAGTAAAATAAGAGGATGCGTTCCAAGCTCGTAAAAGTTGCCTCGTCTCGTTAGTATGGACATTTCCCAGTTTCCAGCTCGCCTGCGGAATCGGGTGCCGGTAATAAATTCCGTGAAAACCTCCCGCATTGTTGTGAAACGAGTGTATTCATCCAACAAATAAGTGTGTGTAGGACTCGCTTTGAAAAACGATTGTGAAATGTTTGGGTTTTCGGGCAAATTTTCCGGAAAATAACGAAGTAATTGTAGTGCTACGCTTCGTTTGAGCAACTGTTCGTAATAAGCCGAGTCGATATGCAACACGGGCATTTGTTCTGGAACAAACCGTGTTATAAAAGGCGACACAATGTCTACACGATAATTTTCATCTGCATTATACACAATTGTAGCGATTTCGGTTGTTCCCAGAACACTCGACGTGACAAACTGAACATCGCCATTTGCATGTATTTGTCCGGAAAAGAAATTGATGCCTTCGCCCGGAAAAGCTATACTGGGCAATAAATCGCTCACCAATTCTTCGGTTTTGCTACCAACGATTTTACCTGTTATGATATGGCCTTCGTATTCAGGAATAAATTCTCCGGAAAACTCCGTAGTTTTTTTCGCTTTGTTTTTTTGAAATAAAGATCTATTGGATTCGACAATCGGTATCCACTCCTTACCTGAAATAATTACTGAAAGCGTATGCATATTTTCCGGCAAACCGGTCAAAATTAATTCTCCGCGTTCACGAGTCGCATAAACTGTTTTATCAGATTGTACAGAAACCGTACTTGAATAATTTTCTTCGTTGGGCAAAACCTGATTTTCTGTTTCTACAGGGTCGTAATCCGACAGAAACGTATTCAGGATTGCTATATTTTTTTCAAAAAAAACAGCGCTGTTTTCATTTTTCATAAATCGAGTATAGGCAATCAAACGATAATATCCTGTTGGCAAATCGGCGGGGAGTACCATTTGCCCTGCACCTGTTCCGTTGTTTAATTCAACCATGATTTGTAATTTTGCAACAGAATCACTAACCAATTCCACGTAAGCAATTTTACTAAAAACAATCGGAATTTGTTCCGTGTCTGTGGTCACCAATTTTATCAAAATTGTTTCGCCTGCAAGGTATAAATGTTTGTCTGTTTGCAGATAAATTCGTTCGCGGAAATTTTCTTCGGCAAAACATTCAATCATATTGAACGCAAAACAAATCAGTAAAGTACAACTTATTTTTTTCATTTAATTTCAATTATGGATTAGGCCAACCCTCAGGCATTTGCGCAGTGGCAGCGCCTCTAAACGTACAATCTGCACACTGACGATATGTATAATAAGAAGAACGTGTTAACTGTACATATCGATCAGGAACAAGTTGTTTCCAATTAGGACCATGCATCTCTTCCAAATCAACTGACTCGAATGTGTCACACTTCTGAGGTATCACTTCTTCGTATACATCATCCGATCGCCAAATGAAAAAATGTTTTTTCGTAGTAGATGAAGCAACTATATATCCTATTACGGGTCTGCGTGGATCGGTAATACAAATGATATTTCCTCGTAGCTCCGATGGAATTGGAGCAAATATGTTACCCGGCAGACTTGCATTTTTTTGAATGTTTTCAAAATAATCGTACGCTCGCTTACTGATAGCATTCTGTGTAACGGTGATTTGGTACAACTCAACTAATTTTTTGTCTGTCGCCAAAATTTCGGTAAGTGGGTATGCAAATCTTTCTGAACCCGTTCTAACGGCAGAACCAATGATTATACCGGAACTTCTTGAAGAACTCCAACATCTATAGGGATAAGTGCCCGTACTAGCAACCGGAGGCATAATACTCGAAGAGCCCGGAACACTATCTGCTATCCAATCGGAAAAAACCTCCCAAACTTCCTGATACGACCAACGATAATATAAAATATCAGGATCGCTTGTCGAGACATATATGATTACAGGTGCTCCTTGACGTTCTTTTATCCAAAAAATTTCGTCTATTTCCGGCGTTTGAAGAGGATATGAATAATCGGACAGATATTCGTGTTCTTCTATTTTAATTCTTAAACGGTATCTGTAGTTTATATCCAATGTTCCCGTTTTGATGACATAACGACCGTCGGAATGGCCGGAAGTAGAAGGTTCTTTACCAAATAGCATGCCGTCTTCACGTTCCACATAAACTTCTGCATTACGAACATAACGAGGTTTATCAAGAGTATCATTCAGGTTCACACTTCGATTTAAAATGATGGTTGTTTCATTGTTTGTGATGATGCCTTCTACCACAAGAATATCTGATATTTCTTCTATTTCTTTTGCCGTGAACTCTGAGATGCAGCTGTAAAGAAGGAGGCATAAACACAATATGGATACTTTAGATGTTAGATTTTGGATTGACATAAACATGTAAAAATTAAAATTTGATATTCAGTGATGCGTACGGAATCGGAGCTCCAAAGACAGAAAGTGTATAGCCTTGAATGCGCCCTTCTTCCAAAACGTAATAAACCGAAAATGGATTTTTACGTCCCGTCAGGTTGTACACACCGATATTAAAATAGGCATGAAACAATTTAGAGAGACGGTGCCCTGCTTCAATATTAAACGACACATCGATACGGAAAAAATCAGGGACTCGATATTTGTTTCTTTCGGCATAATATACATATTGCTGACCTTCATACCAATATTTAGACACCGGCAGAGTTATGGGTCTTCCTGTGCTATAATCTAGATTCATCGAAAGACTGTAACGATGTGTAAATTTGAAGTTACCAACAAATTTTATTTCATGCGGTTTGTCAAAATCCGAAGGATACCAATTGCTCGAATTTGCGGAAGAAGCTAACTCTTCGTGTCGATGCAACATGGTTCGCGACCATGTGTAACTCATCCATCCGTTTAGTCTCCCTCGCGGTTTTTTCAACATTAATTCTACTCCGTATGCTCTTCCTTTTACGCCTGCAACTTCCGTTTCGATATGCGGACTCATCAATAGCTCCGCACCTCCGCGATAATCTAAATAATTATTCATCGTTTTGTAATATGCTTCGACGGAGGTTTCGATTGTGTTGTTTAAGAAATTACGGAACAAGCCTGCCACATATTGCACACCTGTTTGCGGACGGATATTAACATCACTCAACTTCCAAACATCTGTAGGTGCCATAGTTGTTGAGTTGGAAATCTTGTGAATGTATTGTTGCATTGTATTTATACCCGCCTTCACAGACGTGTTTTCATTAATAATATAGCGTCCTGAAAGACGAAACTCCGGCCCGTGCCAAGTTTTCAACACTCCACTTCCTGCTGTGTCAGTTCTCAAAACAGTTGCAAGAGATGGGAGGTAGCCCGGTAAGTATGTGTTATAAATACGTGGTCCCAATACGTTGAACATCGAATACCTCATTCCGGCATCAACTAACCATCTTGGGGATATTTCCCATTGATCGGAAATATAGACTGCCGATTCCAACGATTTTTCGGTTTGAAGCCTGTCTTCTTTTATCATTGAACTTTCGTGTGCCGGCAGAAGATGCCCCGGATCTAAACGGTAGTGTGTAGAGGTGATTCCGAAATTGAGCGTGTGTTCGTTGTTCAAATAATAGGTAAAGTCAGCCCTTCCAAACATTTGATTGAGTGCAAAATTAAGAGAAAAAGCATTGAATATATCTCTTGCATCTTTGCTGCTGTGGCTGTAGTGATCGTGTCCAATAGCGTAAACGCTCGTGAATTTTGGATTGAATGCATGCCTCCATCTTGCTGAAAAATTGGCATTTTGTTGCCAATATTCATCTTTGTTTGTGAAACTAAATCGGTTTCGACTGTAATAGCCATTCAAATAAACAATATTTTTATCATCTATTTTATAATTCGCTGATCCGGTTAAATCGTGAAAACCTGCCGTTCCATTGCTGTAGCCACTTTTTTCAGGAATCAATCCCAACATCCAATCGGAATAAGTTGTTCGTCCGCCCACAATAAACGATCCTTGCCCTTTGAGAAATGGAGATTCAAGACTAAGCCGACTTGTTAATAATCCTAAACTGGCCGTACCTTGAAATTCTTTTTTGTTGCCGTCTTTAGATCTGATTTCTAAAACGGAAGATAATCTACCACCATACTTTGCCGGAATTCCACTTTTGTACAATTCCATGTGATCAACAATATCGGGATTGAATGCTGAAAACAAACCGAACAGATGCATCGGTGCATAAATAGTTCCATCGTTGAAAAGAATCAAATTTTGGTCTGTAGCCCCACCTCTGACATTAAATCCACTTGAAACCTCACCGGCAGCTTTCACACCCGGCAGCGTCATCACAACTCTGAGTATATCGGCTTCGCCGAGAATAGTTGGAACATTTTTTATGGATTTCATTTGAAGGCGTTCCATACCACTTACCGACCGTATATTATCCGTTCTATCTGCCATAATAGTTACCTCGCCAAGCGAATAAATTTGTTCTTGAATCTCAATATCCAACTTTCCATCAGAAAAAAGCATCAATTGTCGTTTGGAATTCTTTATGCCCATACCGCGAATAATCAATTCTTGACGTCCCGGAGGCAATCGTATGGAATAAAAACCGAAAGCGTCGGTAACAGTTCCAATAAACGGATCTTCAAGCATCAAAGTGATACCCGGCATGGTTTCTCCGGTTCTAAAATTGGTTACTACGCCTGTCATAGTTACTCTCGTTGTTGATGGCGTATTCGGGTTTCCTACGGCATAAACCAGCATTTCTGAGTTAGCTTTGGTTTCCCGTTCAAAGACCGGCATGTTGGCACTTGATTCCGTTGAAGTCCTTTTGTGAAAATTTTCCGGCAATGCAGTAATTAAAGTCCTGTTTTCAATGATGTAAATTGCATTTTGAAATACCGATATCCGGAACTCCGTATCTTGCAACGTTTTTCGAATCAGTGCCAATGGATCTGCATGGGTTTCATTAACGGTAACCATCAGAGAATCTGAAACTTCAGGAGTACAAAAGATACGGTAATAGGTCTGTTTTTCAATGGCTTCAAACAGTTCACTCATCGGTCGATTGTCCAAGCGAACCGCTACCTGTTGCTGTGCAATCCCTGAAATACCAAAGGACATCAAAATAAGTGATATATATAAGGCTTTTTTCATAACGAACTTGACAACGGCGTAGCCCTCAACGAAGTTAATTTTTCATATTCGATTACTGTCCGTGTAATCAATTCATCTGCATTTTTTCTGTAGTTCAATCTATTGGACGAAATAAATTGTCTAAGTTCCTTTTGGTGTGGAGATAAAACTCTCAACAAACTTCTTTTGTTTCGTATCGTATGGTAAACACCATCTTTGTGCAGAAAAAAAGTAGTTTTAAAAACATATTGTCGATCTCGCCCAGTAGGAGATGTCTGTCTGTCGGTTAATCTTGCAGTTTGTTTTTTCAAAACCATAGAATTTCCGGAATGCAAGAGCACATAATATCCGGTGGAAGGACTACCCGGTAACCCATCGTTGTGAAAATAAATTATACGGCTACCGTGCAGTTCGGCGTGATCGACATATTCGGGAAACAAAACGATTTGGCGGCCATCCGGCGACAATATGATCAATTCATCTCGCTCCAAGTCGAGCCGAAGCATCACCTCCGGATACACAACGTCGCGATACGACAAACGTGCCATCGAATATCGCCCATCCTCAAGGTAAGGGTGATTTAATGCTGGCAGACGCCCCTCTTGTAGGCTACCATAGTAGAGCGGAGCTTGTTCGCCAACAGTCTCCAAATATTTCTTTGTAATGTCGTTTGCCGACTGAGCAAACAAATATCCACAAACAAAAATAAACAATGCCAACAATCCGTTTTTTTTCATAGTACATTCATCAAGGGTATGGAGTAGAACGATACCTTTTTTACAGAGTTGGCAACATAGTATATCTTCATAAAATTGAAAAGCTATTCAAAAAATTTTATACAAAGATACAACAAATTTTTGAATTTATCAAATAAAATTTTTCCCCGCTTTTACATGGCAGTGCGATATCTCGCACATCATTTTATTTTATAAGCAATTAGACTGTCGCCATGCCTCACATATAGCACGCCTTGATAGATAGAGGGATGTGCAAAATGTTGATCAGTACCTTTTTCTACTTTGAATCGACTTACAATATCAAATTTTTCCGGAGTTGGACGAACAAGCGCCATTTCACCTTTATCTGAATAGCAATAAAGCATGCCGTTAGCAGAAATGATTACCCCAACCGCAAGTCCGCTTTCTCTTTCGCTGTATTGAATTTTTCCTGTTTTCCAGTCGACACAATACCAAGCTCTATTTCGGCCACCGGCTCCTGAACCGTAAATATAATTGCCCAATTTTACTATTCCGCCCATCACGTTGTCCAACTCAGGTAATGTCCATGCGATTTCTGCCCTACGCCCTCCGTCCGACAATTGCAACATGGTAGAACCTTGTCCCGCACTTGAAACTAAAATCATGTTATCCGCATAAATAGGCGTGTTGCCATGAATCGCATTGGTATTTTTATTTTCAAACGACCACAGCAATTTTCCGGTTGAAGCCTCAACCCCAATAATATGTTCTGCAGTTTGCGTTACAACAAGCGGCGTTTCCAAATCGCCAATATACAAAGGCGCACAATAGGAGGTTACAGTATCTTTTCCCCGACCGCTCCATATCAATTTGCCGGTATTTTTGTCTAATGCAACGATGTTATGCATTACTCCGCCAGGCGTTGCAATGACTTTATCACCAAATACCAATGGTGATTCGCTAATGCCTGCCGGGGGACTTTTCGCATCAAAATCGGTTAAGATATTTCTTTTCCAAATAACATTCAATGTTTTTTCATCTAAGCAAATTAGGTCTCCCAATCCACTCATGATATAAATTTTCCCATCATGGATGGTTGGCGTTGCTCGTGTGCCATCGTAGCCGCCTGTCCACTCTGCCCCATATTCTATTTTGTTTAATACATTGCCATTTAGGTCAAAAACATGCAAATAGCCTTTTTGGTCAATCATTCCTGTTGCATATATTTTGTGGTTTGAAATAGCAACTGACGAGTGGCCATCACCCAAACCATCGTAATACCAAAGCATTTCCGGGCCGTTTTTCGGCCACGATTTTAAAAGTCCTGTTTCTTTTGCATAAATGCCGGTACGGTCGTTTCTCCATTCTATTTGAGCACACATGTTTACTAAAGAAACAGACAGGATAAACGCTGTAAAAAATATTTTTTTCATAACTATACTATTTTTTTTTGCAAAGATACAATTTTTTTCAATAATGCAAAGTAGTATGTTTGGTTACCATTTTTTTTCGTATCTTTGCAAAAAAAATCACTATATTTATGAAACCTATACCCGTACCTCAAACTGTGGTCGATGAAATGTTGACCAAAAATGACATCAAAAACGTTGGAAAAGCGTCTATTCGTGAAATCAAAAAACTCATCAACGACATCGAACAAAAAACCGGCGTCGAATTTATCCGTATGGAAATGGGCGTTCCCGGATTGCCTGCTCCTGAGATTGGCATCAATGCTCAAATTCAAGCGTTGAAAGATGGCGTTGGCAATGTGTATCCGCCTATCGACGGAATACCGGAATTCAAAAAGGAAGCCGTACGTTTTGTGAAAAACTTCTTGGATATAACGGTTTCGCCCGATTGCTGTATTCCTACGGTAGGCTCTATGCAAGCCGGATTAGCAACAACTCTCACGGTAAATCGTATGTACAAAGATAAAGAAGGCACGTTGTTTCTTGATCCGGGATTTCCTGTACAGAAAGCACAATGTAAATTGCTTGGTCAAGAATATCGCACGTTTGACGTGTTCAACTATCGCGGCGAAAAATTGCGTGCCAAGTTAGAAGAAATGATGTCGGACGGAAAAGTAACGTCTTTACTCTATTCTAATCCGAATAATCCTGCATGGTTTTGCTTTACGGACGAAGAATTGCGAATTATCGGCGAAGTTGCTAATAAATATAATGCGATTGTGATTGAAGATTTAGCTTACTTCGGCATGGACTTCCGAAAAGATTACAGCAAGCCCGGAATTGCCCCATTTCAACCGACTGTAGCGAAGTATACAGACAATTTTATTTTGTTTATTTCGTCGTCGAAAGCATTTAGCTATGCCGGAGAACGCATGGCATGTGTTGTAATTTCAGATAAAGTTTGGAACACAAAAGCACCGGATTTATTGCGTTATTATCAAACCGATAATTTCGGAAAAGCATTTTTATTCGGCACTGTTTATGCGTTGAGTGCAGGCACTTCGCACTCTGCTCAATACGGTTTCACAGCCATGTTGAAAGCTGCTAACGACGGCACTTACAACTTTGTTGAAACCGTTAGAGAATACGGCGAAAGAGCACACATTATGAAGCAATATTTTACCGACAATGGTTTTTATATTGTATACGACAAAGATGGCGACGAAGCTGTTGCCGATGGGTTCTTTTTTACAGTTAACTATCCGGGCCTTACCGGCGATGTGCTTTTGAAAGAATTGCTGTGTTACGGAATTAGCGCAATCACGCTTGATACTACGGGCAGCGAATGTCAAGGTATTCGTGCTTGTGTATCGCTCGTGAAACGTCGCCAACTACCGATGTTGAAAGAGCGGTTGGAGTTGTTCCATCAACAGCATTCTAAGAATTAACAAAAAAGGCAGGAAAGTCCTGCCTTTTTTCGTATCTTTGCAAAATGAACGAAGTAATTTACACTCCTGAAACCACGCATTTCGAACTTTGGGCACCAACTGCCGATGAGGTTTTGTTGCGTATCTACGATACTGGAATTGATGGGAATTTATTGTTAGAAACGCGATTAATCGTGTCTCTACAGGGTTATTGGCAAAATTCTCTGACCGGCGATTACGGAGGAAAATTTTACACATTCGAAATTCGTATCGGAGAACAATGGCACGGCGAAACGCCCGGTATATTTGCGAAAGCAGTTGGTGTAAACGGACTTCGAGGTGCGATTATTGATTTTGAAAAAACAAATCCCAAAGATTGGGAAAACGATAAGCGCCCTGAATTATCAAGTTTTTCAGACATTACCATTTATGAAGTTCACCATCGCGAATTTTCCATCTCACCAAATTCTGGAATTCAAAACAAAGGTAAATTCCTAAGTTGGACGGAACACGGAACAGCCAACGACGACGGACTTTACACAGGAATTGACCATTTGGTTGATTTGGGAATTACACACGTTCATTTTTTGCCTTCGTTTGATTTTGCAACGATTGAAGAAACGAAACTTGACATTCCACAATTCAATTGGGGCTACGATCCTCTAAATTACAATGTTCCGGAAGGATCATATTCCACTGATCCGTATAATCCGTATTCTCGAATTTTAGAGTTTAAAAAAATGGTGCAAAACCTTCACAAGAGTGGTATTCGGGTAATTATGGATGTAGTCTATAATCATGTGTATTCAATTCCCGATTCGCCGTTTGAGCGCACGGTTCCAGGCTATTTTTTTCGTAAAAAAGATGGCGAATATGCAAATGGATCAGGCTGTTTTAGCGAAACGGCTTCGGAACGTGAAATGATGCGAAAATTCATGATAGAATCCGTTGTGTATTGGGTAACCGAGTATCACATTGACGGATTTCGTTTCGATTTGATGGGTATTCACGATATTGAAACGATGAACGCCATTCGCGAAGCCTTGAATAAAATCGACCCTACTATTTTCATGTACGGTGAAGGTTGGTCGGCAGAACCTCCGCAACTGCCTTTTGAGGATTTGGCAATGAAAGCAAACACGCCAAAACTCAACGGCATTGCAGCATTCAGCGATGAATTTCGCGATGGACTTCGAGGAACTTGGTTCAACAACAAAGTGGGTGGTTTTGTAGTTGGCGTGCCGAATAGCGAGGAATCCGTGAAATTCGGATTGGTTGGCGGTATTGAACATCCGCAAATTGATTACGGAAAAATCAACTACGACCCGAAACGCGCTTGGACTTTGCAACCTACGCAATTCATCAGTTATGTGAGTTGCCATGATGATATGTGTTTGGTGGATAAACTGGCTTCGACTACGCTCAGCCACCACAGCACGGACGTTGAGCCCTTCGGCTTCGCTCAGGATAAACTCCGTCGAAACGTCGAACAATTATTGAAATATCATAAATTGGCATATACTGCAATTTTCCTGAGTCAAGGCGTGCCGTTCATATATGCCGGAGAGGAAATTTTTCGAGATAAAAAAGGCGTTAGCAACACGTACAAATCGCCCGATAGTATCAATCTCATCAATTGGGCAAACAAAACACAATATTTCCCATTGTTCAATTATTACAAAAAACTTATTGCTCTAAGAAAAGCACATCCTGCCTTCCGCATGGGAAACGCTGAACGTATTCGCAAACACTTGAATTTTCTACCTGTTCAGCAAAGCAATATCATTGCTTACGAACTCACCAATCATGCAAATGGCGATGATTGGGGCGATATTGTTGTGGTGTTGAATGGGAATTTGGATGATGTAACTGTGGAAATTCCACAAGGCACCTACACCGCTGTTTTGTGCGATGGTAGGATTAATCTCGAAGGGCTTGGTCGTGTTCAAGGCGGACAAATCAAGGTTTCGGGAAGTTCGGCGTTGGTGATGTGGAAATAAGTCTGAACTATGCTTTCATAAAAGCTATAAAACCATCATTGCAAACTGCTTAATACATAACGAAAGGCGGTGCGAAATTCGCACCGCCTTTCGTTATGTGATTCAACCAATAGTTCCCTTGCCCGCGGGGCGTTTTTAGTATTCTACAGAAATTAAAAGACTTAGCTTCGTGTTCGGATTATCATCAATCTCATACATAAAAGGTAGCCACATTGATTTGTCTATAAGAAGACCTCTGAAGTAAGATAAAATTCTATCCGTTTCAACAAGCGTAAATAGTGATCCACTTGGTAGCATGCTCTTTTGCTCTTGATGCGGTAACCATTCTATACCAACAAAAATTTCTTGCCCTTCAATTGTAATCTTATATGGACTTAAATCTATTTCTATCTCTCTTCCTCTACGCCTGATATGTTTAGGTTCTATCCATATGGATTGTCTCAACAAGGTGTTCCCCGGTTGCCCCGAAACATCCACTTCATATAAAATTAATCTGCATGGAATCGATGATCGCATTCTTCCCATTTTGATTCTTACACGTTGCAGTTCCTTTAAGTCGTCATTTGGAAACCGGACCAGCGAAACATATTCTATTCCTCTTTCATTTGGAGCAATTACGTGATTGCGATTATAAGGTTTTCCTTGGAAAGGTGTCCATCGGTTTCTCGGACTTATGATCACTTCAGAAAGTTCGAATATCTTGGGTACGAGATAAATTATGGCGTCTTGAGGTATTTCTGAAGCCGGTAGTCTCAAACTTTCATATCCGAGACATCTAATTTCCAGCGTATCGCTTGGCACAACCTGTATTTCAAAACAACCATGTTCGTTAGCCACAAAACCCTTTCCTGAAAGGGTTGAAACAATGGTAGGGTAAGGGATTGCAAGTTTTGTATGAGTATCCGCTACGCAAGCACGCAAACGTATTTGCCCTATCGCTACTTGGGTTGAACACATAAAGCAAACGATAAATAATGCTGTTTTAAAATTTGTAATAGTTTTCATTATTTACATATAGGTTCTTTTGGGACAGTTGATACGCGTATCCAGAAAAAATAACAACTGGTTGTGACGTTGTAACAAGTAGAATTACCAATGTTGTATGGTTTACTGTGCGTATCTCTGCAACCGATAAAAGGTTTTCGTCTTGGGTCTTCTCCATAGCCAAACTCTCCTTCAAGTCCCAATACGATTTGTTCTTCAAACAAGTCTATATCCTTTTGCACTCTTGGTGAAACAAACTTTGCTTTTGTTGCAATCAGTTGATTTTCCATTGCACTATGCAAACTGCTTGCTTCTTGCGCGGATTTAAATTTGGTATAAGATAAATTATGCTCTATCCAGTTTATAAATTCGGCTTTTGTAGTAACGCTTAGCAAGTCGGCAAATACTTGTGTTTCCGAATAATTTTCTATCGAAAGCATATCCAAAAATGCTTCTTCTTTTTCTAAAAAAATCTCAAATTCTTTCGAAGCAAACATGGTTTCGGCAAGCACGCCCATTTCTTTATAAAGACATTGCATATAATTTCCTACAGCAATAGCTGCAGCAACAGGTCCCGACGCTTTTGAAACCGAAGCACTGAACATTTGATTAATTGCTGTTTTAGACGGCGATGGTACTCCGATTATATCTGCGCCAATCACAACTTCAGCACACTGAAAAAATGGATTTTCGTTTTGTGAAAATTCTGTTTCCTGCAAAAAAATCACAAGCGGAATCAAATCGTATTCGGTTGCCTCTTCTGTGGCAATCATGGTTTGAAGTTCTTGTTCTGAAAACCCTTTTGAGTAGAGGTATTTTTTAGCTTCTACAATCATAGGGTCTAAACTCTTTTCAGCCTCTTTAACGGGAATATCAAATTGAACTTTGACATTTTTTCCAAAATTTGTAAATTCCAAAATAGCACCTGAATTAACTATAAGATCTGAAATAGATCCAATAGAGTTTGCATGTTCAATTTTTTCGAGAATTTCGGGTGTTAGTTCCGGAATATCCAAATAAATGGTTTGAAGTTCGCCTAGCGGTGAATTTTTTGAACCTCCGCCACCGATTGGTACAGCTCCGACATTATTCATATTCATTCTTAAAACGGAATGAAATTGATCTTTAGAGGTGGTAACTCCTTGCTGAATTTCGTTTTTGTTGCAAGAAGTAAATAATGTTCCTAAAATAAATAAGGCTGTTGTAAATAATATTTTTTTCATTTTCTTTTGTTTTTACGTCTGTTCCTTGTGCAGACTTTAATTAGTTTGATTTTAATCCACAACTTTCACAGGAGGCTGTTTTGTTGTACCAACTAATTTTGTTGTTCACATACACACATTTACAGAAAAAAGCGTGGTACTTATAGCGTACTCCGCTTACAGAGGTATTTAGCGTGACCCATCAGAACAGAATAAGTATAAAGTCCACGCTTGGCGTGAACATTTTGACTTAAGCTTTTTCTGATTTC
>WRCN01000036.1 GCA_009783885.1 Bacteroidales bacterium | reverse complement strand
CCATCAGAACAGAATAAGTATAAAGTCCACGCTTGGCGTGAACATTTTGACTTAAGCTTTTTCTGATTTCTACTTCTAATCGCTAAATTTTCTGTAAGAAAGAATAAACTAAAATGCTTTTTTCAGCATATTTCAAGATGTGCGTATCAGCACATTTATTTTACCATAGGCAATTTTTGTTTTATTTTTTTGCAAAGATACAAAAAATTGTTAATAACTCGACAATTTATTAACAAAATGGCATTTTTTTTGTAAAAAATATACGAAAATCGAAGTTCGAGCGTTATATAGATGAAAGGAAAATTTAATTGTGGCGAGTTCGCCATAATTAGAAAATAATTAACAATAAAACAAAACATTATGAAAAACAAAGAAACAATCCATGTGCAGGGCACAGAAATATCCGTTATGCGGATAAACAACCAAGATTATATCTGTATTTCAGATATGATTAAAGCCAAAGACAATAACTTTTTTATTGCAAACTGGCTACGCAACCGAAATACATTAGAGTATATTGGGATTTGGGAACAAGTACATAATCCAAATTTTAATTATGTCGAATTCGACATAATTAAAAGCCAAGCAGGTCTTAATAGATTTAGAGTCAGTATTAAAGACTTAATACAAGAAACTAACCTAACGTGTTTGCATGCGACAACAGGACGTTATGGCGGAACGTACGCACACAAAGACATTGCGTTTGAATTTGCGATGTGGATAAGTCCGGAATTTAAAATTTACATTGTAAAAGAATTTCAATACTTAAAAGAACAAGAACAAAAAGCCTTAGGCTGGTCTGCCAAACGTGAACTTGCCAAAATCAATTATCATATCCACACTTCTGCAATCAAACAAAATCTTATTCCTGCCGAACTCATTCCGCAACAAACGTCTATCATCTACGCAACTGAAGCCGATGTATTAAATATTGCACTGTTCGGAATTACCGCCAAACAATGGCGTGAAACCAATCCCGAAAAAGACGGCAACATGCGTGATTATGCGTCAATCAATGAATTGATTTGCCTTTCAAACATGGAAAATTTGAATGCCGTTTTCATCAACGAAGGCTTATCGCAAAAAGAACGCTTGATTAAACTCAATCAAATTGCCATTCGGCAAATGCAGGTGTTAGTAGATGTTGAAAATCGAAAATTATTAAATTAAAAATCATAATTTATAACTCATAATTCGTTTTTTTTTCGTATCTTTGCACACTTTTATGAAAAACATCAGAAATTTTTGCATCATTGCGCATATTGACCACGGGAAAAGCACGTTGGCAGATCGTTTGTTGGAATTTACAGGTACAATTTCGGAGCGTGAGATGAAATCGCAAGTGCTCGACAGCATGGATTTGGAGCAGGAAAGAGGCATCACAATTAAAAGTCATGCCATCCAAATGAAATACATGCACAATGACGAAAAATATTTACTCAATCTCATTGATACACCCGGACACGTGGATTTTTCCTACGAAGTGTCTCGATCGATTGCCGCTTGTGAAGGTGCTTTGCTGATTGTCGATGCCACACAAGGCATTCAAGCACAAACGATTTCAAATCTCTATTTGGCACTTGAAAATGATTTGGAAATTATTCCCGTGCTCAACAAAATGGATTTGGACAACGCCATGCCTGAAGAAGTGAAAGATCAAATCGTGGATTTGGTGGGCTGTAAACGTGAGGATATCCTTTCTGCAAGTGGAAAGACGGGTTTAGGTATTCCTGAACTTTTAGAGGCGATTATTGAACGAATACCTCAACCCAAAGGCGACGAAAATGCGCCGTTGCAAGCCCTGATTTTCGATTCTGTTTTCAACTCATTCCGCGGCATTATTTCATATTTTAGAATTTTCAATGGAACCATTCGAAAGGGTGATCACGTAAAATTTGTGAACACCGGAAAGGCTTATCATGCCGACGAAATCGGAGTTTTGAGACTCAAACAGGAAAGTCGTGAAAAAATGACACCGGGCGATGTAGGTTACATTATTTCAGGAATAAAAACTGCCGCAGAAGTTAAGGTTGGTGATACAATCACGCACGTTGACAAGCCTTGCGACAAAGCGATTGAAGGTTTTTCGGATGTAAAACCGATGGTGTTTGCCGGAATTTATCCGGTAGATGCCGATGATTATGAAGAATTGCGTTATTCGATTGAAAAATTACAACTCAATGATGCGTCTTTAACCTTCGAACCGGAATCGTCTGTAGCGCTTGGTTTTGGCTTCCGTTGCGGATTTTTGGGATTACTTCACATGGAAATTATTCAAGAGCGTTTGGAACGTGAATTTGACATGAATGTGATTACGACTGTTCCGAACGTTTCGTACAAAGTGCATACAACGAAAGGCGAAGTGTTTGAAATTCACAACCCGTCGGGGTTGCCAAATCCCAGCATGATTGACTTTATTGAAGAGCCATACATCAAAGCACAAGTTATCACCAAAGCCGAGTATATCGGAGCGATCATGACGCTTTGCATTCAAAAACGCGGTGTGCTGAAAAATCAATCTTATATCTCATCGGATCGCTCAGAACTTACGTTTGAGATGCCTTTAGCGGAAATTGTATTTGACTTTTACGATCGATTAAAAAGTATTTCGCGCGGTTATGCTTCGTTCGATTATTATCCGAGCGGTTATCAGCCTTCGAAATTGGCAAAATTGGAAATTTTGTTGAACGGTGATACGGTGGACGCTTTGTCAACCTTAATTCACACGGACAATGCTTACAATTTCGGACGGCGAATGTGCGAAAAGTTGAAAGAGTTAATACCCAGACAACAATTTCAAGTCGCCATTCAAGCGGCCATCGGTTCAAAAATTATTGCACGCGAAACCATTAGTGCCATGCGAAAAGACGTTACCGCAAAATGCTACGGAGGCGATATTACGCGAAAACGTAAACTTTTAGAAAAACAGAAAGAAGGTAAAAAACGTATGCGTCAAATAGGAACGGTAGAAGTGCCGCAATCCGCGTTTTTGGCGGTTTTGAAGTTGGATTAACACGAAAAAAAGATATGTCGAAATTGTTGCTAAATGCACAAATTGTCAATGAAGGAACGGTGTTCCATGGACATCTTTTTATTCAAAATCAGGTTATCGAAAAAATTTTATCGGCAACAGATGATTATTCGTCGTTGATATCTGAGCATACCGAAATTATTGACCTTTCGGGATATTATATTTTACCGGGATTGATCGATGTGCATGTGCATTTTCGTGAACCGGGACTGACACACAAGGGTACTATTTTTTCGGAAAGCCGTGCAGCTGTTGCAGGTGGAGTTACATCGGCATTAGATATGCCGAACACAAATCCACCAACATTGACAGAAAAAGAATTGGACGAAAAACTTGCTATTGCAGAAAAAGATTCGTTTGTGAATTATGGATTTTTCGTAGGTGTTTCGTCGAATAATTTAGAAGATGTTTTGAATGTAAATCCCCGAAAAGCTTGCGGCATCAAGTTGTTTTTGGGTTCATCAACGGGAAATATGTTAGTTGATGATGACCAAATTTTGAACACATTATTTGCCAAAGCACGCTTGCCTATTGTGGTTCATGCCGAAGACGAGAAGCGAATTAATGAAAACACAGAACGTATTAAATCGCAATACGGCGAAAATCCGCCAATCTCTGTACATCCGATTATTCGTGATGTTGAAGCCTGTTACCAAAGCACAAAAAAAGCCGTTGAATTAGCACAAAAATACAACACAAAATTGCACGTTGCACATCTTTCGACTGCTAGAGAATTAGACTTGTTTTCGAATGTATCCCTTTTGGAAAAACGCATCACAAGTGAGGTTTGCGTGCAACATTTGTGGTTTACGGAACAGGATTACGAACGACTGGGTACGAAAATCAAATGCAATCCTGCCATTAAATCCTTTGCAGATAGAAATGCGTTGAGAGAGGCTGTAAATACAGGATTAATTGACATCATTGCAACCGATCACGCACCACATACACGCGAGGAGAAAGCGCAAACGTATTTCAAAGCACCGTCGGGAATTCCGCTTGTTCAGCATAGTTTGCAGGCGTTATTGGACTTAGTGCATCAAGGTGTTTTTTCGTTAGAAACAATCGTTCAAAAAACGGCTCACAATCCTGCACTGTTATTTGGTTTTGAAAAACGCGGATTTATTCGTGAAGGTTATTTTGCAGATTTGGCTGTTGTAGATATGAATACCTCTCAAACTATTAACTCTACTAACATTTTGTATAAATGCGAATGGTCACCATTTGAAGATTATACGTTCAAATCAAAAATTATTTGTACCTTTGTAAACGGGAACTTAGTTTTTCGAAATTTTACAACTCCACAATTTAAACATTCAACAACTTATCAACTATGAGATTTCGCCCTATTTTCGCACTTTTTATCGTATTAATTTTAAGTAGTTGCTCGGAACGTGCACAAAAACCGAAGCCTTTTTTGAGTGAAAAACAAATGGTGAAACTGATCACTGAAATGCACTTGACAGAGGTTGCTCTAAAACAGTTGCAAGATAAAAATAGACACAACTTGGATTCAATGCGTTTGTACACTAATGTAGCGTATTCCGAACTGTTTGAAAAATACGGGGTAGACAAAGAAACTTTTGAGGCGAACCTATATTATCGCGTTTATTATTCCAGAGATATGGAAAAAATCTATACAAAGGTGCATAAAAACCTACATCTTTTGGATAGTTTGAACAGACAAGCTGAAGTTATTTCTGCCAAAGAAGAAATGCCGACAAGTAAAAGCATCGAGCGATAGCATTTTAACACTTTTTAACAAAAAATCGACGATTTTAACACTTTTTAACAATTTTTTACTTTTTTCTTTGGAAAAAACATTGTAATTTTGTGGTGTGAAAAATTTACGTCATGGAAGAAGCAAGTTATAACGATCGAAAAATTTACAGTTTAAGTGATGTTGCGCAGAGTTTGAAGAGTGTGATTGAACAAAATTATGTTCGAGATTTCTATGTTAAGGCTGAAATTTCAAAACTCAATTATTATCCTCACAGCGGACATTGTTATCCCGATTTGGTTGAGAAGTCAGGAGCACGAATTACGGCGCAATTGCGGGCTACGATTTGGTCGAGTGATTATTTGCGCATTCGGAAAAAATTTGAGGAAGTTACGGGAAACTCGCTTTCTGACGGGCTTCAGGTGCTTTGTTTGGCGCGTATGACCTATCATCCGAGTTACGGACTTTCGTTGCACATCAAAGATGTAGTGCCGGAATATTCGTTGGGCGAATTAGCCAAAGCCAAGCAGGAAACCATTCTCCAACTTCAAAAAGACGGTGTTTTTGACCTCAACAAAACCCTCGCTTTTCCACTGCTTCCGAAACATATCGCGGTTGTTTCCGTGAGCACGAGCAAAGGTTACGAAGATTTCATGAGTATCATGAAGCAAGCGACGTATCCGATTAACACGTATCTTTTTCCTGCATTGTTGCAGGGCGATGGAGCGATTTTGTCTATTTCCGAGCAACTCAAAAAAATAGCAAGTATGCACAAGTATTTTGACGCTGTAGTTATTGTTCGGGGCGGTGGAGGCGATGTTGGGTTGAGTTGTTATGACAATTATGGATTAGCTTCGCTGATTGCAAATTTTCCATTGCCGATTATCACGGGTATCGGGCATTCCACGAATTTCACGGTTAGCGAAATGGTCGCACATCATGCGGCGATAACACCGACCGACACCGGAAATTTTTTGTTGGAAAAACAAGTGTTTTTTGCTGAACAGTTGAACTATTTTCAAAACAGTATAGCTGGATTCGCCGGCCAAACGTTGATGTCAGCACGTCAAAACATTCAACAAATCTCGCAATACATCAAAAATTCGACAGACAAATTAGTTTTATCAAACCGCCAGAAGCTGGACTATTTTGTACGACAACTCGTTTACTCCTCAAACCAATTCATCAATCAACACACCCATAACGTTCAACTAACCAAAGAAAGAATCCGTTTACTGAACCCGAAAAACATTTTGAAACGTGGCTTTTCTATCACCTTAAAGAATGATGAAATTGTGAAGTCATCCAAAACCTTAAAAAAAGGCGATGCCTTAAAAACTATGTTTGCCAATGGCGAAACCACATCTATTGTAAATTAGTCTCGTCATTCCGAGCGTAGTCGAGGAATCCCCTCGCTATGGGATGTCTCGACTACGCTCGACATGACGACAAAAATAAACATCATGAAAAAATCCTACACCGAAGCCTACGCAGAGCTTCAAACCTTAGTGGAATTGCTTGAAAACGCTGAAATCAGCGTGGACGAACTTTCCGAAAAAATCAAAATCGCAACCGAATTAATCAAAATCTGTGAACAAAAACTGACCTCCACCGAGGCAGAGGTCAGTAAGATTATTCAAGCATTGAGCGAATAGTCTTGGTTTTTGCTTTTTGCAATTTTTATCGTGTGCTGATGTTAAAATTAACAGACATACCTACACTGAACGGCAAATAATGAATATCTTCGACAATTTTTGTATAAAGGTAGTTGAATTGAAAACCGACTTTCATTCTTTCACTTCCAAAACGAAAAAATGCCGATGGTTCTAACATCAATCCACTTGCCGACCGGGGAATACACCAGGGTTTTATATAATCAACATAAAGATGCCCGCCTTTTAATGAAAATCCATAGTCAAGATTTAATTTGCCTTGGTTGGTTTTACCTATGTTGAATTGGGCAAAAACAAGATGATTATTAAAGTATTCATCTCCAAAATCAAAAGAATTGCCATATCCATAACCACCATACAACTCGATGATGTTTTCACTTTTAAGTTTTTTGAAATACCCCACAGCTCCTTGAATATTATATCTGCTGTAAAGATCAATGCTGCCATATACCTGAGTGGCTATTGTATTTGTCAATCCGTAAGATACAGTTCCATGAGCAGACAGAAACGAGGCGGGCGTGGCTAATCCCGCATTAATTCTCAAATCTCCTTTTTTTTCGATTAATGGAATATCAACAACCTGCGGATAGTAAGCCACACAACTGTTTAATGCTATCGGCAGAATTAGAATGATATAGGTTTTTATTCGCTTCATATTACAATTTTTTTATCTATACGCCTTAAAACAATAGTGTTTCGTTTTTTTATGTAAATAACTTTTACCAACGCAACAATGTTGTCGCAATGTTATTTTCCACCTTCGTAAAAAAATAACTTATTGAATGGTAAACCTTGCTCCTGCCCGAAAAGGCAAGAGTTAACATTCATCCCCGCCCGTAAGAAGGTAGGCTCTTTCGCCAGAATATATCAAACAAATATGTTGAGAGAAATCATACCTTCTAATTTTCCGCGAAGATAGGTAAAATATTTGAAATAACCAAATGTTTTGTCATTTAAATTACGCATTTTATTCAATGCGCTGCGCTGCCCCAAAATGGCATATAACAGCATATTTTCCGAAAAATCAAATTAGAACTGAATTAATAAAAATCTGTGAACAAAAACTGACCTCCACCGAGGCAGAGGTCAGTAAGATTATTCAAGCATTGAGCGAATAATTCGCTATTCTTCATCCAACAAGGGCAAATCTTCAATATTGATATCAGTATCGGTATTCTTATCCCTATCTCTGCTTCCCCGACTTCTTGGATAATTGTGATGGCGATTTCTACCGAGAGGAATGGATAATCCGAAGTTAACATTGACATTTGCGGTATAAATCGGAAGTCCGAAAGGTACTCCGTAATCTAATTTATCCAATTTCGGAGTCCATGCAAATGGGACATAATCCATACCGATAAATAAATTCAATCCGTATTTAGGCGTGATATTCATCGCCCAGCCTGCGCTTCTAAAAAATCCGTGTGCAACCGATGAACTCAGGCTGAGCGAAAACCAATTCACCGGACGCAGATTGTACGAAAGCGTTAATTCCGAAAAAGTACTGGGTAATCCGAAATGTGTGCTCCATAACAAACCGGCACTCATTTTGTTTTGCAAAAAACTATATTCGAGACCGAGATTTGTTGTTGTGCGGAGAGCTCTTGTAACGTCACCTGTTGCAGGAATTTCACGAAGTTCGAGCATATTTGTAAATTGGCCTGTCAATTTATCAAAATCAATTTTCAACTCTGAGTTTTCAAACTGAAGGTCAAATCCTTCGTATATGACTTCGTGTTGGGCTTGTGCTTGAATCACTTTATCTTTGGAATACGTGATAAATCCCAAATCTGTTAAACCAAACGAAACCGTGAAGCCCTGTAGATTCCCAAGGATTTTGTCAAAATTATAAACCGCACCCAAATCAATCGCTGCGCCGTAACCGCCAAAAAAGTTACTTGTTCCTAATTTTTCGGGTGTTGCAACTTTATCAATTCTTATATTGCCTGCGGAATCATACTCGGGGACAAGAAAATTTCCCAAGATTGTGCCCGTTGCAGTCGGATGGATCGTCCATATATCGGGCGACATTAAAACGTCCATTCGATCAACCTTTAGACGCGCATCGGCATGACCAATCAAGAATTTCAATTTTCCGCCAACTCTCAAACTTTCATTGACATCTTGTGCATAACCCAAAGCAAATTCCGTATAAGCCCGAGCAACAACATTCATGTTTTTTATGTTATAGGCTGTGCCTGCGCTGTCGGTCATCCCTCGTTTGAACATGGTGAAAACGTCTTTAGGGATATTCATTCCAACCTCCGTTTTTACATTCATATCAAACGAGAAAAATTTATCATTGTTCACGTAAAATCCGAACCCTAACACATTTAAATTGAAATGCCCACCGATGTGATTCGATTTTTTTACTCTTTTCAAAAAATCATCTGCCTTGACATCGCGGTGCATGAACGTTTGTAATCTTCCTGTATCCGGAGGATATACAAAATTAGACAATCGCAAATTTGATTCTGTGCCGATATAAATATTCCCCAAACCCGGGAAGTTGATATAGCCCCAAGCCGGCGTGAGTGCAGGATTTAGTTGATGGCGATTAGCATATTTATCCATGAAATAACTCGTACGAGGCACTTGTGCTTGTATGATTAAAACAACTGCTGTTGTGAATATGGTGAGAATTATCTTTTTCATGTTCTAATCTAATAAATTGTTAAGGTCAATCGTTAAGCCGCCAATAACTTTGGCTTTAAGTTCCACTCTGATGAAATTATCGGGTTTTAAGGGAACTCCGATTGTATTTTTATCCACTCCTCCATTGAATCGGAAGACCATACCTCTCATCTCAGTCAACACTCTGCTGTCGGAATCATCAAAAACAATTTTCAACGTACTCGGAATTGCAGCGTCTGTGCCATTGCCTGCACCTATTACAAACGTCGGGTATTTGGCTATTTCAAGTGCTATTCCGTTGCTATCTATTGGAATAATGGTTGCTTCCAGCATCAAAGGAATGCTATTCCAAGCGATGCCATAAAGTTCGATATGATTGCCGTTGAGGTATTGTCCAATCTCTTTCGGAACCTCAATTGTATCTTGAATGACAAATTGCAAACTATCGCCAAATGCAAACGGCACAACAAATTTATAATCCAAATCTGCACGGTATTGTGCGTTAAGATCGAAAATAGCCGTCTTCGTTGTATCAACATTTGTATTAATGCTGATTTGAATTGAATCCGGAATACGTCTGATAATGGTCCCTAAATCGGTTTGCACCCACGTATAACCTCGGTCTATCTCTGCTTGAGTTATGGTATCGGCAATCCAGAATTTGTTTGAGTTCATCCCTCCCAATGACGCAGGTACATTAATGCTCACTTGCTGCTTGGCGCCTGGAACTCCGTTTTTGTATGGTGTCAGAACCAAATCTGTGCCAAATGGAACTTGCAGGTTTGAGTTCAGCACCAAATCCAAATAGGGTTTAACATCGAAAATAATGCTATCGCGATTATTTATGAGTATACCCGGCAAATCGAGCAAATCCATGGAAAAATTTTCTGTTGGAATTTCCGGATTTATTTTCCCGTAAATTTTGCTGAATTTGATGTTAGTAATTGCAGCGTCAACACTCGCGGCTATAGCCGTATGCCGGAGTGTATCTGTGTTGACGGTCGGATTATTCAGCACAACCCAAGCTTCCACAGTAATCGAATCTCGAATATTGATAGAATCTCCGCTGAATGTTTGATCGGTGAATGTTAAACCTCGAACATCGAATGTAGGATTCCATCGATTATTGGTAAATGTAACATTATTGTCAAAAATATTGCCGGGTTGTATTCGTGGGTCTGAAAAGATAATGCTTTGCGGAAATTGAACTCTCACACGAATATTCATAGTTTGGTTTTGGATCTTCGTTTGACTCAATTTCAAATCCAAACTAACTTTGGTGTTTTGAAAAATAATGCTGTCTATGGCTATGATTTCTTCGGGGATACCAACATTAATATCAACAGGAAAGGCTGTTTTCGGCAAAGAATCATACACATTTCTAAGTCGCACTATTGCGGAACCAAAATTCAGATTAGAGCTAATATTTAAATCCAAACGTGTTGAATTATTTTCGTTGTTTGGAAAAAAACCGCCACTGTAAACACCACTCAAATTATATTTCGTGAAAACTTGAATCTCATCTTCTATTTTCAAAGTTTGACTTTTTGAAAGCGATAGGGATGCTAGACATCGGATTGGAATGGTCAGCGTAGTGCTACCTATCAACTGCTTGTTTCGTACCAAGTAAACATTATCAGAGACAAAGCCTTCACTCATACCAAGTTTAACTTGTGGAGGAAATACCAAAAGCAGAGAATCCAATGTAAGCGTTGTTCCGAACGGAATATTTTGAGGTGTAACTATAACTTGAAGATAGGAATTCGTTAGCCAAATGGTATCGACCCCAACAATTAGATCATCTGTCAATTCTTCTTCAATCGAAATAGGTACTGTATCGCGTCCACTTGCTGAAAGCGGAATAGGAAACTTAGGAAGAAGCGGAATAAAAGGATCAAATAAAGGATTAGAAGCAAGCGTCGCATTCAATGTGTCAACAGAAATAGGTAAGGACAGAAGCGCAATTACACCATCAGGTAGCCAAAATTCCGAATTTACTACTGTATCTAAGGCGACGGGCGATATCGTAACATCTGGAAAATTTAGGACATTATCAAAATAAATAGTATCCCTGTAGGTCTCGACAAGGATATCGTCAACAACCAACTGTTCGGTGTCAATGTCAACCTCTATTTTGTTGGAATCTGCAAGCACAATAGCATAAGCACCATTCAAAATTTCAAGCAGATCAACAGAGTCGGGATTCAAGAAATTTTCCAGACGCATGGTATCAGTTGCACCTATCGGAAGCCACAGCCCGTCTTCACTGAATGTGATTGTTAGATCAAGGTTGTCTCTGTTTAAGTCGTATTCTTTCTTTATGCAGGATGTGCCCACAGCAATAAGAATCGCCGCTAAATAAAGTAGCTTTTTCATTGGTATTTTGGTTTGTTGTTTTCAGTTGTAAGGCGGCTTGATACTGGGTGCGGGCGTTTCGACTACGCTCAACCACCGCAACACGATCGTTGAGCGTAGTCGAAGCCACCTTTTTATCCTTTCGCGATTTTCGCCCCTGCGCGCAACGCTTCAAGGTTAAGGTTCACAACCTCTTCTCCTTTGCGTCCGAACACTTCGCGAATTGCGGCCTCTAATTTATCGAAAGCAATTCCGAGGTATGGTGAAGCAGCACCCAAAATCACCATGTTTGCAGCACGTACATTACCCAAATCTTTGGCGATTTTTTCGGCGTCGAGCACCACATGTTGTTTAACTTTTTTCACTTCTGCCAAAACGTTTTCCGTTTCCGGATAATTTGGCACATTGATAAATGGTTCGGAGCTTGTAATCAACCAACCTTCTTTCGAAAGCCATGGCAGATAACGCAAAGCTTCCATCGGTTCAACGGAAATAATTAAATCCGCTTTGCCTTGCGGAATCAAATCCGATGCAATTGGATGATCTGAAATACGTAAGTGCGATTGCACATCGCCACCGCGCTGGCTCATACCGTGCACTTCGGCTTGTTTGAGGTGCATACCGAGTTCAACGGCAGCAGCACCAATGATTGTTGCGATGGAGAGGATACCTTGTCCGCCCACGCCGGCTAAGATGATGTCTTTTTTCATATTTTGATTTTTTTTATTCGTTTGAGTTGGGGCAACCCTTGCGGTTGCCCTTTTTCGTGATGGGCGACCGTAAGGGTCGTCCTTACGATATTAGTTATACGTTTTTGGTCTTCCAACGGTTTGAATACATTCACGTCTTGGAATCACTACGGAAACACCCGGATAAGCAATTTCTTCTTCAATGATTTTTACCAATTCTTCGTGATTTTTCGGAAGTGGCGTGCAAACACGGATGTGTTCTTTTTCAACGCCAAGTCCTTCACAAATTTGTTCCAAACGCCCGTAAGCATGAGAAATTTGTCCGCCAGTCATTCCGGTTGTTGAGTTGTCGGCAATGATAATGGTTATCGGTGTTTTTTCAATTACGCAATCAAGCAATCCTGTCATTCCGGAATGGGTGAATGTTGAATCTCCAATTACGCATACTGCAGGAAGCAATCCTGCATCTGCCGCACCTTTTGCCATCGTAACGGCTGCGCCCATATCCAATGTGGTGTAAATCGCATTGTATGGAGGCAACGCACCAAGTGTGTAACAGCCGATATCCGCGTAAACTTTGCCTTTTCCGTGCTTTTCCATCACTTCGTTCAACGCCTTGTACATATCAATATGCGAACAACCTTTACACAACGACGGCGGACGCGGAACAACCAACGCAGGAACGTCTTCGCCTTTTGTAGCAGGCATTCCAAGCGCTTTTGCAACTAAATTCGGATTCAATTCGCCAACGCGTGGAAGTGTTCCGTCTAAACGACCTTTCACTTTAAGTCCTTGATTTAAGTAGCCTCTCAACAATTCTTCATAAACCGGATACCCATCTTCAATGATCAAAACTTCTTTACATTCTTTCGTGATTTTTTCAATCGCTTTACGTGGCAAAGGATATTGAGAAACCTTTAAAATCGGGTGTTTGCAGGCTTCGTCTTGATAGTTTTCCATTAGATAATTATAAGCCAAACCACAAGCGATAATACCCAGCGATTTATCCGAACCATCAATATACTGATTGTATTTCGAATTTTCCGAAGCAGCTTCGAGAGCAGGTTGTTTGTCCAAAAGTTCGTTGTATTGCTTGCGCGCAATCGCCGGAAGCAAGATGAATTGCTTTGGATTTGGGTGCAATTTTATTTCGTTTTGTTTACGAGGTTCGCGTCTTGCAACGCCAGCACGAGAGTGTGCCAAACGTGTTGTAATACGCATCATCACCGGAATTTGCATTTTTTCAGAAAGGTCGAATGCTTCGAAAATCATGTCGTAGGCTTCTTGTTGGCTTGAAGGCTCGAAACACGGAATAAACGCGAATTTCGCCAAAGCACGTGAATCCTGCTCATCTTGCGAAGAGTGCATCGAAGGATCGTCTGCAACCAAATACACCAAGCCGCCATTAGCGCCGGTGATTGCAGAGTTTACGAACGGATCCATCGCCACGTTCAAACCTACGTGTTTCATGCAACACAACGCACGTTTTCCGGCGTATGACATACCAATGGCTGTTTCCATCGATGTTTTTTCGTTTACAGACCAAATGCTGTGAACTTTGCCCTCTTTGGCTTGTTCAGAGTTTTGAATGTAAGCGGTAATTTCTGTAGATGGCGTTCCGGGATATGCATAAACTCCGGAAATACCTGCATCTAAGGCTGCTTGGGCAATGGCTTCATCGCCCAAAAGTAAGGCTTTTTTCATAATTTAGATATATTTTTTTATTTTTTTGCCACAAAGATACGAAAAAAAAATGAAAGCACAAAGTATGTCATTCAGACATTTGGTTATTTCAAAAATAATTTGTAACTTTGCAACATCAAAACCATCCTCTTTTGTGTGGGCATTGAAGAACCATAGGAACTTCTGCAGCAAAAGAGGTTTTTTTAGATAAAATTTGGCTAAATTTTCTAAGACAACTTCCTTTTTCCGAACTCGACTTAATCCATTTCTAAGACGAGTTCTATTTTTTTGAAGTTGACTTCAAATTTTTCTAAGCCGTCTTTAAATTTTTGTAAGACGAGTTCCAAATTTTACAACTCGTCTTCAAAATTTCATAAGTCGTTGCTTAAAAATTAGCCGATAATTGCTTTTTTTCGGAAAATGAGAACTGAAAACAGAAAAAGGTTCTCATTAATTCTCAATTTACAATTGGCGGTGTATGTTCCATTACTACGGTTTTATATGTGGGTGGGATTTTTGGTTTGTTATTTTCATTTTGGTTTATCTTTTTAATTCTATTATTTTAATATGCAGTAATTCCTATTTGGAAATTCGAGTTTTGAATAATGGTTTCATGTAGTCTGTTAAAAAAATCTGATCCATAATAAGGATTATGTATTGCCATTCTGTACATTTCTACTGGGTGTTGTTCCCATTTTTCGTCTATAAATACCCAACTATGAGGTTTTTTTGCTTTGTCCGTGACACTTAACCCAAATTCTCTTCCTCTTGACCGCTCTTGAATAACATTTGTTTCGCCAACCCATTCAAAACCCACATAAATACCCTCTTTTGGAAAAGGTATGCGATATTTTGAAACATCGTGTCGTATTCTTATTTTCGAAAAGTCTGTAATAAGAATATCGTCATCGGCAACTTTAATATTTTGGAAACCGCTTTCTGTTTTTTGATAAAAAAACACTCTTAATTTTCTATCTTTATTGGGATGTTTGCTTCTATCGGTATCTCTGCACGACATTCTGATATTTACCGTTTGAATAATTTTATCTGTGCCGTCTGTATTTTCAACAAAAACCATAACTCTTGATGACGGAAACAAATAGTCATAGCGTGCAGGTGCAGACCTTAAATGAAATAACCCATAATCTTTCGGTTTGTGGTTTTTTGCTCTAATTACGACTTCCGCTAATAATATGGAATTTGTTTTTAGCACAATGTTTGTTTGTCCTGCTGATGTTCTTTGTTTGAATATTGGGACAGATATTTTTTGAGTTTCAAAACCAATTGACGAAAAAATAAGTGTGTCGTTTGTTTCCGTTAAAATACTGCTTGGCAATATGTAGTGTCCGTCTATGTTTGAAGTTATACCGATATTTTTTCCTTTCAGATAAATAGATACAAAAGGCACTCCCTCGCCATTTTCAGACCTAACGTAACCGCTTACGTTTTGGGCAAAAACGCCAAACGACAAAGTTAGTGCGAAAAATGATGTTAGGAGTTTTTTCATATTATTGTTGATTTTATTATAAACACTACTGTTTGCAAATGGCATATAACAAATAGAAGCGTGATTATCAGTGTATTTTTATTCATTAGTATTTAGTATAATGTAAGTGGAAATGTCCAAATTTAGGGGATAGGTAAAAACAGTCGGACTGAGGCCGGAGCCCAATGTCGTTCAGTTAAGAGTTAAACATTTCATTGTTAATAATTAAAATATGTCCATTGAATTGCGTAACATAAAAATATGTTTTTTTGTATTGCTAAATTCAAAAAAACAATTCAATGGACACCGCAAATTTACGAATAATAACTGACTTAAAAAAGTTTTTGATGCAAATTTCTTCACATACAGACTTATGGCTTAGTTCAGTGGTTTCAGATCAAGCCTTTACTCGGACTCGTTGTCTGCCATTCAGTACGTTAGTTCTGATGATTTTGAATTTGCCCAAACGAAGCTTAAATATAGAATTGCACTCTTTCTTTGCTCATATTAATAAGGTGCGATGTGGTAAATCTGCTTTTAGTATGCAACGCTCCAAATTGAAACCATTTTTCTTTCAACTATGGAATCAAGTTTTAATGCAAAGTTTTTATCATCATTATAATGAGCGAGTAAAACGTTGGAAAGGCTTTGTTTTACTGGCTTTTGATGGCAGTGTTTTTTCATTGCCAAACACTAAAGAATTGAGCACAATTTACGGAAAAGCGTCCAGTCAAAAAGGCGAACACGGCGTGGTTGCACGTGGTTGCATATTGTATGATGTATTAAACAAACTAATCATTGGAGGAAAATTGTTTTCTTATTTGACTTCGGAACGCTCTGCTGTGATGGAGCAAATAAAACATGCTCCTGCAAATAGCTTGTTAACATTTGACCGAGGTTATCCCGGCTTTTGGTTGTTTTATTTACTTTTGCAGAAACAACGATACAAGTTTGTTATGCGAGCTCATTTGGATTTTAATAATGTTGTAAGGGCGTTTGTTCGTTCATCAGAACAGGATTGTGTAGCTGTG
>WRCN01000035.1 GCA_009783885.1 Bacteroidales bacterium | reverse complement strand
GAGCACGTTCTCAAACTCAACCGTGTCGCCTACTTCGGCGTTCAAACGGTGAACGAAGTGTTTTTGGTCCTTCGTAACCTTAAACTGCTGCCCTGCGATGTCAACAATAGCGTACATTTTAATTGATTTTTAATTAATTTTTCCAAAATTGGACTGCAAAGGTACAAAAAATATTTGAGATAGCCAAATTTTTCTGATTTTTTCTACTTAAAAAGTGTAAAACAGTAGCAAGGGGATGTCTCGACTACGCACACTACGTGTGCTTCGCTCGACATGACGATGGCAGTAGAATAAGAAAGGGAGAAAAAAGGGAGCGGCTTCGCCGCTCCCTTTTTTCTCCTCCCCACTATGCAATGCCCGTCATTCCGAGCAAAGCGAGGGGTCTACCTGTTATTTTAGTCTGACTCTAATACCCAAAAATTTCCGCCAACGTCAATTTTCGAATCGGTCCATACGTGGCCATCGTTTTGAAGTTCAATGTTTTTTCATCACCCAAAATACAATAGGTGTATTTGCGGTTTTTGATGTGTTCGTCTTGAAATGCAATTACGTCAGCCAAGGTCATATTTTGAACTTTTTCGAAAGTCAGTTTGTTTCTATCGTAATTCAAACCCATATCTTGAGCCTGGATGTAGTTCCAAATTACTCTGGATTTGGTAATTCGTTGCGTTCTCAAATTAGAAATAATGCCTTCTTTGGCAATGTCGAACGCGTTTTCCGATTGAGGCATGTTGTTGATAATATCCTGAAAAGCTTCTACCGCATCATTCATTTTATCGTTTTGTGTAGCAATAAAACTCATAAATGTGTAGGTTTGATCCAATCGAGATGGTTCGTTAAATCCTGCCCAAGCAGAATACGCTAAACCTCGTGCCTCGCGCATTTCTTGAAATACAATCGAACTCATTCCACCACCGAAATATTCATTGTACATTCTAATAATTGGTATTTTTTGATCATCGAATTTTTCACCACGTTTGGAAACCATTGCAAAATTAATTTGATTGGCATTGTATTGCGTGAATAATACCGTATTTTCCGTAGTGATATGTTCTTCAAACTTTGCGGATGGTAGCACCGGAATCATTGGTTGATGCACGTTGTGGTATTTGTCAATAAGAGTCAAAAGTGTTTTTTTATCTTTTGGTCCGTAGTACATAATGCGATGTTGAAAAGGTAATAAATTTTGAACGCGATCAGTCAATTCTTCCGGTTTTAAGGCTTTCAATTCGGCAGAACTCAACACATTCGTCATCGGCGAGTTTTTACCCCAAATGGCATAGTTGCGTAATCGGTTGAAAATTTGATTTTGTAACAATTTTGCGTCTGCACGCTGTTTTTCTGTATCCAAAATTAAATTTTTGAACGCTTCTTCGTTTACTTGCGGATCAGCCAACAATTCTTCTAAAAGTTCGAGTGCACGCTCCATATTCGAGGCAAGTCCATTAATGCCGACATACACGCGATCTGTTCCGCTCCAAACGTTAAACGAACATGCCATTCTGTAAAATTCGCTTTTGATTTCTTCGGGAGTATATTTACTTGTTCCCAAATAATTCAGATAAGTGAATGCCAAGCCCAAAGCCTTGTCACTGTTGGTTCCCATATCAAAAATATACTCCAATTCGAAACGTTCGTTTTCCACATTTTTCTTGTATAGAATCGGAATGTTATGTTTGGCTTCAAATTTTTCGAGATCTCTCGAAAAGTCTAAGAAAACAGGTTCAATCGGCTTGACTTCGGTGTTTCTAATCATGGTTAAAAACTCACTTTCCAAATCGCGATTGGTTTGAATTGGAGTGATTTCCGGTTTGTCAATTTTAATTTCGTTCGGATCTTTGCCGATAAGTTTGTTCACTGCAACATAATTATCGTCAAAATACGTATTCGCAAAATCCACAATATCTTGTTTGGTAATTTTGCTTTGACGATCCAAACGACCAACATGATCTTTCCACGGTCTACCAGCTTGGAATGCATCTAAAAGCAAATAAGCACGCCAAATGTTATGCTCCAAACTCATGATTTTTTCTAATCTATAATTGTTGATAATCGCTTCAAGCAAATCATCATCAAATTCGCCTTTTTTCAAAAGATCAATTTGTTCGAGTAAAATGGCTTTCACCTGTTCCAACGTTTGACCTTGTTTTGGACGAGCACTCATATAAAACATACCGTGATCCACCAAATCATAATAGCCACTAAATGCTGAAAGTGTACGTTGTTTTTGATTAACGTTCAAATCCAACAAACCCGCTTTACCGTTGCTAACAACTCTTGCCATCACTTCAGCAATTTCAGATTCTTGTTCTTTTGCTCCGGGCAATTTCCATCCCAACCAAATACTTTCGGGATCGTTACCTAAAACTTGTTTTTTGAGCGGACTTTTTAACGTCGTTGTTTCACCAACCGGAACTTTCGGAATATCATGGTTGGTGCGAAGTTTACCAAAATGTTTATCAATAATTCGAATCACTTTATCGGGATTAAAATCGCCCGACATGATGATCGCCATATTGTTTGCAACATAGAATGTTTCGTAATAATTTCTAATTGTTGTAATCGACGGGTTTTTCAAGTGTTCTTGAGTTCCCAAAATAGACTGAGTTCCGTAAGGATGGAATGGAAACAAACCTGCCAACAATGCATCAATAACTTTCCAAGTATCGTTGGTCAACGACATATTTTTTTCCTCATAAACCGTTTCCAATTCAGTGTGAAATCCGCGAATAACCGCATTTGCGAAACGATCGGCTTGAATTTTCGCCCAATTTTCTATTTGATTACTTGGAATATCTTCCGTATAAACAGTTGCATCATAACTGGTCCAAGCGTTTGTTCCCCTTGCTCCGATGGTAGCCATGAGTTTATCATACTCGTTAGGAATCATAAATCTGGAGGCTTCAAACGAAACGCTGTCGATAATTCTGTAAATGGCTCTGCGTTCGTCTTCATCCGTTGTTCGAATGAAAACTTCGAAAAGTCTTTCAATCTCGTCGAGATAAGGTTTTTCGGCTTCAAAGTCGATGGTGCCGAATTGTTCTGTACCTTTGAACATCAAGTGTTCAAAATAATGCGCCAAACCGGTATTATCAGCAGGATCATTTTTTCCTCCAACTAAAACCGGAATAAAGGTTTGAATACGCGGTGCATCTTTATACACGGTAAGATACACCTTTAATCCGTTGTCGAGCGTGTAAATTCGAGCATTTAACGGATCGTTTGGACAGGTTTCGTACTTGTAGATTTTTCCACAAGAACACAGCATAATCAATCCTAATAGGATGATAGAGCTAAGGAATGAGAGTTTTTTCATGATATTTGGTTTTTGGTTATTTTTAATTTCCTGCTTTCAACGCATTAGCGCTATTGGTAATTTCGATAATTTCGTTGGTAATTGCGGCTTGTCGAGCTTTATTGTAACGTAGTTTGAGATCTTTTTGCAGCTGAGTGGCGTTGTCGGAAGCTTTATGCATGGAGGTCATGCGTGCAGCGTGTTCGGCGGTGAGAGATTCTGAAAGATGCATATATGTTCGCACTTTGATGGACATTGGGATGATGTTGTGAATTACACTACCTTTGTCCGGCATGTAAAGATAGTAGTCGGATGGCGGTAAATCTTTTATCGCCATTTCTTTGATGTTGTAAGGTAATTTTTGACGAACCACAGTTTCATAAACCACCGCATTAACAAATCGGTTGCTCACCATATCCACCAAATCATAAGTGTGATTTTTGTAAGATTGAAGCAATTTTTCAACAATTTCATTACATTCATCATAATTCAGATGTACCATAAAATCAATGTAATTTGCCACAACATTGTAAGGTTGTTTGGCAAAAAATTCGGCTGCTTTTTTTCCGAAACACATAATTGAAATCTCTTTCACATCGGGATTTGTGAGATATTTGGTCTTAATGTGGTTCATCGCAGTTTTCAAAACAACCGAGTTGAAAGCTCCGCAAAGTCCGCTATTTGAGGTTACTACAATGAGCAACACTTTTTTAGGCTTACGAATTTCTAAAAATGGCGAATGAACGTTTGTTTCTCCGTCTTGCACCGTTTGCAACATGATGCGGTGCAACTTGTCGGAAAACGGTCGTAATTTGAGTAAAACCAACTGCGCTTTACGAAGTTTTGACGCCGAGATGAGTTTCATTGCCGACGTGGTTTGCTGCGTCGATTCTACGGTTGCAATACGGTTTTTTATTTCTTTGAGGTTTGCCATTTATGGTTTAATCGTTGAGTTGTTCAATGTTGTGCAGTTGTCGTTTAAACGATTTAACAACTCACCGGCTCAACAGTTTTCTCGAATGTTTTTGCGAGAGCAAGTGCTTCTCTGGTAAGGATTTTAGCGGTTTCGTCGGAAAGTTTGCCGACTTTGAGTTCGTCAAGCAATGGTTTGTGACTTAGTTCGAGAATGCTGATAAATTGCCGTTCGAAATTGTGTATTTCGTGAATAGGTACTTGTTTAAGCAGTCCATTGGTTCCGCAAAAAATGATGGCGATTTGGTGCTCGACTTTCACCGGAGCGTATTGCGCTTGTTTGAGGATTTCCACGTTTCGTGCACCTTTGTCGAGTACATGTTGTGTGGCTGCATCCAAATCCGAACCGAATTTTGAAAACGCCTCCAATTCTCGATATTGTGCTTGATTTAAACGCAACACGCCCGACACTTTTTTCATGGCTTTAGTTTGCGCATTTCCGCCCACGCGAGATACGGAAACTCCAACGTTGATGGCAGGTCTCACACCTGAAAGGAAAAGATTGCTTTCCAAAAAAATTTGTCCGTCCGTAATCGAAATCACGTTGGTTGGAATGTATGCGGAAATATCGCCTGCTTGCGTTTCAATAATCGGAAGTGCAGTAAGCGAACCACCACCTTTCACGCGTCCTTTGAGGGAATCGGGAAGATCGTTCATTTTTGCAGCGATACGGTCATTAGCGATGATTTTTGCAGCACGTTCAAGTAAGCGAGAGTGCAGATAAAACACATCGCCCGGATAAGCTTCACGCCCGGGCGGACGACGAAGCAAAAGTGATACTTCGCGATAAGCCACAGCTTGTTTGGAAAGATCATCGAACACGACCAAAGCAGGACGTCCCGTATCACGAAAATACTCACCAATAGCAGCTCCCGCAAAAGGTGCATAAAATTGCATTGCAGCCGCCGAAGAAGCCGTTGCAGCAACCACAACGGTATAAGCTAAAGCACCATATTCTTCAAGAACGTTTACAGTATTAGCGATGGTTGAACCTTTTTGTCCGCAAGCCACGTAAATACAGTAAACCGGCTCGCCTCTATCGTAAAACTCTTTTTGATTAAGAATGGTATCAATGGCAATCGCTGTTTTTCCGGTTTGTCGATCGCCAATGATAAGTTCACGTTGTCCGCGACCAATTGGAACCATTGAGTCTACAGCCTTTATACCCGTTTGTAGCGGTTCGTTCACCGGTTGACGAAAGATCACACCCGGAGCTTTGCGTTCGAGCGGCATCTCTATCAATTCCCCGGTGATTTCGCCTTTTCCATCCATAGGTTGTCCGAGCGTATTCACAACGCGACCAATCAATCCTTCGCCCACAGGCAAAGATGCGATGAGGCCGGTACGACGCACCAAATGCCCTTCCTGAATGTTTTCTGCATCTCCTAAAATAACAACACCAACGTTGTCTTCTTCGAGATTTAAAACAATGGCTTTTTGTCCGGTAGCAATAAATTCCACCAGCTCTCCCGATTGTGCGTTGGAAAGGCCGTAAATGTGAGCAATTCCGTCACCGACTTCAAGCACAGTGCCAACTTCTTCGAGTTTAGTTTCAACGGATAAACCGGAAAGCTGCTGTTTCAAAATGGCCGAAATTTCGGCAGATTTTATGTTTGTTATAGTTGCCATAAACTAAAGTTGTGATTTGTGAAGATTAGATTCAAATTTTTGACGCATGTTTTTAAGTTGCGTAGCAACGCTTCCATCGTAGAGAAAATCGCCATATCTAAGGACGAAACCTCCGATGATTTCCGAACGAATCCGACAGCGAAGGTCGACAGTTTGGTCAGGCATTTGTTCGCTTAACACAGTCAAAAGGTTTTGTTTTTGAATGTCTAAAAGTTCTTTTTCCGTGAAAATGGTTACAGTTTTGAGATGGTGCTCTTTTCGATAGAGTTGAACGTATGCAGTGGTGATGCCTTGAATATTGTTGAGTCGCAATTTTTTGAGAATCAACATCAAAAAATCTAAAGTAAGTTTGTGAAAAACGCCATCAAACAACTTGTGAAAAATATGTGCTTTTTGCGAAGATTTAATAACCGGATTTTTCAAAAAATTTCTGAAATCGCAATTGTTCACCGCTAACACACGCAACTCAACCATATCATTGTAAACAATCCCGTCCAAACCCTGTTCTTTGGCGGTTTGGAACAAAGCTGTTGCATATCGAATATCTACACGTTTTGCTGTAATCATGAATGGTGGAGATTAACTTCTTTGATGGATTTTTCGATTAACGCGTTATAATTTTGTTTGTTTTTCAATTCTTCACGAAGAATTTTTTCAGCAATATCAATAGAGAGTTTGGCCACTTCGTTTTGGAGTTCGGCAATGGCAGCTTTTTTCTCGTTTTCGACGGCCAAACGGGCATTTTCAATGATGCGCTCATACTCTTTTTGGGCTTCGTTTTGGGCTTTGCCGATGGTTTGTTTGCGCATTTCGTCAGCACTGCGAAGAATTTCTTCGCTTTGGATGCGGGCTTCGCGCAGAAGTTTTTCGTTGTCGGCGTTAAGATTTTTGATTTCTTCGCGTGCTTTCTCGGCAGCAGTTAAAGCATTTTCTATCGCTTCTTCCCGTTCTTTGAGAATCGACAAAACCGAAGGCCAAGCAAACTTTTTTAGCGCAAAAAACAGCACCAAAAAAACCACTGTCATCCAAAACACTAACCCAATATTCGGTGTAATGAGGTCTAAGTTCATTAGAGAACAGCTAATAAGCAAACAACAACACTAAGTAATGCTACACCTTCCACAAAAGCAGCGGTCAAAAGCATGTTTGTACGAATTTCTCCGGAGGCTTCGGGTTGACGAGCGATAGATTCTAACGCGCTACCACCAATTTTTCCGATACCAATACCAGCGCCAATAGCGGCAATACCTGCTCCAATGGCTCCACCCATTTTGGCAAGAGCGCTGAAATCTGTTTGTGCAACGACTTGGGTTGCGGTTTCTAATAGTGTCATAGTTTTATTGTTTAGTTGTGTTATTGTTTAGTTGTGTTATTTGGTGCTGGGTTGCTGGGTGTGAGGTACAGGGTGTGTCCTGAAGTTTGCTGGGTAAATTGCCTCGTACCGTTTCATGGTGTTCTTGTAAAGCAGAGCCAATATAAAGACTGGTTAAAAGTGTGAAAACAAAGGCTTGAACAAAGGCGACAATAAGTTCCAAAGCCATGACAAATATAGCAAAAGCAACAGAAAAAATCGAAGTTCCGTAGCCCAATCCGACATTTAGTTTTCCAAAAACAAAAATCAGGCCGACAAAACCAAGAATGACGACATGTCCGGCCATCATGTTTGCAAACAAACGAATCATCAACACCAACGGTTTTGTGAAAACACCCATAATTTCAATTGCAGGCATCAGCGGTAAGGGAAATTTCATCCACCACGGAGCACCCGGAAAATTAATTAATTCGCGGAAATACGCACGTTTTCCGCTGAATGTGGTAATCAAAAACGTGAGCACAGCTAACACCATGGTTACAGCAATATTCCCTGTAACATTGGCTCCGCCGGGGAAAAACGGCATTAAGCCTAACAAATTGCAAAACAAAATAAAAAAGAACAAGGTAAGCAAATAAGGGAGATACCGATCAATATATTTAACCGGCATTGTAGATTTTGCAATATCATCTCGAACAAACAAAATAACCGGCTCGAGTATACTTTGAAGCCCCACGGGAGCTTGATGAGCACCACGTTTTTTATACGCTTTTGCAACGTTTATGAAAATGAAAAACAGGAGCAAAGCTGTAAATAAAATTGAAAACACGTTTTTGGTGATCGACAAATCAATTGGCAGTTTCGGAGAAATTTCGCCCGATGAATTGATGTGTACAATTTTGTTTTTGTATTCGCCGTTTTTCACCCATCGAAATCCTCGATAATCCGAATGTCCGTGATGGAATTTGGATGACATGAATGCATGAAACTTTCCATTGTGAATTAGTAAAATCGGCAAAGGGACTGTTACATGAGTTTTTCCAACGGTCATAATATGCCATTCGTGATTATCCAAAATATGTTTAAAAATCATTCTTTCTACGGCAAATTCTTCTTCATTCAAAATCTCATCAACCAAAGGATCAATCAAAGGTTCGTTTGCATTCAATCGAAGTGTAGCGAACATCAAAATCAGAAGCCAAAAGATTTTTCTACCAAACATACTACAAAGGTACAAAAATTATTTGAAATGGCCAAATACAGAGGCGTACTACATTTTTTTGTGTTTTTCATTTTTTTTTCGTATCTTTGCACCCCAATTAAAACAAAATCAAAACAAAATCATTATGAAAACAGTATCTATGAGCGGTTCGCTACGTGCGAACGTAGGGAAAAAAGATGCAAAAGCTTTGCGCAACGCGGGTCTCGTGCCTTGCGTAATCTATGGTGGAAACGAACAAACTCACTTTTCTACCCCTGAAACTTCATTCAAAGAAATCGTGTTTACGCCCGATGTGTGCTTTATCGAAGTGGATTTGAATGGTAAAAAGTATTTAACTATTTTGCAAGACATTCAGTATCACAAAGTGTCGGACAGCGTATTACACGCCGATTTGTTCGAATTACATGAAGACAAACCTATTACTTTACCTGTTCCTGTGGTGTATATAGGCAGTTCGCCCGGAGTTTTGCAAGGTGGTAAATTGGTAAAAAGCATTCGTAAAGTTAAAGTTAATGCACTTCCGAAACACATGCCGGAAACGTTGACGATTGATTTGAGTACGCTCCAAATCGGCGATATAGTAAAAATTAGCGCAATTGAAACCAACAATTTTACGATTGTTGACAATGCAAACACAACCGTTTGTGCAGTGAAAACCACACGTAACGTAGTTGCCGACACACCTGCCGAGGAAAAGAAATAATCTGTCGTGAAATACTTAATTGTCGGTCTTGGTAACATCGGCGCAGAATACGCTAACACTCGTCACAACATTGGTTTTATGGTGTTGGATCAACTCGCTGCTGATACCAAGACGGACTTTGCTACGGAGCGCTACGCGTATCGTGCGGAAATTCGCATAAAAGGCCGAACATTAGTTTTGATTAAACCTACAACTTACATGAATCTTAGCGGAAAAGCTGTTCGATACTGGATGCAACAAGAACATATTCCTATCGAAAATACGTTAGTCATTGTAGACGATTTGGCACTTGATGTGGGGCAACTTCGCCTGAAAAAATCGGGTGGTGATGGTGGACACAACGGACTTATTGATATAACTCTGACATTAAATACGCAAGAGTTTAATCGTCTGAGATTCGGAATTGGCGCGGATTTTGCAAAAGGTTTTCAATCGGAATATGTGTTGAGTCGGTTCACATCGTTGGAAAACGAAATTGTTGAGCCCAAACTCAAACAAGCTGCTGAAATGATAAAAAGTTTCGTAACGATTGGTGCAGATAGAACGATGACGTTGTTTAATAATAAATAGTATGATTTTATTGTCGATTTTTTTAGGATTTTCATTTCACCATGTGTTGATTTTGCTTGGAATTGCTTTTCTTATAGCAATTGGAGCGTTTGTATCGGCTTCCGAAGTGGCAATTTTTTCATTGTCGCCGCAAGATATCAACACGATAAAATCTGATAAAAGTTTGAAATATGCCGGACTTTTAAAACTCATCGAAAAGCCGAAAAAATTACTCGCAACCATTATCATTGCAAATAATTTTTTAAGTGTAGCAGTCATCATTTCATCAACAATTCTCATTAATGAAATGTTTGATTTTTCTACAATGCCAACGTTTGGATTTATTTTGCAAGTGGTGGTGATTACTGCAGTACTGTTATTGTTTGGCGAAATTATTCCCAAAGTTTACGCCAATGCAAATTCATTAAAAATGGCGGTTCTTATGGTTCGTCCATTGCGAATTTCAATGAAAGTGCTGTCGCCGTTGTCGTCGATTTTAGTGAAATCCACAGCAATTTTGGATAGGCGTTTGGCCAAGCAAAACAGAAATATATCCATTGAAGAATTGGAAGATGTGATTGATATTGCCGTTAAGGAGGACACAGGAACAAACGAAAAAAACTTCCTCAAAGGCATTGTGAAATTTGGTGATATTGAAGTGTGCGAAATCATGAAATCGCGAGTGGATGTGATCGCTTTGGAACACCATCTAAAATTTTTTGAAGTGATGAAAATCATCAGAGAATCAGGATATTCACGCATTCCTGTATACAACGAAACGGTGGATAATGTGATAGGCATTTTGCACATTAAAGACCTTTTGCCGTATTTGTCTGAAACCGACTCGTTCGATTGGAGATCGTTGGTGCGACCGGCTTTTTATGTTCCGGAAAATAAAAAAATTGATACGCTATTAACCGAATTTCAGAACCAAAAACGACATTTTGCCATTGTGGTTGATGAATATGGTGGAACTTCGGGCATTATTACCTTGGAAGATATTTTGGAAGAAATAGTGGGTGATATCAACGATGAATTTGACAGCGAATCCGACGAAAAACTCTACCATCGCATCAACGACCATGCTTGGATGTTTGAAGGTAAAATTTCGTTGAATGATTTTTGTAAGGTTGTTCAAATTGACAGCGATTTTTTTGATGATTTGAAGAGGGAATCCGAAAGTTTGGCAGGCTTGTTTTTGGAACAAACCGGCGAAATTCCCCAACGTTTGGCAGAGATAAAAATTCCGCCATTTATTTTTCGCGTCGAAGCTGTTGATGAACGGCGAATAAAAAAAATCAGGGTTACACGACATTAATTTATCGGGTAGGGACGGGATTCGCCCGTCCTGCAAACGGTTGTGACAAATGCCAATAAGGGCAGGCAGACCCCACCCCTACGGTGCAATTTCAATTTCATCCAATAAATGCGTCGCACCGGCGTATTTATCAAGCATAAACAATATAAACCGTACGTCTACACTGATGTTTCGACATTGCGTCGAATCGAACATCAATCCGCTCATTGTGCCTTCCCAAGCACGATCGAAGTTGACACCGATGATTTCGCCTTTACCGTTCAAAACAGGGCTTCCGGAGTTTCCTCCTATGGTATGATTAGACGCTACAAATGCAATCGGCATTTCGCCTTTGCTATTGGCGTATGGGCCGAAATTCTTATCGTTGTATAGTTTTTTCAACTTGTCTTCAACTACAAATTCAAACACATTCGGATTTTCTTTGGCCATTAATCCGCTAAGTGTTGTGTAATACTTATACGTTATCGCATCTGATGGTGAATAACCTTCCACCTTACCGTAAGCTACTCGAAGTGTGGAATTTGCGTCTGGGTAAAATTCGCGGTCGGGTTGCATGTCCATTTGTGCTTTTATATACGTGCGTTGTAACACGTCAATTATGGCATTTTGTTCTCTCAATGCCGGCGCAATCATTGAATAGTACATTGAATATACACGATCGACATAGTTCAATAAAGGATCGTTTTCCAACGATTTTATTGCAGATTTCGAAGGAAACTTCTTCAATATCGCATTTAATTTCGCCTCGTTTGTGAAAATGGATTTTGCATACATTTCGTCCACATATTGATCAAAATTTTTATCCGGAAAATCCACAAAACGCACTTCAACACCATCTATATCCACAATAGACAGCGATTTGAAAAGTTGTTTATCCACACTCGCATCAAAATCTTTGAAGAATGGTGTAACGCGTCCTTTCAAGAGGTTCAACTGTTCGTTAAACACAGCCGGTTTCACGGTTTTATCATTAGACAATTTGAGTAATTGGTTAAATTGTTGAACGAATCCCACAATTTCGGGTGCCAAAACATGCTCGTTGAAAATTAGATTTTGAGTTGATAGGGGTTCTAATTCCGCGTACGCAGTTTTAAGTTGGGGCAACAAATCTTTGTATTGTCCATCGTTGTATGTGTTTGCCCATTCTTGAAAGTTTTCTTCGTAACCCTCCTTTTGTGCAACGCCGTTGATACGTTTGATTCCACGATTTTCACCTTGCCATCGTTTCCATGTGTTGGAAATTCTTGAAGCCTTTGCTGTGTATTGAATTCGTGTTTTTGGATCTTGCTCCATGGCTGTTTTGATGATGTCCAAACGCTTGGTACGCGCAGCAATGGCGATTGGATTTTCAACTTCTGTGATCAAGCGAAGAGCATACGATGTCAGATATAGATTTGTTCGTCCGGGATAGCCGAAAACAAAGGTAAATTCATTTTCTTCAGGGCCTTTGAGCGAAAGTTTGAAATGCTTGCAAGGTCGGTAAGGCACATTGTCTTTGGAGTATTTAGCGGGTTTATTGTTTGTGTCTACATACACACGGATAAACGCAAAATCCCCTGTATGACGAGGCCATGTCCAATTGTCGGTATCTCCGCCGAACTTACCGATATTCGAAGGTGGAACACCCACCAAACGCACGTCTTCAAAAACTTCAATCAAATACAGGTAAAATTGGTTTCCGCCGAAAAAAGGACGAACTTCGACTTTATAACCAGTTTCTTTTTCAGCATCAGCAATTAATGTTTTGATGTTTTCATTCCGAATTTTGGCAGCATCTTGTTCGCTCATCTCGGCAGTTGTGCCGGCTGTTACGGCTTCTGTAACGTCAAGAGTTTTTACAACCATCGAAACACTCATTCCCGGACACGGCAATTCTTCCTCTTTGTTCATCGCCCAAAACCCGTATTGCAAATAGTCTTTTTCGACCGTTGAATGCATTTGAATTTGTTGATACACGCAGTGATGATTGGTGAGCACCAAACCTTCTTTGGAAACAAATCCGCCTGTGCAACCCGTACTTAATCTAACCACCGCATCTTTCAAACTCGGTTGAGTTTCGCTGTAAATGTCTTCTACAGAAATTTGTAAGCCTTTGCTTTGCATGTCGGCTTGTCTTTTTTGCAGCAGGTTTGGCATCCATAACCCTTCATCAGCATAGATTTGCAAAAAAATAAACCATACAGAAATGAGAAATAAAGCAATTTTTTTCATTGTAAAATAGAAAATCGTTTAGTTTCTGCAAAGATACGAAAAAATATTGAATTGGTTTAGCATGAAAACACGTAGAGACGCTGTGAGCAACGTCTCTACAAAGATAATTAGTTTTTTAACCGCCGGCGCGGGTTTGGCAGTCATACTTCTTGTTTGTTCTGACTTTTAGTTAAGATCTTTTTGTGACTCTGTTCTGTGTGTCCCGCTGGCGCCGATTTGCAATCGGTGCCGTGTCTAATCTTTGCATATATTCTCGCATTTTCTTGCACTTTTTTTATCTGTCTTTTTTCAATTTAATTTTCTTTACTTTGCTTGATTGGCAAGGGTCACAGACCCGCGCCAGCGGATGGTTCAATCATTGTTTCAATAATATCGGTATCCGCATTTACTTTAGCAGTAACAAACATCCACTTTTCTCCATTATTAAGTACGTTAAACCGATAAGCCAAATACTCAAACGTACCTCTTGGAAGTTCATTGTTCATATCAACGTACCTCAAGAACGCCTTGAGTTTATTTGCAGTCCTCATCTTTACTCTGTCAAAATCGTTTTCAGAATTAGCCATAATAACGGCTGATTCTCTTGAATTAAACACAACTTCAAGATTGTGAAAATCAAAATCAATACTTGCCTCGTTTTCAAAAAGTGGACGATATTCATCTTTAAGCATATTCAAAAAGATATTATACAAAGAATCAAGAGTATTTTGATTAGTGTCGGTGTTTTTAAGAGATTCGGCTGTAAAAAATTCCTCAAAGGTTGATTGGTACTTTCCTTTTACAAATAAGTTTAGAAAAACTTTTCCCTCAACAACCTCTTGTAGAGAAGTCCAAAAATCTATTTTACTGGAATTTTGAGAAATCCCATCGTAAGACAGAAACACGATAAAAAATATGATTATGCTTTTTTTCATTGTTTACTAATTTTTATTATCTACCAACTAAAGAAAGTACGGTTAAGTATCAAAGAGTGATTCATAGTTCGGTAATTTGGTATAAAAGGGAAATTTATTCCCCATCTAACCTTAACTTGGCGAGCAGGAACATGTACTGGAGCTAATGGGTCAACCCCGCTGGCGCCAGTTTGTAACTGGTGCCGTGTCTAATCTCTGCATATATTCTCGCATTTTCTTGCACTTTTTTTATCTGTCTTTTTTCAATTTAATTTTCTTTATTTTGCTTAATTGGCACGGGTCACAGACCCGCGCCAGCGGATAAACGTCACAAAATAGGCTCATTCAGGGTTTAAGAATTTGTGCTTTCGGCTCATTTATAAATTAGTTTTGCTGTGCAAAGATACAAATTATTTTTGTTTTAGTAAAGTTCAGACACGGCACCGATTGCAAATCGGCGCCAGCGGGTACAGTATACAATATACCGCCATTAAAACGCATAACCATCAATAAACAAACATCTTAATTTCCCAAACTCTCAAACTTGCACCACCCATGCACCACATGAGCGGAAAATTACCTTACACCACCGAATAATTTTGGTGCAGTCTTAAAGTGGTTTTGTCCTGTAAAAACAAATGGAAGTGCAAAGTTAAATACTCTACTTCTATTACAATCGTGAGAACGGAAAATCCCTATGTTTGTATCGTGAGAACGAAAAACAAAAGATGCAAAGATACCACTCTCTAAACAGTTTGTTTGATTATGTATATCAAATGTCAAAAGATTACTTTCGAGTTCTTTTTGTTCTTTACCTGTGAGTTTGGCAGAGTTAGAGAAAACCACTTGTGGAGTAAATCCCTGTGCAAAAGAGATTACTGATAAATGTAATTCTTGAGAGTTATCACGGTATTGGTAAATATAATACTGCGAACCTGGATTGCTCACATATTCGGGAACTACAACAATCCATAACGAATCGGAATTAACGATAAGTTCGTTTTGCTTCAAAAGACTGATGAGATATGATGTTTTGACCTCCGCCCAAAATACATCACTTGAAACGCCATCATTTCCTGTTGCAAAAAGATTAAGAATTGTATCTGTTTGTTCTGAAAAAACATTTACAGTTCCTCGAATTTCAACATATTCAACATGACGAGTTCGCCTGAATGGTCTTTTTCTTTCAAAATGATAAATGGTCATAGTTCGTTCTGCAAAGATACTGTCTATTTTAACACTCTCGTCAAAAAAGCGAACTACCCCTTTTGAACTAATCACTTTGTAGCCACCACAAACAGTATCTTTCGACACAACAACTATCTTTTGTATATGATAAGCCTGCTGTGTACGCACTTCTTGTCTTGGTTGCGAATACACAGTCTTGCAGAATAAAATCACTGCAAGAAAAACAGTTGATTTTACCAGCCCCATGGTCGCCATGAAAATAAGTCAAATACGCTTCTAATTGGATAATTAGTATATCTATAACCAGAAATCAAAATTTGGTCTACTCTTGTTATCGGAGTATAAATTATTTGATTTCCTACAATTCTTGCACCATCAACAAACGCATCATTTCCAACAAGTGCAAGATTAGTGGGTTTTACGCCTCGAGGCAAAGTTAAAACGGTTTCTCCCTTAGCGTTTGTTGAAAATGCAGCATTGCCTTCCGTTTGTGTTTGCATACGTGCTTGGCTTCTTGCACTCATTCCGTCAAAATCTTTACCTGACTTCATTGTTATTTTTCCGTCTAACTCTACTTTTATCTGTACAGCCTGCTTATCAGCCCCTGTCCAAAAATCTAACCCTTTCAAGTGAGCATCTATACCTCCCACAACTCCTCCGACTGCTCCACCAATAACTGCACCTTTCCACATTCCGTCTAACCCTGCACCGAAAACACCCTTGAACGTAGCATCTTTGCCATTCTCTAACCAATTATTTCCTGCACTATTAAGAAATCCACTCGTTGCTCCTCCTGCTACACCTGAAACAAACCCTGCTGCAAATCCAGTCGAAATAACGGTGCTTGTTCCCAAAAATCCTGCCGAAAATGATCCTGCTGCAACAGTCCCTGTTGCCGAACTTAAAGCAGAACCCATCATTGCACTAGCACCCGCACCGACACCTGCTCCTAACGCTCCAGCAGCAGCACCAATGCCAAAGTAAGCAAGACCTTTACCCCAATCACCGTCAATTTTTTTCCAATTAACAATAACATTTACTGTTCCTCCTATCAACGCTCCAATGGCTAAATGCACCCACTCCCCATCCGGATCAATATAAGCCAGCGGATTATTCCTCGCATACATATACCTGTTAAAATCCTGCGTATAAGCCCCATTCGGCACATACGGATCCGGCGAAAGCATCCGCCCAATGATTGGATCATACATCCGCCCATTCATATTGATCAACCCAAACATATCCATAT
>WRCN01000034.1 GCA_009783885.1 Bacteroidales bacterium | reverse complement strand
GAACCGATCAGACCGAACAGAACCTATCCAAGAATACGAAAAACAGCTGATAAAAATGGAAAATATAAAACTTTAACAAATTATAAACGTGCTATTTAATCCTTAACTGAACGACATTGGGGCGGGGTTCGCCCGCCCTGTTTGCAAATAGGCGCGCAAACCGCGCCCCTACACGTCTACACTCGCTAAATTTTCGATGATAAATTCCTGACGCTCTGGCGTGTTTTTTCCCATGTAAAACGTCAACAATTCTTTAATGCCGGAATCTTTGGAAATCATTACCGGATCTAATCGCATTTCGGGTCCGATAAACGTTTTAAACTCATCGGGCGAAATTTCGCCAAGCCCTTTAAATCTGGTGATTTCGGGATTTGCACCTAATTTTTCTAAAGCGGCTAAACGCTCTTCTTCATTGTAACAATAAAACGTTTGATCTTTCTTTCTCACACGGAACAGCGGTGTTTGCAAGATGTACACGTGTCCGTTGCGAATTAGATCAGGGAAAAACTGCAAGAAAAATGTGAGCAATAATAAACGAATGTGCATACCGTCCACATCAGCATCGGTGGCAATTACAATGTTGTTGTAACGCAGATTTTCCATATCATCGCTGATGTTCAAAGCGGCTTGTAAAAGGTTAAATTCCTCGTTTTCGTAAACGATTTTTCGGGTCAAACCGAAGCAGTTTAGAGGTTTTCCTTTCAACTTGAAAACCGCTTGCGTATTCACATCGCGAACTTTGGTAACGCTTCCGCCCGCAGAATCGCCCTCGGTGATAAATAACGTCGTTTCTAATTTTCGTTCATCGTTAGAATTGTAGTGAACACGACAATCGCAGAGTTTTTTGTTGTGCAAACTTACTTTTTTTGCCGACTCGCGAGCCAACTTTTTGATGTTGTCCATACCTTTGCGTTCTTTTTCGTTTTGCACGATTTTTTGAAGCAAAGCCTCCGCTGTTTCGCTGTGCATATGGAGGTAATTGTCGAGATGTTTTTTGACAATATTGTTGATGTAGTTTCGAATGGTTTCGCCTTTGCCTTCAGGCAAAACGTGAGACGAACCAAGTTTGGTTTTGGTCTGACTTTCAAACGTCGGTTCTTGAATTCGCAAACAAATCGCAGCCACAATCGCCGAACGAACATCGGAAGGTTCGAAATCTTTTTTGTAAAATTCACGAATTGTTTTCACAATGGCTTCGCGAAAAGCAACAAGGTGTGTTCCACCTTGCGTAGTGTTTTGGCCGTTTACAAACGACGTGTAATCTTCGCCATATTGTCGCGGGTGGTGTGTCATCGCAAATTCAAAATCATCGTCTTGAATGTGAATAATCGGATAAATCGGTACTGTATCCAAATTATTCGTGAGCAAGTCCAATAAACCGTTTTTTGAAGTCAACGTTTGATCGTTGAATTTTATCGTTAATCCTGCGTTGAGATAACAATAATTCCAAAGCATTTTCTCAACATATTCGGTGCGGTAGTAGTAATTTTTAAACAATTCCGCATCGGGTGTGAACACAATTTTTGTTCCATCGCGAAGGCTTCCGCTGTCTTGAATTTTTTCGTCGTTGGTGATAACCCCTTTCGAAAATTCAGCGGTTTTCGTTTTTCCGTCGCGCACCGATTGCACTTTGAAATAACTTGAAAGTGCATTCACAGCCTTCGCTCCAACGCCGTTCAGTCCAACGGATTTTTTAAAGGCTTCCGAATCGAATTTTCCGCTTGTGTTCATTCTTGAAACACTTTCCACCATTTTTCCGAGTGGAATACCGCGTCCGTAGTCGCGAATGCTCACCGTTCCGTCAGAAATTTTCACTTCAATCGTGCGGCCGTTTCCCATCACAAATTCGTCGATACTGTTGTCTATAATTTCTTTCAACAGCACGTAAATTCCGTCATCGTGCGAGGTGCCGTCGCCCAATTTTCCGATATACATGCCCGGGCGTTTGCGGATGTGTTCGATCCATTCTAAGGATTTTATGTTGTCTTCTGTGTAATTTGTCATAGTATGCAATTATTTTGCAAGAATATATTCGTAAGTCCAAAGATATTTATCACTACCATCTTTGTTACTAATTTCTCTTTTTGTTACATAGCCATAACCATCTGAATCCACTTCATATGTGTAGTAATTGTCGTATTGTACATTGCCATCGGATACAAATGAACACATATATCCTTTTTTGCTAAAGTTGAATATGAGATTACCATATCCGCCAAGCCAAGAATAATAATAAATAAACCAATCCGGGGTATTAACGTGCCGAAACATAGATGGTATAGACGAGTAGTGCGTTATAGTTGTTATTTCACCATAACTATTTGTAGTTTTGCTCACATTTCCATTTGAATTATAGATGTAATTTGTGGTAAACCCACCGGGATGTCTTGTTTGCAAAATCTCCCCTTTGGAATTTAACGTAATGATTGTGGCGTAATCAATATAAGGGGGAGTAAAAATAAAAACCTGATTATCCTTATACAAAAACGTGTCTACTCTCTCACCTGAGCCATAGGTACTTCTGAGTTTCGCCGGAGTATGGTCATCGTTGTACCAAATATCATAACGATGATTATCCATAACTCCTATTATTGTAATTAGACGGTTTAGATCGTCATATTGATACATTCGTTCCCCGATTCCGCCTGTCCAAATTTCTTTTGAAGGTAATTTTTTTACAGATTCGTTTTCCGGATTATATCCTGAATTATTTCCTTGACCAGAATTTTTTTGACAAGCACTAAACAAAAAGCTTATTGTTACAAAATAAAAAAATAGTTTTTTCATACCGTTTTTTATTAAATTTTAACGTTATCAATCAACCTAACATCACCTAACCAAATCGCTACACACGCGATACGCCGTCGGCAATCTTCCCAGTTTTCGATAGGTTGCAAGGTTTTTGCGTTTACAATTTCGAAATATTCCAATTTGGTGCGAGGAATTTTTTTAAGTTGTTCTTCTGCAAATGTCTTTAATTGCACAGGTGTAAACACATCAACCAAATCTCGGCTATCTCTGAGAATTTTATAAATTTGTGGTGCAATCCGACGATCTTCCTCTGATAACCGTGTGTTTCGCGAACTCATCGCCAAGCCGTCGTGTTCACGAACAGTAGGACATCCAACGATTTCCACTGCCAAATTTTCTTGTTCCACTAACGCTCGAATAATTGCTAATTGTTGAAAATCTTTTTCGCCAAAATATGCTGTAGTCGGCTTTACTAGATCAAACAAACGTTTTACAACAACTGCAACTCCGTTGAAATGTCCAGGTCGAAAAGCACCTTCCATCACAGTTTCCAATGCTCCGAAATTATAGATTTCCGTGGGTTTTTCAGGATACATTTCTGCGTTGTCGGGTGCAAAAACGATGTCGCAGCCAACCTCTTTCAACAAATCCAAATCACGTTCCAAATCCTTCGGATATTTCTCCAAATCCTCAGAATTATTGAATTGAATAGGGTTTACAAAAACACTCACCACTACAACTTCATTCTCGCGTTTAGCTTGTCTTACAAGAGCGAGATGACCTTCGTGCAAAGCCCCCATCGTTGGCACAAAACCAATAATCGGATTTGCGCCTTGCGCTTTCAATGCATCTTGAAGTTCGGTTTTTGTTCGGCAAAGAATCATACAACAATCGTTAAATTAACCTGCAAAGATACGGAAAAAATTTGAATTGTAAGGATAGAAAATTTCGTACCCCTACAATCAAGATGTTTCAACTATTAAAGCACGTTTTGTTTTAGCGGAAATTTTATACCGATTATCTATTCGATAACCCACTACCCAAACAATATTTTCACCCGAACAAAGTAGCCAAACCCGTTCTTTTTCAAAACGAGACAATTTTTGATTGATAAAAAAATCACTTAATTTTTGTTTGCCACGCCCACCGAAAGGAACAAAAAAATCGCCCTTCTTCCAACGACGTAAAGTCAGTGGAAATTCGAGGTTGTCGAAATCTAATTGTGCAATTTTGGAGTCGGTGTTTAATATAAAATTTTCAATATTTACGAGGGTTATTGTAATTCTCGCCGTAGGGACGTTAAATAATGGTTCAATTAATAATTGTCCGTTATGCGTGGTGGCGCGATGAGTTTTCGATAAAAATTGTTTGCCCGATTGTCCTCCAAGTGCTTTTTGAACATTACGGATTTGGGTTGCCGAAAACCCACAATTTTGTAGGATTTCGAGATCTTGCAAAGATTGGGTTTCGAGGTCTTGCAAATTTTCCATACTTTGTAAAATGCTTGATTTTGCCAATTTATCAAGCGTTTCCAAACATGGGATTAAATGATGCCGAATGTTGTTTCTCAAATAATAATCGTCGGAATTGGTGCTGTCTTCGCGGTATTTCAGACTGTTTTTAACAGCATAATTTTCTAAATCTTGTCTTGAAAACTTGAGTAACGGACGAATAATTTGTTCACGTTTCGGAAGCATACCTCTCAAACCCTTTATACCAGAACCTCGCAGAAGATTGATAAAAAACGTTTCTATCTGATCATCGGCATGATGAGCAATGGCGACATAATCGAATTTTTCTTTTTTTAACAAGTCTGAAAAGTAAGTATAACGCAGATTCCGAGCGATCATCTGAACAGATTGTTTCGACTTTTTTTGCTCGGATTGGGTATCAAAACGTTTGCCAAAAAACGGTAGATCGTATGATTTTGCCAAAGTTTTCACAAATTTCTCATCTTCATCGGACTCTTTTCCACGCAATTGAAAATTGCAATGCACAATTGCCAAATCGTTCATTCCATGCTTTTTTAAAAGATCCAACAGCACAACTGAGTCCAAACCTCCACTAACCGCTACTAAAATACGGTCGGAAGGCTTGACTAACGTCGAAATGTGAGATGAAAAAGATTTCATAAACATTTGCAAAGATAAGCATTTTTTTGATATTTTTCATTTTTTTGAGACCAAAAAAACGAACAAAAAAATGAATATTAAAGAAAATTTCGTACCTTTGCAAAACCAAATCTCTAAAAAACTACAATTATGAAAAAGCAAGCTCTTACATTTTGGCGATGCAACCATTGCGGAAATATCGCCGAAAAGATTGTCAATTCAGGTGTTAATATGGTTTGCTGTGGCGAACCTATGCAAGAATTGATTCCAAATACCGTTGAAGCGAGTGTTGAAAAGCACCTGCCGGTTGTAACAAAAATCGACGATTGCACTATGAAAATTGACGTCGGCAGTACACCTCATCCCATGACGGAGGAACATCACATCGTATTTATCTGTCTCGAAACAGAAGATGGTAGCGAACACGTTATGTTGGAAGTAAATGGCAAACCCGAAGCCGAGTTTTGTACGTGCAAACACAAGCCTATGGCAGCTTATGCGTATTGCAACCTGCACGGCATGTGGAAAACTGAAATTAAATAATTTTTGTAGGGGCGGGGTTTACCCGCCCTTTTTTATATGTGGACAGGCGAACCCTACCCCTACGTTTTTATAACGTCCGTTTAGTTTCAATAACTTCGTAACCTTCGACGATATCGCCAACTTTAATATCGTTGAAATTTTCGATATTCAAACCGCAGTCTTGTCCGGACACAACTTCTTTTACATCATCTTTGAAACGTTTGAGAGAGCCAAGTTTTCCGGTATAAACTACAATTCCATCACGAATAATTCGAACTTTCGTACTGCGTTGAATTTTGCCGTCTAAAACAATACAACCCGCAATAGATCCAACTTTCGTGATTTTAAACACCTCTTTGATTTCAAGGTTGCATGTGATTTTTTCTTGAACATCCGGTGCCAACATGCCTTCGAGAGAGTCTTTCACTTCTTCGATCGCCTTGTAAATTACGGAATACAAACGAATATCTATTTGTTCGTTTTCTGCCAACTTTCGAGCAGCAACAGATGGACGAACTTGGAAACCGATGATCAACGCATCTGATGCCGATGCAAGAACTACGTCACCTTCAGAGATTTGTCCAACGGCTTTATGAATCACTTTGACTTGAACTTCAGGTGTTGAAAGTTTCAATAAAGAATCTGACAAGGCTTCAACCGAGCCATCCACATCACCCTTAACGATAACGTTGAGTTCTTTGAAATCACCGATCGCAATACGGCGACCGATTTCATCCAAGGTGATATGTTTATGCGTTCGCAAACCTTGTTCGCGTTGCAACTGTAAACGTCGCGTAGCAACCTCTTTCGCTTCTTTATCGGAAGGCGTAACATTAAATCCATCACCCGCTTGTGGTGCACCATTCAAACCTAACAACAAAATCGGTTGAGAAGGACCGGCTTTTTGAACAGCATGATTTCGTTCATTGAACATCGCTTTCACGCGACCATACGTGCTTCCTGCTAAAATATCATCCCCCACGGAAATAGTTCCATCCTGAATCAAAACATTGGCCACATAACCGCGACCTTTATCTAAAGAAGCCTCTATAATTGTACCTTTCGCACGTTTTTTAGGATTGGCTTTCAACTCTAGAATATCGGCTTCCAAAAGTACCTTTTCGAGCAATTCGGGAATACCTGTACCCATTTTTGCAGCGATATCCTGACTTTGATATTTTCCGCCCCATTCTTCCACCAGAATATTCATTTCCGCAAGCGCTTGCTTGATACGCGTAGGATCTGCGGTTGGTTTATCAATTTTATTAATCGCAAAAACGATCGGCACATTGCCCGCTTGCGCATGATTGATGGCTTCAATCGTCTGTGGCATGATTCGGTCATCCGCAGCAATCACAATAATGGCAATGTCGGTAATCTTTGCACCACGGGCACGCATCGCGGTAAACGCCTCGTGACCGGGCGTATCCAAAAATGTAATCTGACGACCGCTATCCAGTGTTACTTCGTAAGCCCCAATGTGCTGTGTGATTCCGCCTGCTTCGCCTGCAATCACATTCGCATGACGAATATAATCCAAAAGCGACGTTTTTCCATGGTCAACGTGTCCCATCACAGTAACGATAGGAGCACGAGGAGTCAAATCTTCGGGATTATCAGCTTCTTCAACTTCCGAAAGCGTTTCCATAACTTCTGCTCCAACGAATTCAATTTTAAAGCCGTATTCATCGGCTAAAAGCGAAATAATTTCGGCGTTCAGACGTTGGTTGATAGATACAAATTGTCCAACCGACATACACGTTCCGATAATTGATGTAACAGGAACACCCATCATGGTTGCCAATTCGTTTGCCGTAACAAATTCCGTCACTTTCAAAACGCCGGCTTCTTGTTGAGCGCGCACTGCCTCTTCTTGTCTTTCGGCAGCAATTTGGCTACGCTTTTCGCGACGGTGTTTAGAGAATTTGGATTTACCGGTTCCTCCCAAACGTGCCAACGTTTCTTTGATTTGTTTTTCTATCTCGTCGTTGTCAATCTCTGTTGCCGGCCTTGCTTTGCTTTGTTTAGCCGGTTTTGCTTCTTTTTTCCAACCGGCTTTTTCAGCATTTTTTATAGCCTCTTTGATGTCGACACTTTTGTTTTTGTCTTTGCGAATGCGTTCGCGTTTCTTTTTAGAATTGTTTGTCGGTGTCGGTGATGTTGAAGGCTTTTTATCGAATTGTGATAAATCAATGGTTTGTCCGGTTATTCTTGGGCCTTCAACTTTTTTATACTCGGTTTTGATGTGTTCGATAACACGTTCTTCAACAACAGGAACCGGTTCCGGTGTTTTTTCCTGAACAAGAGGTTCAACAACCGGTTTTTCTTTTGGTTTTTGTTTGGATTTTTCCGCTTTGTCTGTTTTTTCTGTTTCGGAAGATTTTTTGATCCCTTTCTTTTGTGCTTTTTCTTCTGCAACTTTAGCCTCGCGGGCTTCTTGCAGTTCTTTTTTGGATTTTTTGTCGGGACGTGTTTTAGAATTAATACTGCTCAAATCTATTTTTCCAAGAACTTTCGGACCTTCGACAACATTTTCTTCTTCAATATGTTCTTCTTCAATTTTCTTTTTTGTTGTCGGTTTCTTTTGGAGTTCTTCTTTTTCAGGTTCTACGGGTATTTCAGCAATTGTTTCTTTTTCAACGTCTTTTTCTTTAGCTTTAGGTTTGGCGGGTTTGGCCTTTTTTTCGAGCGTAACCCCTTTGATGATATATTCCTCTTCTTCCTCTTTTTCTTCTACTTTCGGAGTTTCTTTGATTGTAACCGTCTCTTTCTTTTGATATTCCAAAGCAATTTTTTCTGCAGCTTCTTTGGCTTTTTTGTCGGATTGAAATTCTTTTTCCAATGCCCCATACATATCGGGAGTAATCTTGGAATTTGGATTTGAATCAACCTCAAATCCTTTACTTTCCAAAAAATCAATAACCGTATGTACGGCAATATTAAACTCTTTCGCCGCTTTTGAAAGCCTTATACCTTTGACTTCTTCTGACATATTCCCTCCCTCTTTTTTATTGTTTGTTGGGGCGGGGTTCGCCCGCCCTTGATTTTTTATATAATAGGGCGCGCTGACCGCGCCCCTACGATGTTATTCAAATTCCGATTGCAAAATGCGAATTACGTCTTGAATGGTTTCTTCTTCTAAATCCGTACGTTTTTCAAGTTCTTTTGCCGGAATTGCCAATACATCTTTCGCCGTATCGCAACCGATAGCGGTGAGTGCGTCGATAACCCACTGTTCAATTTCATCGTTAAACTCTTGCAAATCTACGTCTTCATAATCTACATCAACCGTATCGCGATACACATTGATTTCGTAACCGGCCAAGCGTCCGGCAAGTTTGATGTTGTGTCCGCCTTTTCCGATAGCCAACGAAACTTGGTCGGGTTTCATGGTGATATCTGCCGTTTTATCTTCTTCATTTAATTTAATGCTGAGAATTTTCGCAGGACTCAATGCGCGTGTAATCAACAATTCAGAGTTGTTCGTCCAGTTGATGACGTCAATATTTTCATTGCGTAATTCTCTTACAATACCGTGAATTCGCGAACCCTTTACACCCACGCAAGCGCCTACGGGATCAATGCGATCATCGTAAGACTCAACAGCAATTTTAGCACGTTCTCCCGGTTCACGCTCAATTCGTCTAATGGTAATGAGTCCATCGAAAATTTCCGGAATCTCTTGTTCCATCAAGCGTTCGAGGAATACAGGAGATGTTCTGGATAAAATAATTTGCGGTGTGCCGTTTCGCATGTCTACTTTTAAAACGATGGCGCGAATGGTGTCGCCTTTGCGATAAAAATCAGCAGGGATTTGCTCATTGCGTGGCAAAATCAATTCAATGCCTTCATCGTCGAGCACTAAAATTTCACGTTTCCAAACTTGATATACTTCGCCCGTCATTACTTCGCCTATGCGCTCTTTGTATTTCTTGTAAACGTTGTTTTTTTCGTATTCTTGGATTTTTCCAACTAAATTTTGACGAATAGACAAAATTTCACGACGACCGAAATCTTTCATAAAAATTTGTTCCGAAACCTCTTCCCCAACTTCGAAATCGGGCTCGATTTTGATGGCTTTGGAATATTCGATTTGTGTGTTTTCATCATCCATTTCGCCATCTTCAACGATGGTCAAATTGCGATAAATTTCCAAATCGCCTTTATCAATATTCACAATGATATCAATATTTTCGTCCGTGCCGTATTTTTTTTGCAACATGCCTCTAAATACGTCTTCTAAAATACGCATCATCGTTTCGCGATCGATGTTTTTAAACTCTTTAAACTCTGAGAAACTCTCTACCAAATTAATGTTATCCATGGTGAGTTGTTATTAAAAGGTTAATACTATTTTTGTGTCTTTTTGATCAGTATACTTGATGGAAACGGGTTGTGTTTCCACTGGCGGAACATGCCCCGCCCCTACGGATGTTTTTTTAGTTTTTTTCCTCTTTTTGATTTCGGGTAAAACTTGAAAATCGTCGTCTGTGGCTTCTATTAATTCTCCTCTGATTTCTGCTCCGTCGTTCATAATCACTTGTACGTTTCGTCCTACGTTTTTCTTGAATTGACGTGGCATTCGCAACGGTAAATCCAATCCTGCCGACGACACATCCAATGCAAAATCCTCCTGTTCTCTGTCCAAATTTCCTTCGATATGACGACTCAATGCGATGCAATCTTCAATGGTTACGCCACGTTCGCTATCAATGAACACCCGGATTTTGTTGTCGGTTTTCACTCGACAATCAACCAAAAATACGTCACTGTTAGCGAGTTTTTCGTTGATTAAGGTTCGTATGTGTTGTTCGTTTATCATTTTTATTCCTGTAGGGGCGGGGTTTGCCCGCCCCTATTTTTATCAGGGCGCGCAAACCGCGCCCCTACGTTTTCCAACAAAAAAGAGGCTCTCGCCCCCTCAAAAATCTATCCGTACAAAAATTCGCATGTCTGCAATTTTTCTTTCCAACTTCACCGTTCTGCCTTGCGTACCTCGGGCGGGACTTGAACCCGCACTTCCTCAACGGAAACAGGATTTTAAGTCCTGCGTGTCTACCAATTCCACCACCAAGGCATCTTTTTAGCGGTGCAAAGATACAAAAAAAAAATGAATTTACAAAATTTGTTTTACGATTCCAAATATTTCCGAACGCCTTCAAACGAAAGTTCAGAGAGATTTAGTTCCGTGAAGGTTTCTCCAATAGTATCTAAAACATGTGCATCCGAACTTTGAATAAATTTGAATTTTTTCAGATACGCAAAACGCTTGATGAATTTTTCGGGCGTGTTGAATTTACTGAGTTCCATACCATCGGCTTTGATATCGGGCGGAACGAAACCCAACTGACTCATTAAACTTGTTGTCGGTTTATCAATATGCGCAGGAATAAAAATTCCGCCCAAGCGGTGAATTTCATCATACAAATCATCCAACCCAACGTCTAATGCGGAAATCAGCAAACGCGGTTCTTCATATACAATTTCTTCATTTTCGTCAACCACGACTTGAAATCCGAATTTGTCGGGATCATTAGGAATATTAGGCAAGTGAGCATCCAAAAAGTTTTGAAATTCGTTTAATGTTTCATCATCTTTGAAAAATGCTAAGCCATGTGCCTCCTCCTTACTTGTGATTTCGCAACCGCAAAGCACCAGTAATCCGTGTTTTTCTCCGATTTTTTTCACCAACGGCGCTTGTCGTGTCGAATTATGATCGGTAACGCCAATAATCTGCAACCCTCGCGAAAGTGCTGTGTCCACAATGTTTTGCGGACTCATGCCCAAATCACCGCAAGGCGAGAGGATGGTGTGGATATGCAAGTCGGCTTTATACATAAAGGTGCGGGGTGGCTACGTGGCTTCGGCTCCGCTCAGCCACCACATTCCGGTCGTTGAGCGGAGTCGAAACGACCTCGTACCACTAAGAAATTACAGAATAAATTTTTCCAGTAATGTCAAATGTTTGCTCGCTTGTGCCGAGGATTGGAATCCCCTCCTCATTGCTTTGTTTGATGCAATCTTCGTCAGGTGTGAATCCTTTCACCAAGATAATCGCAGCAAGTTCTTTGAGCGAGGCAATGGCCATGATGTTTTTGTGGGTTTGCAGCGTAACCCAAACATTGCCCATTTCGGCATGTCCCATTACATCGCTGAGAAGGTCGGATACATAGCCTCCGTCAATGGTGTTGTCTAATCCGGCCTCACCGGAAAAAAGTTTGAGGTTTAGTTTTTCTTTTAGTTCTTTTACTGTCATATTTTTATTGTTTTGAGATTATTTCTTTTGTTATTTAAGAGTTTTCATTAAAAGCAACCGGATTCCTCAGTCGCTTTGCTCCCTCGGAATGACGGTACATCATAGGAAGGGGGGATTGTAGGGGCGAGGCATGCCTCGCCCCTACAATCCTCTACCCCAGATTAAACGAGTTGTTATTCCGAACAAAGTGAGGAATCTGTTGGCTATTATATCCGAATTTATCCATTTGTAAAGATACGAATTTATTTTAATTATTTCAATACTTCATCTAATTTTCGATAGAAATTTTCTAATCTCTGCCGAAAATTTCCTGCCCCTTGAGTTGTGGCTATAATTTTTAGATTTTTATCCAAAAGAATTTTTGTTGGATAAGACTTTACAGCATAGCGAGTTGAAATATTTTTAGCTTTATCACTGCTCTCATCATCTTTAAGTTGTATCCAATTTAGTTTGTGTTTTTCCACCGCATTACGCCATGCTTCGTCTTTATCATTGCAGGCAATTCCAACAATTTCTAACTTGTCGCTATATGTGTTGTAATAATCTTTCAATTTAGGCATGGCGCTTATACAAGGTCCGCACCAACTTCCCCAAAAATCAAGCAAGATGTATTTTTCACCTTTCAAACTCAACAGCGAAATCAAATTTCCTTCCAAATCCGGTAAGGTAAAATCGGGCGCAGTTGCTCCTATATCTGTATTGTCTGCGTATTGTCTGCGTATTGAATCGCTCCTTATGCGTCCTTCATACATTGATAGAGTCCAATTCAATTCTTTTTCAAATATCCCTTTTTTGACCGACTCAGTCAATAGAGGATAATACACACCAAATGTATCTGAGTCTTGACTTTGTAAATAATAAGCCGACAAATCTTTGTCTAAATGGTTTCTTATGTATGATAGTTTATACTCATCTATAACTTCTTTGATTTCGTCTTGTTCCTTGTGAAGTGGTGTCGAGGTCTGTCTTATGTCAAATGATTTTGTGATAGAATCAATATTTATGAACTGAATCGTGTGTGCCCATATTTCTACTGTTAAACTGTCAAATTTTTTCTGTAGTTCTTTGTAATTTTCTCTATCAATTGCAAAATCCGCAGAAAAAGATTCTTGGTTAACCTTATATGAAATATAGTCTGTGCCTTCTATTTGCCCTGTGATGTTTAGTGGTTTGTTGGGTTCAAGCACAAGAAATATTTGCCGAGAAGGCAAACTTCTCATGTACAAATCGTCTGTAAAAGGACGTGGATTGGTATTAAATACTTCTGTTTTTTTAGGATATATATGTACGTTCATAGTTCCGTAAACTTGCAAATCGTACTGAAATCGGCCGTTCTCTGCAATTATAGTATCCCACACACTTCTGACACTGATACTGAACGTTTTTTCATCAATTTCCACATGACGATATGCTATGTACACCGTATCATTCCCCAATCCTTTGATTTCGGCTGTAATGAAAGGAGTTGTATTATTTTCTGAATAGAGCGAAGTCATTAATAGAGCACAAACAAGAAAAGATAGGTTTTTTTTCATATAATTAGAGTTTAATAATTTGTTGCTGTTTGACACAGAGGCAAGGTGTTATCTAAGAACTACTTGATAACCCACCTCGCACCCAGTACCTCGTACCTGTTATTTGTTTCCCCAAATTTTTCTAAACGTCTCCACCCGTTCTTGAGCAGTCATACTTCCCCGCCCTTCCATTGAGGTTTGTAGGAAAATACAGTTAGTCAGAGTGGCTTCTACTTTGGCGATATCTTCAGCGAGGGCTTGACACGTTGGAGCTCCGCAAGTTCCGCAATCCACACCCGGTAAATGGCTCATCAAATCGCGAATTAACGCCATTTTTTTCATTGCAATGCCTCTATTTTCATCCAAACACATCATTGAACGCGGTAAAACTTTTTGTACGCCCATATTAGTACGCATATAATCAGCAATATCGTTGTCTATTTCAAAATGATTGTCGGGCGTTTCGCTTTCGCGAATGGTTTCCGCACGTTTTTTCATGCGTTCAACCGTCAAAAACCGGTTTCCCGTAAGGAGAATTCCACCTGCACAACTTTCATCGCAAGCCCTTAATTCCAAGTAATCCACATCGGGAAGTTCATCGTTTTCAACTTTTTCCAAAAATTCGCTAATGTTATGAACCCCATCAATTGCCAATGCTCTGCCTAACATGTTTTTTTTCTCGCCTTCTGTTGTGCTCCACAGCGAAGCACGCGATGAAATTTTAGATAATTCAACATTTTCAGCATCTACACGATGTTCCTCCTTGATTTTTCTCAACACACGATTATAGATGAAATCCATATTGATAACACCGGTTACTTGCGATTCCTCCTCTCCTACGGGTGTTTTCAACGCAGCAATTTTCGCCGCACAAGGCGTGATGTAAAACAAGCCGATTTTATCTTCCGAAACACCTTGTTTTTTTAAGGTTTGTCTCCAATACATCGCTGCTAAATCAACAGGGGGTTTCAACAATACCAAATTTTCGGTCAATGATGGAAATTTAACTTGTATCAATCGTACAATAGCCGGACAAAACGAGGAAATCAGCGGTTTTATGTGAGCATGTTCAACAGCATATTTTCGAATTTCTTCAATCAAAAAATCCGCCATTTGTTCGATTTCGAAAATATGCGTAAAACCAAGTTCTTTGATCACTTGATAAATCAAAGGTGTAGGGATGTCATCTTTGAATTGATTGATCAAAACGGCCGGAACAAGGGCAATTCGATAATCATAGTTAAAAATAGTGTTCAAATCATCGTGTTCAATATAGATCGCGCTATCCGGACAAGCATCAAAACATTCGCCGCAATCAATACAGCAATTTGCTGAAATTTTAGCTTTTCCGCTACGCATACGAATGGCCTCTGTGGGGCATTTTTTTAAACAGTGCATGCAGCCTGTACAAATGTCCTCGTTAACTTTTAAAGCATGATGAAAAAATGATTTTGGCATAATTTTGGTATTAAAAGGGTTCAAAATTAGTTTGATTTTACCGTGTTACAATAATTTGTTCTCTCACCAATTCTCCGGCACCCTCGACGTGCAAGAAATAGGTGCCTGGTGCGGTTCCTCTTGCAGGAATAAAAAGTTCTCCATTCACATAACAGCCGAACGTGTTTGCTCCGGTTCGTGTTTCACGTGGTAGTCCGTTTGTGTATGGGTCTTTTTTGCATTGGGTTGTTATGCAAAGCAACAACAAAGTTGCAAACAAAATTATTAAAGTGGCTATTCTTTTCATGATATTGTGGTTTTGGCTGATCAATAAATTTTAACTAAGATGGATAATATCTGACATCGAAACGTCCTTTTCTAACTCGAATTTTTTGATTAGGAATATGCTGATGTGTCTCTTTATCATGACCGTTTGCGTCAAATTCGAATGTTCCTGAAGCAATGGCAGGAGAAGTGCTTTCATCAAATTTTGTAAACGTAATTAGTGCTGTGTTTATGGCTGTATAGTAATAAGGTATTGAAGGGTCTATTGGATAAAAAATAACCGAATCAATTACAAATGTTCCTGCTCCAAATCGGGGGCGTGTAACAAAAAAACTAAGACGATATTCTATAAGTTCTGTTCTAGCATTGAGCACAAATAGACCTTTAGCTATATCGTATGCACCACCTGGCCACATTCCAGATGTTATACTATAATTTTGACGAATTGCCATTCCATTTACCAAGCAACCAAATATACCTCTTCCTATTTGTGTTTCGGACGGTAATAGCCAGGACTCATCCTTTTTGCATTGAATTGTTGTGCAGAGTAATGCAATAGTTACACATAAAACTACAATTGTCGCTATTTTTTTCATAACTCTTTATTTTTAGTTTGTTATTTTTTTTAATCTAACATCAAACTGGACTTACTAACGAATTCGCTACAGATAGAAAAGAGTAAAAAAATCTTAGTTTTAGTTTTTTCGCATTTTAATTCTAAAAATTCACAACTATTTCGACTGTTGTTCCCACACCCACTTCACTTTTTACATTCAGATAATCCACATTGTTTTTGATATTCGGAAGTCCCATTCCTGCGCCAAACCCCATTTCTCGAACGTGTGGCGAAGCGGTTGAGTAACCGGCGGTCATGGCCAAATCAATGTCGGGAATACCGGGACCTTCGTCCTCTAATTTTATGGTGATTTTATCGTTGTCGATCGTTACATAAATCATACCTTTATGAGCGTGCGCCACAATGTTTACTTCGGCTTCGTAAAGCGCAACCACCACGCGTTTGATGACGGCAGAATCAACATTGAGTTGTTTCAAGGTTTTTTTTACTTGCGAGGAAGCAAACCCCGCATTGGTGAAGTCGCCGGGTTGCACTTGGTATTCAAATGTCATCATATCAAAAAACGGGTTTTATGCCGGCTTCCCAAAGAATGCCACAAGTTCTAAACATGGAATATTCCGATTGCAAAACGATCATGTCATTTTCTTGTGCAATGTCAATCATGTCTTCGGTAGCTTTTTTCCCGCGAACAAAAATAACGGTGTTCAAATCGGCCATTTCCATCGTTCGAATGGTTTGAATGTTACAAAGTCCGGTAATCAACATAATTTGGTTGGATTTCAATGTCAATACATCGCTCATGAGGTCGGAAGCAAATGCACGATCTACCGTTTGTGAGATTTTGTCTTCTCCGCAGATGATTTCTGCGTTTAAAAGGGTTTGGATTTCGGATATAGTCATTGGTTTATAATATATTTGCCGCAAAGATACAAAAAAAAAATGAAATAACAAGGGGATGTCTCGACTTCGCTACGCTTCGCTCGACATGACGATCAACCCTGTTATAGAGAGGGAATGTAGGGGCGAGGCATGCCTCGCCCCTACATTCTAACCATCACACAAAACGCCGTCATTCCGAGCGTAGCGCATAACATGCGCGAAGTCGAGGAATCCCCTTGCTGAAATAACACAGCCATTGGCATTGTGAATTTTTTGCAGTGTTTTGATATGTACAATTGCAAATGTCAGTTTTTTTTCGTAACTTTGCAGTCCTTTTTCAAAAAAGCCCAGATGGTGGAATTGGTAGACATACCACTTTGAGGGGGTGGCGCCGGTTACGGTGTGCAAGTTCGAATCTTGTTCTGGGCACAGAAAAAATAAAAAAGCGGTTTAAAACCGCTTTTTTTGCATATTTTGAATTTTTTTTGTGCAGAAATGAAACCTTTTGCCTTTAGTTGCGTAAATTTAGGTAACAAAACTCAAAACTGTGAGAACGTTGTTTAATCGAAAAAATTGTTAATAATATATTTGGTTTGGTGCATAGGAGGTCGAAAATTTTCGACCTCCTATGCTTTTTAATCCTTCAAAAGATTCATCAATTCATCCAAATTCGGTGTTAGAATAATTTCCGTACGACGGTTTTTGGCTCTGTTTTCAGGTGTATCATTTGCAACCATGGGCATCCATTCTCCACGACCTGCGGAAATAACACGTGAAGGCGCAACACCTTTATTTTCAAGTAATATACGTGCAATAGCTGTTGCTCGCATCACACTCAAATCCAAATTATCTCTCACATCGCCTCTACCTCTCATCGGAACATTGTCGGTATGCCCTTCAACCATTACATTGATTTCAGGATTTTGTGCCAAAACCTTAGCAACTTCACGAACGGCTCTTCGACCTTCCTCACTTACTTGCCATTGACCGGAAGCAAAAAGCAATCTTTCATCCATCGAAACATAAACTTTTCCATCTTTCGTATAAACAGTCAAACCTCTGTCGGTAAAGCCTAGTAAGGCATCCATCACCTTGTCGCGCAAAGCTCTCAACTCGGATTCTCTTTTGTCCAAAATGGCTTGAAGTTCGTTCACACGTTGTTCTTTTTCACGAAATTCGGCCAATAAGCGATTTAATTCGCGTTGTTGGTCTTGTACTTCGGCTTCACGTCTAAGTAAATTGTCGCGAGCAGCTTGCAATTCCTGTAAAAGTTTTTGGTTTTCTTGACGATTTCCAGCAACGGCAGTCGTAAATCTGGCACTCAACTCATCGTATTCGGATTGCAAGTTTTCCAAATTTGCTTTAGCTAATCTGTAATCCGTTTCCATGTCGTCATACTCTCTTTGCAATTTGGCCAACTGCTCTTTCAGTCGCTCGATTTCGGCTTTCAACTCATTGATTTGAATGCTTTGATTCAAGTTGTCTTGCTCTAATTGCGCCGCTCTCGCCGATGTCTCGTTGTATTTTGTTTCCAAATCTTTGAATTTTTGCATACTTACGCAAGACCCAAGAACAAATGTGATTGCTGTGATTGTTAGAAATTTTTTCATATGGTTTGATTTTTTAGTTGTTGCTTTTCGGTAGCAGTGTACATGGTCGTTTCGACTCCGCTCAACAACCGGTGGCTGAGCGGAGTCGAAGCCACCTATATTTTCAATTCCGCAAATACTGGACAATGGTCTGAATGCACTGCTCCAGGCATTATAGACGCCGAAATCAGTTTTTTTTCAAGATTTTTGGTAAGCATGATATAATCAATACGCCAGCCTTTGTTGTTCGAACGAGCATTGAACCGATACGTCCACCACGAATATTGATGTTTGGAGTCGGGATTCAGAAAACGAAACGTATCGACAAATCCGTCTTTGATAAATTCACTCATCCATTCCCGTTCTTCGGGTAAAAATCCTGAATTTTTGGCGTTTCCTTTCGGATCGTGAATGTCTATCGGCTCGTGTGCGATGTTAAAATCTCCGCAAATCGCGAGTTTTGGACGAGTTTGTTCAAGCTGTTTGATATAGTGATGAAAATCGTCTAACCACTGCATTTTGAAGGATTGGCGATGATCGCCAGATGTTCCCGATGGGTGGTACACGCTGATCACTGAAAAATCGCCGAAATCCGCACGAATTAAACGGCCTTCGCTGTCGTATTTCTCCATATTCATGCCGTATTCGACATGAGTTGGCTCTTGTTTCGTCAAAATCGCCACACCGCTGTACCCTTTTTTTTGTGCCGAAAAATAATAGCAATGATAGCCCAAACTTTGGAAATCCAACGTTGGCATTTGGTCGGGTTGCGCCTTGGTTTCTTGCAAACAAACCACGTCGGGATTAGTCTTTTCCAACCAATCTAAAAATCCCTTCGCAACAGCAGCACGAATTCCGTTGACGTTATAAGATATTATTTTCATACTGCAAAATTACGAAAAAAAATAAAAAGATTTTAGTATATGGAGTGTTGGTTTCTAACAAAAGATTGTTAAAACGGAAAACACAGGTCTGGACTTCCCTACTAATTCTGTACACATAGGTACGAATCGAAAAGAGTTTTTGAAAAAAAAATGAAAAAATTTTGCCATTTAATTTTTTATTTGTATCTTTGCCTACCAAATACTCAAAACCCTCTTTATGAAAAAACTATTTTTCTGCTGTTTATTTATTTTTTCGTTTTCTTTTTTTTATGCCCAAACTTCATTCGAGTATGATGACTCCGGTCATCGCACGTCCATGCTCCGGACCATTGTGATGTCTGCTCCAAGTCAAGCACCCGGCCATACGCCACCATCTGAAGAAAATGAGGTGTATAATTTAGCCTTAAATAACGAGGAAGAAGCTCCGATGTTCGGCAGTGTTGAAATTCCTGAACATAATTCCTTTTCCGAAGACGTTTACACCGATAAGCTAAAAGAAAGCGATATTTTTATTTACCCCAATCCTACTAAAGGCGCGTTGGCCGTAGAGATTCGTAATAAAAACCCGCAAGCCTCGCATCAGGT
>WRCN01000033.1 GCA_009783885.1 Bacteroidales bacterium | reverse complement strand
TCGTAGGAAAGTACAGCTATGAACCTATACTTTCCTGTCTAAAAACTAACCTCCCTTGAAAAAAGGGAATGCAAAATTACAAAAAAAAAATGAAACTTCCAAATATTTAGCAAAATATTTTTTGCAAATTTACTTAATAAAGTGGTTCTGTGAGAAATAAAAATAATGAAAATTAGAAGTTGCATAACATTGTTTTTTTTCGTATCTTTGCATTCCTTTTTATGTTTCTAAAATAAAAACAAAATGAAAAAAATTGCATTATTTATATTTACTATTTGTTTGTTATCAAACATTTCAGCACAAAATTCAAACCGATATCATGATTTTTCCGAACGCGGAGAGGTCTATTTTTCGTTTCAAGTTAAAAATTTAGATATTCTAAATCAATTAACCCGGATCATCTCTATCGACAACGTGGATAAAGAGGGTAATGTGATTGCATACGCAGATGAAATAGGATTTACAAAATTTCTTGAGTTTGCTATTGAGCCTACTGTTCTAACACCGCCCTCAATGCTGGAAGAGCACGTTATGTTTACGCTCGAAGATTATTATTCAAAAACCGTTAATGAATGGAACGCCTACCCTTCTTATGAAGCCTACATTGCGATGATGAATGATTTTCAAACCAATTTTCCTCATCTGTGTCAAACTATCGAATTTGGCACTACTACTCAAAACAGAAAATTGATGGCTTGCAGATTAACGAGCAGTTCAAATCCTGGTAAAAAAGTCAAAATTCACCTTAGCTCTACCATGCACGGCGATGAAACTACGGGGTATGTTTTGTTGCTACGACTAATTGATTATTTGTTGAACAATCATGCCACTGATCCACGCATCCAAAACATATTTGACCATGCAGAAATTTGGATTTGTCCAAATGCCAATCCTGACGGAACTTACAGAACGGGAAACAGCAATGTTAGCGGCGCGACTAGAAGCAATGCTAACAATGTAGATTTAAATCGAAATTATAAGAACGATATTTTCGGTGATCATCCCGATGGTAGGGCATGGCAACCCGAAACACTGGCGTTTATGGCTTTTCAAGCACAACAAAAATTTCATTTGGGAATGAATATTCATGGTGGTATTGAAGTTGTAAATTATCCATGGGACGATAGCGCTCCACTAACTGCCGACGACAATTGGTGGAGGTACATTTCTCAAGAATATGTAGATACGGCACGTGTTCTCAATCCAAATTATATGAAAGGTTTAACCAGTAGCGGAATAACTAACGGCTATGCATGGTATATCGCTGAAGGATCACGTCAAGATTATGCAAATTTTTATGATCACTGTCGAGAACTTACATTAGAAATAAGCACAGCAAAAACCCCTTCTGCAAGCAATTTGCCGAATTTTTGGAATTGGAATCACCGTTCATTCTTAAATTTTATTGAACAAGGGATGTATGGCATTCACGGAACTGTAACCGATACCGAAACAGGATTTCCCGTAAAATGCAAGATTGAAATTATTGGGCACGATAAACGGAATTCGCATGTTTATTCGGATTCAATCACCGGTTACTACGTGCGTCCGATAAAAGCCGGAACGTATACGCTTACTTACACTGCGGAAGGGTACGACACAATAATACAGAGAACCGTTACGATTTCCGACAAACAAAAGATTATTCAAAATATTCAATTCGGCTTCAATGCACCAAATCTGCCTATTGCAGATTTTATGGCAGATAGAACATCCGTATTTGTTGGGGATTCGGTGAGATTTACAGATTTATCCGAAAACGAGCCAACGGCTTGGGAATGGGCTTTTGAAGGCGGTACACCAAGTTCTAGTACCGAACAAAATCCGGTTGTCGTTTACCACAACAGTGGAAATTTTGATGTAACATTGACAGTGAGCAGCGATATCATTGCAAAAGGAGAACCCAATACTATCACCAAAACAAATTATATCAACGTGATTCCGGAAAACAGTATTTTACCTAATGAAAATTCCCATGCCTCTCTAACTATTTATCCCAATCCCGCTAAAAACGCCATCCATATCGAAGCAAAATCTGTTATTCAAGAAGTGGAAATCATGGACATCAACGGAAAACAAGTATTTTATCAAAAAAACAACACCAATAGAGTTACTATAAACATCGGCAATAGCACGCCGGGCGTGTATTTGCTCAAAACAAAAATAAATGACCATTACACAACCTCAAAAATTATTATTACTGAATAAGAAAATAAAAAACAAAAAATTATGAAAAAATTAGCAATGGTAGCCTTCGGCGGAAATGCGCTTCTGCGCGGCGGTCAGAAAGGCACGTATCAAGAACAAATGCAAAACGTGATGGACACTTGTCTGTCGCTTAGCGAACTCTACAAACGTGATTATAACCTCGTAATCGGTCATGGCAATGGCCCTCAAGTAGGCAACGTGATGTTGCAACACGAAGCCGGCAAAAAAATGTACAACATCGAAGCCATGCCGATGGATCTCTGTGTGGCAGAAACACAAGGCTCTATCGGTTATCTCATCGAACTTGCGTTTAGAAAAATCTTTGCTAAAGAAAACGTAAAAAAGAACGTGGTTACATTAGTTACACAAGTTGTTGTAGACGAAAATGATCCTGCTTTTGCAAAACCTACAAAACCTGTTGGACCTTATTACACTAAGGAAGAGGCTGACAAATACAGCGCAGAAACCGGTGCTGTTTTTGCCGAAGACCCGAAAGGCAATGGCTGGAGAAAAGTTGTGGCTTCACCAAAACCGATCAGTATCACGAACATCGATGTTGTTCAACAATTAGCAACGAATGGTTATGTGGCGATTACTTGTGGCGGCGGCGGTATTCCTGTTGTAAAAACAGCAAACGACTTAAAAGGCGTGGAAGCCGTTATTGACAAGGATTTAGCATCGGCACTGGCTGCTGTAGATATGAAAGCAGACGAGTTTTATATTCTGACCGACGTTCCGAAAGTATACATCAATTTCCGCAAGCCAAACGAGCAAGCCCTTGATGTGATTACGGTTGCGGAAGCCAAACAATATATGGCAGAAGGTCATTTCACCGAAGGTTCGATGGCTCCGAAAGTGCGCGCAGGTATTTATTTCGTTGAAAACGGCGGAAAGGAATGTGTGATTACGGAAGCGGGACAGCTTGGAAATTCTAAGTGCGGCACGCGAATAGTTGCATAGTTGGTCGTTTCGACTCCGCTCAACGACCGACGTGGTGGCTGAGCGGAGTCGAAGCCACCGAACAAACAAAAAATTTGGCAGTTTCGATTATTTTTCGTAACTTTGCAAACGGGTAAGTCTTATACGACCAGCTCCTACTTATTCCCCCAGGGTTGGAAGACAGCAAGGGTCGGTGGTTGTAGCGGTGCGATGTAAGTAGCTTACCCTTTTTTTAATTACGAATTATCAATTAGGAATTACGAATTGAAGTGTCATTAACCATTAATCATTAACTATAATGGGAACAACAAACACACGTCCGAGTTGGGACGACTATTTTATGGAATTAGCGCGAGCTGTTGCACAACGTGCAACGTGTGATCGTGGGCGTAGCGGTTGTGTGATTGTGCGCGACCGGCAGTTGTTAGTTACGGGCTATGTAGGTTCGCCGAAAGGTTTACCGCATTGCGATGAAGTGGGACATTTGATGAAAAAAATGATTCACGAAGACGAGCGTATTACCGAACATTGCGTGAGAACTGTTCACGCCGAACAAAATGCCATTTCTCAAGCAGCACGACGTGGCATTGCATTAGAGGATGGAACGCTGTATTGCAAAATGACACCTTGTCGAGTGTGCGCAATGTTGATTATAAACTGCGGAATCAAGCGCGTGGTCTGCGAATTCAAATATCACGCCGGGGCAGAATCAGAACAAATGTTTAAAGACGCAGGGGTTGAGTTGATGTTTTTCAATCAGTCTGTTGTCGAATATAAATAATTGGGGCGGGCGAACCCCGCCCGTACACAATCGTAGGGGCACGGTCTGCGCGCCCATGAAAAATGAAAATCATTTTCCATATCCATTACAAAACCGAATTCGGACAAACTCTAAAAATTGTCGGAAATCACGATTTGTTAGGGAAAAACGACCTCTCCAAAGCGCCGTATATGTTTCATGAAGGCGATGGAAATTGGATTTTGATTTTAGATTTACCGAAAAACACCAAGCCGTTTGCTTATCGTTATATCGTGATTGATGAACGAAACGGCGAACATTGGGGCGAATTATACCAAGACGACAGAATTTTGGCATTGAATAAAAATCAAAATGAAATGCTTGTTTTTGACCAGTGGAGAGTTCCGTTTAGAGGTGCAGGGCTGGCAATTCCCGTGTTTTCAATTCGAACGGAAAAAGGTTTGGGTGTTGGTGAATTTTTGGATTTAAAAATACTTGCAGACTGGGCAAATATTTGCGGTTTGAAACTTATTCAAATCCTCCCAGTGAATGATACAACTGTAAACTTCACATGGACAGATTCGTCTCCATACACGGCAATTTCAGTGTTTGCATTGCATCCGCTTTATCTGAATATTGAACGTATTGGGACATTTAACGAAAAAGAATTAACCGAATATCGCAATCTTTGTAAAACTCTGAATGCACTGCCACAAGTGGATTATGAAGCTGTGATGAACACAAAGTGGAAGTATATTCGAAAGTTTTATAAAAAAGATGCCAAACAAACTTTTGAAACTAAATCCTATCAAGATTTTTTCAAAAAAAATGCAGATTGGTTGAAGCCATACGCCGAGTTTTGCGCCTTACGAGATATATTCAAAACCAACGATGTTGCCATTTATTATTTTGTGCAATACCATTTACATATTCAACTTTCTGAAGCTTCTGAATATGCGATGAGCAAAGGCGTTCGGTTGAAAGGTGATATTTCAATTGGTGTGTCTCGCAACAGTGTGGATACGTGGGTTGATCCGAAATTGTACAACATGGATTGTCAGGCAGGAGCGCCGCCGGATGCATTTTCGACAGTTGGACAGATGTGGGGATTTCCCACCTATAATTGGGATGAGATGGCGAAAAACAACTACGAATGGTGGCATCAACGATTGAAAAAAATGGAAGATTATTTTCATGTTTTTCGCATTGATCATATTCTCGGATTCTTCCGTATTTGGGAAATACCGCTGAATGCAAAGGACGCACTCTTGGGACAATTCTCCCCTGCCTTGCCATTTTCGGTTGACGAATTAAATCAACGCGGACTAAAATTTGACTACAATCGGTTTTGCAAGCCTTATATTCGCAATTGCGAAAATGAAGTTATTTTCATCGAAGATAAAATTTTGAAAAATCATTTTCATCCGCGAATAGCCTTTCATTCCACACGCTCGTATCAAAATCTGGACGAACAAACGAAACTTGTCTTGAACGAAATTTACAATGACTTCTTTTATCATCGCCACACTAATTTTTGGCGCGAAATCGGTCTGAAAAAATTGCGAAGTTTGAAAGCATCAACCAACATGATGATTTGCGGTGAAGACCTTGGAATGGTGCCGGATTGTGTGCCCGACGTGATGCGCGAATTGCAAATTTTGAGTTTGATTATTCAACGTATGCCGAATGATTCGCATTTGAAATTTGCGGATTTAAAACATGCCTCGTATCTCAGTGTTTGCAGTCCAAGTAGTCATGATATGAGCGGTATTCGCGGTTGGTGGGAAGAAGACATCAATACGACACGAGATTTTTTTTACAATGAATTGCAACAACACAGCGAATGTCCGCAAACCTGCGAACCTTGGATTGCGCAGCTCATCATCGAGCAACATTTGCACGCACCAAGCCTTTGGGCGATTTTTCCCATTCAAGATTTAATAGCCATAGATGGAAATTTACGCTTAAAAAATCCACAAGACGAACGCATCAACGATCCCGGAAACAGCCATCAATATTGGCGTTACAGATTTCATCACACCGTTGAAAACTTATTAACGTTTGATGAGTTCAATCTAAAGATCGCGGGGATGGTGCAACAGGCAAAACGAAATTAACAAAAAAATAGGAACACTTTTGGTGTTCCTATTTTTTTCAAAATTCAGCAACGATTATTCGCTTTTTTCTTCAGCTTTATCCATTGCATCTTTCAAGCTCGACAACGCTTCAATGTCTCCCAAAGTAGATTTTTCAACGTTTTCGTTCAATTTTTTCATCACTTTTTGTTGTTCGTTTTCAGTAGCTTTTGCTTCGTTTTCGGCTTTCGCTTTTTCGTTAGCTTGCTCTTCTTTGAAGATGTTAGTGTGAGAAACAATGATTTTTTTGCTGTCTTTGTTGAACTCTATTACTTTGAAATCCAAAACTTCGTCCGGTTTCGCAGTTCCGCCGTGCTCTTTCTGAATATGACGCATCGGTGCGAAAGCCTCAACACCGTAAGGCAACACAACAACAGCACCTTTATCGTTTACAGTCAAAACAGTTCCTTTGTGAACAGAATCAATCGTGAATACGGTTTCGAACACATCCCAAGGATTTTCTTCCAATTGTTTGTGTCCAAGGCTCAAACGACGATTGTCAACATCCATTTCAAGAACTACAACATCAATTTTTTCACCGATTTTTGTGAATTCTGCAGGGTGTTTGATTTTTTTCGACCACGATAAATCTGAAATGTGAATTAATCCGTCAACGCCTTCTTCTAATTCCACGAAAATACCGAAGTTAGTGAAATTGCGAACGGTTGCCGTATGTTTCGAATTTACAGGATATTTATCTGCAATTGAAGCCCATGGATCCGGAATAAGTTGTTTGATGCCAAGCGACATTTTGCGTTCTTCACGATCTAAGGTTAAAATCATAGCCTCGACTTCTTGACCGATTTTCAAGAAATCTTGAGCGGTACGAAGGTGTTGCGACCACGACATTTCAGATACGTGAATCAAACCTTCAACGCCCGGAATTACTTCAATGAACGCGCCATAATCCGCGATAACCACTACTTTTCCTTTGATTTTATCGCCAACATTCAGATTTTTATCCAACGAATCCCACGGATGTGGCGTCAATTGCTTCATACCAAGTGCAATGCGTTTTTTACCTTCATCGAAATCCAAAATTACCACATTGATTTTATCGTCTAATTTCACGATTTCCTCAGGGTGATTGATGCGTCCCCACGATAAATCCGTGATGTGGATCAAACCGTCTACGCCGCCAAGATCAATGAATACACCGTAAGATGTGATGTTTTTAACAACGCCTTCGAGCACTTGACCTTTTTCGAGTTTAGCAATAATTTCGCTTTTTTGTGCTTCGATTTCGTCTTCGATAAGCGCTTTGTGTGACACCACCACATTTTTGTATTCGTGATTAATCTTAACCACTTTAAACTCCATGGTTTTATCTACATAGATATCATAGTCGCGAATGGGTTTCACATCAATTTGCGAGCCCGGTAAGAACGCTTCTAATCCAAATACATCCACGATCAAACCGCCTTTAGTGCGACTTTTCACGTAACCTGTAACGATTTCTTGGCTTTCGTGCGCTTGATTCACGCGTTCCCAAGATTTGAGTAAACGTGCTTTTTTGTGCGATAAAATCAACTGTCCGTGCGAATCTTCTTTGCTTTCAACGTATACTTCTACTTTGTCGCCCGGTTTTAAATCGGGGTTGTATCTAAACTCTGCAAGAGGCACAACGCCATCGGATTTGAAGCCGATGTTAACCACAACTTCGCGGTTGTTTTTGGCCACTACAGTACCTTCGATGACTTCTTGTTCGCCAATCTGGCTAAGGGTTTTTTCGTAAGCTTCTTCGAGCGATTTCGCAACTTCTGAATTTACGTTAACTTTTTTCTTTCCAATCGTGTCCCAGTCAAAATCCACATTACCAGTTGTAGCATCACCTTTGATTTTAACAGCAGTTTTGGTTGGTTTCACCTCTACTTGCTCTACTTCCTCCACATGTTCTGGTTGCTGCTCTACGTGCTCCACTTGCTCTATGTGTTCTGCAACTTGTTCTGCTTGTTGCTCCACATGTTCCGCCTGTTCTACGTGTTCTGCTTGGGTTTCGGGATTGACATTTTGTTCTTCACTCATGATTTTTTGTTTTTTTTTGTTGAGACACACGGTCGTTCGTCTTTACAGTCGTGACGCGCACTCATCTGGTTCATAATTAGGTTATTTAACATCCTTTCGGGAAAGTCCGCAAAAAGGAGTGCAAAGGTACAAAAAATATTTGAATTAAGCAAGTAAAAAAAATTTGCTTAATACCAAAAAAAATTGTATCTTTGCACCCCAAATTATATTTAACATGGCAGGAAAAAAAGAAACTTCACCAGTAAACACCGAACAAATGTTCGAAGAAACCGTTAGCAGACTTGAAACCTGGTTTCTTAAAAATCAAAAACGTATAACAACCGTTGCAGTAGCTGTTGTTATCTTAGTTGGCGGATATTTCGGATACAAATTTCTGTATTTGGAACCTCGCGAAAGAGCAGCACAGGAAGAAATGTTTTTTGCACAGAATTATTTTGAAATTGATTCTTTAAATTGGGCGCTCAACGGCGATGGCATAAATTACGGATTTATTGATATTATTGATAATTTCAGAGGTACGAAAGCTGCAAATTTATCACATTACTATGTTGGTGTTATTTATTTGAGAAAAGGTCAGTACGAAGAAGCAATTGACTATCTCAGGCGATTTAGATCCAACGATTTGATTTTAACCCCGATGGTTAGGGCTTTGATTGGTGACTGCCATGCCGAATTGGGCGATATGAGAGAGGCGCTTTTGCATTATGAACGAGCGGTTTCTTCTCACCAAAATGATATGGTTACACCTATGGTTTTGATGAAAGCTGCTGCACTTTGCGATATTCAAGGTGATTATCAAAAAGCATTGAAATTTTACACACGCGTTCGCAACGAATACATTCGTACGCCAGAAGCACGCGATGTTGATAAATACATCGCCATGATGGAAGCAAAAATTAACCAATAAGTTTTTATGGCAACTGCACTAAAAAATCTTTCAGAATATACATCAAGCGGGTTTGGCGATTTAAGTCAAACCCGCATTGGTATCGTGGTTTCCGAATGGAACGAACAGATTACAAATGCCCTGTTTCAAGGTACGATGGAAACACTTATTAAAGAAGGTGTAAAAACCGAAAACATTGTTGTAAAAACCGTTCCCGGAAGTTTTGAACTGACACTCGGTGCACAAAAAATGTTTAAAGACATTTACCAGGATGATGAATATAAAAAAGCATTGGGAATTATTGTTCCTGATGCTGTAATCTGCTTAGGTTGTGTGATTCAAGGCGAAACTCGTCATTTTGATTTTATTTGTAATGCCGTTGCTCTCGGCATTACAGAAGTAGGTCTCAGATACGATAGACCTGTTATTTTTGGCGTTTTGACCACCGATAATTTGCAACAAGCCATTGATCGCTCCGGCGGAAAACATGGCAACAAAGGCGTGGAAGCCGCGATTACTGCGTTAAAAATGCTGTAAATTTGTGTCGTCATTTCGAACGAAGTGAGGTATATCAATTGCTATATTCATTTTTTTTCGTATCTTTGCAAAAAAAACAACATGAAAGTCGCTGTAGTCGGTGTAACCGGACTTGTAGGAACGGTTATGCTCAAAGTTTTAGAAGAATTTGAATACAACACGATTGAGTTGTTGCCCGTTGCTTCAGCACGTTCGATAGGCAAACCCGTAACATATTTCGGGAAATCGTATCCGGTGATCAGTATTGAGAATGCGATTGCCAAACGCCCGGACATAGCATTGTTCTCGGCAGGTAGTGCAATATCGTTGGAATATGCACCTAAATTCGCAGAAATTGGCACATTTGTTATTGATAATTCTTCGGCTTGGCGAATGAATCCCGAAGTGCCTTTAGTCGTACCGGAAATCAACGTTTCAACCATATCGAAAAACACAAAAATCATTGCAAATCCGAACTGTTCAACCATCCAAATGGTGATGGCACTCGCGCCATTACACTGGAAATACGGCATTGAACGTGTGGTAGTTTCAACCTATCAGTCCGTCTCGGGAACAGGTATTGATGCTATTCGTCAATTGGATGATGAAACGGCAGGACGCAGCGCAGACAAAGTTTATCCACACCAAATTCATCGCAATCTCTTTCCTCACGGCGGAAATTTCAATGCCGACGGATACACGACCGAAGAGCATAAATTAGTCGACGAAACGCGTAAAATCCTTTCCGCACCCGATATGCGGATTACGGCAACTGTTGTGCGCGTGCCTGTAACAGCAGGGCACAGCGAAGCCGTAAACATCGAATTCAAACGCGATTTCGAACTCGCCGAAGTGCGAAATTTACTGTCTGAGTTTTCCGGCGTGGAAGTGCTTGACCAACCCGAAAATAACTTATATCCGATGCCGTTGTTGAGCGAGCATAAAAACGAAACTTTTGTGGGGCGCATTCGACGGGATTTTTCCAATCCAAATTCGCTGAATCTTTGGATTGTTGCGGATAATTTGCGGAAAGGTGCTGCTACGAATGCGGTGCAGATTATGAATTATTTGGTTGAGCAAAAAATTGTATAAAAAAAAGGTGGCTTCGACTCCGCTCAGCCACCACACAACACATTCCGGTCGTTGAGCGGAGTCGAAACGACCAATCAAAAACTAAAAAACATGAAAAAACAAATTTTAACCACAGCCCTCCTTGTTTTTATGTTTGTCGGTTGCACTGCACAAACAACAATCAAACTTCCCGAACCCCAAAAAACAGGCGGAATGCCTTTGATGGAAGCCTTAAACAATCGTAAAACTCAACGAAATTTCTCCGAAAGAGAATTGTCGCAACAACAACTGTCCAATTTGCTTTGGGCTGCTACCGGTGTAAATCGCGAGGATGGCAGAATGACTGCTCCTACAGCGAGTAACCATCAACAAATGGTGATTTTTGTTGCTTTGAAAAATGGTGTGTATCAGTATTTTCCTCAAACGCATGAATTGAAATTGCACCTTGCAGGCGATCATCGTTTGGTTTTTGCCAGACAACAACCCACATTCAACGCTCCGGTATTATTAGCCTTTGTTTCCGATTGGGACAAAATGACGCGTTATGATAATGATGAAACAAAGAAAAAATACAGCAAAACAGATGCCGGTAATATCTCGCAAAACGTTTATTTGTATTGCGCTTCCGAAGGTATGGCAACCGTTGCTATCGGAAATTTTGATGCGGAATTATTCTCAAAAACGTTGAAATTAGGCAGTAATTATTATCCGGTCATCAATCAGGCTGTAGGATTTCCACAGTAAGTGAGAAAACGGAATGCAAATCAAACTAAACAACAAAGAAATTTCCGTTTCTGAAGGTGAAAAACTCATTGAAATCCTTCGACGGGAAGGGTTTGATGTGCCTTCGCTTTGTTATGCAAAAGGGAAAAAACATCAAGCCTCTTGTATGGTTTGTGTGGTAAAAAATTGCGAAACAGGGCAAATTATTCCATCGTGTTCAACTCTTGCAACCGAAGGAATGGCTATTGACAGTGAAAACGATGAAGTGAAAGATCTCAGGCGTCAATCGTTGGAATTGCTGTTGAGCGACCATATCGCCGTGTGCCGTCCGCCATGCAATCCGAAAAATTGTGCATTGCAAAACCATGCCAAAGAATATCGTGCCAAATGGAATAAATTTCCGCGCTATTCGGCGATAAAAGCAACACAACCTCAACATGTCAAAGATAATCTTTGGTTTGATGTTACGAAATGTATTCGTTGCGGATTGTGTGTTTACAACAGCAACGATGGGTTTACATTTCAGAACAGAGGGTTTGGAATGCAAGTTGTTTTGCCTGCTGAAAGTGTGAATAATGTGGATGAGGCGTTGTGGGAACTTTGTCCTACGCAGGCGTTGTATAGGTCTGAACCAAGATTTTAATAAGATTTTCAAAATTGGCAAGATTATTATGTGTTACCAAAAATAACAACAGGATTAAATGACAAAAAGCGAACAAGATAAAATAACGCATGAAATAATTGGTTGTGCAATGGAAGTGCACAGCATTTTGGGAAATGGATTTCAAGAAGTTGTTTATCAACGAGCGTTATCCGTAGAGATGAAGTTGCGAGGTATTGCATATCAACGTGAATTTGAAATGCCATTATTTTACAAAGATGTTGATGTAGGACATAGACGAGTTGATTTTTTAATTGCAAATGAAATATCTGTCGAATTAAAAGCGATTTTAAATTTAGAGGATGTACATTTTGCACAAGCCATTAATTACTTGGAAGCCTACAATTTGCAGACTGGATTACTGATTAATTTTGGGGCAAAAAGTTTACAGTTTAAGAGATTGTTTAATAAAAAATATAAGTCTGAACCATGATTTTAGTAAGATTGAAAAGATTAACAAGATTAGTAAATACAAATAAAAAAATCCAGGTAATCCAAAAAATCTTAATAAAATCCTGGTTCATTATTTTTTTATTTGCTTGTAAAAACACCACAGAAAAAAGCGATAATGCCCAAGAAAATTGGTCTATTTTCCGCGGAAACCCTGCCCTATCGGCTTATACGGATGTATCGTTGCCCGATAATCCTGTTCTTTTATGGACATTCAAAAGTGAAAGTAATACTAAATCCTCACCGATCGTGTATAATGAAATTGCGTATTGGAGCAACAGGCGTGGACGAATTTTCGGTGTGAATATTGAGGGTAAACAGGTTTTCGATTACGCGATGGAAACTGCGGTTGACGCCATTCCGATGGTGTATAATGGGGTGTTGTATATCGGACGTATAGATGGCAATTTGTACGCCATTTCGTTGGAAAAACAAGATACATTGTGGACTTTTGAAACGCACGGACAAATCGCTGCCTCGCCAAATCGAATGAATTTCAATGGAAAAAATGCCATCATCGTTGGAAGTTACGATAATTATCTTTACATCATCAACAGTAAAAACGGGAAAGAAATCAGCCGTTTCGAATCGGGCTATTACATCAATGGCGCAGTGGCGCAGAGCAATAATTTTATTGTTTATGGTGGTTGCGACGGTTGGATTAGGGTGATTGATGGTATTTCCGGTACACAAACCGATTCTTTGGATGTTCATGTTTACATTCCTGCTTCACCTGCTATTTGTGGGAATTGGTGCTATATTGGCGACCATTCGGGAAATATTTACGAACTCAAATTAGATAACGGAAAAATCGTTTCTTCAAAAAAAATCATGGAACCAAAAGACGAGAACCGCATGCACGTTTCCGTTCCTGCCGTTTCGGAACAAATGGTTTATATGGTTTCCGACGACAGGCATGTGTATGCAATCCATCGTAAAGATGGTTCTATTGCTTGGAAATATCTGTTGAAAGGCGATACAGGCGAAAGTTCGCCCGTAATTTGCAATGATAAACTATTAGTATGCACCCGTTCGGGAATTGTTTCCATACTTGATGCAAAAACCGGAAGCCTGCTGTGGGAATACGATACAGGGGAACAAATTTTCGCTTCGCCTGCTGTGATAAACGGTTATTTTTATGTTTTGACATTTAGAGGAACATTGTTTTGTTTCGGAAAATCGTCTGAACCTTGATTTTTACAAGATTTATAAGATGAATAAAAAAATCTTGACAATCTTATAAATCTTAATAAAATCTTAGTTCAAAACCATAAAATCAAGTAACCAAACAAATCTATTTATGATACGACTCTCAGGTATAACCAAAAAATTCCCCGACGGCGAAAACTCTTTCAACCACGTGCTTCGTGGTGTAAGTATGAACATTGAACAAGGAAATTTCATCGCCATCAAAGGCGCATCCGGCTCCGGAAAAACCACATTGCTTTCGATTTTAGGAACTTTGCTTCAACCTGACGAAGGAAGTTATGTGCTCGACAACAAAGAAATCAACACGCCCGGCGTGGATTATTCCGCCGTTCGCAACCAAAAACTCGGATTTGTTTTTCAGGATCACCGTTTGATGCCTCAACTCACAGCATTGGAAAATATTTTGTTGCCAACGCTTGCCTTTCAAAATAAGACCAATGATTCGCAAATTGATTACGCCAAGCAACTCATGGAACTGACGGGCATTACTTCGATTGCAAACCAATATCCCGACACGCTTTCGGGTGGAGAAGCCAGTCGAACCGCCGTCTGTCGTGCATTAATCATGAAACCTCTGCTTGTTTTGGCAGACGAACCCACAGGGCAATTAGATGCAGAAAATGCTCGAAATATTGCTTTATTGTTGAAAAAAGTGAATCAAGAACTTGGCACAACTATTGTGATGGTGACGCATTCCGACGAAACTGCAAAAGTTGCCAATAAAATTTTCACTTTGAAAGACGGGATTTTGTGTGAATAAATTAAATTATAAATTTCACTAATTACATTATGAAAAAAATCTTAAAAATCTTTTTGCTACTGTGTATAGCATTGCCTGCATACTGTCAGGTGGAAAATGTAGAAAATATAATGACTCGACGGTATTTATCCTGCTCCGATATTGTGTATAATGTCTCTTGGTTGATGCCCGAATTTTACGAAAAAGGGAACATGGATACTTTGCAAGCTATTTTGGATTTTTGGGAAAAAAGATGCGGAATGTCGGAAGCAGTTATGCGTTCCAAAATCATATTTTCTATAAGTAGCGGCTCTTTCAGTGAAAACTTGTATGGAAATTTTATTGACTCTTCCGTTTTTGTACACCCAACTGATAAATTTGCAAATAACAGGATTCTTAGATTATTGCGAAGTTATGAATGGAGCAACACAACATTTAATGTTAGAAGAGGATATTGGGATCATTGGGATGATTGGGGTAATGATATTAGCCGTATACAGCAGTTAAATGGGTTTACCGTTAATTTATCAAAAAAACTTCTCGAAACAAAAGAATTGTCAGTTATTGAAAGATTTTTTCTTCTCTTTTATTCAAACGAATTCAAACAGGCGTGGCAAATGTTAGATTCTGACGAACTTGACGGAACAAGACTTAAAGAACTGTATTTACAAGAAAAAAAGACTCGTGAACAAGATGTATCTTTTCACAACAACTGGATGGTAGGCGCTTGGATTCCTCAAGGAAATCTCGAATTACTTGGAGTACATCCGTTCTTTGGATATAGATTAGGAGGAAAAGCTAAAAAACTAACAATCAATCTTTCTTTTGGTTTAAAATTTGGAAATTCACCTAATATTTATCAGATTTACAAAGACGATAGTATTTGGAATACGAATCGTTTTTTTGGAATATATTTGGGGTCGGACATCAATCGTGAATTGTTTAGATTTGGAAGACATGGTATTGATATAATCGGTGGCGTTGCGTGGGAAAATATCAATACGTTGAACGAAAAAAAGGAACACGCTTGCGGTTGTACTTCACACAACGACAACGACAGAATAAAACACAATCTCAATTCTCTAAATTTGAATATCGGCTTGGGATATAAATTTTATTTCAAAAAACAACAGTTTAACCAACGTTATATAGGTCTTGATGTCAAATATAATTTTGTCAATTTCAAAAACACACACGGCACCAATTTGGACGGGAATATACTTACGGTTAACTTAATACTCGGAAATATTCTTTGGTGATTTATTTGATTATTATGGCTAACTTATCATGAACATTCAACACCTGATAACAAAAAGTATCTTTCGGTACAAATCTTTCTACCGGCTGATTGCAATCGCTGTAATTGTAGCAGTAGCCGTGATTGTCGGAAGTCTTGTGGTGGGTGATTCGGTGCGCAATACATTAGTCAAACGCGTTGACGAACGGTTGGGAAAAACCGAAACGATTATTTTTTCGCGGTATTCGTATTTGAATGAAAAAATTATCGATTTGTTGAACGTATGGGCGGGGTCAGCCCGCCCTTCATCGGAAATTGTAATAAATGATTATCGGGGCGGGCAGACCCCGCCCCTACCACATCGTGGCATTTTATTAATGAACGGTTTCGTTTCCGTTTCCGGAAAACTCACGCCCGTCATGGTTTGGGGCGTTGATGATTTGGGAATTGAACGTGGAAAAACGAAAATAAATCGGGCGTTGTACAATGAAATTACCGTAGAGACGCACGGCCGTGCGTCTCTACAATCACAACATTTGGTTCTACGCTTGCCCTCTGCGGGAATGGTGCCATTGGGTTCAATGTTCGTAACCGATGCCTACACCACCAGTTTGCGATTGGAATTTAGCGACATTATTTCCGTTGAACAAGGCGGAAATATCAGTCTGAAAAACGAACAAACTATTCCATTTAACATTTTTGCCAATCGTGAAGAATTGGCAGAAATAATGGGTGTTTCAAGAAAAATCAATGTCATTTTATCTGATCAAATTATTTCGAAAGAGGATTTTGCTTTGGCGTGGAATTACGGGCTTTCGGGATTGAATGTGGCTTCGGATCCGCTCAGTCACCGTACCCTGAGCGGAGTCGAAGGGCACGGTGCAATTATCACCTCCGAGCGAATTTTCATTCAAGATAAAGTTGTTGAAACCCTTACTAAAGATGACCCTTTTGCAAATCGGATTTTTACTTATCTTGCAAATTCCATTCGTAAAAATGAAAAAAGCATTCCTTATTCGTTCATCACCGCTGTTGACTTTTTCAACGGACAATTTCTAAATCCTAACGAAATTATTCTTTCGGATTATGCTGCTCGCAGATTAAATGCTCGATTGGGCGATACAATTTCCATCAGTTACTTTGTTTCGAAACAATTTAAAACTTTGATTGAAGATTCCGTTTTTTTTAGAGTTTCAAAAATTGTGCCGATTGCGGATTTACAAAAAAATCAAAGCTTAAAAGCCGATTTCCCCGGACTGTCTAACGTAGAACGCTGCACCGATTGGAACAGCGATTTACCAATTAACATGAGTTTGATAACTAATGAAGACGAAGATTTTTGGCGAACATACAAAAACACACCCAAAGCGATTGTCCCCTATTCTACGCTTGCTCCACGCTGGAAAAATGCGTTCGGAAGTGCAACCGCATTGCAGATTAGCGATACAAGCCGTTTGAACGATTTGACGTTTGAAATGTTCGACATTCGACTCATCTATCCTCGCGAAACCGCTATTGTGGCTGCAAAATCGGGTGTTGATTTTTCGACTTTATTTCTTTCGCTCGGATTTTTTATTATCATTTCTGCTGCAATGCTGATGATTGTTCCTTTGTCGGAAATGCTGTTCCGCCGTCGCGATGAATTGAAATTATTGAAAGCAATCGGATTTTCCAACAAGCGCATTTTACGATTGCTTTGGCGAGAAGCCAATCCCGTTGTTTGGATTTCCGCTATTGGCGGGGTAATCGTAGGATTGCTCTACACGTATCTGGTTCTATTTTTGCTCGGCACAGTTTGGAAAGGTGCCACGCATACGGAGGGTTTTCAAATGTTTCCTGAGTTTAGCACAATTTTTATCGGATTAATTTCGGGTGTAGTTTTGTCGCTAATGATATTGTATTTTAGTATTCGAGAAGGTACGAAGTCGTTTCGACTCCGCTCAACGACCAGGCAGGTGGCTGAGCGGAGTCGAAGCCACATCTCACGCTTTAACCTTTCAAAGTTGATTCGTGCGTCCATACTTCACAACAAAAAACAAGCCCTACTTTCGTTCGTCACATTGGCTTGTGGCGTGTTGATTGTTTTTTCGGTTGGGCTCAATCGACGCGGGTTTGCAGATAGTTCTCAGATTCAAACTGCAACAGGAGGTTTTGCACTTTGGGTTGAAACTGCTGTGCCTGTTTTTCACAATCTCCAAACTGAGGAAGGACGTACAAAGTTAGGATTAACGGATTTGCACGAAGATGTGCATATCGTGCAACTGCTGAAATACAGTGCAGATGATGCGAGTTGTTTAAATTTGAACCGAGTTGTTACGCCGAATGTTTTGGGGATAAATATGGAGGATTTGAAAAACAGCGATTTTAGAATTACAAAAACTATCGCTGGAGCGGACGTCCACGTCCGTGCCAATAACGTCGATAACAATGGCACGGATTACAAATCCGCGCCAGCGAAAACCGTAAAGCAAGCAGATGTCTCGACTGCGCTACGCTGCGCTCGACATGACAATGCTAAAAGAGAGAGAGAGGGGAGAGAAGGATTTGGCGGCTTTGCCGCCAAATCCTTCTCTCCTTCTCCTTTGCAAAATACCGTCATTCCGAGCGGAGCGCACAAAGTGCGCGAAGTCGAGGAATCTCCTTGCTATAATGGCGTGTACCCCGCCTTAGTCGACGAAACCGTTTTGAAATGGAGTTTAGGAAAAAAATTAGGCGACACCCTAATTTATCTCGGCGAAAAAGGCGACACGATTTTGATACAATTAGTCGGAACACTCGAAAATTCAATCTTTCAAGGCAGTATTTTAATTGATAAAAACTTATTTTCCGAAATTTGGAGCGAAATTTCAGGCAGTGAAATTATGTTAGTAAACGTACCGGAAAACGAAATTGAACATACAAAAACACTTCTCTCGCAAGCCCTGAATAATTACGGCGTTCGCGTGATGAGCACCAACGAACGCATGAAACTTTTTTACAGCGTAACGGATACGTATCTTACGATTTTTCTCACGTTGGGCGGTTTGGGCTTGCTGCTCGGAATTTTCAGTTTCATCATCGTTGTTCGTAAAAATTTATTGGCACGAACAAAAGAAATAACGCTTTACCGCTCGCTTGGTTTCGATGAAAAACAAATGTTTAATTTGCTTTATAAAGAAAATATCATTATTCCTATTTTCGCTATTTTTACCGGTGTTTTGGGTTCTTTTATCGGTGTAATAATGGGTTTCGGAAATGTTAGTGTTGGTGTTTGGATGCTTGCCGTTGTTTTTTTGGTAAGCCTTATTTTCTGTGTGATGGTTTTTGTAAAAACTTCTGTAAAAAAGGCACTGCTCTAATTCGAAATAAACAAAGTTCTGTTAATTATTTTTTGGTACATGAAAAAACAAGAAATGTTAACGAAATTTAACAAAAAACAAGCGGTTTTACATTTCAACGAAAAAAAAGGCGGCATTATGAAATGCCGCCGAACAGGGCAGGAGAAGCGGTGCGAAACTCGCACCGCTTTACGTTTCAACCACTATTTCACAATAGTTCCTGTGCGTTTTTAGTATTCTAAAGAAATTAAGAGACTTATTTTCAAATCCGAATTATCATCAAACCAATCTCTCACAAAAGGTGCCCATTCAAATCTGTCTGCGCGAGTACTCCTGAAGTAAGTTAAAATTCTATCTGTTTTAACAAACGTGGCTTGTGCTCTCGTTGATGGCATATCCTCCTCTTGCCCTTGAAACGGCAACCATTCTACGCCAGCAAAAATTTCTTGCCCTTCAACTGTAATCTTATATGGACTTAAATCTATGTCTATCTCTCTCCCTCTACGCTTAATATGTTTAGGTTCTATCAATATAGATTGTCTCAACAATGTATTTCCCGGTTGCCCCGAAACGCACACTTCATATAAAGTTAATCTGATTGGATCCAATTGTTTCACTCTTATCATTCTGATTTTTACACGTTGCAGTTCCTTTAGGTCATCATTTGGAAACCGGACCAGCGAAACATATTCTATTTCTCCATCAATTGCACCAAGTCCGTACCCATAAGGTTTTCCTTGGAAAGGTGTCCATTGGTTTCTCGGGCTTATTATGATTACTTCAGAAAGTTCGAATATCTTGGGCACGAGATAAATTATAGCGTCTTGAGATAGTTCTGAAGCCGGTAGTCTCAACCTATCATATCCGAGACATCTAATTTCCAGCGTATCGCTTGGCACAACCTCTATTTCAAAACAACCATGTTCGTTAGCCACAAAACCCTTTCCTGAAAGGGTTGAAACAATGGTAGGGTAAGGGATTGCAAGCTTTGTATGGGTATCCGCTACGCAAGCACGCAAACGTATTTG
>WRCN01000032.1 GCA_009783885.1 Bacteroidales bacterium | reverse complement strand
GGTGTAAACCGTTACCTGATGCGAGGCTTGCGGGTTTTTATTACGAATCTCTACGGCCAACGCGCCTTTAGTAGGATTGGGGTAAATAAAAATATCGCTTTCTTTTAGCTTATCGGTGTAAACATCTTCAGAAAAGGAATTAATTTCAGAACTGCCGAACACCGGAGCTTCTTCCTCGTTATTTAAGGCTAAAGCATACACCGTGTTTTCTTCAGTTGGTGGCATATGGACGGGTGCTTGACTTGGAGCAGACATCACAATGGTCCGGAGCATGGACGTGCGATGACCGGAGTCATCATACTCAAAAGAGGTTTGGGCATTTAAAAATGAGAACGAAAAAATAAATAAACAGCAGAAAAGTGGTTTTTTCATAAATAGGTTTTTTGAGTATTTGGTAGGCAAAGATACAAATAAAAAATGAGATTACAAAAAATAAAGGTTTTTTTTATATAAGATATAAAAAAATCTGAACGGCACAGGCTTTCAATGAAAGTTAATATTGCAATTTTTCAGTCATGAATTTCCTTCCAAATCAAATCCTTCAATTCCTGAATACCTTTACCTGTAACAGCCGAAATAAATACCGTCGGAACACCTTTCGGCAACTCTTTTTTGAACGCTTTTATCAATTCGTCATCGGCCAAATCACATTTGGTGATTGCTAAAACACGCTTCTTTTGCATCAATTCCGGATTGTGTTTTTTAAGCTCATTCAGCAAAATTTTGTATTCTTTTTTTATGTCATTCGTGTCACATGGCACCATAAACAACAAAAGTGAATTTCGCTCAATATGGCGCAAAAAGCGCAATCCAAGCCCTTTTCCTTCGGCAGCACCTTCAATAATTCCGGGAATATCAGCCATGATAAACGACTTATGATCGCGATAAGAAACAATGCCTAAATTAGGCACTAATGTTGTAAACGGATAATCTGCAATTTCAGGTTTTGCAGCCGAAACTACCGACAACAAGGTAGATTTTCCGGCATTGGGAAACCCAACCAATCCCACATCTGCAAGGATTTTCAATTCCAAAACTTTCCATGCTTCTACTCTCGGTTCGCCCGGTTGTGCATAAGTTGGTGCTTGATTGGTGGCGGATTTGAAATGTTCGTTGCCCAACCCTCCACGTCCGCCTTTTAGAACGACTAAAGTTTGTCCGTGTTCCGTAATTTCGCCCTCAATATCCATCGTTTCAGCATCTCGCAACACTGTTCCAAGCGGGACTTCGATGATGACATCTTTTCCGTTGGCACCGTGAAGTTGGCTTCTGCTACCGCCTTCACCATCTTCGGCATGAACGTGTTTGGTATATTTCAAGTGCAACAGCGTCCAAAGTTGCGCATTACCTTTTAGTATAATATGTCCGCCACGACCGCCATCACCGCCATCCGGGCCGCCACGGGGATTTCCGCGCGTACGTAAAAAATGCGCAGAACCTGCACCTCCTTTACCCGAACGACAAAAGATCTTTACATAGTCTACAAAATTCGATTCCGGCATATTACAAACTTTCCACAATAGCTTTCACTTTGACCCATGTTTCGTTAACTTCATAATCACCGCGAATCAAGTGAAGTTTACCTTGTTTTCGATAATAATCTTCTAAAATCTGTGTTTTTTCCTGATAAATTTTAATCCGTTTTCGAGCGGTTTCCTCGTTATCATCAGCGCGTCTCGATAGTTGACCACGATATAAAATCCGTTTGACCAGCACTTCGTCTTCAACCTCCAAATCAATGGCTGCTGTGATCGAAAAATCTTGTTTAGCCAACGATTGATCTAAAAATTCCGCTTGTGAGCTTGTGCGCGGATAACCGTCGAACAGGTAGCCATTGGGATTTTTATGATTTTTTTCAAAATGTTCGATAATACTGTTTACGATCTCGTCCGACACATAATTTCCTCCTGCAATAATAGCCTCTATCTCTTTACCGATAGGTGTTTGCGCTGCAATTTCTGCTCGCAGGCATTCGCCCGTAGAAATATGTGTCAAACCATATTCTTTGACCAAATTTGCAGCCTGAGTGCCCTTTCCCGAACCCGGAGGCCCTAATAGTACAATATTTAACATTTGTGATGAGATTAATCTGCAAAGATACAAAAAAAAAATGAAATGTTAACATTTCATTATTTTTTGTTGAACTGTTTATTCGTTTATCTGTTTAATTGTTTTGATTTTCAGGTATTCAGAAATTCAACAATTCAACGATTAAACAAAAAAACGAAATTAGTTTCGTTTTTTTTCGTATCTTTGCAAAAAAAAAATTGCTCGCTATGCGTACACCCACTCATGATTCAGCGCAAAAAGGCATTCGACAGGCTATTGTTTCTGTTGTAGTTAATACCGCTTTATTTGTTCTTAAATTTTGGGCTGGCGTGATTTCGGGCTCTGTGGCTTTGATTGCGGATGCTTGGCATACGTTGTCGGATTCGATAACATCGGTTATTGTAATTGCCGGAATTAAACTTTCTCGGAAAAGGCCTACAGCTGGATATCCTTTCGGTTATGGTCGTTGGGAGCAAATTGCAGCTTTGGTATGTGGATTTATATTAGCCGTTGTAGCTTACGAGTTTATATTGGATGCTATTGGCCGCTTGAAACACAATACGGCTGCACATTTTGGTACCATAGCAATCCTTGTTACCGCTTTTTCTATTCTTGTAAAAGAAAGTTTGGCACAATATGCGTTTTGGGTGTATCGCAAAACAGGCCTTGTAACGATGAAAGCTGAAGCCTGGCATCATCGTAGCGATGCGCTTTCTTCTATTCCGGTGCTTATTGGGATTTTTATCGGCAAATATTTTAATAAAACATTTTGGTGGATGGATGGGGTTTTAGGAATTATCATCGCCTTATTTTTATTTTGGGCAAGTTATGAAATCATCAAAAGTGCTATCAATAAATTGTTGGGCGAACGAATTCCCATAGAATTGGAAAACGACATCAAAGCGTATATTCATAAACATTTTGGTGATTACTACACACATCACTACCATATTCATTGTTACGGTGATGTTCGGGAACTTACGTTTCACCTGCATGTTGACGGCAGCAAAACTGTAGAAGAAAGCCACAACTTAGCCACTCATATAGAACTTGCACTAAAAAGGGATTTTCACTTGGAGTGCACCATTCATATTGAGCCGATAACGGTAAAGACTTAAATGTTTTGATGTTCGCGCCGTAACAAATCATTCACCGTTTTCACCGGCGAGAAAACAGCTATCGGAACTTCCACAAAAATCGTGATCCAATCGGCCATAGCACCGTTCCAAAGACCAGGCAATTCTAATGCTTTTAGCATTTTATCACCAAGTGATTTTTCACTTATAAAACCGGTTTCCGGATCAATATAGGTTTTCAAATCAAACAACTCGCCTTTGTAATTTCGCACACCGCAAATCAAATCCACAGGATTAAAGTGCGACGCCATTTTCAGCACATCTTGCTGTTGTGGGTTTTTCGGGTCAATTTGAGACGATTCCACAATTTGTAACGAGATTTCGCCTTTGGTGTTCTCCGTCCAAAATGGGCCGCCACCGGGCTCTCCCTCGTTTTTCACCATACCGCAAATGCGCATCGGACGATTGAGCTTTTGAATTAAAACTTGTCGTTTTTCGTCGTGAGATAAATTTTCGAAATGATCGAAAGCAATATGCAATTGTTTCCACGAAAAATGAAAAATTTCTGTTAGCAGTTCATCGGAAATACTTGTGTTTTCAAGTTTTTTCAGATAATCAAATGTTTTGTTTTGCAAATCGATCAGATAACTTGCAATCACTTTTTTGTAGGTAATTGTTGGTACCCGATTTTTATCAGTCGTAACATTGTCAATGTTTTTTATAAAAATCAAATCACCTTTTAGGTCGTTCAAATTTTCAATCAACGCACCATGTCCGCCCGGACGGAACACCAAATCGCCGGTTTCAGTCAAGAATAATGTACTGTCGAGAGTCGCTGCAATGGTATCTGTGCAGGGCTTTTGCACAGAATATGAAACGTCGTATTTTACATGGTATTTAGTTTCATACATTGGTAGAATTTTGTTTACTAATTGTTTGAATTTTTCCAAATGTTCCGGCGAAACAGTAAAATGCAGTTTAACCTTACCATCGCTTTCCGCATAGCCTGAGCCTTCCACCAAATGCTCTTCCAGTGCCGTTCTCACGCTATCGGCATATTTATGAAACAGCAATAATCCTTTCGGTAAATTCAAATAATCCAATCCAAAATCCAACAAAAGTGTATCTAAAATTTCATTGTAGTCTTCCTTTTCCAGACAGGCCTCAATAGATTTTCCACGGATTTCCATTGCTTCTTTCAAAGCCTCAAAAAATGCAAAATTGCGAATATTTTCTAAAAAATAGAACATAGAATTTGCATCTTTTTTCTCAAACAAAATCAAATTATTTTCATTGACTTTATATGCCGTTCGAAATTCGGAAAGTTGTTTAAACATGCGTGATGCAGCACCCGAAGCCGGAACAAATTTGATGATGTTTCGACCGGCAATTTTGTTCTTGTAATTCCACAGCAATTCGTCGATTTGCTTTACATCAAACACCTCGATACCATCGTTTTTAGAAGCCGAACGCAATAATTTGGTATATGGAAATCCTTTGGCAAAAAAGGCTAACTGGCTTTCAATCTCTTGAGTTGTAATCCCGCGTTTCTCAAGTTGTTCTAAATTTTTTGGTGTAAACATGGCATTTTTTTTGCAAATATAGTAATTTTTTCGTACTTTTGCAAAAAAAAGAATTTTCTCATGAACGAAAGTAAGGGTCGCATATCCCAAATTATTGGTGCTGTTATTGATGTTGCATTTGACGAGGATAGCCGTTTGCCTCAAATCCACGAGGCTTTGGAGGTTTTCAATCCTCAAAACGAGAAAATTATTTTGGAGTGTCAGCAAGATATTGGCGAAAACACTGTGCGTTGTATCGCTATGCAATCTACGGATGGTTTGGCTCGTGGTCAGAACGTTATGGCTACGGGAGCACCTATTTCTATGCCTGTCGGACCTGATATCAATGGACGTCTGTTTAATGTCACCGGCACAGAAATTGATGGGATGCCGCCTGTGAAATTCACGCGTCGTGCCAATATTCACGCCGATCCACCAAAATTCGAAAATCTAACTACGACCCAAGAGGTGTTGTACACAGGAATTAAGGTTATTGATTTGATTGAACCTTATGCAAAAGGCGGTAAAATCGGACTTTTCGGAGGTGCAGGCGTTGGAAAAACCGTGTTAATTATGGAAATGATTAACAACATTGCGAAAAAATATCACGGACAAACCGTGTTTGCAGGTGTTGGCGAACGTACACGCGAAGGGAATGATTTGTTGCGCGAAATGATCGAATCGGGCGTTATTCGCTACGGTGATGCATTCAAAAAAAGTGTGGAAGAAGGTGGCTGGGATTTGAGTTTGGTTGATCCTGAGGAATTGAAACAATCGCAAGCTACGTTGGTTTTCGGACAAATGAACGAACCTCCGGGAGCTCGCGCACGCGTAGCGCTTTCAGGACTTACATTGGCCGAATATTTTCGCGATGGCGACACGGACAATACCGGTCGAGATATTTTGTTTTTCATCGACAATATTTTCCGTTTCACGCAAGCCGGTTCGGAAGTTTCGGCTTTATTAGGACGTATGCCATCGGCAGTCGGTTATCAACCAACTTTGGCTTCCGAAATGGGCTTGATGCAAGAGCGTATCACGTCGACCAAACGCGGATCAATTACTTCCGTCCAAGCAGTTTATGTACCTGCCGATGACTTGACTGACCCTGCACCCGCAACCACGTTTGCGCACTTAGATGCAACCACGGTTTTGAGTCGTAAAATCTCGGAATTGGGCATTTATCCGGCTGTTGATCCCTTGGATTCTACATCGCGAATTTTGGTTCCGAAAATTGTTGGCGATGAGCATTACGATATCGCTCAACGTGTGAAAATGACGTTGCAACGTTATAAGGAATTGCAAGATATTATTGCGATTTTGGGGATGGATGAGCTGAGCGATGAAGATAAATTGGTTGTTTCAAGAGCGCGCAAAGTGCAACGCTTTTTATCGCAGCCGTTTCATGTAGCTGAGCAGTTTACAGGCATTCCGGGTGTATTTGTGCCAATTGAAGAAACCATCCGAGGCTTCAAAATGATTCTCAATGGTGAAGTGGACAAGTATCCGGAAACGGCATTTAACCTTGTTGGAACGATTGACGAAGCCATCGAAAAAGGTAAAAAAATGTTAGAATCTTCAACATGCAATTAGAAATTTCAACTCCTCAAAAAACCTTGTTTCAAGGCGAAGTACGCTCGGTGCAATGTCCGGGTAAGGACGGCTTTTTTCAAGTTTTGGATCATCATGCTCCAATGGTTGCTATTTTAACCAAAGGACAAGTGAAATACGAAATATCGTGTGAGACAACGCCTCATTTTATTGAGGTTGATCGCGGTGTTGTGCAAGTGTTGGATAATAAGGTAACAATTCTTTCTGAATAATTATGAATACAGTTTCACGCTTAATATTAGCCGTTTCAAGCGGTATTCTTTTAGGGGCGGCATGGATACCATCGCCGTTTGCTATTGTTGCGATTTTTGTTGCGTTCATTCCGCTTTTGCTGGTATTCGACGATTTGGAAAAAATACCCGAACGCAAAAACGGCAAACGATTTTTTGGTTATGCGTTTCTAACTTTTTTGGTTTGGAATGTGCTTACAACGTGGTGGGTTTTCAATTCTACACCAGCTGCAATTTTAGCGTTTTTGACCAATAGTGCATTGATGGCACTGATGGTTTATTTCTACTATATCGTGAAAAAACATGTATTCAAAATGCGAAACTGCTTGTGGGTTTTAGCGGTGTTTTTTACAGCGTTCGAATATTTTCATTTTGATTGGGATTTGTCTTGGCCTTGGTTGACGCTTGGAAATGTATTTGCGGCGATACCGGAATCCGTACAATTCTATGAATTTACAGGTGTTTTAGGCGGTTCGCTTTGGATTTGGTTTGCAAATATTGTGCTGTTTGATATGGTAAAAAAAAATATCGTTTGTATTTTTCCTTTTTTGTGGTTGTTCCCGATAACCCTATTATTTACACCGATTTGGTTTGCACTTCCATTCATTGCATTGTTCTTCCTAATCGTACATGGTGTTGAAAAAGTTATACGTAATACAGAAAAAAGAAATTATTCAAAATTTTCTTGGAAAGATATTGTATTACTTGTTTTAATTATTTTGCCACTTATAATTTCGGCGGCAATGTATCAATATTACAAAGAAAAAGGCACCGATGTTGAAGTTGTAATTGTTCAACCAAACATAGATCCTTACAGCGAACAATATGATTTGAATCCTGTTGTTGCTACAGAGCGCATGTTGGATTTAGCAAGAACAAAAGTCACACCAAACACACGTTTGATTTTGACCCCTGAAAGCATGATTCAAGAATATGTTTGGGAACATCAACTCGATTATTCGCCCAGTTTGAGACTCATTCAGGAGTTTTTGTCGCAACACGACAGTATCGAAATGATTGCAGGGCTTTCATCGTGGCGTTTAGTTCCTGAACGCACATCTGCTGCTCGCCCCTACTACGGAGGACAGTATTATGAGGCACACAACGTCGCATTGTTGGTGAGCAAAGACGAGCGTTCTCAAAAGTATTACAAGTCCAAACTCACGCCTGGTGTAGAGATTATGCCGTTTGTGAAATATTTTCGACCATTGGAACGATTAGCCATTGATATGGGCGGAACCGTTGGAACGCTTGGTATCAGCCCAAACCGTGAGGTATTTATTTCGCAATACGGTACACCGCCTTTTGCACCAATCATTTGCTACGAATCCATTTACGGTGATTTTGTTGCCGGATTTGTGAGAAACGGCGCACAATTTTTATGCATTATCACGAATGACGGTTGGTGGGGTAATACGCCCGGACATCGCCAGCACATGCGATACGCGAAATTACGTGCCATCGAAACACGTCGCGATATTGCACGCTGTGCCAACACCGGCATTTCAGGTTTCATCAATCAACGCGGCGATGTTTCGCAAGCCACGCCATATTGGGAGGAAGCCGTGATTTCGCAGAACGTAAAAGCTAACGATAAAATCACATTTTATGTCAAATACGGCGACTACATTGGACGTATTTCGTTGTTTTTAGCAGGAATATTGTTATTATTGGCATTAGCGTTCCGACTGATGAAACGGAACATTAACGTTAATTAATAGATTTTTTACAGTAGGAAATTCAAACGTTTCTCCATTAAATTCCAGTTTTGCAAAATTCTCCACACAACTTAATTTCACTGTGTTTTTAGATTCTTTATTTACTATAGCAGCAGCCATTGCAAACGCTTTTTCCAAGCCATCGCCGATTTGGAAATTCCAAACCTCATCAGGCAAAGCGAGACGATTAGGTTCATCGTAAATAGATGTTGATGGTAGATGTTTTAATATTTCGTAAATTTTCGGAATTGATAGATTTTTCAAGGCATCCACACAAACCGGATTGCGCTCGACAACAGCCTTCACAAACGGTTGCCAATCCACCAAATCCATTCTACGAGCAGCAAACAAAGCTAATTGCGCCACTTCATTGATAGGGGATTTATGTTCTATTTCGGCAATAATTTCCTCTCGTGATAACTGTTCCGAAATTTCGATAGGCTCTATCTTTACAAAGGCTTTATCATTGTTCGGTAGTCTCGGTTCAATATTCAAAAAAGCATATAATGCATCAAACAATTTCTCCATTTGCGGACAATTCGGACATTCCAAAATATGGTGTTCAAAAAAACGACGTTTTTCATCGAACGAAACCTTCGTGTTTTGGTTCAAATATTGTTCGAAAATATTCATTACCAATCGATCTGTTCGACGTGTTAAGCGAAATTCCTCTCCGCCGATTTCCGCAAACAACGCATCCTTACTGGCACTGGTCAGTGTATTTTTACTGTGACGTTCGTACTCGAAAATTTTGCGGAGTTCGACGTAACACGGTTTTCCATTGCGAATATATTCGTATTGAAAACAATCCCAATATTTCTGGTCTGTGCGTAAAAAATTCACAAAGGTTTCAAACGTCAAATCCGTGTGCAAGTAATCATTTAGCGATTTCGAAAACGTTTGATAAACTTCGGGCGAAATCGTTGCTTTATCGTAAAAGGTGTGAATATGTCCGCTGATGTGTGAAACGATGGTGATTTTCTCATTTTCGATGGCTCTGCGCGCTTTCGCGGAAAGCATCGTGCCGTTGTACCACATGCTTTTCGTTACAATTCGGCGATTGTTGGTAATAATGCCGTCTTTTTCCGTAATAAAATTCTGGCTGTGCAGAGGTGTTGCAATCAAAAATATTTTTTCCAACGGGATTTTGGCTACAATGAACATCGCAGCTGCATACATCGTTGCAAGCGATACACATTCGCCCGCCCCTGTCGTGTAATTCGGTTTGTAACGAAACGCATTCATGGCTTCGACGGTTTCTGTCTTCCAATATGGAATAATATCGCTGGTATATTTGTCCAAGCCAAAATGCTTGCGAATGTCGATACTGAAATAATATTTGTCACCTTCGTAACCGAACAGTGCGTTAGATTGAGCCAAAGCATCAGCATCAATAAACTCGGAAAATCGCGCCAACTCACGTTCTTTGGTGGTTAGTCCCCAAGTTTCCAAATCCAAATTAAACGTATAATGATCCATGATGTATTGCTTCACCCGATTAATTTTGTAGGAAAACGACTTTTTTTCGATGTCCTTAAACCAAGGATCTTCGCGCCATTTCCAGATTTCGGGCGACATGATATTCGCCAACACTAATGCATAAAACAAATCGGGGAAAATGAAAATCTCCATATCCGAAAGGGTGAAGGCAGAAGATTGTTTTTCTAATTTTTCTGAGGACATTTTATTTGGTTTTTCGTAGGGGCGCGGTCTCCGCACCCTTGTTTTTCAATGGGGCGGGTAAGCCCACCCCTACAATCAAAAAAAGGCTGCCCTTTGACAACCTTTTTTCAATACGTTTTATCACCAACTACGCAGCTACGTTGGTTTTTTTCATCAATTTCGATTTCAAATTGGAGGCTTTATTTTTGTGAATAACGCCTTTTTTAGCCAATTTATCAATTTTTTCGATTACCGAAGGCATAGTTTCAACCATTGCAGTTTTTTCTGTTAATGTACGGAAATCTCTCAATGAGTTGCGCATAGTTTTAGCATACAAGCGGTTAGATGTTCTTTTTCTTGCAGTAGTGCGGATGCGTTTTTTTGCGGATTTATGGTTTGCCATAATTTTTTTAGTTTATAAAGTTTATAAAGTTTATAAAGTTTGTAAAGTTGTCGAGTTTGTGTAGGATTGCTTGCAATTTGACGAAGCCTCTTTATAAACTTTCTAACTTTTTAACTTTTCCACTATCATGTACCCCGTAGGGGAGTCGAACCCCTGATCTTCAGGATGAAAACCTGATGTCCTAGGCCACTAGACGAACGGGGCGTAGGGTTTTGAACGTTTCCGACTTGTTATTTTTTCAAAATCGGACTGCAAAGATACTACTTTTTTTTGAAATAACCAAATTTTTTGTATTTTTTGTAGGGACGAGGCATGCTTCGCTCCTACAATTATTCGCTATCTCGCGATTTTTTTCTCATTATTTTTAAGATAACAACAAAAATCGTGCTAATAACAGCAATAATACCAAGCGTGATAAATTTCATGGATTGGTTATCGATTTTACCAATTAAAAATGGAAATATAAGTGCGGACAACATAAAACCAATCATCACCAAGCCGTAGTTTGAAGCAACGTTTTTAAGTCCGAAATTATCAGCAGTGATAACAGGATACAAACCTGCTGTACCGCCATAACAAAATGCAACAATAGAGATTGTAATAATCAACCCAATTCCTCCAACAAAGCAAAGCAAGAAGGCTCCAAGTGCTGTAGCTGCAAGGATTAAGATATTGGTGTTTATGGCACCGATTTTATCGGATAAAAGTGGCACGCAAAGTCTACCCAAAGCATTAGAAATTCCCAAAACCATGACTAAAATTGTTGCAAAAGACGCCGCATTTCTGTTAATGGCCAAATCTTTTAAGTCGGGATTTATCGTAAAGAAAACCGACGTACCGAACATCATGGATAGGGTTATCAGATAAAAACGTGTGGTTTTTAGCATTTCACCGTTTGTGTATTGTTTACCTTTTAATACGGGTATAGAGGCATTGGTTGTTTGGTCGGGAGATTTAATAAAGCTGAACGTTAGAAGCGTTGTTACTGCAAAAATTGCAGATAAAATCATGAAAATAACGTTCACTTCAAGGTTTTCACTGAGCATTTTTATGAAGGGTGCAAAAAATACCGTCGAAAATCCAAACGCACTAACACTGACACCTGTAGCAAAGCCTCTGTTTTCAGGAAACCACTTTTGTGCGTTGGAAATTATTGCATTGTAAGCGGCACCCACACCCGATCCTCCAATTATTCCATATAAAAAATAAATCCAAAAAACGGATGTCGCTCCTGTTGCAGGGATAAACGATGTTGCCAACATTCCTGTTGCAACCATTAATCCGCCAATAAGTACGGTTAGTTTGACACCGATTTTTGCTAATATTTTTCCACCCAAAAGTATGCCCACAGCGAAAAAACAAAGCATGAACGAAGCGGTAAGTCCGACATCAAATGCATCCCATTTATAATACACACTTACGGGTGCCTTGAAAACGCTCCACGTGTAAATTATACCTAAAAAAAATTGTAAAATAACGCTTGCTATAAGGACTTTCAAGCCCTGTTTGTTTTGTTTGATTAGCTTCACTGAGCTCACACTTGACTTGGCTTCGCCTCGGTTATCTCGGACTTTGCCCTCGATGAGCTCGCTTCGCTCGGTTCGTGCTTCGGTTGTGTTCATTATTAATCTTAACGTCTAAATTGAATTTTTCTTTATTTTTAGAAATTATATCTGACTCCAACATTAATACGATGATTAACTCCGCTTTTTCCTTGCAGATTAGTCTTTTTTCCAAATAGATATTCAACACCAATTCGTCCATAAGGAATAAAATTCCAAAGTAAATTCGCTGCAAGATAATGCGCGGAATTATAAAGATTACCATACGTAAATTCACGAGGAAGAGGCGGAAGCGTTGGAGGTTTCAAGTATGTCATACCATATACCACGTTGGATGATAATGTTGGTGTCCAAAAATGTTGTAGACCAACATAACCGCCATACATTTCTAATGTCGTCATCGTCATGTGTCCGTGTTCATCAGGAACAGGAATTAAATCGTAGTTAAATGCACTCAAATCATTGATGTAATTACCAATGCCCTTTCCGGCAATGAATTGATAACAAAGCAATCCGCCTTTCCAAACATTGAACGTTCCGCTTAAAGAACCTCCTCCTCCCAAAATATAAACCGTTTCGTTTGTCGCAGAATCCCCATAATTCATCACTTTGAACACTGCTCCCAATTGGACATGCCCCCATTTATCTCTGTATTTAATATGCATCGGAATGTTAGGAATAATCTGGTTTTGCGGAAAAAAACCATACCGCTGTTCGGCAAATTCAAACAAATAGTTTCCGATTTCACCTGCAATGCTAAAATCCCATCTGTCTGAATGATACGAGTATCGAATCATCGGAACACGTAACCCAATTTGATTATTCGGACCTTCACCATCAATCAACGATAAGTCGGCTTCCAAATCCATAAACGCGCTCCACGTTTGTCCGATTGTAAAACCGGCATAAGAAACATATGCATGCCGTAACGAAATATTTGTCCCGTTGTAGCCGGCTTCTATGAAAGCAACTACATTTCGTTTTTTCGCATCTTGGCCAACCACTTTGAAGTTAAACCGCGTCTGATAAGGTGATATGAGAAATCTCGGATCTCTATGGGTCGGAATTTGGATTTGTGAAGTAACAAAATCAATGTTTTCAATGCCTCCATAATCTAATTGAGACAGCACATTAACGAAACCGCCAACGCCAAATTTAAAACTGCCATCCTCATTTTCCATCATGAATCTGGGATTATCCTTGTCGAATCCGGCTTTTTGAAAAAAACCTCTCTCGGGATTGTAATACTGTTGTATAATCGAATCAACCGAAAGTCGTCTATATGATTGCGCATGACCAACATTTGAACAACACAACATCAGAAGAGCGAAAATAAAGAATACATTTCTGTTCATATCAAATTTAATTTAAAATACGATTTTTCAAATCGATTCTTAGCTTTTTTCTATCGAAACGTTCGCATTCATCCACAGAATCCACGCGTTGTTCGGTGTAATTCATTTGCTGCAACAATTCCGGTGCACGTCGCATGCCCTCGCCAATGTTGATTAAAACGACATCGCCGTTTTTGATGTTGTTCGTTTTTAACGCTTCAATATAACCCAATGCAGCGGTTGCAGCGGCTGGACCCATTGCCACAACGGCTTCGTAGGCGATGTAGCGTGTCATATCTACCAATTTCGATTCTTGAATTTCCAACATATCGCCGTTGGATTTTTTGACCAAATTTGCAATAATAGGGAATGTTCCCGGATTTCCTGTAGCCAGCGTTGGAACTTGTGTTACGGGGCATTCAAAAACGGGGTAATCACTTTCCCAACCTGCAGAAAAATTATGGGCTTTTGCCTTTTTCCAACCTTGAACCATTGGCGAACAACCGTCGGGCTGAATCATCAGAAAACGTGGATAGTTTTCCACCAAATTCAAATGTTCGATTTCTCGCAAAGCCTTGTCAATAGCGATAGGACCTGTTCCGCCACTCAATGCTTGAATATAAACTGTTGGAAACTTTTGCAAATCACGCAACCACTCGAAAACCATCGTTCGTTTGGCTTCCACGCGAAGCGGATCAACATTTCCGCCCGTCATTAAAATACCATATTTTTTAGCATATTCGGCAGCCACCTTTTTGGCTTGATGATAATCATGGTTAACTCTAAAAACCTTTTGCCCATAACAACTCACGCCGGCACCATTCAATGCTAAAGCGTCTTGCGGAATGAACGCTGTAAGCGAAATGCCCGCCTTTGCCATATAATAGGCAAATGTGTTGGCAACATTTCCTGTACTCGCAACAATGTATTCCGAAATACCGGTCTCTCTCAAAACGCTTGCAGCAAGCGAACCTCCGTTGTCTTTGAATGTTCCCGTTGCATAGTGTTCATCGTTCCGATAGGCGCGAACTTCACAATCAATACCAAAATGTTCTTTGGCTAAATCCTCCAAAAACGTCCATCTGTCAAGCGAAAGCGGAATTTCGGGAGTGGAAACCATATTTTTTTTATCAATCAAAGGCAGAAAATCAAAATAATGCCAAAAACTAAAATCCGTTCGATTTTTCGCGTATATCAAGTCTTTTAGCGTGTTGTAATCTGCATCATAAATCGCTTCTACACGATTTTTGTGGCAATTTGGACACACTTGATTAGCACTAAACCACGCCTTAAAATTTTCGAATTTCTTACCACATGTGGTACATTTCAAAATAAATTTTGTCATAAATTTTGTCGTAATTTTTTATATTTTTAACCTCTATTTGGCTCTAAATAAATTATGTTCTCCGTTTATTTTCAGCGAATCCATAGCTCTTTCACGTGACATTATTGCACCACCCATCACGTTAAAATCCCACATATAGGGGTTTTCCATCCATTGTTTCATGTCCATAATTACTGTAATCGTAGTAATTTCATTCTCTCTGATTTCAAAATGTTTTGAAATTGAAACCGGAAAGGAGTTGCGAAACGTTCGTACGACAGTATCAATTTTTGAAATGGAATCAAGCCCTGAGACTACGCTTTGAGTCCAAGTTGTATCGTAAACCGTTTTCTTCAAATCTCCCAAATGCAGTCCAAATCCTTGATCTGTAATTCCGCCGGCATTTCTCCATTTGCCGTCCATTTTCATGTGATGATAGCCTCCTCCCATATTTTCCGGCCAAAACATATCTTTTTGCGGTGGATTTGAGAATAAATTAGATTTATTTTTTGTAGAATCTATACCAAACGTGAAGCTAATGGTATTGAAATTCCTCTTAGGTATCCGGTGTGTAAAGAGAAATGTCGAATAAGCACTATCACTGTTAATATAGTGAATATTCAGATTATTGCCAGCCGGTAAAGAAACCGTATTGATTTTCAAATCTGAAATAAAATATTCAATAGGTCTGGATTTCTCAAATGTGAGAATATTACCCGCAGCGTTGATATACTGCGTAGTGCCGTCGAAACGCACGATTGAATCCTCCCAATGATGTTCAAAAATCATTCGGACATAACCGTACTTCGTGCGGTCATTATCTCTACAAGACACAAACAATAATAAAGAGATGCTGAAAATAGCGAAAATTCTGTACATTTTGATAATTATTTAAGTAAAAATTCTATGTTTGATCCTAACGGATATTCTTTTGTTTCTTGTTCGAATTTGAATACGCGCATGTCTTTTTCACGACCTACCAACTCGATTTTATCACCTTTTACAACGAGCGCAGTTGCTTCGCGAAGTCCGGCTACATAAACGTTTGGGTTAATCACCATAAATTCTTTGATACGGTCTTCGCGGGTTTCTCCGCCGTGCCCTGCGGGATGTGCATCCAAATAATGCGGATTGATTTGGAATGGTACGAGATTCAATGCGTTGAAACTTTTAGGTTCGATAATCGGCATATCGTTTGTGGTTTTGATGGTTGGACAAGCCAAATTCGACCCGGCGCTCCAACCCATGTAAGGCGTTCCTGACAAGGCTTTTTCGCGAATCGCATCCAAAATATTTTGCGTATAACACTCGGCTAACAAGTTCCAAGTGCTACCGCCACTCACTACGATACATTCTGCATTTTTAACGGCTTCCACAGCATTCGGATGTTGATGAATCGACGAAATCTCAACACCAAATTCCGAATAAACGGCTTTCACTCTTGCGGTAAGATCCTCCCAAGTTACGGTTACACCTGCAAAAGGAATGAATAAGGCTGTTTTTACGTTGTTTTCTTTACACCATTTGGCGATAAGTTCTTTGCACCAACCCAAGTATGGTTCGCCAGGGTTCGTGGAATTACTGATTAAAAGTAGATTTCTCATAGTTTTATTTTTTGATTAAATTTTTTGCTTTGATGGCTTCGATAGGTCCAAATGTGGATAATGCTTTTCTGTCAATTTTCTTCACATCGCCGTAAACCGTATAAACAAGCGGTTTTTCTTTAATATAATTGGTGTAAAAGTCGATAATATCGTTAAACGTTAATGTTTGATAAACGCTGTATTGAAATTTTCTCGGATCCTCTGTATATCCGTTGTTTCGCCAAAAACTAACCGTGTTTCCCAAGTTTCGCATATTTGGTGCATTGGTACTGATATTTTGAATTAGACTTTGTTTGATCACGTCCAAGCGTTCAGGCTTTTCGGGCATATCAGAAATCAAGTCGGCCATCACGGTCAGTGCGTCAATTGTTTTATCGCTTTGCGTTTGCAACCAACCGTAAAAATAGGTGGGTTTATCATAAAACACATACGGATTTCTCACGTATCGCGCAAGTGCACCATAGGCCATTGATCGAAATTCTCGAATTTCTTGAAATACCAACGACGACATCCCTACCCCGAAATATTCATTGAACGCATTGCTAATCGCGCGTTGGCGCAAATCCCCACCTTCCGCATTTGCCAAAATATTGATTTGACTTTGTACTACTTTTTTATCATTAACGACCTTAACTTTCGATTCTGATAATCGGCATTGAGAAATGGATCGATAATACGGTGTTTCAGCAGGTTTAGGCTGTGTTGAAAAGAAAGATTGTTGAGTAATAGTTTGTTTTACATTTTCGGCAGAATGTGTTCCGCAATATAAAATATCTGCACTGTAATTCATCACGTTTTTCAACTCTTCCAGAAGACTTGCAGATGTCAATCTTTTCACTTCTTTGACGGATAATCCCGAAAGATATTTCGACTGTTGCCCATACAAAACAAACTCTCTCATCACGTCTCCGCCCATCATATCAGGCATTCCTAAAATAAATTTGTAATTTGCTTTTGCGCCGTCAACTAATTTTCTCAATTGTTTATCGTCAGGCTTTGGCTGGTTTAACAACAAATTTAGAAGTTTTACACTTTCTTCAAAATATTTGTCGTAGCCTGTCAATTTTACCGAAAAGCTCCTTCCGTCGCAATTCACGGTAATTTCCGCACCTATCGCCTGTAACTCACGTCTGTATTGATTAAAAGACATGTCGCCTGCTCCGATTAAATTCAAATATTCAGCCACATATTGCGCTTTTGGATTGGTTAACGTAGAGGTGCGATAGTTGATTTGCAATGAAAAAATCTGATTTTCGGTATTCGGTGTAATGTACAAATATACGCCGTTTTGCAAGGATAAAATATCCAAATCGTTTTCAAAATCAATAAACCTTGGTGTGATGGTTTTTTCGGGAATAAGGTCTAACTGTTTGGCAAAGTCTGACTGCGCTTCAGAGTTTTTCGGAATGATCGGTTTGAAATCAGGTTTAGCAATTTTTTCAGACGAAATTTTGCCCCTTCTTGAACGTAATATCAAATAATTTTCATCTCCGTAGTATTTTTGTGCGATAGCCATAATGTCCTCTTTACTTACAGATGCAATACGTTCGGGCATTCTCAAAACATCCTCCCAAGGCGTACCTGTCGAAATGGCTTGCATAATTAATTGCGAACGCGATTCCAAATTTTCTAACTGCATCAACAATTCTTTTTCCTTGGCTAATTTGATTGCATCTAACTGACTTTCGTCAAAGGTTCCTGTTTTCAAGCTGTCCAGCGCATTGAAAATAAATTTTTCGGCAGTTTCAAATTTTTGTCCGATAAGTTTCGGAACATATAAAAATGCATTCACTCCATAATCAAAAAACGCAATCGGAAGTGGCTGAGCAGCCATCAAGTCATTATTCATAACAACTTTGTCAAGCAGTCCGGTTGCACCATTTGTGAGTAATTGATTGGCAATTTGCAACAAAATTTCATCGGGATGACTCGCTGGAACAGAGCGAAATGTAATCACCCCCATAGCTATTGGAGTGGCTTTAACCGTAATAATTTCGCGATTAAAAGGCTCTTCAACCGGCACTTCAAATTTTGGGACATCGCCGCTTCGCAAGCTTCCGAATTTCTCTTCTATCAAGGGTTTTATAGCTTCCGCATCCACATTGCCAACCAACAAAAGGATCATATTATTGGCCACATAATACGTGTCAAAAAACTCTTGCATTTTGGAAATACTCGGATTTTTGAGATGCTCAACAGTGCCAATTAACGGCTGTTGTCCGTAAGGGTGCTGTTTGTATACATTTTTAAGAAACACATCAAAAACCAACGTTTGAAGCATATCGTCGGCCATACGATTTTTTTCTTCATAAACCGTTTCGAGTTCGGACTGAAACAAACGAAACACGGGATTTCTGAAGCGTTCGCTGTAAATTTCCAACCAATGTTCGATTTGCCATGATGGAAATGTATTGAAATAAATGGTTTGATCAAAACTCGTTCCGGCGTTCACATTTGTACCGCCGTATTTTTTGATCAGTTTATCAACTTCGTTCGGGATAGCGTAATCCGCAGCTTTTATAGATAGTTCATTAATTTCACCTTGAATAATTTTCCGCTGATTTGCATCTGTGATCAACGCCAATTCGTCGTATTTTGCAGCGATTTGATCTAAGTATACTTTTTCGGCTTCATAATCCGTAGTTCCGATTTTATCAGTACCCTTAAACATCATGTGTTCAAAGTAATGTGCCACACCTGTAGCATCTTTGGGGTCGTTTTTACCACCTGCATTTACGATAACAGCACCAAAAACTTTCGGCGTGGTATGATCTTCATTAATAAAGACTTGAAGTCCGTTGGATAGAGTAAAGTGTTTCACGGATGTATTTTGAGACTGCCCAAAAATGCTACCACTTACACAGAGCAGGAAAAGCACTAATGGAAAGAGTTTATGTTTCATTTTTTTCTGCAAAGATACGAAAAAAAAATGAAAGTTTTGTTATTTCGAAAATTTTATCTATCTTTGCAAAAATTAAAACAAAAATTGCCTATGAAAAAATAATGTGCTAATAATACGCACATCTTGAAGTATGCTGAAAAAAGCATTTTAGATTATTCTTTCTACCAGAAAATTTAGCGATTTAAAGTCAGAAGGGGCTTAAGTTAAAATGTTCACGCCAGGCGTGGACTTTTACTTACTCTGTTCTGACGGGTCACGCTAAATACCTCTGGTAGCGGAGTACACTATAAGTACCACGCTTTTTTATGTAAATGTGTGTATGTGAACAACAAAATTAGTTGGTACAACAAAAACAGCCTCCTGTGAAAGTTGTGGATTAAAATCAAACTAATTAAAGTCTGAACAAGGAACAGACGTTAAGAACAAAAGAACATGAAACAAAAAATAAAAACAATTACGTTAACATTTTCCCTTATCTTTATTGGGATAGGAATTTTCTATGCATGTAAAAAAGACGATAAAGCTCGTTCATTAACAAATGAACTCATAGTTTTAAACAATGAGATTTATTCCCAAATCGAAACACAGCAAACAAGCAAAAGGTGGTTTTGGAATACACTTGCAATTGCAAGTGCAGATATATTGGCAGGTAAGGAGGGCGGTAAGATAGGTGGTGCGATTGGTTTTATGGTTGGAGGTCCTAAAGGTCTTGGTGTAGGAGCCGTTGTAGGTGGTGTAGTTTGTGGAGGTGGTGCTTCTTATGGAGTTGGTGCAGGCCTAGGAGTGTGGAAGTCTATTCAGGATCCTTACCCTGATGGTTATGTTTCTACATTGTCATCAAGATATTCTGACTTTAATATTGCAGGAGCATTACACAATGAATATCTTGATCTTTTATTTAAAGGATCTGTAAATGGTAATCTTGATAGACAGATTGTTTATAACCAAATTTTTAGAGGTGTAGAATCTTTAGAGGTTAAAATTTATAATCAGATTTTTGAGGAACTTGGTCCTAATTCTAAACACTCAAAGGAAATGCTAACTTTAGTTAACAATTATATTGAAAATAAGTTTGATATAGATATTTTTCTTCATGAATATAAAGAAAAATTTGGTATGTCAAAAGAAGCTGAAGAAATTTGGTCTTCATTTTTCTCAATATATTCTTCAATTGTTAAGTTTGACGATGCTTACTTTGTAATAGAAAAATATATAGACTTCATTCAAGAAAAAGGAAAAGATTTTTTGACAAATGATGAAATAACATCATTTAATTGTGCGTTAAGTGTTGCATTACACAGCACAAATTATTGGTCTATTTTAAACTAATGAATCAAGCTATGAAAGATTATGTTATCCATAAAACCGAAGTAACTCCTGAAGACAATTTGCTTTTCTTTTCTGGTATTATTGCTATTATACTGGTTGTAAAAACGGAATTGTATCTTGCTTTTATTCCAATGATTGTTTTATTTTCTATTGGATCATTACTTAAAATGATTTTGTTTGTTAAATGGCAATCTTCTTTTGCCATAAAATTAACGTCTGACTATGTTGTTCTAAACCATACTATTTTCTACAACAAAACCTCAATTCCCTTATCCTCAATTTATTGTTTGAATCGAGAGAAAAGGTATATAGAATTAAATGAAGGTTGCAATATTAGGGGTACAAGATTTAGAAAAGGAAAAAATACAAGAATTTCTTTTGTTTCGTTGTCAGATAATGAAAGGAATGAATTATTTGACAGGATGGAAGATTTTGGTATTGTAGCTGCCTATAATATAGTATAATATAATCACAGTTGTTACCCAGTTAGCGGCGATTCCTATCGCCGTTGGATTATTCAGGCAGGAATTTATTTTCCTGCCTTTTTTGTCTGTCAAAACATCTCCTTGCTATTTGGTTATTTCAAAAAAATTATCTATCTTTGCAAAAAATTAAATCAAAAATCGCCTATGATAAAATAAACGTGCTAAATACGCACTTGTAACTTTGGAAAAGCGTTAGCTTTTATTTGTGTCTCTTGAACTTCGACATTTCAAAACACAACAAGAATAATTGAAACGCTCACGAAAACGTGGGCATTCATTATTAGTTGTGTGGGTAGTCGAAGACCTTAGAGACAGGTAAGGTTTGTCCGCGTTTTTTTTGTGTGTATTTCTAAACAAAAGATTTAGGACAAAACAAATTCAAAGAAAAACACACAAAAAGTCTGCTTAAGGAGTGGACGTAAAACTAAAAAACAAAATGAAAAAAACATTTGCAATTTTAGGAATTATGGTAGCTACAGCAATAGTTACAAGCTTTGTTGGATGTCAAAAAGTATTAGAGGTCAAAACAATCGATGATGAATTGCGAGCTATTGAAAACAATATGCCGAGTAAAATTTCTTTGGTTAAAGGCGAATTAAGTTATTCGATTAACAATAGAGATTTTTTTTTAGCTCTTGCAACTTATTTAAAAGAGAGCAATGAAGGACAGAAAAATAGTGATTTCCCTTCACTGTTAGATTATCCTTTTCAAGAAGATGATGTTTTATCTGATGCTGAAACAAAGGTATTACAAAGTTTCTCGAACGCTATCAATGAAGAATATGAAGCATATTCAGTTGCTCTGTATTACATAGAGCAAGTTGAAAAAATGAATAATATTGATGAATATTCAAAAATGCGTAGTATTGCTTTTTTAACATTACTTAAAGATGTGTATGTCTTTGTGTATAGCGATGATAAAACTATACCACAATTGGGTATAGCTAGTTTTGATGCTTGCTTGGATGATTGTATGCGTACGACTGCAGGAGCGATATTTGGAACGGGAAATTGGGTACGGAAACTTCGGTTTCTTATAGCTCCTGTGGGCTCATATTGGTGGATGGTGGGTGAATGCACGTGGGAGTGTATATAAACAATATAAAAATAAAAACAATGAAAACAATGAAAATTAACTACAAAATAGCGCTTGTTTGGGCATTAACTTGTGCAGTTTTTCTTCTCTTTTGTGAAAGTATTATTCTTGGTAAGACCTTATACTCACTTATTTCTTCACTTTTGGCTATTTATCTTTTTCCGATAATGGCTATTATTGGTATTGTACACGAATATAAAAAAGATAAAAGTATAAAAACGATGGTATCACTAGGCTTATCCTATTACGTGATGTCATCCATATTAGTTTTTTCAGCTGTTTCACTTTATTTACCGGGAAATAGCTTTCTGGAAACAACACAATCCATATTCCTTTTGGCTAACGTGATTTTAGCCTTTTATAACCTTTTTGTCAGGGATGACAAAAATATTACGTTTTTACATATTATGTTTTGTTTGTTTGCTAGATAAAGAGTGTACTATCTCTACATTCGGCAACAATTCTATTGTGCCGAATTATTCAGGCAGGAATTTATTTTCCTGCCTTTTTTTGTTTCAAATTGTTAATAACTCGGGAAGTTATCAACAATTTTACATTTTTTTAGAAAAAAATATACGAAAATCGGTTTTTGAGCGTTATATATATGAACGGATATTCGTTCATTAAACAATAAAAACAAAAAAACATGAAAACAATTATTCAAACAATTCCGCAAGGGCAAACAAGAAAGGAAATCCAACAACGCAGAAAATTTATCAAAGATTTTTATGCAAACTAGAATGCTGTCAATTCAACGAAACATATTTTTAATGTTGCGCTGAATGACTTTATACAAGTCATAAACAAAATATTCAATATTGCATAACAGCAATAGAAAAAACGACCAACAATCCTCCTCATCCCGGAAATAACTGTTAGTCGTTTATCATTTTTGTAATTGCAAAGTTACAACAAAAATTCGAAATTACCAAATTTTCTACATTTTTTTTGTTTTTTATCCTTTGTAAAAAAAATATTTTCCAAAAAACTTGCATAATTGAAAAAAAAGTTGTAATTTTGCAATCCCAAATTTGAAAGGGATTAGTTTTTAGAGATG
>WRCN01000031.1 GCA_009783885.1 Bacteroidales bacterium | reverse complement strand
ATGTCGCTCCACGTTTTGTTGAGGTAGTTTTCCGGCAATTCAAAATTGTAAGAAAAGATTTGTGAGGGCTTAACAGCCGATTCCAACAATTTACTTTTGAACAATTCCAAAAGCGTAGACTTGCCCGAACGACGTAACCCGGTGACCACTTTTATCACTCCTTTTTCCTTATAGGACAGCAGTTTGTCGAGATATTCTTTGCGTTCTATTACTTTTTTCATAGTGCAAAGATACAAAAAATAATTAGCAAAACTTGATTTTTTTGCAAGTTTTGCTAATTTTAATCATAAATATCTAATAATCAGCGAAAATTTATTTTTAAATTGAAAATTTTGAAGTACAACCTGCTATTTTGCAATCACACTACCCACCCTGCAACTGGTTTCTCTCTGAAATAAAAAATCTAAATCCGAGATTTCGCAAGTTTCGGATTTTTTTGTATCTTTGCAGTGGGAATACAAGTTGATTTCCTAACTCGCACAAATAACGCACAAATAATTTTTTAACCCATGGATCACCAAGACGGCACCTTCAAATCCGCACTCACCGAACGCGCAGGTATTCCTCAGCCGAATAGCGTCAATCCTGAGTTTTTGACATCATACGTTAAGAAAAAAACGCTCACGGTAGACGATTATGTGGACGGAATTTTGGTTGGGAATAGGGTGATTTTAAGTCGGGCGATTACGCTGGTTGAGAGTTCACATCCCGATCATCAAGCCACTGCGCAAGCCGTGATTGAACGCTGTTTGCCGCATTCAGGCAAAAGTATTCGGTTGGGAATTACCGGTGTTCCGGGTGCAGGAAAAAGCACGTTTATTGAGGCTTTGGGTGTGATGTTGGTAAATAAAGGCCACAAACTTGCCGTATTGGCGGTTGATCCGAGTAGTGAACGCTCGAAAGGCAGTATTTTGGGCGATAAAACTCGTATGGAGGAATTATCGGGCATGGAAAATGCGTTTATTCGCCCGTCGCCATCGGCAGGCTCGTTGGGTGGTGTGGCACGCAAAACCCGCGAAACCATCATTCTTTGCGAAGCTGCAGGATTTGACACTACGATTGTGGAAACTGTTGGGGTAGGGCAGTCCGAAACAGCCGTTCATGGCATGGTGGATTTCTTTTTACTTATTCAACTCGCCAATACGGGAGATGAATTGCAAGGCATCAAACGCGGAATCATGGAAATGGCAGACGCAATCGCCATTAATAAAGCCGACGGCGATAATATCCCCAAAGCGAAAGTGGCACGCACACAATTCAGCAATGCACTACATCTTTTTCCGCCTACGGAATCAGGCTGGGTGCCCGTGGTTGAAACCTGTTCGGCTTACACCAAAGACGGTATCGAAAACATTTGGAACATCGTTCAAAACTACATCAAACACATGCAATCCAACGGTTATTTCGAACATAAACGTCGAGAGCAATCGCGCAAAATTCTCTCCGAAACCATTGACGAAGCCTTATTGGCAAATTTTTATCATAACCTTGAAATCAAACAACGTCTAAAATCCACAATTGATGAGGTTTTGAAAGGGCAGGTAAGTCCGTATATTGCGGCGAACGAATTGCTGAAAGGGTATTTTCAATAAACTTTTTCTTTAGTGTTAATATTCTGCGGACAATACTTAAAACATCTTCCGCAATCCACGCAATTTGCATCATCAATATCGTAAAATTTTCGAGTGCGCTTTGTGGAAAGGTTGATTAGAGTGAGTCCAACGATTAATCCAAAAAATGCGCCGATGATTCTTGAATAGGTGCGAAAATCTTTTTTGATTATGGCGACTTGCATTGCAAGTTGTTCAACAGTTTGGTCTTCTTGTCCGTAGAAAGCCTGTAATTCCAAGGTTTGTACGGCTTGGGGATTGGTTTCGTTTTTTACAACCATCTCATATAGTCGAACGTCTTTGTTCATTTTACTGAACTTTTCGCTCAACATAGACATCGTAATTACTCCTGCGATGATCATAAGGGGTAAGAAAACCAAATATCGCAAAATCCGCTTCACACCTTCGGAACGGCTCTCTTTAACCTTGTTTTCGTAAGGCGGACGTATTGCGTCAACAGGACAGGCATTGTGACACAAGTCACAATTTATACACTCTTTTTTCGTGATTTTCACTTGCCAAAACGAAATCCTTGAAGACAGGCTGAGAATGGGTGCATACGGACAAATAAAGCGACAAAACGGACGTCCGGTGAAAATAGAAAAAATCAACAAAACTACGCCAAACAAAATCAACGGAAGTTCGCCACCCAAGCGGAAAATCCCGACAAACGGATCATAAGCACAAATAATAAATCGACTATTGGTAATCGCAAACAACACTGCGAACCCCAGAAAGAACCAAGGAAATAAACTCAAAACGCTCGTAACGGCCTTCGACAATTTGTAATTTTTGATATTCATAATTTCCTGCAATGCACCCAACGGACACACGCCCGCACAAAATACCCTTCCGAAAAGTAAAGCAAACACAATCGGCAAAAGAAACAGCAACAGCACAAACAGTGGAATTGTAAACGCCGCATTCCCCAGCGCCAACGCTACATTCTGAACAGCGCCAATACTGCATACACAGCCATTTCTGAAAAATCCGAAATACATAATTGAAATTATGGATGTCAAAATAACAGGCCAACGAATTTGTTTTCGGATAACTGCCCACGCCACAAAACTCATCAAAAGCACAAGCATTGCAATGTCTATGTATGACCACAGCGGCTCGTCGGGCTTAGAAAACTGTTGCTGAGGATAAACATAACCCGACTCAAAATCCGGTTTCGGGAAACGATTTTGTGCGACTTCCGCCCTCAAGTAATATGCATCAGACACCGAAACGCGTCGAATAGCACCGGCAGGACAAACCCGCGCCAATTCACACTCATTACAATTTTTGCACAACTCCTGCTTAATTTGCAAATACATTGCGCCGTTGCCAAACGCATTGCAACCTTTTACACATCTTCCACAACCGATACAAAGGTCTTCAATGATATTGTATTCAAAATACGGTTCTTCCACAAAACTGCGCTGAATGGCGCCTGTGGGGCACATCAAATTTTCGGCAGCCGTATTCAGTTCTCTCACATTTGCCCGATAATAGCCTCCGCACAAATCGCAAAAACCACAAACTTCTTTGGCGTGAACGGCTTTTACTGCTGAAGGAGTCAGAACGCAATCGGTTTCGCAAAGTCCGCAAGCAATGCACAAATCAGGATCAATTTGCCAAAAATATTCAGCATCTTTTATTACTGTTCTTTGAAAAGAAAAACCGATAAGGCCTAATATTGCGCTTATTGCGATCACTCTTGCAAATGTCAATAAAAATTTTCGTCGTTGTTCGGGATTAGTCATTCGCTTTTGTAATTTTCCTACAAAGATACGAAAAAAAATGAAACTACGTCGTCATTCCGAGCGCAGTCGAGGAATCCCCTTGCTATGGGATATCTCGACTACGCTCGACATGACGGTTTAAATAATTTTTCGTATCTTTGCAACATGTTTTTCACAAATTCCACCATACTTTGGGCGTTATTTGCAATCTCAATTCCGATTGCGATACATTTATTTCATTTTCGAAAATTCAAAAAAACGTATTTTTCGAATGTAAAACTGTTGCAAAACATTCAAAATAAAACACAAAATCAATCCAGATTGAAACATCTGTTGGTTTTGGTTTGTCGGATCTTGACGATTGCGTTTATCATTTTTGCCTTTGCTCAACCCAATCCGAAAACAGCATTAAAACCGCTTGTTGCAGAAGGCACAAACTACGTTTCAGTGGCGATAGACAACTCGTTCAGCATGGGGACTCACACCGAAAATGGAACTTTGCTCGACCAAGCCAAGCAAAAAGCCAAAGATTTGGTGATGAAATTTAAACTTTCAGACCGATTTGCTTTGATAACTCAAGATTTTTTGGACGACAATCGCCGATTTGTTTCTCGAGAGGAAGTTTTAGATGCGATTGAACGCTTAGAAATTGTGCCATTTTCGCACACCCTGTCGGAATTATCGGCTCGACAAAAAAGTTTGTTTCAAAACATTTCAGAAAAAAACAAAACGCTTTTTGTGATTTCGGATTTTCAAAAAACGATGACAGACATTGAAAATTTACTGTCTGACACGGTTTTGCAAACATGGTTTCTGCCTATTCAATCCAAAATACAAAATAATATTTCGATTGATAGCCTGTCGGTGGAAACCCCGATTTTTCAGGTTGGAAACGAAATTGAGTTGCAAGTTTGGCTGACCAATCACAGCGACCAACCTTTGCAAGAAATTCCGGTTAGATTGCTTGTCGAAAATAAAATTATTTCGGTAGGAAATGTGAGTTTTGAGCCCCATCAAACTAAGACGATACAACGAAAACTGACGTTGCAACAAGCGGGCTATTTGCAAGGGTATTTTGAAATTTCAGATTACCCGATTACGTTTGATGATAAATTGTTTTTCACACTGAATGTCTTGGAAAAAATTCCTGTTTTAATTCTTACTGAAACCAAACCCAATGCGTTTTTGATGAAATTGTTGAGCCAGGATGAAAGTTTTAGTTTAACTGTTCAAAACGTTCAAAATTTGGATTTTTCCAAACTTCACAACGTGAATTTTGTGATTTTAGATGAAATTACAACCTTTTCATCAGGACTTCAAACCGAACTTCAAACCGCAATCGAAGCAGGATTAAACGTGTTGATTTTACCTTCAGAACAAACCGATTTAATAACCTTGAATAATTTTTCAAGTCGTTTGCTAAACGCTGAATTTAGACCTATTGAAACTGCGAAAACACATGTCGAAGCCATTTTAGCACAACATCCGATTTACCGTTCGGCATTTGTAAAACTGCCTGAAACCATGCTTTTGCCCGAAATACAAAAACGCTTTCCCATTCAGACTTCGTCGCGTTCAAATTTGCAATATCTGCTTCGACTGAATACTAACGAGCCGTTTTTGGCGTTTGGAAATGTTGGAAAAGGGCGTGTTTATTTATCATCTGTGCCTTTTGATAATGCGTTTAGCAATTTTCAAAATCAACCGATTTTTGTAGTTACAATCCTAAATATGATTTTGCAAAGCGCTAATAACGAACAAATCTATCATCTATTGAGCCAACAGGATGCAACAATACACAACGTAGGGGCGGGGTCCGCCCGCCCCCCATTATATTTAAATTCCGAAAATTCCAATTTCGAAATAATCCCACAAATCCGATTCAAAGGCAATCAATTATTCATCACCACATTTTCATCGTTAAAACACGCAGGAAACTACATGTTAAGAACCGCAAACGAGCCAATCGCTAAATTGTCCTACAATTTCGACAGACGAGAAAGCAACCTCTCAACATACTCTCAATCCGAACTCGAACGCCTGATTGCACAGCATCATTTGAGCGGTTTTTCGGTTTTGAAAGATAATTTTATTTCAGTAGACAACACGCTGTTAGCCATAGACACCAAAATTGCTTGGTGGAAATGGTGTTTACTTTTGGCACTGATTTTTTTATTGGCGGAAGTGCTTATTTTGAGATTAAAATAAAAAACCTTAACATTTGACTGCTAAGGTTTAAAATGTTGACCGACCTGGGCTCGAACCGGGAACGACAGAACCAAAATCTGCTGTGTTACCATTACACCATCGGTCAATTTCGGCGTGCAAAGATACAAAAAAAAAATGAATTAACAAAATTTTTCTAAAATTTATTGATTTTTACCGTCATTCCGAATCCTTCAACAATGCTCGGGATAAACTCCGCAAGGAATCTCCTTGCTATATTCAGATTTTTTTTGTATCTTTGCGGATTGAACAAATATCATTTTCAATATGAAGAATTACAAACGTCTTAACATCATCATCGGCTGGATTGTTGGAATCGCCGCATGTACAGTTTATGTAATGACTGCCGAACGCACAGCAAGTTGGTGGGACTGCGGGGAATACATCGCCACAGCATTCAAACTTCAAGTAGGGCATCCTCCCGGAGCACCTACATTTCAACTTTTAGGAAATCTCTTTTCCTTGATTACGCTTCGCGACCCAATGACGGCTGGTTTTATGGTCAACATCATGTCGGCACTCGCAAGCGGATTTTCAATTTTGTTCCTGTTTTGGTCGATTACTATGCTTGGCAAAAAATTAGTGTTGAAATATGGAGAAATGACATCTGCAAAAATGTGGACAATTTTTGGTAGTGGTCTTGTTGGTGCAATGGCGTATTGTTTTTCGGATTCGTTTTGGTTTTCGGCTGTCGAGGGAGAGGTTTACGCGCTGTCGTCATTTTTTACGGCGCTCACATTTTGGGCAATTTTAAAATGGGATGAAGTTGCCGATCAGCCTCATCACTTGCGTTGGGTCATTTTTATTTCGTTCATGATTGGTTTGGCGATAGGTGTACATCTATTGAATTTATTGGTGATTCCGGCAGTTGTCTTTGTGATTTATTACAGGAAATTCAAACCTACACGCAAAGGATTTTGGTATGCACTCTTACTTTCCGGCGTTTTGCTCGGAGTAATTTTGTGGGGCATCATTCCCGGAATTGTTAGTTTAGCCGGACGATTCGAACTGTTTTTTGTGAATAACTTGGGATTACCTTTCAACAGTGGCACATACTTTTATTTTGCTTTGCTTGTCGGCGGTATTGTTTGGGGCATGTGGTATTCTATAAAAAAACACAGGGTACTTTTGAATACAGGCTTACTCTGTTTGATATTTTTGTTGGTGGGCTATTCTACGTTTTTTATTCTCGTTATTCGTGCGAATGCAGGAACTCCTATCAATCAAAATGAACCCAAAAATGCTTACTCTTTGTTAGACTATTTGAACCGCGAACAATATGGTTCACGGCCTTTAGTTTATGGTCAGTATTTTACGGCAAGAATTATCGGAACTAAAGACCGCTCAGCTAAACACGTTCGCGACGACGAAACTCGAAAATATAAAAAAGTCGGCACCAATTTTGATTATATCTTTGATCCTACACATTGCGGCTTGTTTCCGCGTATGCACAGCATATCTAACGACCGTCCGCATGCCGAATACTACAGATATTTTAGCGGAACGCCGGGCGATAGAAAGCCAACTATGGCGGAAAACATGCGCTTTTTCATCCGCTATCACCTCGGGTGGCAATATATGCGCTATTTCATGTGGAACTTCGTGGGCCGTCAAAACGATATACAAGGTACCGGATATGATAGGGCAGGGAATAGAGATGTATTGAACGGAAACTGGATTAGCGGCATCAAATTCATTGACGAAGCCCGTCTCGGCCCCCAAGATAATTTGCCCGATTTCCAAAAAAATAATCAAGGTCGAAACGTGTATTATTTTTTGCCGTTGATTTTAGGATTAATCGGATTATACTATCAATACAAAAAAGACAAACAAAGTTCGTTTGTTGTATTTTTGCTGTTTTTCATGACCGGTATAGCCATTGTTATCTATTTGAACCAACCGCCCATCGAGCCTCGCGAACGTGATTATTCCGTCGTCGGCTCGTTCTACGCTTTCGCGATATGGATTGGCTTTGGTGTAATGGCGATTGCCGAATATTTGCAGAAAAAAATGAAGGCAAACGGCGTTTTAATTGCTGGAATTACCACTGCAGTAACGTTTACGGCAGTACCGTTGCTAATGGCTCAACAAAATTGGGACGACCACGATCGTTCGCAAAAATCTGCCGCACGTGATTTTGCACGAAACATGCTGCTATCTTGCGAACCCAATGCTATTCTGATTTGCAACGGTGACAACGACACCTTCCCTGTCTGGTTTATGCAAGAAGTGGAAGGTGTTCGTACGGATATTCGAGTTATCAATTCCGCTTTGGCAGGCAGTCATTGGCATGTTCAACCGCTGTTCAGTAAAGTTTATGAAGCTGATCCGTTAAAATTTACGTTGAGACGAGACCAATACGCTTTAGGCACTAACGATTGGGTTGCCATTCAGGATAGAAATATTGGTCGTCGTGAATTGATGGAATTAATTAGATTCATTGCAAGCGACAATCCAAGTACTGTTCAACCACAACGTGGCGGCGGACAAGTTAACTTTTTGCCGTCAACTCAATACACATTGACCATTGACCGCGATGATCTTTTAAAAAGAGGCATCATCACGCAAGACCAATATGCTTATACTGTACCGCAAATGCAGCATGACATTGATGCTGGACGTAATGCGATTTATCGCTCGGATTTGGCTTTCTTGGATATTTTAGCTACCAACAATTGGGAGCGCCCGATTTATGTGGCCTCACCGGCGGCGCAACGCAACGTTTGGCCAATCATGCAGTTTGCTCAATTAGAGGGCGTTATTCATCGGTTTGTACCGTATCACAATCCCAATAAAAACATGACTGAAGCAAGGTTTAACGGTATTGCAACGGAAAAAACCTACGATTTATTTATGAATCAGTTCACATGGGGTAATCTGAATCACGACAGAGCTCGCATTGGCCCGGAAACTCGTCGTTCGGCAGAAGAGCATCGTCGACAGTTTGCATATCTTGCGCAAGCCTTGATTGCCGAAGGGAAGAATGATTCTGCTGTTCAAATTTTAAATCGAGGTCTTGAGGTTTTCCCTCATCATAAAATCAACTTTGATGTTTTTGTAGTCTATTATGTTCAAAGCTATTTCCGTACAGGTGAAACAGAAAAAGGATTAGCTTTGGCTAATCAAATGGTCGATATCTACGAAGCCAATTTGCGTTATTTCGAGCGTTTCCCGCCTAAGCATCGCAGATTTTTGGAACCCTATATGCAAGAAGCCGTAAATGTGTTTGGTTTCTTACGACACAGTATGTTGCAAGGATTTGAGGAGCCTTGCCAGGATTTGTTTGCTCGCTTGGATAATCTTTTGGCCGGCCGTATGTAATTTAGTAACAGGATAATACAAAAAATACAATAAGAAAATTGGTATCCAAATTTAGTTTGGCACGGAATTTGTTATACCGTTATCATTATAACAAATAAACCAAATTAAAAACCAAAATCAAAAACAACATGAAAAAAATTCTTTCATTAATGGCAATCGTTGCGATAGTAATGGTTGTATTCACAAACTGTAGCAAAACAAAAACAAACAACAGGCCACAAGATCCAGTACTATATACGATAATAGCACAAGTGGAAAATGGGGCTGATTACAATGACATTTTTAGCCGAGTAAGAGCTACTATAAATGATCCTGAATCTTGGGATCTCCTCACTCTCGCGTCTGCTAATTGGGCTAATGGTGGATTTACGATTAGCATTCCGGCAGTAGTAAATAGTCAATATCTCAATTTTTTCTACGACGAAGATGTTCCTTTTGATTTCAGTAATGATAGCGTCAAAGTAGCGTTTATCAGCTACTTTGAAGGTTTTTCATCAACCTCCGATTGGAATTACAATGACTGGGTTGATGATTTTATTCACGGCAAGATTGTCTTTGATCTTGTTTCTCTCTCAATTTCAATGACTGAAGTTCAGTATATATATGCTGACGGAGCTGTAACTGTAACAGGTTCTGCTGATAATGAAGGAGTTCAAATGACAGCGAATATATCCTTGAATGCCGGATGGAACATAATGTATACAACAATGAGATTATCATTAGATGATTTTTCGATGTCAGTGGAACTTACAACTACTCCTGTAGCTGACTGTAAATGGTATACTGAAAGTGATTTTGAAGATTTATTTTTCTTAAAATTGTCGGAAAATGGCAATGATAACTTAGCAAAAAGGGATCTTCAAGATTTCCGTACAAAAGCTAAAAAGGCATTTTTTGGCAAACAGCCGATTAATAAATCGAAATAGTTTTCATAAAAAACATGTAGGGGGCGGGCTTAAAACCCGCCCTTACTATTTCGTCATCCGATTATAACAAACCCGGCACAACGGCTGATAACTCTCCGTTTCGCCGAGCATTACCAATTTATCATTGTTTGCCGTGCGATGCGAGAATTGTGCAGGATTTCCACATTGCATACAAATGGCGTGAACTTTCGTTACATATTCGGCAATAGCCATGAGTTTGGGCATCGGGCCAAAAGGCTGTCCCAAATAATCCATATCCAAGCCTGCTACAATCACTCGAATGCCTCGATTGGCAAGGTTTGTGCAAACATCAACCAATTCTTCTCCAAAAAATTGAGCTTCGTCGATACCCACCACATTCGTGTCGTTGCCCACAAAAAGCAAGATACTTTCCGCAGCATCAACCGGTGTTGATTTAATAGCCCTTTCGTCGTGAGAAACCACATCTTCTTCAGCATATCGCGTATCTATGGCCGGTTTGAAAATCTCAACATTTTGTTTGGCAATACGAGCACGATTGATACGACGGATTAGTTCTTCGGTTTTGCCTGAAAACATAGAGCCACAGACCACTTCTATCCAACCACGACGGGGACCTAATATTTCGGGATTTTCGGTGTTCATGATTTGCAAAGTTACAATAATTTTCGGAATTAGACAAATATTTTTTGCTAAAATTTTTAAAAGTCAAAAAATATTTGTACCTTTGCAGTTATAAAAATTTAAAATACATAACCAATGAAAAAATTTAACAAAAACCTCGCAGAAATGCTTAAAGGCGGGGTAATCATGGACGTTTCTACACCCGAACAAGCCCACATTGCTCAAGAAGCAGGTGCGGCTGCTGTTATGGCGTTGGAACGTATTCCGGCCGATATCCGTGTTGCAGGCGGTGTTTCGCGTATGAGCGATCCGAAAATGATCAAAGGTATTCAAGCCGTTGTAAAAATTCCTGTAATGGCCAAAGTTAGAATCGGACATTTCGTAGAAGCTCAAATTTTAGAGGCTTTGGAAATTGATTACATTGATGAAAGCGAAGTGCTTTCGCCTGCCGATAACGTGTATCATATTGATAAAACCAAATTTAAGGCGCCGTTTGTTTGTGGAGCAAAAAACCTTGGAGAAGCGCTTCGCCGCATTGTTGAAGGTGCTTCGATGATTCGTACCAAAGGTGAAGCCGGAACAGGCGATGTAGTTCAAGCCGTTCGTCACATGCGTGCGATCATGTCTGAAATGCGCAGAGTACAAGGCATGCACGAAAACGAACTGTATCACACTGCAAAAGAATTGCAAGTGCCTTACGAATTGGTGAAATTTATTCACGAAAACGGTAAGCTTCCGGTGGTGAATTTTTCAGCCGGTGGTGTTGCTACGCCTGCCGATGCCGCATTGATGATGCAGTTGGGAGCAGAAGGCGTGTTTGTAGGTTCAGGTATTTTTAAATCGGGAGATCCCGTGAAACGTGCGAAAGCCATCGTAACGGCTGTTAAACATTTCAATGATCCGAAAATCATTATGGAAGTCTCCCAGGATTTGGGTGAAGCTATGGTCGGCATCAACGAGGATGAAATCAAGATGATTATGGCAGATAGAGGGATTTAAAAAAAAATATGAAAATCATTGGGGGCGTATTGCATACGCCCCTTTTTTTATACCAAATTATTCCATTTAGGATTTAAACGATTAAATTTTTACTCCTGCTCCATTTTTTTAATTGTTTTTCTCTTTCTATGGCTTGCTCAATATCGAGAAAATATTCGTAATAGACACATTTTCTCAAATTATATTTTGTTGTAAAAGAATGTTTGTGAAAATTTGTACGATGTTCTTGTACACGACGTTCCAACTCACTAGTAACACCGACATAAAGTGTTGTTCTATGCTCGTTTATCATGATGTAGATGTAGCCTCCTTTTCGCATATTCTTTTTCTTGTTGTTGCAAGGGGATTCCTCGACTTCGCACACTACGCGTGCTTCGCTTGGAATGACGATCAACCCTTTGGGAGGTGGAGTAAATTAGTGACGGCGAAGCCGCCACTAATTTACTCTTTTCTTCATACATGATAAGCCGTCATGTCGAGCGGAGCGAAGCGAAGTCGAGACATCTCCTTGTTATTTTCTCGCAAAGTTACACAAAAAATCAACAAATCAAGAAATGTTAATGAGTTTTAAGGCTTTTTAACATTTGGCAAACTACAACATTTTTTTGAATTGACCAAGTTTCCTTTCATTCCACCACGCTATGCCCATAAAGCAAGCAATAAACACAAATGCAGTTCCACGATTAATCCAAATATTGGAAAAATCTAAGACATAATGATGAACGATGTAAAGTGTCAATGCGCCAAGAGTGTACAGAGATAACACTTTCACAGGATATGGAATCGGAAAATGCCGTTGCCCGAGCCAATACGAAATTAATACAATTGTGACGTAACAAATCAACGTTGCCCAAGCCGCGCCGATATAACCGAAAATCGGCACTAACAAAATGTTTAGCGAGATGGTAATCACCGCTCCAACAAATGAAATATAAGCACCATATTTGGTTTTATCAGTGATTTTATACCATACTGAAAGATTGTAAAACACGCCCAAAAACAAATTTGCCATCAATAAAATAGGCACAATCACCGCACCTTCGCGATATTCCGGACCTATAAACCGTATGATATCGTTCAAAAACAACGAACACACTAAGAAAATCATTAAACAGGCCAGCACAAAATAACGCATCACTTTAGCGTAAACCTCAGGAGCATTGGGGTTTTCGGCTTGTTTAAAGAAAAACGGATCAGCAGCATATCGAAATGCTTGGATAAACAACGACATTAAAATCGCTACTTTATAACATGCTGTGTAAATCCCCACTTGCGCCATGGCTATGGATTTATCCACAATCAAATATTTCATAAAAATACGATCAAACGTTTCGTTCAAAATACCAGCCATACCCCAAATCATCACGGGGAGTGCGTAAATCAACATCGTTTTCGCCAATTTTTGGTCAAACTTAAATCGTATTTGTAAAAATTCGGGGAGCAAAAGCAAAGCCACTAAACTACTTGCTAAAAGATTAGAGATAAAAATGTAGCCAACACCAATTTCCGGACGATAAACCATTTGTAAAATCGAATCCGGATTGTTTTTCAAAACGAACGGACAAAGTAGCAAGAAAAACAGGTTGAACCCTATGTTTGTGGCGATGTTCACGGTTTTCAAAAATGCAAAACGAATCGGTCGTTCTTGATTTCTCAATCTTGCAAACGGAATCATACATATCGCGTCGAGCGCTAATATCGCAGCAAACCAAACAATATATTCTGAATGATTGGCATATCCGATTGCCGATGCCACTGTGTCTCGAAACAAGAATGCTACGCTAAACAAGGTAATCGACGTGGTTAGCAACATTAAAACTGCGGTACTAAACACATTCGGATTATTTTTTTCTTTCGATACAAAGCGGAAAAACGCGGTTTCCATGCCATACGTTGCAATAACCATGACAAGCGCCACCCATGCGTAGAGTTCACCAACTATACCGTATTCCGAAGGAATAAACAATCGCGTGTAAAGCGGAACCAACAAATAATTAAGCAATCGCCCGATGATGGTTGGCAGGCCATAGATGGCTGTTTGTCCGACTAAATTACGAATGGCCATGCGTTGTTATTCTTGGTAAATTTGAGCTAAAACGGTTTGTCCAACAATGCGTAACGTGTTTTTATCAATAATTGATAAATCGTCGTGAATTGTGTGCCATTGCGGGAAAAAACGGGTTTCTGTTCTGGGATCATAGTGAATAATATTGATCATCGGAATACGTGCAAATTTATTGACGTAGTAATGGTCATCAAGAATATCACCGATTCGCTCGTTCACAAAAGCATAGCTGAAACCCAATGTCTGCGCGGTTTTCCAAACCTTATTAACAATATCGGAGGCATAAAACATAGAAATACCTTCTCTGGCAAATCGTGGGTTTGCTGCGCCAACCATATCGAGTAAAATGCCGTAATTAGCTCTGTAATTGGGTTTATGTGGATTTTTAGCCCAATGTTGTGCGCCTAAAGCCCAAGTATCCGGTTTGCGTCTTAGCGAAGCATCAGCAAATTCAGGCGTTCCGGAATCTTCGAGGTCGAAAAAAATAATGTCAACTCCGATATTCGGTCTGTTTATGGACAATTGTCGTGCAACTTCCAAAAGCACGCCTACACCGCTCGCACCGTCGTTTGCACCGGGAACGGGTTTGTGCCAATTTGCAGGATCAGGGTCGTGATCGGCTGTAGGCCTTGAATCCCAATGGGCGCCAAGTAAAACACGAGATTTTTTTTCGGGTGAAAAAGAAGCGATGATATTTTTTCCGTGTCGGGTTTCGCCATTCCATATACGCGCGGAAAATGGTTGTACGATAACGTTATCGGCATATGCTGAAATCGTTTTTTGAAGCCAGTTTGCGCATTGTTCGTGTGCCTTTGTTCCGGGCACGCGAGGACCAAAACTCATTTGTTTGGCCACAAAATGATAAGCCGAATCAGCATCAAAATCCGGCAAACTAATTCTGATTTCAGATGCCGAATGCGCTTCTGTATTCGATGAAGGCCGTGTTTGACAAGACATCCAAACGAACAACAAAACAGCGAGAAAAAAATAGTGGTGTGATTTCATTTTGCAAAGATACGAAAAATTGTTTATAAAGTTTATAAAGTTATAAAGAATGAATAATTTTTTGCAAGAAATTGTGTTTATGTCATTTTTTTTCGTATCTTTGCACAACATTTAAAAGTCTATGCGCCATTTTTTACTCGGTATAATTGTTTTTCTCATTGGGCTTCCCTGCTCATCTGTTCATGGGCAAGCCTACCAAAGGGTAGATGATCATGTAGACGATTTTCGTGTTTTCGGGAAAAATACGCTTTCTCTTTCTCTCTTTCCTCTTATTGAACGTGGCTTTGAATTGAATTACGATCGAAAAATCGTCAACAAGCATTGGATAAAAATCTCGCCGGCGTACTACAGACATCAAAATTGGAGACCTGATAATTTGATGCTTTTAGAAGGCTATAGCTTTAAAGTTCAACACAAATATTTCCCGTACTCTAACACGAAGTCAAAGGTTGGCCTGTTTTTGAGTTATGGACCCGATTTTCAGCATTTTGATCTGACAACCCCAAGGGGTAATGTAAAATTCAACAAATATGGCCTTGAATGTGTGATCGGACTGCGCAAACTGTTTTATGACGTGTTTTTCTTTGAGGTCTATGGCGGACTTGCAACCAATTATTTAAGCATTCGGCGTAATGAAGGCGCTGACTGGCGCGAAATTTTGGAAAAACACGATTCAGCGTGGTTCCAGTATGGAATCACCGGAAATTATTTAGTATTTGGGCTTAACATAGGTATTGTATTTTAATGAAAAATCGAATTTTATACGGCATATTAGCATATCTACTGCTTTCGAATGTTTCGGGAATGGCACAAATACGTGTTAACGAAAACATTCAGGACGGAAAAACCTTAATCATGCTAACTCCTCAATATTTGCAAGTTGATCAACTTCGCATCGAAATTGATCGCAGAATTGCCGATCGACATTGGATAACCCTTGCTCCTCACTACGTGCAAAATTCTCAACAATTTCAAACTCATTCAGGGTTTGGGCTTGTTGCTACCTATAAATTTTTCTTTGGAACGTCGTCATATCTTGGAGGGGGCTTACAATTCACACACCATACGATCAATAATTATGCAAGAGACGAGTATGTAAACTTGGATAAAGTATGGCTCTACAAAACCAATATTACGCAATACGGAGTTAACGCCATCGTTGGGCGTTACATTCGATTGTATCCTCATCTTTTCGGAGATATTTACGGTGGATTTGGATACCGATACTCTCAAACAACGTCGTCTGATGGGGTCAAGCATTCATTCGGCAGAGGTCTTTTAGGCCTGAATTATACCGGACTGACGCTTGTTTTAGGAGTTCGTATTGGTATTATGCTGTAAATTTACGTTGAAATTTTTCCGTCTTTCATCAAAATTTTTCGATCGGATAAACTCGCCAAATGCTCGTTGTGGGTAACAACGACGATGGTTTGCCCAAACTCGTTTCGTAATCGCAAAAACAAATGGTGCAATTGCTCGGCATTGTTCGAATCTAAATTTCCGGAAGGTTCATCGGCAAGTAACAGTTCAGGATTGTTGATTAACGCACGTGCTACAGCCACACGTTGTTGTTCGCCTCCGGAAAGTTCGTGAGGTTTGTGATGAGCACGTTCTACAAGTCCGAAAAAATCGAGCCATTTCATGGCATCGGAATGCGCTTGTGAACTTGTTTTTTTTCCAATCAAAGCAGGTAACATCACATTCTCAACGGCCGAGAATTCAGGCAACAAATGATGGAATTGAAACACAAATCCCAATTTTCGATTACGAAAATTCGCTAATTTTTTATTTGATAAAACAAATGGATTTTCTCCACCAATCCGCACATGGCCGGATGTTGGCGCATCCAACGTTCCTACAATTTGTAACAAGGTTGTTTTTCCGGCTCCGGACGGACCAACAATCGCAACAACTTCATGTTGAGAAATCTGTAAATTTACATCCGACAATACGGTCAAATGTCCAAATGTTTTGGTTAAATGTTCAACTTCAATCATAATCATCGTATCAAAAATAACAAGAATAAATTCATCACAACAATAATCCCAACAGCACCTGCAAACAGTCGCGAAAATGCTTTTTGACGGCCAGACAACACAATGCCGTAAATTAATTGAAATACATTATTACTGGTGATTGCGTGAATCGTTGCGACGCCTATTGCCGTGCTCGTTACAGCATGTTTTCCATCGAACAAGTTCAACAAAAATGGTGTAATATCTGTGGCTCCAACCAAAAGCGATAAAATATTCAATCCTCGCGTGCCGAAATATTCAATGGTGTACTGCGTGATGAATGTAAATGCTACAAAAAGTACTGCAAAAATAACGGCAATTCTGAACTCCAAAGGATTGTTGTCGGCTTTCATTTCTTTGTGATACGGAATATCATCTTTTTTGCGTTTGTATACATACAAAAATGCCGAAATACCGCCACAAACAGCAATCATGACGATAAAATAAATCAACAATTCGTAAAACAATCCTCGGTTAAAAATCGCAATAAGCACCAATATGCGCACATACATCATACTAATCGCTGCAATAATCGCTGCAACATATTTTCTCACATCTTCTTCAGCGGCCAACTTACATTTTTTGGCTAAGATAATGATAGTTGCCGTACTGCTGTAAATCCCCCCTAATAAACCTGAGAGGATGATACCAGATTTTGGAAATACAAATTTATTCAGCAAATAGGAGAAATACGAAATGGACGAAATCACAACCGTTGCCAACCATATTCTATAAGGTGTGAGCGAAACACCCTCAACTATAGGAGTATCCGGCAACATTGGCAATATAATTCCAACAATGAGGATAAATTTTGCCAACGTGATAAACTCATTATTGTTGAGTTGTTTTGCAAAATTGATAAAGGTTTCCTTCATTTCTGTGATCAACAAAATTGTCACAACAACCAACAACGATAGCCACATGGGTTGTGTAATTACAAGAGGAGCTATGCAATACGTCAGAAAAGCAATCACAATAGATGTTATACCGAGGCGTTGAAAATGATACATCTTAAAATAATAATTCAAACTCAACAAAACGCCTAAAACAAGCCCTCCACCTGCAAAAAGTATCAGGCGATCGGAGTCCAAAACATATAAAATAAAACCTAAAATTCCAATAAGTGTAAACGTTCGATCTGAACCAAAGAATTTGTTATCGTCCACATTCAAATTAATCCTGCGTTGCGACAAACCAATTAGCAAGGAAAAAACCGTTACCAAAAAGAAATTAATGAGGTTCGGAGGTAGTGTTTCGAAATACGATTGCATAAAATACGCATTAATGTACCGCAAAGTTAGTTGTTTTTTTTGTAATTACCAAATTTTTTCGTATCTTTGAAACATGAAAATCTTAAAATTTGACCAGTTAGATTCTACCAATAATTATGCAAAAAACCTGATAAAAGAGGAGAAAGCGGAAGACGGACAAGTGATTTATGCGGTGTTGCAAAACGCAGGACGAGGGCAAGCATCGAATGTTTGGGAAAGCGAAGCCGGAAAAAACCTTACATTTTCATTGATTGTAGAACCCAAACATATTGAGCCGAGGCACCAGTTTCTCATTAGCCAAGCGGTTTCTGTAGGTATTGCGAATTACTTGAAATTCATTATCAACAACGAACGTATTCACATCAAATGGCCCAACGATATTTACGTCGGAACGAAAAAAATCGCAGGAATTTTGATTGAAAATACCATCAGGAACAACAAAATTTTATTCTCTATAATTGGTGTAGGGCTGAACGTAAATCAGACCGAATTTTCAAAAAATGCAGGTCGTCCGACCTCGTTAAGTTTGATAACCAAAAAACAATACGATTTGGAAATCATGCTTAACCAACTCGCAACTTGTATTGAGAATGTGTTGAATGACTCGCAATATGATGATGGCGAAAATTGCCAAAACAAATATTTACAACGTTTGCTATTTCTCAACGAAGAGCGAGAATACGAAGTTCGTGGAGAAAAAAATATCGGAAAAATTATCGGTGTGAGTGAATTTGGTTTTTTACAAATTCAAACAAAAAACGGTGCAATCCTTGAATGTGATATTAAGGAAATTGTGTATATCCTGTAGGGGCGCGGTCTGCGTGCCCCCTATTGTATTGGGGCGAGCGAACCCCGCCCCTACGGGGAACAACCCAAACATTGCCGACCCACTACCCGACATTGACGCATATTCCGCACCAATATCATACAATGTTTGTTTAATATCGGACAATATCGGATATTGTGCAAAAACAGATGTTTCAAAATCGTTTTTCAGAACGGATTTCCACAATTCGACAGAGGTTTCGGGAAGTTTTTGAAGGTCGAAATAGCAAGGGGATGTCTCGATGGAGTTTATCCCGAGCGTAGTCGAGGGGCTCGACATGACGGTTTTTCTTGCAACTATACGTTGATAGGCTATTTTCGTGCTAACGTGAATTGGCGGACAAATCAGCACAAGTTGGTAACCCAACAAATCCAAATCTATCGGTATAAAAACATCACCTTTTTCGTAAGCAAAAACGGGTTTGTTTTTTATGAAACAAGCGCAATCACTACCGATTTGGCGTGCATAATCTTCTAAATTTTCATCGGAAATTTTTAGCGAAAATTTTTCATTCAACACTTTCAACATAAATGCCGCATCAGTCGAACCACCACCTAAACCTGCACCAAATGGGATTTTTTTGAGTAAATCTATACGAATATTTGGTAAATTGAAATCGTTTTTTAATAATTGGTAAGCCTTGTAGACCAAATTGTCGTTTGGATTTCCGTCGATGGGAATGCCGTGAATATGTAGGGGCGGGGTCTGCCCGCCCATTCCATCAGGGCGGGCAAACCCCGTCCCTACGGTGGTTATTTCCAACGCATCATACAACGGTATCGGAAACAAAATAGTTTCAATATTGTGAAATCCGTCGGGACGTTTGTCGGTAACAAAAAGTCCAAGATTTATTTTTGCGTTTGGAAAAACTAACATTTTGCAAAGATACGAAAAAAACACCAATTTTGATTTCTCAATTTTTTTTCGTATCTTTGTAAATTGTACTAAATGCATAAAAAATGAAAATACATATTCAAAATACGTCCAAAAATTCACTTCCGACATACGAAACGCAAGGTTCGGCCGGCATGGATTTGCGTGCAGATCTTAACGAAGACGTTATACTCAGACCGTTAGAAAGAGCATTGATACCAACAGGTTTGCGTATCGAACTCCCAATCGGATATGAAGCGCAAATTCGTCCAAGAAGTGGATTAGCAGCGAAACACGGATTAACTGTTCTGAATTCGCCGGGCACGATTGATGCGGATTATCGTGGCGAAATCAAAGTCATTTTAGTTAATTTATCTAACGAAATTTTTACAATTAAACACGGCGAACGCATTGCACAAATGGTCATTGCCAAACACGAAACGGTTGATTTTGTTGAAGTTATCGAACTTTCGCAAACTCAACGTGGTGAAGGCGGATTTGGACATACGGGAACATAAATTTATGCACGAAAAACCGACATACAGACTAAATCTCATACTCGCCGTTTTGATGACTGTGCTTGTTTTTGTAGCATGTAAAAGTAAGCAACAGTCTGTTGCGATATTGCCGGATGTAGAGCCTAAACAAATCCGTCAATCGGAGAGGTCAAGATTTTCGCAAGCCCAACAGATGACGATTGATAATGCGTTTTTGGAAGGTGTTAAGTTCATGATGATTGAAGATTACGGCACAGCAGTGAATATTTTTTTCGATGTCTTGAAAATGGATAACCAACATGCGCCTGCCAATTTTCAAATATCCAAAATCAGACTCATCCAAAATCAGATGAGAGAAGTTGAAATCTATGCAGAACGCGCTCATCTGCTATCGCCTCAAAATAAATATTACCTCGAACATTTGGCCTATATTTATTTCCTAAACAGTAAATATCAGCAAGCCCTAAATAGCCTCGAACGCTTAACTAAATTAGATCCTCTAAATGATGACTACCGGCTTCAAATGGCTAATGTTTACCTCGCTCTTCGAAAACCAATGGATGCTATTCGAATGTACGATCTTATCGAAAAACGACGTGGTATTTCGGATGAACTTTCCATGCAAAAAATAAAGATTTATGAAATTCTTGGCAGAGAAAAAGAGACTCACAACGAACTTCAAAGGCTCATTCAAAAATTTCCAAACGAACCAAAATATTGGGTATTTTTAGCTGAGCTTGATATGCAAACTAAAAAATACAATGAAGCGTTTGACAATTATCAAAAAGCGCTCTCTAAAGATCCCGGAAATCCTTACACACAATTGTCGCTAATAGATTATTATGTAAAAATAAATGATACGACAAAAATGTTTGAACATATGATTTTGGCGTTTCAAAACCCGAGACTGAATAATGTAGATCTCAAAATTGCTTTGGCTTTGCCGTATTACGAACAAAAAGAAAACACGTTCAAATTGCTTGATGCTATGCTTTCTGCACACCCCGAAGAGCCGAAAGCCCTCGCTTTATATGCCGATTTTTTGCAACGCGATGGGCGTTATTCGGAAGCTGCTGAAATCTATCGAAACATAATTACCATTGATCCTTCGCGATATGTTGTGTGGGAAGCTTTGTTGCTTAGCAATTTATATGTGTTGGATACGATTGCATTGTTGCATGATGCATTGGAAGCCTTGGAACGCTTTCCCGAGCAACCATTGGTCTATTATATGATTGGAACGGTTTATAATTTCAAAGCAGATTATTTGATGGCGATGCGATATTTTGAGCAAGCGGTGCAGTTGGCACAATCGAATACGTATTTTTCAAGTCAAATATATGGAGATTTGGGCGATATTTATCACCATTTGGGAAACCATGCAAAATCTGATCAGAATTATCGAAAAGCCTTGGAACTAAATCCGGAAAATACGCTCGTGCTGAATAATTTTGCGTATTTCCTTTCGTTGCGAAAAGAACATTTGGAGGAAGCTGAAGAAATGGCGCGCTTGGCTTGTCTGAAAGAACCGAATCGCCCGACATTTTTAGATACGTATGCTTGGGTGCTTTATCAACGCGGTAAATACAACGAAGCTAAAACCATCATGGAAGTGGCTTTTCAGAACGGAGGCGATAAAGAAGCCGTATTGCTCGAACATTACGGCGATATTCTTTGGAAAACCGGCGAAAAAGAACGCGCATTGGATTTTTGGAAACAAGCGCAAGCCCTTGATAGCAAAAATGTTTCCGAATTTCTGAATGAAAAAATTAAAACTGAAACACTTATTGAAAATTAATTTCATTATGAAAAAAATCACACTGCTTTTTACAATTGTTTTTGCATTGTTTTTGCACTCTTGCAAATCTACAAAACAACTGCAAACACAAGTCGATACGTCAGGGACAATTCCACCGATAACCGAATTTCAAACAGCTGATGAGATTATTTTGAATTCCATTCAACGCCGTTCAAACTTCGATTGGTTTTCTGCAAATCTCAGCGGGAGCATCAATTTAGACGGAGATAAAAATAATTTTGGCGGACAAATCCGTATCAAAAACGGTGAGCAAATTTGGATAAATGTTACCATGTTTTTTATGGACGCTGCTCGTTTGAAAATTACGCCTGATTCAGTTTTTATTTACCACAGAGACCCCGACAATCCTATGCGTGGCGAACAAATTGCAATCATTCGTGACTTCAGTTTTTTCAAAGAAATGACCGGCGTAGAATTTACGTTTGACATGTTGCAAGATATTTTACTTGGAAATTATTTTTTAGGCGAACCTAACGGTGGATTTTCTTACGAATTTTCGGAAGGAAACTTTTTGATTACAGACAATCGAATAACTGAAGATGTAATGTTTGATTTTAGTTTGCACAATGCATATTACAAATTTATTTCGCTAACGATGCGAGATAGACAGAATCGAGCTGTTCGTATCAAGTATGATAGTCATGGGAATTTTAACGGTAATTTGTTTCCACAAAAACTAACCATTCGAATGACAGAACCCATGCTGATGGAATTGAATTTGAATTACCAAAAAATACAACTAAACGTACCGCAAAATATGCCGTTTTCCATTCCGAGATCAGCTAAAAGGAATTAATTATGAGCAGGTTTTTTCACTATACAAAGTTTACAAAACGTTGGATACTTCTTCTGTTTTTTGGCTGTTTAACAAGTCTACTGTATGCTCAGCAAAGGCAGCAAACGGCACGACAACCGTCGAAAGCTTCCTTGCAAGAGCAAGCCAAAAGGTTAGAAACACGAATTCGAAACAACAACAGACTGCTGGAAGAAGCATCAAAAAGCAGAACGGCAAATGTTAATCAGTTAAATATTTTGAATGCTCAAATTAACGAGCGCGACCAACTCATCAGAGTGATTAATTCCGAAATTTCAGTTGTAAATAGCGATATTCGAAGTTACGAAAACCAAATTGTCTCGCTTGAAAGAGAAATCAAACGCTTGAAAGACGAGTATGCTAAACTCGTTGTGGCTACACAACGCCACATGAATTCTTCGGAAAGGCTTATGTTTATAGTGGCTTCGGAAAATTTTAATCAAGCGTATCGACGAATAAAATATTTTCAACAATACAGTGCCCATCGAAAAAAACAAGTGGAGTTAATTCTTCAAAAACAGGACGAATTGAAGAATTTAAAAACCGCACTTGAACAAGAAAGAGAGAGCAAAACGCAATTATTAACCAAAGAGCAGCAAGAAAAAAGAAGTCTCGACACCGAAAAAAACAAGAGAAACCGAACGATTGCGGATTTGCAAAAAAGAGAACGACAACTGCGCGACGAAATCCGAAAAAGTCAAGCAGAAGCCAAAAGGCTTAATGATCAAATCCAAAAAATCAT
>WRCN01000030.1 GCA_009783885.1 Bacteroidales bacterium | reverse complement strand
TCCATTGGGTTGTTTTTTTGAATTTCGCAATACAAAAAAACATATTTTTATGTTATACAATTCAATGGACATATTTTAGTTGTTAACAATCATGTGTTTATCTCTTAACTGAACGACATTGGGCTTGCCCTCGCCCCATCAGGGCAACCGCAAGAGTTGCCCCAACGAAAATCCATGTCATAGACCGCAGTACCATAGGCTGGGATTCCAAAAACCACGGTGTAGGTTGGGCAAGAAAAATTTTAATGGATACCATAAATGAGGTTGCTAATCCCGAAGATATCATCATCAGTTTAGATGCGGACACCGAGTATCCGCCTGCGTATTTCGAGAGTATGAAACAAATTTTCGCTGGCGTGGATTTGCAATCCGTGCCAAGTTCTGTATCGGCACGGATTGCAAATCCGCGCCAGCGTGTTGTGGCATTATCCAATCCATATTACCATAAATTAACCGGTCGCGAACCTGAAGATCGAGCCATTTTACAATACGAAATTTACATGCGGTGCTATCATCGAAACCTTATTAGAATAGGCAGTCCGTATGCGTTTACGGCATTGGGCAGTGCTATGGCAGTTCGTGTTGATGCTTATCGAAAAATGGGAGGCATGGTTCCGAAAAAAAGCGGTGAGGATTTTTATTTTTTGCAACAATTATGTAAAATCGGAAAAGTTGTAACACAAAATTCGGTTGTTGTGTATCCGGCTACCCGCCTAAGCGACCGGGTGTTTTTCGGAACAGGCCCGGCATTGATAAAAGGCGTTGGCGGAGATTGGAACAGTTACCCGATTTATCCTCCAAAACTTTGGGACGAAATCGCGAACATCTACCAAAATTTCGAAACGTATTTTTCTCCGGAGGATTACCAAAAACTCAAATCCAATTCCAAAACGGAATCTCAACTTCAAAAATTTTGTCACGAAAAATTCGATGGACTTCGGATTTTGCAATATCTCAAAGCAAGACATCTTGAAAATCCACAAGCCGATGAAGCCGGTTTAAGAAAGAATTTAGAGACGTTTGGTATTCCGATAGTACTACCGGAAGATTTTTCGTTTAAAACGGCGAAAATTGAGTTTTTAGACGAAATTCGGAATGTTTTATTATATAAAAAAGGCCAAGAGTAAAAAACCATTTACCATAATACCCTTTACCCTTGACCTAAAAAACGAAATTGTAAAGCACTTCGTTTTCAGGGTGAATGATGGGATTCGAACCCACGACCCCCAGAACCACAATCTGGTGCTCTAACCAACTGAGCTACAATCACCGTATTTTGGGGTGCAAAGATACGAAAAAAAAATGAAATTACAAAATATTTTGTAATTTCATTTTTTTGTTTAGAAGTGCTTCGGGAACTCACTCGGCAGAGGAACCTACAACGGAGAATAAGGTTAACGCCGGTTTTTAAGCTCGTTTACTTCATCTTTTATGACTTCACTCACATCTATTTTCGCTCCCTTTAGTACATAAATAAAAATCGTGTCTTCTCTTGCATATGGGTTTACTCGCATGTCCGCTAAATAAACCGTGTCGAAAAAAGGAGTTTCTTTGGTTCGATTTCTATCCCTATCATAAGGCCATTTGACTAAAACGACATTCTCTATTTTTTTATCAAGCGGCACCCAATCTATATAGGTTTCATGGTAAGAATGAGCCCTTATGTTTTTATTTTTTGTATAATAATTTATGGCTCCAGCCTGCCCATAGTCATCGCAAAGAATTAGGATATGATCGAGATTAGGTAATTCGGAACAAATACTGTCAACTTTTTCTGCCAACGCTCTCCAACCCAGCATAATTTCAAAATCTTGATATAGAGGGTGATTATTGCCATTTTCTCTACGAAGTAAATCGGAATTTTGATGTTTTTGAACTTTATTCACAAAATATTCTGGGGTTTTATTTGAAAATATAACCACATTGTATACCGGTATAAAAAAGAGAATCGGAAGGATAATTAAAATTCCCTTTAGAAGTTTTGTCCAACGTTTTGTTAATATATGTCCAAGAAAAACCGCTCCAAATGCAATATAGATCGGATAAAGCCCCATGGCATAATAACTGTTTGCCCTGAAATAAATGAAAACAAACAGTGTGAAAACCATGACCCAAAAGAATGTTTTATAGTTTTTGAAAGGTTTATAAACTAACAACGCATAAAGGGCTGCAACAATAACAGGTAGCGAACCGAGAAAGAAAAGCAGTTGAAATTTTATAAAATCAAGTCTGCTCACATGATCCAATTGAGAACTTTTTAACTCATTCAAATGTTGAATAAAAGGAAAGTTGTTGTTGTATTGCCAAAGAAGATTGGGAAAAATGACCAATAGTGCTAATATAATTGCGAAATACAGTTCTTTTTTAGTCAATAAATTTCGGTGTTGAGTGATTAAAACTGCCGGTAAAAACCCAATAATGAGGAAGATAATGTTATACTTATTCAGAAATCCAATGGCAAATATCAAAGCAGCTATGTAAATCCATTTGAGGTTATTGGTTTTGAAATATTTGATCATAACCAAATAAAACATCGTCCAACATAGAACATCAAAAGAATTGGGTTGATAGTAAATATTCAGCAATAACAATGCAGAAAATAGTACACCCGTAGCGCTTAAAACCAATGCAAATAAACTCCCACCCAGTTCTTCAACTGCTTTCCACACAACCACAATGGTTAATGCTCCAAAAAGCGCGGGAAAGAATTTTATCCAAAATAGAGAGCCCCCTAATGTATGTATCAAATATGAAATCCATGACATAAAGGGGGGAACGGAAAAATACCCCCATGCTAAATGATTAGCTTGGTCAAGGTATAATAATTCATCGGCATGTAAGTCATAGTATGAACTTCTCAAAACATACTGAATTAAAAATTTCAGTATGACGAAAGCTAATAGTATTAAATTCCTTTTGGTTAGGTTGTCTTTCATATTTATACATAGGAGTATTTACTGTTCTTTTTTAGGATAGTTTTTTATCCCCCAAAAATATGCGATAAAATCCCTCCTGACAAGAGCCCTACAACGAAAACAAAATAAACCAACATGGTAATATGAACGATTAGCCCAATTACAAACGAAAAAAATGCAATGTTTCTTGCAACTTTCGAGGAATGCATAGCACCGTCGTAGTCGTGACCATGCCAACGACTTGAAACTTGTGCCGCAAAAACAATCGCAACTATGCCCAACGGCAAACAACAAAAAACCGTAACAACAACGGATTGCCACAAATAGGTTGGCGGCATGGGTTTTTTGTGGTGATGTACGGTTTTATGCAAATGCGTGCCGCATTCTTTGCAAGTGTCTGCGCCGGTTTCATTAGAATAACCGCAATTTGGACATTTTTTCATGGTGTATGTTTTTTAGAACTGTACAAAGGTACGAAAAAAAAATGAATTAGAGTTGTCATGTCGAACGTAGTGAGATATCTCATTGCTAACAGATTCCTCACTTCGTTCGGAATGACAACACGGTTACGCACCGACCCCGTGACATTGCTTATATTTCTTCCCACTTCCGCAAGGACACGGATCGTTTCTACCGATTTTTTTCTCAACATGAACAGGCGCGGTTTTTTGTGGCGCGGAGGTGCGATTACCTAAATAGTCCTCGCGAGAGGTGCGCATACGCGATGTGTCGGTGCGCTGCATTTTGGCTTCTCTTACGGAATCAGGATTTTGAGCGGGAAGTTTACCCAAACTCAAAAACGTACAAATATCTTTATTGATTTTTAAAATCAGATTTTTGAACAAATTAAACGACTCGAATTTGTAAATCAACAACGGATCTTTTTGCTCGTATGACGCGGTTTGTACGGATTGTTTCAAATCGTCCATTTCACGCAAGTGTTCTTTCCAAGCGTCGTCAATAATCGCCAACGTGATGCCTTTTTCGGCGGCGAGAGGCACTTCTTTGCCTTGTGTTTCGTAACATTTTTTCACATTCGCAACCACATTCAGCGTTTTTTTACCGTCTGTAATCGGAATTAAAATATTTTCGAAATTTCCGCCTTGATTTTCATACACATCTTTGAGTACAGGAAAAGCCTGTTCGGCAAGCATATCATTTTTGAGATGATAGGCTGCAAAGGCCTGTTGATACAAGGTTTCCGTGAGGTCGCCTATTTTATCGTTCCAAAGTTCGGTATCGCTGATTTGTGGCTCGATGCCAAACGTACGAATGGCATCCATCGTGAACGCTTCAAAGTCGCGATTTTCGCGGTGTTCTGAAATCATTTGCTCACTTGTGTCGTAAAACATGTTAGCGATGTCGATGTTCAAACGGTCGCCGTACAAAGCGTTTCGGCGTTTTTTGTAAATCACTTCGCGTTGCGAATTCATCACATCATCATATTCCAAAAGGCGTTTACGAATGCCAAAGTTGTTTTCCTCAACCTTCCGTTGCGCGCGTTCGATAGATTTGGTAATCATTCCGGCTTCGAGCACATCGCCTTCTTTGTGACCCAATCTATCCATCATCGAAGCAATTCGCTCGGAGGCAAAAAGTCGCATCAAATCATCCTCAAGAGACACGAAAAACCGTGAACTTCCCGGATCGCCTTGTCGTCCGGAACGTCCGCGCAACTGCCTGTCCACACGTCGCGAATCATGACGCTCTGTACCGATAATCGCTAAACCACCTGCTCCACGCACATCTGTCGTAAGTTTGATGTCGGTTCCACGACCTGCCATGTTGGTTGCAATCGTTACAACGCCTGTGCGACCTGCTTCTGCAACGATGTCGGCTTCTTTTTGGTGCAATTTCGCATTCAATACGTTGTGTTTGATGTTACGTTGCTTGAGCATTCGACTCAATAATTCGGAAATTTCAACACTCGTCGTACCAACCAAAACAGGACGTCCTTCATCCACCAGTTGGTTGATTTCATCAATCACCGCATTGTATTTTTCGCGTTTGGTTTTATACACCAAGTCGTTTCTATCGTCACGGATAATGGCTCTATTCGTAGGAATTGTAACGACATCTAATTTATAAATTTTCCAAAATTCGCCCGCTTCGGTTTCCGCAGTTCCCGTCATACCGGCGAGTTTGTGATACATACGGAAATAATTTTGCAACGTAATCGTGGCGTAAGTTTGCGTTGCAGCCTCAATTTTTACATTTTCTTTCGCTTCGATGGCTTGGTGCAAACCGTCTGAATATCGACGTCCGTCGAGGATACGACCTGTTTGTTCGTCCACGATTTTAATTTTATTGTCCATCACCACATATTCCACATCGCGTTCAAACATGGTGTAGGCTTTCAAAAGTTGGTTGATGGTGTGAACACGGTCGCTCTGAATAGCGTAATCCCGTAAGATTTCCGCTTTTTTCTCTGCTTTTTGATGATCGGTTAGATTTTGTTTTTCCAATTCGGCTAATTCTGCGCCGACATCGGTAAGCATGTATTGTTTTGCAGCCTCGCCACCGCCTGTTAAATAGTTAATCCCTTTTTCCGTAAGGTCGCTCGTGTGCTGCTTTTCATCGGTTACAAAGAACAATTCCTGATCCACTTCCGGCATGTGTTTATTTTGCTCTTGCATGTAGAAGTTTTCGGTTTTGAGCAACAAACTTTTCATACCAGGCTCACTCAAAAACTTAATGAGTGCCTTATTTTTCGGCAATCCGCGATGACAGCGCAACAATAATTTTCCGGCTTCTTTTTCCTGTGCATCCGTAGGCGTTCCCGACATCAATTTTTTCACTTCTGCCAACATTTGTGTCGCTAAATTTCGCTGTGCATTGTACAATTTTTCGATTTGCGGACGATACGTTTCAAATTCCTGATCGCCGCCTTTGCTTGTCGGACCTGAGATAATTAACGGCGTACGAGCATCGTCAATCAACACGGAGTCGACCTCATCCACAATTGCGAAATGGTGTTTGCGTTGCACCAATTCCGATGTATTTCGACACATGTTATCGCGCAGATAATCGAAGCCAAATTCGTTGTTCGTTCCGTAGGTAACATCTGCTAAATAAGCGTTTCGGCGTTCGTCGGAGTTTGGTTCGTGTTTGTCAATGCAATCCACTTTCATGCCGTGAAATTCGAACAACATACCCATCCATTCCGAGTCACGTTTGGCAAGGTAATCATTCACCGTAACTACGTGAACACCTCGTCCTGCAAGGGCATTGAGATAAACCGGAAATGTTGCGACAAGCGTTTTTCCCTCACCTGTTGCCATTTCGGCGATTTTTCCTTGATGCAGAGCAATACCGCCGATAATTTGTACATCGTAGTGCACCATTTCCCATTTGATGAGGTTTCCGCCTGCCATCCATTCATTCGCGTAATAGGCTTTTCCGTTGCGAATATTTACACTGTCGCGCTTGGCAGCAAGGTTTTCGTCCCAAGGCATGATGCTGACTTCGACTTCAGCATTATCGTTGAAACGGCGGGCAGTTGACTTCACAACCGCAAAGGCTTCCGGTAGAATTTCGAGTAGAATTTCCTCGATTTTTGTGTTTAACTCTTTTTCGAGTCGGTCAATTTGATCGAAAATTTCCTCCTTTTCTTCAACCGTGCAGGTTTCCTCGTCGGCACGTTCTCTAAGATGTAAAATTTCGTCTAAATCCTCTTGAAGATAAGTGTTGATACGATTTTTGAGTTCGTGGGTTTTGGCACGAAGTTCGTCGTTGGATAATTGATCAATTTCTGCATAAGCGCTCAATGTGGCTTCTACCAACGGGTTTATTTCTTTCAAATCTCGCGATGATTTATCGCCAAACAATTTTTTGATGAATCCTAACATGATGTTTCGTTTTAACCTGCAAAGATACGAATTTTATTTGATATTTTTGACATAATTTTGCAGAAAAATAGAAGGGGATGTTTCGATTCAGCTTCGCTCCACTTGACATGACGATGATTGTGTTAAAGGAAAAGGTGGAGAGGATTTGTGGTAAAGCCACAAATCCTCTCCACTCATTCCCACGACAAAGCGCTATGCTTTTTGTTAAATTTTTCTAAAATCAGTGTACCAATACAAACTCCACCGGCATAACAAATCGCCAACGAACATCTCTGTTACGCATTTTTCCAGGAATCCAATTGGGCATATTTTGTATGACACGAATAACTTCTTCATCACAGCCACCGCCGATACCTTGAATAATTTTAACTCTGGAAATACTACTATCACGCCCAACGACGAATGAGACATAAACGGTTCCTTGGATATTTGAATCCTGAGCCGCTGCAGGGTATCTTATATGTTCCCTTAAAAATTTTAAACGAGCAACTTCACCGCCCGGAAATTCCGGAGCCATTTCAGTAATTGGGGAAATAGGCTCCTCGTTTTTTGGTTTATCAACTTTTTTTAGGTGAGCAACCACAGCCAAATCTGATTTTCTATTTTGTGTTTCCAATGTTTCAAGTTGCGTTTTGTCAGATTTGGTAACGATTTCAATCACGTCACTTTCTGCAATTGGGGCATAATACTCCATTATAGGAGCACCGGTCGAAACTGTAACGTATTGAACAACGTTGTTAAGACTTATAGCAGACCTCAAATCAGTTTTATCATCGGTAAACATTTCTTCGTCTACAATCATAAAAAAATTTGAAAAGTCTGGGTTTTCTTCATATTCAGAAACCACAACGGTTTCCAAAATTTCAGATTTTCCTTTAAACGCAAACAAAATTGTTAACGCCAAGGCAACAGGGATAAACGCCAAATACCGAACTTGGTTCAGCATTTTGGCCGGTTTGGTTAATTGCATCATAATTCTTTGTTTTATTTTAGGGGGTGAATAATGGAACGGATGAACTAAAATTGGCTGTTTGCCGATGATTTTTCGAAGTAAGAGTTGGAAATATTGTTCGGGATTTTCATTATTTTTCAATGCTTCCCTGTCGGCTAAATATTCATGATTTAGACGCATTTCGCGTTTCAACAACCACACAAACGGATTGAAAAATTGCACAGCACAAATAGCTTCCATGAGCATCAGATCCCAACTGTGTTTTTGATTTACGTGCACACGTTCGTGAGCGAGCACCATATCTTTTTCAGCACCGTTTACCCACGTTTCGGGAATAAAAACGATTTTAAAAAACGAAAATGCTGTTGGAATATTTGGACTTGAAATAATTGTTGAACTTTCCGTCGGCAAGCGTTTTCCATTTTTAAAAAATGCCGCTAAACGCAAGATCCCAACAATTCCACGTCCTACTAAAAACAGGGCAGTGATTAAATATATCCAACCGATTATATTAAAAAATTGTGGAGATACATAGCGATGCGTCTCTGCGACCGCATTTTCTTCCGCGAAAACCGTAAAAATCGGTAATTCGTAGAAAAAATTTTGTAAGGGTGTATGCAATACGCCCTTACCATTATCAATCACAGCATTTGTCAAAATTTGAAAATTCAAAAACGGCAATACCATCGCAAATATTAACATGCCCAAAATCGCAAACCGCCGACTTTTGAAGTGCGTGTCGTTTCGCACCAAACCCTTATAGATCAGGTAAAACACCGCCAAAGATACGGCGGATGGGAGCATGTAGACTGTCCAAAATTCTGAAGAAAAAATATTCATGTTATTTGGTTATGAGTTATAAATTATGGGTTATGAGTTTGGGTATTATGAATACGATTTGGCAAAGCTACTCATCATTCATAATCCGTAACTCATAACTTACTTTTTTTTATGTTTCAAAGTGTCCAACAATTCCGAAATCTCTTCAATATCTTTCTGTCGAAGTTTTCCTTCTTCTGCGAAAAAGTTCACAATATTAGCGTATGAATTTTGAAAATACGTACTACTCAACCGAGTTAGCGAATTTGACAAATATTCGGATTGCGACACCAAAGGAAAATATTGATGCGCGTTTCCAAATTTTTTGTGTCCGACAAAGCTTTTTTGTTCTAAGATTCGGACAATAGTTGATACGGTGTTGTATGCCGGTTTGGGTTCAGGCATCATCTCCAAAAGGTCGTTTACAAATGCACGTTCTTTTTCCCAAAGCAGTTGCATGATTTGTTCTTCGGCTTTAGTTAAGATTAAGGTTTCGTCGAAATGGTTTTTTGTCATCGTTTTTTGTTTGCGTAGGGGCGAGGCATGCCTTGCCGTTACAATTTATAATTTCATGGCACAAAGATACAACTAATTTTTTAGTTTTACAACTATTTTTATAGTTTTTTTGTAAAAAATAGTTTAATTCGTTGATTAAGAGATAAAAAAAAGGACGTGTTCACACGTCCCTAAGAAATACAGTTGTTTTTTTTTACAACATTATCTGTTGTAAAAAGGATCTGTGAGTATATATGATAATCCGAAAGTAAACGAATTGTTGTGAACTTTCCGCCCTTTATTTGTGTTTTCTCCGTTCTCTTGAATAGCCTTAATTCTTGCGAGACCGGGCTGAATACCTATAGTTGCAATATAGCGACCCCATTGAGCACCACCAAATATTTGCCAACCGAAATCATAAGCCCTGTACGGGTCTTCTTTGTCAAAAAACTTGATTGATGTTTGGTTGGTTCCATCGTGCCAATTACCCCAAAGTCCAAGACTGACATAAAGTCCGGCACCTAAAATAACACGCCACTCATTGTCAACTCTGAAATTGAATAACATGTTAACCGGGACTTGCAGATAATTCAAATTCACGGTATTTCCAGCTGCTTTACCACCTTTATTAGCCAAAAAAATACCTGGTTGAATCGTAAACATTTTGGTTGAATACGTAGTAAGGCCAATTTGATAACCTAATTTAGTGCCGGCGGGTCTTTCTTTACCTTCACCTGTAAATTGCGATATGTTTCCACCAGCGCTAACCATACCAACCATTCCTCGTGATTTTGGGTCGGTTGTTTCCTGTTGTGCAACTGTAACTGTTGAATATACAACAGCAATAACGAGAATAAGAAATTTTTTCATGGTTTTATTTGTTTGTTGTTCGTGCAAAGATACAAAAAAAAATCCATGTGAGACAAAAAATTTTTTACTCCTACATTATTTTAGCGTTGTTTTTTCTTGCCAATGCGAATAGATAATCCGATAATCTATTCAAATATTGAATGTTGCGAAAAAAAAACGGTTCCGGATCAAGCTTAGTTCTTTTTCGAGTTTGAGGTTGAAGGATTTCATTGATTGGATCTCTCAGTGGTTGATAAGCAAACGCTATATTTTCCACACATGCAACTGCTAACCGCTCGGCACGTCGGCACACCGTGCGCGCCACATGTGCAAAAGCTGACATCACCGAACCGCGTGGCATCACAAAATCCTGAAAGGGTGGCAAAGCTTTGGAAATTTTATCAATTTCTTTTTCCAATTGTTCAATAACATCTTCCGAAATTACACGAGATGAAGCATCGAATTTGTCCCAATCCGTTGCAAACACAAGCCCTACTTGGAATAGTTCTTCTTGAATTTTTGATAAAAATTGTCGATCGTTTTCATCGGTACAATGTTCGATAACAACACCGATTTGTGCGTTGAGTTCGTCAATGGTACCGTATACATCCAAACGTGTATCGGCTTTCGAAACTCGCGTACCGCCAATGATGGAGGTAGTTCCTTGGTCTCCTGTTTTGGTATAAATTTTCATTTTAAAGCATGTTTTTTTGGTAATTTTTATACAAATTTATCACCAAACCATCGGCTAATCCGATTTTCGGTGCAATAATGTAATTGGATCGTATGGTTTCCATGATTTTTAAATAAATTTCCGACGCCGGAACAATTACATCTGCACGGTCTTCCCTTAAATTATAGACTTTCATGCGTTCAGAAACACTTAATTTAGAAAGATTTTTATACGCATTTTCAAATTGTTTAAGTGTAATGATTTTCTTTTCTTTATCGCCGAATAATTTGACGATTTTATTAATATTTCCGCCTGATCCAACGCATTCGATTTGTCCGAAATGTTGTTCAAATTGCATTAACCAGTCATTTAATCGTGTCCATTCTCCGAGATCTGTTGTTCCGCTTAATGAGCGCAATGTGCCGAGATTAAAGGATTGTGAGTTAATGAAACTATCGTTTTTTTGTACTGAAATTTCCGTACTTCCACCGCCAACATCAATAAACATGGTCATCGGAGATGTACTATTTGTACTAGTTTCGCCGGCTTCGCGAATGATTTCGGCTTCTTCTTGTCCATCAACAATTTTCACACGAATACCAATTTCTTTTTCTATGCGAGTGATGATTTGCGTGCCGTTTGAAGCTTCTCGCATAGCCGACGTCGCAACGGCATCATAACCTACAGCCTCATTTACCTCTATCATCGTTTTAAATGCCGACAAGGTTTTGAGCAATTTTTGCTCACGCTCGTGTGTAATTTGTCCATTCGAAAACACATCGCTTCCTAATCGGATAGGCACGCGTATAAATGCTGTACGCACCATTGTTAACGCACCTTTACTATCTTCAAAAATATTGACGAGCAACAAGCGTATGGCGTTCGAGCCTATGTCTATGGAGGCGAAAATCATAATTTGTTATTTCGTGTCCGTCATGTCGAGCGTAGTCGAGACATCCCATAGCGAGGGGATTCCTCGACTGCGCTCGGAATGACGGGGCTATCTTCTGATGTGGGCGTCTGTTCTAATATTATCGTATTTGATTTCATCATCATTTTTATAGGTAACGGTTACATAAATTTGTCCGCGTTCGTCGTATTTTTTCCAAACACCGTTGAGCCTGCCCATAGTGTAAAAACCTTCTTCCAAAATTTTGCCGTTTTCTTGATAATACACGTGTTTGCCATTGGGAAGCCCGTCTACATACGAGCCTTCAAACGTCAATTTTCTGTCTTTTAGAGAAAAATTTCTCCACCTGCCGTGACGTTCGCCGTTTTTGTAGCGACCTTCTGAACGCTCAAACCCTGTGTTGATGAACCAATTTCCATGACGTTCGCCTTCAATATAATCACCTTCGGCAATCGGTTCTCCATCGCTGGAAAATTCGCTAAATTTGCCGTCAGCCAAGCCATTTAGGTAAGTTTGAACGATGTGCTGTTCGCCGTTTAGATGATACCAAATCCATTCGCCGTCGTATTCGCCATTGTTGTTAAAATGTCCGACTTGCTCCAATTCGCCGGTTGGAAAATAAAATTGCCATTTCCCAACGCGTTTGCCATTGCGGTAGCGACCTTCGGCTTTAACGGCTCCATTAGGATAAAACTCTTTCCATTGATTTTGAAACAACCCTCTGTCATCTACAATTCCTGTAGCAACAGGCTTGCCTTCTTTAAATACCACACCTTTCACGATTTTGCCTTCTTCGTCATACTCGCGTGCAACACCTTCCAATTGTCCGTTTTTGTAAGTTACCGTGAGCTTAGGCATTCCATTCGGGTGATATTCTGTTCTCACCTCGACTTGCGCAAGGGTTTGTGCACTTTCCTCCAATTCGCCTTTGGTGAATTTCTTAACTTCGGTCAGATTTCCAAGCGTGTCGTAATATTTGAAATAGCCGTTTTTTTTGTCGTTGAGGTAAGTGCCTTCCATTTGTACTACCAAATCAGGATAGAAAAATTTCCATGCACCTTGTTTCCATCCGTTTTTATCACGACGATTGATGCGTTGACGGCTCACAATAAATCCTCTACGATATTCTGTAATACCTGTAATGACACCGTCTTCCGCAAAATCATATTCAATACCTTGTTCCACGCCTTTTTCAAATGGTGTGCGTTGTTTGATAGCGCCGTTTTTGTAAAAAACTTCACGCATTCCGGAAATTAAATCCGCTGTGTAAGGGGTAATGATGGTTTCATTAGCGGTATAGGTTTTGCTAGTACCATCACGCTTTCCGGCTTTATAAGTGATTTCAGATGTTAATTTTTGGTCGTGATAAAATTTCCAAACACCGTCGAGCAAATAATTTTCTCGATTGCCTTCACTGATGAGTTGGCCTTGTTCGTTATAGGTTTTCCAATAGCCGTCTGGCTTTCCTTTGCGCAAATAACCTTCGCTCGAAACCTCGCCATTTCTATGCTTGAATTGTGTAAATACGAAATCATCCGTCTGCGCCACGAGTACAACGGAAAACCACATTGCCAAAATAGTGAACAAAGGTTTCATAATGCAAAGATACGAAAAAAAACAAAAACATTTGGTAATTTCAAAAAAATGTTGTAACTTTGCACTTGGATGGGAGTGAGTTCTCGACAAGAGAACAAAGCCTCAACCCATACTCAGGCGATTGTTTTTACAGTTGCCTGTTTTATTTTATAATTTCCAATCCTTGTCTAAAATCTGTTCCCGCTCATATCGTGTGATGATATCATGTTTAATTATACAAAGCGTTTTTACATTTGGAGTTCTCAGCATTCTTTCGTAAATACCTCGTCGCAAATCACCGTCAGAAATTTCACTTTGAATTTCTAAAATGATATGGTCCGCTTGTTTTGAAGCATATCTAAGCATGTTATCTATAGCGGATTTTGTTGGCGTTTTGTTAACTTTATACTCTTGAAAAATATTTAATGTCACATTTTTTGAGTCAGGAGTTTTTAGATGTTCGGGACGAGCAAGCAAAACTATCGAATACCCTAATTTATTTGCTAAAAAGCAAGCAATTCTAATATTTTCAACCATTTCATTTTTACCATGTAGATTTGAGATTTGAACGTGTCCAAACCGTGTTTGGACAATTCGCCAAGTTTCGTGTTTTTTCATAATGTGATTTTTTATTCACACATATAACGCTCAACTTTCGATTTTCGTATATATTTTTCAAAAAAAATACCAAAATGTTAATAATTTCTCAAGTTATTAACAATTTTTTGTATCTTTGCAAAAAAAATAATCACAAAAAGCAAAACATTATGAACACAAACCTCGAATCCTTAAACCCTTCCGCATTTTGGAAAAATTTCCAATTAATTTGCAGCGTTCCTCATCCTTCGCATCACGAAGAAAAAATTCAAAACTTGTTGATGAAATTCTTTCAAGATTTGGGCTACAACCCGATGAAAGACGAAGTAGGTAACATCATGGTTTCCAAACCGGCAACTCCCGGCATGGAAAATTGCAAAGGTGTAGTTTTACAAGCGCATCCCGACATGGTTCCGCAAGCCAACAACGACACTAAACACGATTTTGTAAATGACCCGATCAAAGCCTATATCGACGGCGAATGGGTAAAAGCCGACGGCACAACGCTTGGCGCCGACAACGGTATGGGCGTTGCCGCTATCATGACCGTTTTCGAAAGTAAAGACTTGATTCACGGACCGATAGAAGCGCTACTTACAGCAACTGAAGAAGTGGGTATGGTTGGTGCAAAAGCCCTAAAACCAGGCATTTTGAAAGGCGATATTTTGTTGAATTTGGACTCAAGCAACGAAGGCCAAATTTATGTAGGCTGTGCCGGTGGTATTGATGCGTCTATTGCAATGAACTATTCTACAGAACCTGCAAATGGCGAGGCTTTCAACATTTCAGTGAAAGGTTTGAAAGGTGGACATTCCGGCTTGGATATTCATTTAGGACTTGGAAATGCAAACAAAATTTTCTTTAGATTTTTGCAAAAAGCACAAAATCTCGGCGTTCGTTTAGCTTCGATCAGCGGTGGTGATATGCGTAATGCGATTCCTCGTGAAGCCAATGCTATTGTAGTTGTTCCGAAAGATAAAGTTGCCGAATTTAAAACGTTTGCAGAGAAATTTGCAGCGATTATTAAGTCTGAATTGGCAACGGCAGATCCGGGCTTTCAATTCTTGGTTGAAACCGGAAAAGCCGATCAGGTTTTCAAATTAGCCGATCAGCATAAATTGGTTGATCTCGTTCGTGGCTTGCCAAACGGTGTGATGCGCATGAGCAATGATTTGCCGGGTTTGGTCGAAACGTCAACCAATTTGGCGATTGTGAAATCGGAAAACGGTGTTGCAGAAATTTACTGTTTGCTCCGCTCGTCAGTGGATACAGCCAAAGATAGTTTGGCTGATATGATGGTGGCGATTTGCGATTTGGCAGGTGTGAAAATCGAACTTTCGGGCAGTTATCCGGGTTGGAAACCCAACATGAATTCGCCGATTTTGAAAGTTGCGCAAGATGTTTACAAAGAAAAATGGGGTAAAGTTCCGGAAATCAAAGCCGTTCACGCCGGTTTGGAGTGTGGAATTTTGAGTGCCGCTTATCCGAATTGGGACATCATTTCATTCGGACCAACTATTCTTGGTTTGCATTCACCGGACGAAAAAGTAAACATTGCTACGGTTGAAAAATTCTGGGAATTTTTGACATTGACGTTGAAAAATGTGAAATAAATCGTAAGGGCAGGTTTCAAACCTGCCCCGACAAAAAACGGAATGAAAAATCGAAATACTTTGATATTTCGATTTTTTTTTGTACCTTTGCAGGTTAAATGACTCAAAAACATTTGCAACACATATTAACCGATTACTCACAAATGAGTGTGGATAGCTTGATTGAACTGAAAAATTTGATCGAAGACTATCCATATTGCCAAACAGCACAGATTCTGTATTTGTTGAATTTGAGGCGTTTGGAAGAAGATACATTTGATACGCGGTTGCCTTATACGGCTATTTGTGTGAATAATCGTCAAAGATTGAAATGTGCTGTTGAACAAGTGGATGAAATTTTGGCGAAAGGAAAAAGTGTGAAATACGAGGTGACTTCGACTCCGCCCCTCGACTCCGCTCGGGGAGCGCTCAGTCACCGGTCGTTGAGCGGAGTCGAAACGACCGCACCGCGCATCCAGCACCAAGCAACGTTTCGAAACAAAACGATCTCGGAATTACTTAACCTACAAGAACCCAAACCCTCGGCAGTTACCCAAATAAAACTTCCAAAAACCCAAACTTCGGAAGATTTTCTGCTTGAACAACTGCGACAAGAAACGATGGCAAAAGTTAATGAACGTTTGCTCGAAATTCGCAAAACAGAGATGGTGGACGTAAATTTTTCGGAAACGCCAAAACATAAAGCCCTTATCGATAAAGTGATTGCAACTAACCCGAAAATTTCCAAAATGGATGAAAGTAGACTATCACATTGGAAAATCAAAGAAGAAAACAGTATGCGTGAAAACTTTGATGTAACAAGTGAAACGTTGGCACTTCTTTATGTGGCTCAGGGAGCACCTGAAAAGGCGCGTGAAATCTACAAAGCGTTAGGTAAAAAATACCCCGAAAAAGCCGAGCATTTTACACATCTCAGCAAACAAATCAAATCAACAAAAACAACAAATACAATAAATTCAAAATCTAATAATCATAAACCAAAAACAAAAAAATAATGGGACTTTACATTGCTCTTTCCGTTCTTATTTTCTTTTGCTGTCTCTTTTTAGGGATCAGCGTACTTGTTCAAAATCCTAAAGGTGGTGGACTTTCGCAAACATTTGGCGGCGCAGGAACACAAATTATGGGCGCTCGCAAAACCGCTGATTTTCTTGAAAAAGCCACGTGGACATTGGCTATCGCTTTGTGCACGTTGAGCATTTTTTCAGCGTTTGCCATTCCTCGCGGGGCAGGTGGCGAAAGCGGTATCAGAACCGAACTCACCGTTGACGAAAACCTTCTGCCGCAAATGCCACAAATGCCGGTATTTCCTGTGGAATAATTTGTCATGAAAAAAATCCTTGGTCTCGGGAATGCCCTTGTCGACATCGTTATTCAACTTGAAAACGACCGTCAACTTGACGAATTGAAACTTCCGAAAGGCAGTATGCAGTTAGTCAATTTGGAGCGTGCACAGCGGATTTTGGAATATTTCAAAACCTCGCCGTACACACTTGCGTCGGGTGGTTCGGTTGCCAATACTCTTAACGGAATTGCCAATCTGGGCGGAAATGCGAGTTTTGTAGGTTGTGTAGGAGCCGATAAATATGGCGAATTTTTCAAAACCGATATGCTTGAAAATGGTATAAAACCTAACCTTTTCACGGGAACAGTCGGAACAGGAACAGCCATAACATTGATGAGTCCGGACTCCGAACGCACGTTTGCGACTTATCTCGGTTCGGCGATTGAACTTTCGGCAAATCACTTATCGTTAGAGCTTTTTGAAGGTTACGACTATTTTCATATCGAAGGGTATTTGGTGCAAAATTACGATTTAATTCGCACAGCAATTCAGTTTGCAAAACAAATGGGATGCCGCGTTTCGCTTGACTTGGCGAGTTACAACGTCGTGGAAGAAAATTTACCGTTTTTAACGGAAATGGTCGAAAACTATGTTGATATTTTGTTTGCTAATGAGGAGGAAGCCCATGCCTTTTGTGGAAAACCAGCCGAAGAAGCATTGGCATATTTTGCAAAATACGCCGAATATGCTGTTGTGAAAATTGGTAAAAAGGGATCGTTAGTTCAGCATAAAGATCAAGTTGAACGTATCAATGCACCAAACGACATCAAAGTTATTGACACTAACGGCGCCGGAGATGCTTATGCAGCAGGTTTTTTGTTTGGATTGATGACTAACATGGATTTGACATCTTGCGGAAATTTGGGTGCTAAATTAGCAGGCGAAGTGGTGCAAGTTATAGGCCCGAAATTGTCGAAAAACGAATGGCAAAAAATCCTTAACAGTTTATGAATACAAGCCAAGCATACTATGCCGTAATTGCCGAATGCCGTGCACTTTTCGAGAAAAAAATGCGCGACTACGGAAGTGCGTGGCGTATTCTGCGCCTACCCTCGATGACCGATCAGATTTTCATTAAAGCAAACCGTATTCGAAGTATTCAGGCAAGCGGCATTCAGAAAGTAAATGAGGATATTCGTGGCGAATTTATCGCCATTGTCAATTATTCAATTATGGCACTCGTTCAACTCGAATTAGGCGATAGCGATAAAGCCGATTTATCGCTCGAAAAAGCCCTTAAATACTACGATAAATATGCCAAACAAGCCCACGATTTGATGATGAACAAAAATCACGATTACGGCGAAGCATGGCGCGACATGCGACAATGTTCATTTGTAGATATTATTTTACAAAAAATTCTCCGCATCAAACAGATTGAAGATAACAGTGGCAAAACCCTTGTTTCTGAAGGCATTGATGCAAGTTATTACGATATGATAAATTATGCTGTTTTTGCATTGATAAAAATGTAGGAGCACGGTCAACGTGCTCAATTGCAAACAGGGCAGGCAACCCATGCCCCAACAAAAATAAAACCCATGAAAAAAAACCTAAACCACACCATCATCCCTTTCTTTATTTTGGTTTCTACCCTTATTTTGGGTGTTTTCTGCGTGTATGCCAAAGACTTTAACCCGCTTTTTTTGACCACGTTATGTCTGTTTTTTGTATTGGCGATTTTATATCGCAATAACTTTAATAAAACTCTTGTAACCATTGCACGAACACTGGTTGGTGCGTTGTTTCTGTTTTCGGGTTTTGTAAAAGGCGTTGACCCGCTCGGCACACAATATCAAATTTTCGATTACTTTGCTGCGTATGGCACGTTGTGGGCAAACCCGCTATCTATGCCGCTTGCGTTCATTTTGATCACAACTGAATTTGTGGTTGGTGCAGCCTTGATTTTGAATATTCGCATTCCGTTTATGGCGTGGATCACCGTTTTGATGATGGCGTTTTTTACGGTAACGACATTGCTTGACGCTACCATTTACTCCGATAAAATTACCGATTGCGGTTGTTTCGGAAAGGCCATTACATTGACCAATTGGCAAACGTTTTATAAAAATATCGTGTTAAATATTTTAGTGGTGATTTTATTTTTTGGACGATACCGCATTCGCAACACATTTAGCCTTAAAAATGAGGTGATGATTGTTTTTGTAACAACTGTTTTATTTTTTGGATTTCAATTCTACAACCTGCGCCATTTACCGGTTATCGACTTTATGGATTGGAAAAAAGGTGCAAAACTTAACCCGCCGAAAACAGAGCCTGTAACCTATGTGTTCCAATACAAAAACAAAGAAACGCAAGAAATTCACGAATTCGACTCTAGAAATTTGCCTGCCGATATTGCCACAAACTGGGTATTTGTGGACATGCAAATCAACGATCCAAACCCGCCAAATCTCATGATTCCGATCTTCGATCAAAACAACGAATATGGCCAAGATGTGGCAAATTTTGTGGCCGATTTTCCGAATTATGTCTTCATTGTGGCGATGTACGACGTGCAAAAAGCAAGCTTGAAAAACATGAAAAAAATCTTTGCTTTGCAAGATTTTGCGAGAGAAAATAACTACATGTTTATGTTTTTGTTCGATTTGAATGTTACCGGCGAAGCCGTTGAAAAATTCAAACAAAAGGTCGGTCGTAGTGATTTGGATATTTTTTATTCGGATGATAAATCCATCAAGGCCATTGTTCGTTCCAATCCGGGATTAATCTTGTTGAAAAACGGTGTTGTGATTGATAAATGGGCTTGGCGTGATGTTCCTTCCATTGAAAAAATACAAAAAATAACAAAATAAAGTAGGGGTGCAAAATTTTGCGCCCAATAAGAATAAAACGACAAAATTATGGAACAAATTCCCTTGCACATAAACGGCATTCCGATTATTTGGATTATTTTCGGACTAACTATTCTCGCAAGTTGGTTGGTTAGTAATTCGTTGAAATCTAAATTTCGAAAGTATTCTAAAATCCCTGTCAATTATGGTTTAACCGGAAAAGATGTGGCCGAAAAAATGTTGAACGAATCCGATATTCGTGATGTAAAAATAACCTGTATCAACGGACAATTGACCGACCATTACAACCCCATTACCAAGTCCATCAATCTCAGCAAAGAGGTGTATTATGGTAGCAATGTGGCTGCTGCAGCTGTTGCAGCACACGAAGCCGGACATGCTGTGCAACATGCGCATGCCTATGTTTGGTTAGGTATGCGCTCAAATTTAGTACCGGTGGTAAGTTTTGCTTCGCGCTGGATGCAGTGGGTGTTGTTGGCGGGAATTCTGTTGGTACAACGATTTCCGGAACTGTTGCTCATCGGTATTATTCTTTTTGCGACCACAACCTTATTCAGTTTTGTTACGCTTCCGGTGGAAATCAATGCGAGTAAACGCGCTTTAGTGTGGCTTTCTGCGCATAATATCACGTCTCCGGAAAATCACCCAAAAGCCCAGTCTGCTTTGCGAACCGCTGCATATACTTACGTGGTTGCAGCTTTGAGTTCGTTGGCAGCCTTGTTGTATTATATTATGATTTTTCTCAATCGGCGGTAGATATCGTTTTGCTTACAAATATCATAAAATAGCGGGGGAATGGAACTATAATTTTAATATGAAACCAACACTCAAGTTGTATAAAAAACCAATACGCCATTCAACCCCAAGTTGTGCGTCTCTTATAGGATCATTAGAATTACCAAACTGCCAATATCGACCTTCTGCAATTTTATAATTATGCAATCCAATTTGAAATTGCCCTTTAATACCGATAGAAGTTCCAATTGGATAATAATATCCAATTTGTCCATAAAATGCCTTTCCTGAGAAAAATGTGGGAGATTTAAATGTGTAATTGTCGAATAATTTCTGTGAATTTTCATCGACCCAATTTAAGTTGAATGCAACTCTCAATCCGAAGTATAATCCGCTGCTTAATACATAATTACCTTCTATAAACAATCCATGTGATTTGAATTGTAAATTTTTTACTCCTCGATATGTAGCTTTATTGCTAAAAGTCGAATACCCAAAATTGATTTCTAATTGATCTGATTTAAGCGGAATACTTACTCCACAATACAAATCTCCCGATAAGAAATTGTTTTGCGACAACCCTCCTGTTGCTCCGATAATGAACTTAGCTTTTTCAGAATTTTTCTCTGTTCTTGTAGAATCGCTTTCTGCACAGAAAGATTGTTCTGCAAAAAACATTACTGCTAACAAGCAAATTATTAAATTTCTGTTTTTCATATTTTTTATTTTTATTTGATAAAATTATTTGTGCTATCAGGTTTACTGTGCTATATTGGAACGGGTTACAAACCGGCGCCAGCGGGAGTCTAATAGTTTTGTTTATTGACCATTAGACTTTATTTTTGCGGTACTGGTCATACTATAACCTATGTATCTAAAAGTTAATTCGTAGTCCTACTCCTTGAGATGTAACTCCGAAATTAACGCTAAGATTACCTTGTTGAGGCCGTATACCTTCATTGTAGACTTGCACGGCTTTAGTTGCATTTTTCTTGGCTGAATTGAATATCGGAATTGCTACAACTATCAAGCCTGCACCCGCTGCTGCTAATGCCCAGTTTGGGTCTCCTCCAGCAATAGCTACACCTAAAGGAAAACCAACAAGTAGACCACCTGCAAAACCAAACACATTAGCGACAGTGTTTTGAGTCCTTGCTTTTTGAATGAAATCGTAAGCCTGCTGATTGTTTTGCATTAAAGCAGGCACTTCTTTGAGAGTGTAAGTCCTTTGATTTTGCTCAAAAGTAAAACCTGTCCAAGCATTGTTTCTAATAATAAGAGTGTCTGTGGAAGTTTGTGCTACCACAGTGGTGCTTAACAACAGAAAGATTGCACAGAGAATTGTTTTAGTTTTCATAATTGTTTTATTGATTGTTAAATTTTTTATTTGTGGTATTGTGTAATGACTGTATCCAACGAGCACTTGTAACTGGTGCCGTGTCTAATCTTTGCATATATTCTCGCATTTTCTTGCACTTTTTTTATCTGTCTTTTTTCAATTTAATTTTCTTTACTTTGCTTGATTGGCACGGGTCACAGACCCGCGCCAGCGGAGCGGATGGTGTGGACTCTAACCTATGGTTTTGGGGCAAACTCTCCTATCTTTCTTGAATTTGTTTCAACCGTCTCAAATACTATTTTTTCTTGGTCATTATCAATTCTGACATTTACAAATTCTCCTATATTTATATTTCTCTCTGAGCCTGCTATTAGTTGCCAAGTTTTACCCTCTTGCACAAAAATATAAATATCTAAGCATTGCACACCCGAACATCCATCGACCATTAAAACAAAGATATTACTATTGTTTACATTAAATTCCTTTGATTGCACAAGAGAATACGGCATAAAAGGAGAAGCTGTAAAGTTCGTTCCCCATTCTACTATCTGATTTTTATCAAAAAAGACGAGTTTAGGAATAGTGTCTTGGAAAGTGAAATGTGCTTCAAGAAAGTTTTTTACCTCTTGTTGCTTCATTCGTTTCTGTTTGTTACGTGATTTTTCGTTAGCAAAATTCACCATTGACTGATATAGCGATTTTGTCAGTTCGTTTGTTTCTCGCCACCGCAACTCTTGAGAATAGCTATGAATCCCTGATAACATAAATAATAACATTAAAAAAATTACCTTCTCCTTACCCATAATCTAATGCCTCCATTTTGATAAATACCATGATTCATAAATACTGGGTTCATACTAATAATCGGACGTCCTCCAAAATCAGTATTTCTAACAGCAGTTCTACCTGGTTTGTGCGACCAACCGCCCCCTTGGTCTTGACGATACCAATGATAATCCACACCGTCGGCAGAAACCAAATACACAGTATAATATCCATTTTTACCAAACCCCAATTTATTCCAAAAATTAGGTTGTTTAACTCTACCATCCCTTACTGCCAAACTCAAAACATTGTCAAGTGTAAGATGTTCTCGGCTTGTTATACCAGGACCATCACTATAATCACCAGGTTGCATTCCATGCCAATTACCATTATTAAAATCGTCCAAAGCATAGGAATAGCAATTATTGTAGTTTATCATATCGGGGTCATTCCATTTTGCAGGGTCATAAATAGGATTGTCTTTCCAAGCTCCTGGATTGTAATAACCGCCAAGCCCCCAAGTCCAACCTTGTGAACCATATCCAACGTTAAATCCAATACCCGCTTCGTCATTTCCAATACCTACACCAGCACTCACACTCCAATTCCACATTCCTGGATTACTACTTGTACCATGAGTATAAGAAACATTTGCACCTGCATTAAACCCTCCATAAGAAGCATATACGTTAGCACTTGAGGTTGTACTCCAACTTTTAAACTTAAAACCATAGTCCAAACTTTGACTTACGGTTGCTCCTGAACCAAAGCCTTCACCACCAAACCGAGGTCCTAACTCTCCGTAAACACCGACAGAACCTCCATCACTCCAACCAATGTTAATTCCTCCTCCTACCATTATTCCGATTGGTGTAAAATTAACTCCTATACTAATACCACTTTTACTGATACTCCATGTGATAAACTCCCCATCCGGATCCACATACGACAGCGGATTATTCCTCGCATACATATAACGATTAAAATCCTGCGTATAAGTCCCATTCGGCACATACGGATCCGGCGAAAGCATCCGCCCAATGATTGGATCGTACATCCTCCCATTCATATTGATCAACCCAAACATATCCATATGCTCGTGCCCCGTGTATCCACGAGAAAAATAGTCGACCATCTCATCAAAATCCGCAAACGGGGATTCATCAAAATAAAACCGCACAATGAAAATGTTAGTGTCTTCCAAAATTTCATCATTGGTG
>WRCN01000029.1 GCA_009783885.1 Bacteroidales bacterium | reverse complement strand
TCAATTGCCACTTTTAAAAATGGTCAATTATTCGATAAATATGAATACAACGTATCTACTTTACTCTGTATACGGACTGATGATCGCGCTTTGGACACTTGCATTAATAAAATTTCCACGAACTCAAATTTAAAATTTATGGATTATAAAACTGATAAACCGATTTATTTGCAGATTGCAGATTTCATGTGTGAGCGGATTTTGCAGAGCATTTGGAAGGCGGATGAGCGCATTCCCTCGGTTCGAGAATTAAGTGTAACATTGGCGGTAAATCCGAATACCATTGTAAAATCATTTGAATACTTGGAAAGCAAACAGATTATTTTTCAAAAACGTGGCATCGGTTATTTTGTTGAAAGTAATGGTTTGCAACGTATTCGAGAGATGTATAAAACGGAATTTTTCAACGAAGAATTGCCAAATTTGTTCAAGAAAATGAAGTGGCTAAACATCTCTATCGATGAAATTTCGAAAAAATTTAACACTATTTAACTTAAAAACATAACAATTAAAAACCAAAACACAATGAACAAAGAACTCGTATTTTTAAGAACTTTTGCTGTTGCAATGGCAATCGGAATGACTTTTGTAATTAGCACGGCAATGAAAAACAGTGGAAATCAAAAATTCACTGAAATTGATGTTGAACGAATCAATATCGTAGAAAAAGACGGAACTGTGAAAATGATTATTACAAATGTAGATCGTTTTCCTACAGGACAAGATGTGATTAACGGTATACCAAGTCACGATTTTAGACCCAAAATGGCAGGAATGTTGTTTTTTAATAATGATGGTATGGAATGTGGCGGTCTTGTTTTCGCCGGATTGAAAGCAGAAAATGGACATGAACAAGGTCTATCTTTCACATACGACCAATACGATGGAGATCAGGTCATGCAAATACTCACTCAGGATTATCAACAGGGAGATCAAAGAATGGTGCGTAGCACTCTTGTTTTCAATGACCGTAAACCAACAGAATCCATGTCCACAGTACTTAAACAAAACTGGGAAGGACTATCTCCCGAAGAGATGGAGAGCAAGTTTGGAGAGCTCGCGGAACAAGGATTGATCGGTGGTGCTGTTCCTCGTATTATGCTTGGAAAATCACAAAGTCTAAATGACGGACTATTCTTGTATGATGACAAGGGAAAACCCAGGGCTATGTTTTATGTGGACAAAGAAAATAATGCCAAATTAGATTTCTTAGATGAAAAAGGAAATGTTATTGCGTCGTTTCCTGAAAAGAAAAAATAATAATACTGTAACTTTTTCCTGCTACACTTCGTCATACGAAAAACAACAAAACCAAATGATACAAATTTCGAACCTAAATAAAACCTATTTCGGAGCACAGCCTTTGCACGTTCTGAAAGGAATTGACTTAAATATCAAAGAAGGCGAATACGTTTCGATTATGGGACAATCGGGCTCCGGAAAGTCCACATTACTTAATATTCTAGGTATTTTGGATAATTACGATACCGGCACTTATTATCTGAATGGTAGGCTCATCAAAGATTTGACCGAAACTCAATCGGCGCGGTTACGAAATGAAATGATTGGTTTTGTGTTTCAATCGTTCAATCTTATCGGTTTTAAAAATGCGATGGAAAATGTGGCACTTCCGTTGTATTACCGTAACATTTCGCGAAGAAAACGTAATGCGATAGCATTGGAATATTTAGATAGAGTTGGCTTGAAAGATTGGTGGCATCATTTGCCGAATGAGTTGTCTGGCGGACAAAAACAGCGTGTGGCCATCGCTCGAGCGTTGATTTCAAATCCGAGTATTATCCTCGCAGATGAGCCGACAGGTGCATTAGATAGTAAAACCTCCTTCGAAGTGATCGAACTTTTGAACGAAGTTAATCGCATGGGGAAAACCGTGATTATTGTTACACACGAACGAGAAGTCGCGGAGAAAACGAATCGGATTATTAATATTAAAGATGGAATTATTGACGAATCGTAGGGGCGGAATTCGCCCGCCCTTAACGGAAATCATGACAAAAAAATTGCAATTAAAGCGGGCAGACCCCGCCCCGACAAAACAACAAAATGGATACCCTATACGAAATACTAAACACCTTCCGCAAAAACAAGCTAAGAACAGCTTTGACAGGCTTCGCCGTAGCCTGGGGCATTTTCATGCTTATCGTTTTGTTGGGTGCTGGAAATGGATTGATAAACGCAATGAAAAACAATTTTGAAGGGCGAGCCATAAATTTTGTGAAAATTTGGCCGGGTTGGACCACAAAACCTTATCAAGGGTTCAAACCTGATCGTCAAATTCGTTTCGAAATGGAAGATTTGGATTATCTCAAACAACAATTTCCGGATATTATTACGATAATTGTTCCGCAAGTTCCTATTTGGAATCAAACCGTATCAGTTGGAACTAACTATACCTCGGTTTCTATTGTTGGCGAATATCCTGAAAAAGCAATCATTGATGGTTATACAGTATCGCAAGGAAAGGGCAGGTTTATCAATCAACATGATCTCAACGAAAAACGAAAAGTTGCGGTTTTGCACCCTCAAACGGCTGATGTTTTATTTCCAAATCAAGATCCGTTGGGACAATATATTAAAGTCAATCAAATTTTATTTCAAGTGGTTGGTATTCTCGATAGACCTGAAGGTCAAGAAAATCCGTTTCTGATTATTCCATTCACAACGGCACGAGAAGTGTTTAATACAGGTCCGTGGGTTCGACAAATTGCAATGATTGTTGAAAACCTTCCGACCAAAGAGGACAACGTAAAATTTAACGAAGATTTGAAGAAGGCTCTTGCACAAAAAAAGCAATTCGATCCCACAGACCAAAGTGCAATTTGGATTTGGAACCGATTTGAAAATTATTTGGAAACAAATATGATTTTTAACGTGCTTTCTATCGCGATATGGATTATCGGTTTATTTACGCTAATTTCGGGTATTGTTGGCGTGAGTAATATCATGTTGATTAGCGTGAAAGAACGCACGAAAGAATTTGGAATCCGCAAAGCGATTGGCGCTTCTCCTGCATCCATTTTGAAAGTAGTGGTGTTGGAATCCATCATTATTACAGCGGTTTTCGGATACATCGGCATGTTTTTGGGAATTGCCGTTACCGAAGGAATCAATGCCATGATGGAAGCCCAACAAGCTGCCAATAGCGGAGATATGCAAATGTTCACCAATCCAACCGTTGACCTTGGCATCGCCATTAGTGCAACATTAACCTTAATCATCGCGGGAACATTGGCGGGATTTTTTCCTGCACGTAACGCCGTTCGTATAAAACCTGTAACTGCACTTGCTGCAAAATAGGCGTTTCGACTCCGCTCAGCCACTTGTTTGGTCGTTGAGCGGAGTCGAAGCACCCAAACACCAAATAAACAACTGAAAACTGAAATCCACCATGTTCGACCTCGATAAAATAACAGAAATCCTACAAACCATCACCCGCAACAAAACCCGCAGTTTGCTGACGGCTTTCGGCGTGTTTTGGGGCATTTTTATGTTGGTGGTGCTAATTGGCGGTGGTAATGGTTTGGATTATCTTCTCAGAAAACAAATTAGTGGATTTGCAACAAATTCTGCTCTAATTTGGAGCAATACAACGTCCGAACCTTACAAAGGTTTTCGCAAAGGGCGCTGGTGGACGATGAAAATCCAAGATGTTGAAATTCTCAAACAACAAATGCCCGAAATCGAACATATCGCCGGCATCAACATGGCTTGGGACGGCACATTAATTAGAGGTGAAAAGACTCAAGCAGCCCGTTTGCGTGGAGTGACGCCAATTTACGCAAAAATTCACCAACCTATTATGTTGATGGGGCGCTATATCAATGAAATTGATGTGTTGGAAAAGCGCAAAGTTTGTGTTCTTGGAGAACGTGTTTACGAAGTTTTGTTCATGAAAGGCGAAGATCCGATCGGACAAACCGTTTATTGGAACAATGTGGCATTAACCGTGATTGGTGTTTACAAACCGGTTTCCGAAAATTTGAATATCGGCGGAAACGATAATGAAATGATGGTGCTTCCGATATCCACCATGCAGTTGATGACAAGAGCCGGCGATAGATTGGACATGATTGCGTTTACGGCAAGAAAAGGCTATCGCATCAGTGATTTGGAAGAAAAAGCCTCACAAATTCTCAAACGTCAACACAAAATCGCTCCTCACGACAAAAAAGCCGTTGTTGTGATGAACCTCGAAAAACAATTTATGATGTTTAACAATTTGTTTACAGGTATCAGTATTTTGATTTGGATTGTCGGACTTGGAACACTCATAGCCGGTGTTATCGGTGTGAGTAATATCATGATGGTTACGGTGAAAGAACGGACACAGGAAATCGGCGTACGACGCGCATTAGGAGCACGACCGTTTCAGATTTTATCGCAAATATTGTCCGAAACGGCCGTATTGACAGGTATTTCAGGATTATTGGGAATTGCATTCGGTGTGCTTGTTTTGCAAATGGCAGATTTAGGAATAAGCGGTGGTGGTGGCGAAACATCGGGATTTCAAATCCCATTTTGGACAGCGATTTCTGCAACTTTTGTACTGCTTTCTCTCAGCATTCTTGCAGGATTACTTCCCGCATGGCGGGCGATGCAGATCAAAGCTATCGACGCGTTACGAGATGAATAAAAAATGAATAATTAAAAACAAAAAAAATGATAACAAAAAAAAATCTATTGACAGTCACTGTTTGCTCAGTGTTTTTTGGCTGTTTACTTGCTCAAACAGCACCTATATCCGAGAGACTAATACCTCAAAAAAATGTTGTTTATGATTTCTCTTTTGCAGAACTTGCCCTTGATTATTTGAATACAAAAGATCCTGTATATTTGCAAAAAATAGCCGAACTTAAAGCTACCGAACATTTATTTAATCACTCGAAACATTTTGGTAATAATGTGCCCAATGACTCAAAAATAGAGCTCGTAACGTATCTGTTGTCTTCAATGAATAATCCAGAAACCTTGGACCATTTTAAAAGAAACTTAAATTATGCAAAAAAGAATATCGCAGAAACAGATGTTGCGCAACAAGTTGCATTGCAATACCTCCCTAAAGACTTCAGTTTTTCGAGTTCTTTGTTTTTTACATTTGGCTATGACTTGGGGGTTGCTTATGGTAAAAATGCCAGCCTAAATTTGGCTCATCCCTATTTTCTGAAGAACATGAATGAACTAAAATATTATGCTATTCATGAATTACACCACGCAGGATTTGTGATGCTCAAAAACAACATCATGCCTTCATTGGATATAGCGAATTATAGAGAAATGGCGCAATTGATAGAATATCTTACACATTTGGAAGGAATGGCAACGTATGCATCTCTTGAAATACGAAAGCAGGAAAATGCCATGAATGTGGATGATGACTATGTCGCACTTCAGGATTCCATGCGAATGAAAGAGTATACAAAAGAATTTTTCGACATTTATTTTCATTTTAAAAATAATCCTGATTCGGTATTGACCGAAGAAGATTGGTACAAAATTTATATATTGTCGGACGGAAAAAGGTTATGGTATATAGTAGGTGCAAGCATCGCTCAAACCATAGACCAAAAACTTGGAAGAGAAAAACTAACCGACTTAATACCTGAACCTTCTGAAAATTTCATTACAACCTATCTACATATAAAGGATAAATAATTCATAGAAACAACAACAAGATATTCAATAAATTAAACATTCAGATACCATGAAAAAGTTTTTTAAGTACACCCTCCTCGCAATCGTAGGTTTTATCGTAATCTACACCTTTTATTTTTTGTATTCCAAATCGAAACCAAAAGAAATCGTTTATGAATTGGTCGAAATGGAACGTCACACGATTGTGAAAAAAACTATAGCGACGGGCAAAGTAGAGCCTCGCTACGAGATTTTAATCAAACCGCAAATCAACGGAATTATCACGCACCTTTACAAAGAAGCCGGACAACATGTACGCGTAGGTGAAGTGATTGCAAAAGTTCAAGTGGTGCCGGAGATGGGCATGTTGAACGCTGCAGAAAATCGCGTGAATATGGCAGAAATCAGTTTCAATCAAGCCGAAAGAGATTTTGAACGTTTGCAAACACTTTTCAAAAATAACGTGATTGCTCGCGAAGAATTTGAACAAGGCGAAATGAATTTCAAACGTGCAAAGGAGGAATTACAGGCCGCAAAAGATAATCTTGATATCATCAAAACAGGCGTGTCTGCTCGATCAGAGGGCTATAGCACAACGAATATTCGAAGCACGGTCAGTGGTTTAATTTTGGACATTCCTATAAAGGTTGGAACAACCGTATTGCAAGCCAATAATTTCAACGAAGGTACAACGATTGCTGTAGTTGCAAACATGAACGACATGATTTTCCGTGGAGAGATTGATGAAACCGAAATTGGAAAAATTCATCAAGGTACAACAATCAACATCACGCTCGGTGCGTTGGAAAACGTGCACCTCAAAGCTAATCTCGAATACGTCTCACCCAAAGGTGTTGAAAAAAACGGTGCCATCATGTTTGAAATTAGAGCGGCAATTACTATTCCCGACACGGTTTTCATACGTGCCGGCTATTCCGCAAATGCCGAAATCATCACCGCACAGCGTGATAGCGTAATGACCATTCCCGAATCAAGTGTGGAATTTAGCGGAGACAGTGCTTTCGTCTATATTTTGACAGTTGAAAAACCTAAACAGGAGTTTGAGAAAAGGCCTATAGAAATAGGACTTTCCGATGGTCTTCGCATTGAAATCTTAAGCGGCATTAACGAGGGCGACCGAATTCGCGGCGCTATAATCACAAAGAAAAAATAATAGGTAAGAGGTACTGGGTGCGAGGTACGAGGTTTCCACGAAGCACACCCCGCACCTCGTACCCCGCCACCTCGCACCAAAAAAATCAAAATCAAAAATCAAATGAAAAAAATTATCCTCATAACCTTGCTCGCAATCCCCATCATTGGCTTTGCACAAAAACAATGGACATTAACCGAATGTATCCACCATGCGATAGAAAACAATATTCAAATCAGGCAAGCAGGCATTCTTACGGAAAGCAATCAAATGCAATGGAACCAAGCGAGAAACAATCGTTTGCCGAATCTCAACGCAGGTTTATCCGATGGATTTAGTTTCGGGCGAACATTGGATAGAGACAACCAGTATGTCAATCAAAATTCCAATTCTGCCGATGCTTCGTTGAATGCAAATATTCCGTTATTTCAGGGTTTCCAACTTGCCAACACCATTGCTGCACAACGATTCAATTTTATGGCTTCGGTCGAAGATCATCAAAAAATCAAGAATGACATTAGTTTACAAGTAGCATCGTATTACCTGAATGTATTGGTGCAAAAAGAATTTTTGAAGATCGCACAAAATCAACGCGACTTAACCGACACTTTGTTGAACCGTTCGGAAATTCTTGTCAACAGCGGAAGAGAACCGATTTCAAAATTGTATGAATTGAAAGCTCAATTGGCAAATGATAATTTCAATGTAACCACTGCAGAAAAAAATCTAAGTTTGGCTTTGCTTGATTTGGCACAACTTTTGGAGCTTGAAAATTTTTCAACCTTTGATGTTGCTGTTCCGATTTTGTTGCCGGATATTTCCGAAATGCCAATTCCTGCTGTGATTTTCGAAAATGCAATTGTAACGCTTCCTAATGTGAAAGCTGAGGAATTTCGTTTGGAGCGTTCGAAAAAGAATTTAGATGTCGCAAGAGGAGCCTATTTTCCAAATCTTTCGTTGAATGCGTCAACTGCAACCAGTTATTTTTATTTGAATGGAGTTCCAAACGAGGCGTTTGGCACGCAATTGTCCAACAACTGGCGCAGTTATATAGGCGTTTCTATGAATATTCCGATTTTCAATCGCATGAGTGTAAGAACCAATGTTTCGCAAAGCAAACTTCAAATTCAAAATCAGGAACTCGAAGTTGAAAATGCGAAAAAAATCATCTACAAAGACATTCAGCGTGCCATGCTTAATGCCAAAGTATCGAAAGATCGTTATGTTGCTGCCGAAAATTCCGTTCGTGCCAATCAAGAATCGTTCCGATTTGTCGCTCAAGCCTTCGAGTCCGGACGCACCACATTCTTCGATATGCAACAATCCCGATACAATTTAGAACGCGCCCTTTCCGAGCAAATTCAAGCCAAATATGAATTTATTTTCAATACGAAAGTTTTGGATTTTTATAATGGGAAAGAGATTGAATTGTAAACAACCTTCACAATCAATTGATTTTTGAAAAAAAAAGGTGTTTTTTTTGATTTCTCTTGGTTTTATCAAAACTTATTTGTAACTTTGTCCCGAATTTTAAAATTTACAAACCAAAAAATTTCTTTAATTATGTTAAAACAAAAACTCGTAGCCATTATGATGGTAAGTGCTTTCGCACTGTTCACATGCAACACGTCTTTTGCAAACGATTACAAGTTAGACGATGCTTCTATTGAAACATTGTTTACGGAAGCTTTGGAAATGACGGATTTCGATTTCAACTTTGCTACAGCTTCCGGCGGTAGTGCAAGTTTTAACACGCCAAACCCATGGGCTGCTGCTGCAATTTGTTGGTTTGTGGGTGGTTTTGGTATTCACAGACACTACCTCGGTACAAGCCCCAACATGTGGGCAATCTACACCTTCACCGTTTGCGGTATCTTTGGAATTGTGCCTATTGTTGACTTTATTGTGTTGATCGTAGGGGCAGTAACAAACGACTACTCTAAGTATGTTGGTAATACCAGTTTCTTCATGTGGTAATCCACAAACGAAAAACAGAAAAAGCAAGCAAAATCTATTTGCTTGCTTTTTCTGTTTTTATTCTTAATTAAAATGAAAGCCATAGTTATACTCATATTCACAGTCATCTTTTCGCCGGTTCTTTGGGCACAACATAAAGTGTCTGCAGACGTCGAAGTAAAGCGTGTTAACAAAGGACAATCTATGACCATTCGAAAAGAAATTTACTACAATACAAACGGAAAAATGGTGGTCAGATTTGTGCATCCCGAAGAATATTTTGTGGTAACCAATCATTTTGGAGAAGCACGGATATACCTTCCGAAAACGAACGAAGTGATGCTCATCAATGATAGATCAATGTCATCGGAAAGCGAATTAATTTATTATTTTCTGAACAATAAAATTGAAGACTTGGGATTAAAAAATCAAGGGTTTTCGCTTGGTAATACACGCACCGAACAAGGCGTTGTTGTGCGTACGTATTTTCCAAACGACAAAAAATCGAATATCTCCAAAATAGAAATGGTGCACGAAAACCATCTTCCGATTTATTGTGCTTACTACGATTCTAAAAATCGCATCATCCGAAAAATTTATTATTCCGACTATCAACACTTGTCGCTTGCCACTTTTCCAAGACGAATTACGGAAATAGCCTATCCAACGATGAATGATTCGGTTGTTAGTCGAATGGTATATTCCAATATAAAGATCGACCGTCAAGCGAGTAGTCCCTATTTCGATTTTTCTATACCATCTAATGCAACGGTCGTCGACAATAGTAAACTTTTTCAGCAACCGCAACAACAACGAAGAAGAAGATAGTTCCATTTAAATGAAAAAAATTAGCTCCCTCATTTTATTTGTTTTTTGTTCAACATCATCTCTGTTTGCGCAAAAATTAACTGATATAGACCTCTTGTTAATTACAGATTTCGACAAATCTGTTTATGACGAACGCGTGGTAACTTACGGATTTTCCGAAAATCCTTCGAAACTTGCGTTGTTTAATCCGATCTATCATGTTTTAAGCAGTGCTATGTATATCTATCAAAAATTTATTAGTCCGCAATTGGCCACCGAATGTACGTATAACCCAAGTTGTTCGGCATACAGCAAGCAATTGATCAAAGATCACGGTATAGCAAAAGGCGTATTTTGTTCTGCCGATAGACTTATGCGTTGCAATCGAATTGCTATTTCAGGACTTCCGCACAGTGCTTTCGACGAGCGAGATCGAAAAGTACATGAAAGTACGGACCGATATTCCTTGAAAAAGAAAAAGCGTAATAAGTGAAAAAGTCGTTTTTTATAGTTTTATTTTGTAAGTTGTTTTTTCTTCCGTGTGTTTCGCAAATAACAAGAAATGACGTAGATTTTGCTTTCTATTTGTTTGAAGGGCGTAAGTTTGATGAAGTCATTTTACTGTTTAATCAAAAAATGCCGGACCTCAAGGAAAACGCATCGTTGAAAGATAGTATCAACTATATTTTAGGGATGACGCATTATTATCGAAAAGAATTGGACAAATCGGCTTATTATCTATCCAAAATATCTAAAACTTCCGTGTTTTATGATAAATCCGTGTTTTTTACAGCATTAGATTACGCTCATTTAAGCGAATATACTATGGCGCAGACAGTTTTGGAAAATTATTCGACGACAAAATTTTCGTCCAAATACGACCAATTGCTTGCTGTTGAACTTGCCGGTTTAGCCCTGTTGAAGCGTGATTTTGAACTATTCGACCGTCACGCAAAAAAATTTAAATTTGATCAGTATTATTATAGCAACAGTCAAAATCAACTGTTAGATGTTAGGAAAACATTGAGCAATCACAGGCCGAAATCTCCGGCTGTTGCCGGTTTGCTTTCTGCTGTTGTTCCGGGAGCCGGAAAAGTATATGCCGGTCAAATTGGCGAGGGCATTGCCGCTTTTCTTACAGTAGGCAGTTTGGCTGCTATTACTGCTGAAAATTGGTCAAAAAACGGCCTCTCAAATTGGAAAACCATTACGTTTGGAACCCTTTGTTCCATTTTTTATATCGGTAATATTTACGGTAGTGTAGCTTCCGTTAAAGTATATAGAAATCAATTCAATGATAAACAAAATCACATCATTCTTCTTAGCATTCATCTTCCTGTTCGTGCCTTGTTTGAGTAGTGCACAGGAATTTTCGACTTTCGACAGGGCGGATAGTTTGTATTTCGCAGGCGATTTTGCCCGTGCTGCATTGGAATATGAACGTGTGATTTTTGAATCGGAAACGCCGGATGATTTCAACATTGCTATATTTAGACGTGTTCAATGCTTCAAGCAAATGCAACAATTTGACAAAGCTTCAGCCGAGTTGCAAAGAATACGATTATTCACACTAAATCCGGATCAAACAGTTGAGTTTTATTACGAGCGAATTTTGTGCCACTATTTGAATAGCGCGTTTAACGCGGCTTTGGGAGCAGTTGAGGAAATGTATTTCAACGTTGCAGATTCGTCGCTGTGTAATGCTACATTGATTTTGCAGGTACTTGTATACAACGAATTGCAACAATGGGATCAAGCGAAACAAGCGGCATTGGCTTATGCACGCACGTTTTCATCGCCTGAAAGAGAAAACATGGAAGCTGCAATTCATGAGTTGTATGCGAAAAAAAATCTTCCGAGATTGAAAAAGAAATCGGTTGCTCAAGTCTTAGCGTTTGTTCCCGGATTAGCCCATATGTATGCGGGATATTGGCTGGAAGGTTCGGTAAGTTTACTGTTAAACGCAGCAGTTTTGGCTTTCGGTGTGTATGAAGTATTGAACGGATATTACATTACCGGATATTTGCTTGGTGCCGGAACGTTGAGCGCAACGTATTTTGGAGGATTCAGCAGATCATACCACTTGCTTCAAAAACGCAACTACGAAAGAATTCGCGTATTCAACAATCAGGTTAAAAAAGAATTACTTGCTCCATAAAAAAATTGAATTGCTATGTATTTTCGATCAATAAAAAATCAATGTCTCGATAGAGTTTATCCCGAGCGAAGTCGAAGGATTCGACAACCGAAAATCAAAATCTGTATGTTTTTATTGTTGATAGTGTGTTCAACTACCACGCTATTCGCAAAAAACAAAGATGTTCACATTAAAACTCAATACAAAAAAGGTCTATTTGAAACAGAGGCGACTATTCTATTAACGGTTTCGCCGAAAATAATGTCTGAAATTATTTTAGATATTGATTACTATTTGCGTAGCCTCGAAATTGATTCGTTGGAATGGGCAACTAAAGAATTATCCGGAAAAAATGAGGGTAAAAGCCTGATGCAAATTGAGTATAGTAGGGGCGAATATGATGAAAACACAGAAGTCTTCAACTTTTTTTTGGATGTTTATTTTATGAAAAGGCGATTCAAAAACATCAAAATATCCGCGTTAATGAAAACCGACTACACACCAAACGGCCACCCTATCATTGATGTGAGTTTATATGAACCTAACTTTTTTATAAAACGTTTCGACGGAACACTAACCATGCGACAAACAAGTGGTCAAAAACAGTTTATTGTGAAATCATCCGTTAGTTTTGGTTGGTTTTTCAATTTGTTTATTTCTACTTCCAATTATAGCGCCATTGTTGAATGGCGAATACAACAATTTCTTGAAAATTTGAAAACGGAAGCAGAACAAAGATAACTTTTTTTGCAAATTTCATTTTTTTTTTGTATCTTTGCACCCCTAAAAAAGGTGAAAGGTGGCTTCGACTCCGCTCAGCCACCTGCCAATCGGTCGTTGAGCGGAGCCGAAACGACCTCGCACCAAAACAAAAAACATAAACAAATTAACAACTTAAACAGCAAATATTATGGCAGCAATTACCGCAGCAGATGTAAACAAACTTCGCCAAATGACCGGCGCAGGTATGATGGATTGTAAAAAAGCGCTTACCGAAACCGATGGCGATTTCGATAAAGCAGTTGACTATCTACGTAAACAAGGACAAAAATTAGCCGCAAAACGCGCCGACCGTGTTGCAAACGATGGAATGGTGTTGGCACAAAGTACAGCAGATGGTAAATATGCCGCAATCGTGTTGATTTCGAGCGAAACTGATTTCGTGGCAAAAAACGCCGATTTTCAAGCGTTCGTAAAAACCGTTTCGGATTTGGCAATCGCAAATAAACCGAAATCTTTGGATGATACCAAAGCAATGAAAATGGCTGATGGTCGTACGGTTGAAGAACATGTAACCGACCTCGTTGGAAAAATTGGTGAAAAAATCGAATTGGCACAATTCGAATGTTTGGAAGATGCAAAAGTGGTTGCTTACAACCATCACGGAAATCGCTTGGCGACTATTGTTTCGTTCAACGGTGACATTTCGCAAGAAGCAGCCAACGATGTGGCCATGCAAGCCGCCGCTATGGCGCCTATTGCTCTTGACCAATCGGCAGTTTCACAAGAAGAAATCGACCGCGAATTGGATGTGGCTCGCGATCAAGCCCGTCAAGAAGGCAAATCCGAAGACAAAATCGAAATGATTGCACAAGGTCGTTTGAACAAATTCTTCAAAGAATCCACATTGGTAAATCAAGAGTTCATCAAAGATAATAAGCAAACTGTTGCACAATACGTTAAATCCAAAGCCGGAGATACCGTGATTACAGGTTTCCGCCGTGTGATGTTAGGTGCATAATTCTTGTGGATTTTTAATAAAAAAAAGAAATGCTTGCGCATTTCTTTTTTTTATGGGGTAGGAGTCCACTCCGCAAAAGATACATTAGTTTCATACATTCGCAAACAAACTAAAGTAACATCTGCCGGTAAAGCCGATTGAATACGTTGAGCAAAATCTAACAACAAATTTTCGTTGGTTGGCTGGTAATCCACAAAAATAATATTTCCGAATTGTTCTTGTAGAGCCACACGGCCGTGTGGCTCTACAACCATTGCCGAATTTAACACCAGCGCATGATCAAATTGATTCAAAACGGCGTTCTGAACAATCTGTTTTAAATCTCCAAAATCTATGACCATCCCACATTTGGGGTTCATAGCGTCGGTGATGACGGGGCCGGTAACGGTAACTTCCAAACGGTACGAATGTCCATGGATATTGGCACAAGCACCATCGTAGCAATGTAAGGCATGCGCCATTTCATAGTGAAATATTTTAGTGATGGTGATCATTGGGTCACAGTGATTAAATGATGTTTTATATTTAGGCTGCAAAGATACGAAAATAAAAGAAAAAAACAAATTAATTAACTTTTTGGGTAATTTTTTTGTAAAGATATGGAAAAATTTGCATAATTGCGATTTTTTTTGTATCTTTGCACCCCCTTTTTTAAGAATTACAAAAAATTAATATATAACTGTCATGAGTAAACGTACATTCCAGCCTTCTGTCAGAAAACGCAAAAACAAACATGGTTTCCGCGAACGTATGGCTACGGCAAACGGTCGTAAAGTATTGGCGCGTCGTCGCGCTAAAGGTCGCAAAAAGCTAACGGTTTCTGACGAACTCTAAAAACCAAGAGTTAAGAACTAAGAGTTTAAAGTGGCTGCGCCAAGCAGCAAACCCTTTGACTCTTAACTCTTAACTTTTAACTCTTAACTTATGAACTTAAGTGAATATTACTCCATCCCAGGTAAACCCGGCGTTTTCAAAATGATTTCCCAATCGAAAACCGGTGCCGTTGTGGAATCGTTGATCGATGGAAAACGCTTGCCGGTATTTACATCCGACAAAATTTCGTCGTTAGAAGAAATCAGCATGTTCACCACCGGAGAAGATATTCCGTTAAAAACCGTTTTTCAAAACATTTTTCGTAAAGAAGACGGCAAAGAAGCGGCTGTTTCGCCAAAAGCCGACAATAAAGCCCTTGAAGCTTGGTTTTCCGAAGTTCTCCCCGAATGGGACAAAGACCGCGTGTATGCTTCAGATATTAAAAAAGTGGTGGCTTGGTACAATCTTTTGGTGTCTAAAAATCTGATTTCGCTCGACGAAGAACCTATTGAAGAAACAGCTCATGAAGAAAGTTAATCGCCAACTCCATGTTATTGAAAATCGTCCGCTTTCGTCGGACGTTTTTGTTTTGACATTAGGTGACGAAAGACCGCTTCCGGAAATTAAACCCGGTCAATTCGCCAACATTTTAATCGAACCTGCCAACGGCGTCTTTTTGCGGCGTCCGTTTTCCATTCATGACGTTGATTTCACACAGCGTTTCATCAAATTTTATATTCAAAAAAAAGGCAAAGGCACAATTCAACTTTCCAAACTCAAACATGGGGACATTGTTGATGTGATTTTTCCGCTTGGAAACGGCTTTTTCGGGTACGAGGTACGGGGTACGGGGTACGAGGTTTCCTCGAAGCCCACCTCGCACCCCACAACCTCGCAACCTCGCAACCTTTTGGTTGGTGGTGGCTGTGGCGTTGCCCCTTTACTATTTTTGGCAAAAATGTTAAATCAAAACGGCGTTCGTCCCACAATTTTAATCGGAGGACGTTCCAAAACAACCATCCATAGTCTTGAAGATTATGTGAAATATGGCAATGTCTTGATTATGACGGAAGACGGCAGTATGGGCGATAAAGGTTTGGTAACCGAGCATTCGGTTTTTACCCAACAAAAAATCGACCAAATCTATTGTTGTGGCCCCGAACCGATGATGAATGCCGTTGCAAAAATCGCAATAGAAAAAAATATTCCTTGCCAAATTTCATTGGAAAACATGATGGCTTGCGGTATTGGCGCATGTTTGTGTTGTGTTACAAAAACAACCGATGGACATCAATGCGTATGTACAGAGGGACCGGTTTTTGATGTGAAAATTTTGATGTGAAAATTTGTAGGGACAAGACATGCTTTGCCCTACATGTCAATTCGAAAATTTTTCGTATATTTGCAAAATGCAAAAACGAATTTTATTTATTTTATGTTTGTGTGCATCATTCATCGCACATGCCCAAATTTCCGACGGAAATGGCGGTTTTATTGTGCGTGCCGTCGTCGTCAATGGCGACACGATTCCATATTTTGGACTTCCGGAGGTTGAAATCTTCTCGAAACGAATTTTTAAATCCAAACGCGATGAAGAGCTTTATCGGCGATTGGTGCATAATGTGAGGAAAGTTTACCCCTATGCCAAGCTCGCAGGCGAAACGTACCTATATTACGATTCCATCCTCGCCCAAGAAACCAACGAGCGTAAAAAATCCCAATTGATGAAGCAAGCCGAAAGAGATATCAAAAGGCAATTTGAAAAAGAACTCAAAAATTTGACTGTTACGCAAGGCAAAATTTTGGTAAAATTACTTGATCGCGAAACATCACATTCGGCATTTAACCTTGTTAGAGATTTGCGAAATGCGTTTCAAGCCTATTTATATCAAGGTATCGGGCGATTGTTTGGATATAATTTGAGGACAAAATATGACCCCGAAGGGAGGGATCGAGATATTGAAACCATTGTAAGGCTTATTGAACGAGGGGAATTGACACCCATCCCAATTAAAAATTAAAATTTACGAATTGTGTTTTCTGTATATTTTGTTTTTTTGTTATAAAGCGCCGTAAATATTTGATTTTCACTACAAAATCAAGATTTTTTCACATAATTCGTAATTCATAATTCATAATTCGTAATTTTTTTGTATCTTTGTAAAAAATTAAAACTCAAAATTATGGAAAGCACCACCAAAAACGAGCAGCGCGGCGTTTCTGTATCCAAAAATGATGTCAGAAACGCCGTTCAAGACAAAGGTTTATTCCCAAAAGCGTTTTGCAAAATTGTTCCCGACGTGTTCGGCGACTTCGCAAGACCATTATTTTCTAAACCAACTGTGAATGTTATGCACACCAATGGTGCTGAAACAAAGTCCATTTTAGCTTATCTCTATTGGAAAGAAACGGGTGATTTAAACGTCTGGAAAAATCTTGCTCAAGACGCTGTTGTTATGAACTTGGACGATTTGCTTTGTTCAGGTATCACTAACAATATTCTTCTTTCTTCGACCATCAATCGGAATTGTTTTCGCATTCCCGAAGACGTAATTAACACGATCATTTTTGGCATTGAAGAGTATTTGGAAGAACTGCGTTCACTAAATATCAGCATTCATTTTGGTGGCGGACAAACTGCTGATATCGGAGATTTGGTGCAAACCATTACGGTGGATTCCACGGCTGCAGCACGTATTCGTCAAAACGAAATCATTGCCAACGACCGCATTCAAGACGGTGATGTGATTATCGGTTTAGCATCTTACGGACAAGCAACCTACGAAAAATCTTACAACAGCGGTATTGGTAGCACTGGCTTCACAGCTGCACGACACGATGTGTTGTCGAAATTTTATGCTGAAAAATATCCGGAATCGTACGACCGTCAGATTGCCTCAGACTTGGCTTATACCGGCTCTAAAAGACTCTTGGATCCTTCACCTGTTGCAGGTATCAACGCTGGGCAACTTCTTCTTTCGCCTTCACGCACTTATACGCCTGTGATGAAAGCTATTTTGGAAAATTTCAGACCTTCTATCCACGGATTGGTGCATTGTACCGATGGCGGACAAACCAAATGTTTGAATTTTGTAAACGATTTACACATTGTGAAAGATCGTCTTTTTACCATTCCGCCTGTGTTTTCGATGATTCAGAGTGAGTCGAATATGTCTTGGTTAGAAATGTACAAAATTTTCAACATGGGACATCGTTTTGAAATTTTTACCAAAGAAAAAATCGCGTCCGATATTATCAAAATTGCTCAATATTTTAACATTGATGCACAAATTATCGGTCATTGCGAAACTGCGCCAAACAAGGCTTTAACGATAAAATCCGAACACGGAACATTTCAATATTAATGGAGAATTCACACCGTCATGTCGAGCGTAGCCGAGACATCCCATTGTTAGGGGATTCCTCGACTACGCTCGGAATGACGACGCTATATCTACCAACGGCATACGCCCCAAACATCACCTACATCTCCGCAATCGCCCATTCTGAGCGAATTTATATTAATGTTGAGGAGCCTTATCTTCGTCAAACATTCCGAAATCATTGCGAAATTTTAACGTCGCAAGGTGTGCAAAAATTATCCATTCCAATTGATAAAAAATCAACACAACTCGGCATGATAAAAGATGTAAAAATTGATTATTCGGAAAACTGGCAACGTCAGCACTGGCGCAGTCTTCAAGCAGCGTACAATAATTCGCCGTATTTTTTATATTACCAAGATGAATTGAATGGTTTTTATGAAAAACGGTATGGTTTTTTAGTGGATTTTAACTCAGAACTTCTTGGTTTTCTTCTTCGTAAAATGCAAATTGAATTTCGGTGCGAGGTGGCTTCGACTTCGCTCAGCCACCGGTCGTTGAGCGGAGTCGAAACGATCTCGTACCAGCCATATCAGCAAGTTTTTAATAATCAAACTTTCGTTGAAAATCTCAGCAGTTTCGACCTCCTATTCAACTGTGGACCCGAAAGCAAATCCTATTTATGCAAGGTGTAGTCCATATCACAACAGGTAGCAACTATCGCGTAGAAACCGCGGACGGCAAGAGTTTTGAATGCAAAATCAAAGGTAATTTTCGCATGAAAGGCATCAAAACAACCAATCCGATTGCAGTCGGCGACGTGGTGGATTTTGAGTTGCTTCCCGACGGAAAAACCGGTCTGATTTCAAACATTCATGAACGTAAAAATTGCATCATTAGACGATCTATAAATTTGTCGCATCAAAGCCAAATTATTGCGACGAATATCGACCGCGCTTTCCTTGTGGTGAGCTTATTTCAGCCGAGAACACCATTTGGATTTATCGATCGTTTTTTGGTTACTGCCGAAGCCTATTTCATTCCCTCAACAATCATTTTTAACAAAGTGGATATTTACGATGATGAGTCCATGAAACTCCTCGAAATGGCAACGAAAATGTACACAACGATAGGCTATGAATGTTGTATAACTTCTGCCCTTCTCGGGGATGGTGTGGAAGAGTTGAAAAATAGTTTGGCCGGTCAAACATCTCTGTTTGCAGGCAATTCAGGCGTTGGAAAATCAGCACTAATCAACGCCATTGATTCGAATTTACAACTCAAAACCGGCAATATTTCCGGCTATCATCAAAAAGGTAAACACACCACAACTTTTGCGGAAATGCACCGTTTGAATAATGGTGGTTTTATCATTGACACCCCCGGCATCAAAGAATTCGGTATGGTCGATTTCTCGAAAGACGAGGTAGCGCTGTTCTTTCCGGAGATGAAAGCATTGTTGCATGAGTGTAAATTTTCCAATTGTACACACGTACATGAGCCCGGATGTGCGGTAAAAACAGCTGTTTCCGAACATCATATTCATCCGCAAAGATACAAAAGTTATCTCAATATTTTAAGCGGAAAAGAGATGGATATTGAGCCTTGGGAACTGAAGTGATAATACTGTCATTCCGAGCGTAGTCGAGGAACCCCTTCGCTATGAGATGTCTCGACTACGCTCGACATGACGTCTCTCCTTTGTATTTGTTTTTTCGAGTTTTTTTTCGTAACTTTGCAGTATGTCCAAAATGTTACCTGTGAGTGACGGGGCGGAGCTGTAAAAACTAATTACATCATCTGAAAATATGTCCTTTCCATACCTTTTAGAACTTCCAAAAATCATTGATGCACGAGGAAATTTAAGTGTGGTTGAAAACTGCAAAGAAATCCCATTCGATATTCAACGGGTATACTGGCTTTACGAAGTTCCTACCGGTAAATTACGTGGTGGTCATGCACATAAAAATTTACAACAAGTGTTGATTGCCCTCCACGGAAATCTCACAATAACAGTAGATGACGGTCATAATCGTCAAACATTTACATTGGATAAGCCTAATCAAGGTTTGTATATTGGTGATAACATTTGGCGCGAAATGTCAGATTTTTCAGAGAATGCGGTATGTCTGGTTTTAGCATCGAAACCATACGACCCCACAGGATATATTCGAAATTATGATGAATTCGTAACGGTGTCAGGCGCAATGCCCCAACAGTCATGATACAATTTTTAGACCTTCAAAAAATCAATGCTCAATACGCCGAACAACTAAAAACGGCAGCATCTCGCGTAATCGACAGTGGCTGGTATTTACTCGGCAAAGAAGTAGAAGATTTTGAAAAAAAATTAGCAAACTATATTGGTGCCGAACCATCGCAAACTATTGCCGTTGGTAATGGTTTAGATGCTTTGCGATTGATTTTGAGAGGCTATATCGAACTTGGTGAAATGCAAGAAGGCGACGAAGTGATTGTTCCGGCAAACACCTACATTGCGAGCATAATTGCCATTTCCGACAATCGTTTGACGCCGGTTTTGGTTGAGCCGAATATCGAAACTTACAACATTGATATTGAACTCATTGAGAAAAAAATTACCGAAAAAACCAAAGCCATTTTGCTTGTACACCTCTACGGACAGGTAGTTTGGAGTGAAAAACTTGAGCATCTTGCAAAAACCTATAATCTCAAAATCATTGAAGATAATGCGCAAGCCATTGGTGCAATGTGGAATGGTATTCGCACGGGAAACCTTGGCGACGCTGCAGGTTTCAGTTTTTATCCGGCGAAAAATTTAGGCGCTTTGGGGGATAGCGGAACGATTATCACAAAAAATTACGAACTTGCAAAAACCATTAGAGCCCTTGGGAATTACGGTTCTGAGAGGAAAAACCATAATGCGTTTCGAGGTGTAAACAGCCGAATGGATGAAATTCAAGCTGCATTTCTTTCCGTAAAATTGGATTATGTCGATGCCGAAACAGCTATTTTACAAAACATCGCAGAGTATTATTGTAATCATATCACAAATGATAAAATCGTTTTACCTTCGTTTGACGGTCGTTTCGACTACGCTCAACGACCGGTTTCGGTGGCTGAGCGTAGTCGAAGCCACGTTTGGCACGTCTTCGTAATCCGCTGCAAACAACGCGACAAACTGCAAGCCCATCTCACCAAACACAACATTCAAACTCAAATCCACTACCCTATTCCACCGCACAAACAAGCTTGTTATGCTACGACACCGTTAGCAAAGTTGCAGCTCCCCATCACCGAACAAATTCACCACGAAGTGTTGAGTTTGCCGATTAGTCCGGTGATGACCATGGACGAGGTACAAACTGTGGTTGACGCTGTGAATTCATTCTAAAACAAGTAACCAGTGAACAAATAAATAAGTGAATAAGATTTCCCTATTCTCTCATTTCCTTATTCACTCATTAACTCTAATTATCATGAGAACAACACTCTTTACAATTGTATTAGTTGCTTTGAGTTTGAATGGCTCTGCTCAACAACCTATCCAAAATCTGCGTTACGATTTCACTCCCGAAGAACGCATGCAAATGCAGATCATGATGACCCAACAGCAAACTCGAGAAATGGTTACACGTTTGAATCTCGACGAAGAACAAGAACAAGCCATTGGCGAAATCAATTTGAAGTATATTTTGCTTCGCATTCAAATTATGGAATTGGCACAAACCGAAGAAGGCCTTGATATCCGCGCACTCATGAACGAATTGGAAGACAAACGAGAAAAGGAAGTTTTACCTTTCTTGGAGGAACACCAGATTGAACAGTATTATGTACTCAAAGAAGAACAACAAAAACGCAGACAACAAATGCAACAACGTGGAGGAGGGCAAAGAGAAGGTGGTAGCGGACAACGCAGACAACGTGAATAGGTATCCGTAGGGGCGTATTACATACGCCCTGTGAAATAATTGGACGTATGCAATACGTTCCTACAAACAAATTAATTTTATGAATAAACAACTTACACCTGAACAAGCGGTATCAAAAATCAAAAACGGAATGACGCTGATGGCCGGCGGATTTTTAGCAAACGGAAGTGCTTTAAAAATTTTAGATTTGCTCTGTCAAAGCGAAGTCAAAGATTTGACGCTGATTTGCAACGATTCTGCATTTCCCGACAAAGCGTATGGCAAATTGCTTGCCAACGGACATGTGCGTAAATTAATCGCTTCGCACATCGGAACAAATCCTGTAGCCATTGACTTAATGAATGCCGGAACACTCGAAGTAGAATTTGTTCCGCAAGGCACTTTAGCAGAACGCATTCGTGCAGCAGGAGCAGGTTTGGGCGGGGTGCTCACACCAACAGGATTAGGCACATTAGTCGAAAACGGAAAGCAAAAACTAACGATTGACGGCAAAGAATTTTTGCTTGAAAAACCATTGCGTGCCGACGTTGCACTGCTTGGCGCAAGCGTTGGCGACAAAAGCGGAAATCTCATTTACAAAGGAACTTCGCAAAATATGAATCCACTCATGGCAACTGCTGCAGATATCGTTATTGCAGAAGTTGGCGAACTGGTGGAAACAGGTAGTTTTTCACCGGAACAAGTGCATACACCAAACATTTTTGTGGATTTTATAGTGAACTAAAAAAATAAAAATTATGAAAACAACTTCGATGATCAGACTCCGCATGAGCTCTGCAGACGCACACTATGGCGGAAATTTAGTAGACGGTGCAAAAATGTTACAACTTTTTGGCGATGTTGCCACCGAATTATTGATTATTAATGACGGTGACGAAGGGCTTTTTTGTGCCTACGATGATGTTCAATTTTTAGCACCCGTTTACGCTGGCGACTATATCGAAGCCATTGGTGAAATCACAAACATCGGAAATTCATCACGAAAAATGACGTTTGAAGCACGGAAAGTGATTGTTCCTCGTCCGGACATCTCGGCTTCTGCGGCGGATGTGTTGGCTGAACCGGTTGTGGTTTGCAAAGCAAGCGGGACTTGTGTGGTTCCAAAGAATTGTCAGCGGAAATAAATCAGTGATTAATTGGTGTAGGGTAAACGAACACTGAAAAATTATACTATGCTGAGCAATATCTATCCAATTAACCGTCATGCAATTTTTAAAATTGTTGAATTACTCAAACTAAAGGGATATAGTGAAAACACTATAAAAACCTATAAGAACGAGTTTGCGCAGTTTTTGATTGCATTGAAAAACAAGCATGTAGATAGTTGCGATGAGCAAAAAATCAGAAGCTATATGCTTTATTGCCACGAGCATCTCAAACTGACTGAAAATACGCTACACAGCCGATTAAATGCTTTGAAATTTTATTTCGAACAGGTGTTGCATAGAAATAAGTTTTTTGTTAACATCCCTCGACCTAAAAAACATTCGAAACTTCCGAAAACCATTCATCAAAGCGACATCAAAAAAATGTTAAAGACAACCGCTAATTTGAAACACAATACAATACTTAAATTATGCTATGGAATGGGATTACGGCTTTCAGAGATTGTTAATCTGAAAATTACGGACATTGACAGCAAGAACATGCAAGTATTTATTGAGAGAGGAAAAGGAAAAATAGACCGATATGTCAATTTGCCGCAATCCATATTAGAGCAGTTAAGAACGTATTATAAGGCATACCGTCCTAAAAAATATTTTTTTGAAGGACAGGATGGTGGTCAGTATTCGATGCGCAGCGCACAACAAGTTTTTAAAAATGCTTTGCGGAAAGCAGGAGTAAACAAAGCTGTTGGCATTCACAGTCTGCGACACAGTTATGCAACCCATTTACTGGAGCAAGGAACAGATATTCGTTTCATTCAAGAATTGCTGGGACATAAAGATATAAAAACAACACTGATTTACACCGATGTAACAAACAGTAGTGTAAGAAAAATAGTAAGTCCGTTAGACAAATTATAATATGCGCTTTTTGTATTGTCAAAATTTGTATTTACGCAATAAAAACAATACAAAAATCGCAATAAAAAAAGGTATAACAAATTGTTAATAAATCTTTTTGCAAAAAGGTTTGTAATGTGAAAAATGTTATACCATTGCGTATATTTAAGAG
>WRCN01000028.1 GCA_009783885.1 Bacteroidales bacterium | reverse complement strand
GGCTACACGCAAAACTACGTTTCCAACGGTGTTTTCATCTGCCGTGTCGGGCTGGTAATCGCTAAAACCTTTTATTTGTAGATGTTTTTCGGAGGATAAAACCATGGATTCTCTCAGCAAGCGCTCGCCATTGGGGCGGGAGCGGGTGCCGTGAATAAGCGTGTCGGGATGTGAATGTTGATGATGTGCTTCGGAACGATAAGCTAATAGAATTAGAATAAAAAATAAAAATTTCGACAAAAAATGCTGCATATAAGTTGGGTTTTGAGTAAATGGAAAGCAAAGATAAAAATAAAAAATGAGATAACCAAGCTTTTTTTGCAAAGATACGATTTTTTTTCGTAACTTTGTAAAATGCGAATAAAAACCAACGCTCTAAAATCTGTTCGTGATTTTTTTGATGATGAATTAAAAACAATTTATTCATCGGACGAAATCCGATATTATTTTTATTGGTGCTGTGAACATTTTTTAAACTTGTCGAAAACACAAGTCATTAGCGATTTGAATTTTCGCATCAGCGAAAGTATGATGTTGAAATTTAATTTTGCTGTAAAAGATTTAAAAAAACAAAAGCCGATTCAATATATTTTAGAAACTTGCGGTTTTTTCGGATTATCACTGCATGTTACGCCCGACGTGTTAATCCCGCGTCCTGAAACGGAGGAATTAGTGCAAAAAATTGTCAACGAAAATAAAAATTTTGAAGGAAAAATTTTGGACATTTGTACGGGTAGCGGTTGCATTGCATTAGCGTTGAAAAAACAGTTTCCAAATGCCGATGTTTATGGCTTGGATATTTCCGAAAAGGCTATCCAAATTGCTAAAGAAAACGCCGAAAAAAATCACTTGAATATAGATTTTTTCGTTGCTGATATTTTCAACTTTTCAACTGAAAAACGTTTTGATCTTATCGTCAGCAATCCGCCCTATGTGCGATATTCCGAAAAATCGAAAATGCAAGCCAATGTGTTGGATTATGAACCGCATCAAGCGTTGTTCGTCGACGATGAAAATCCGTTAATTTTTTACACAGCGATCACAAATTTTGAAAAAAAACACTTAAAGCCCAACGGAAAACTCTATTTTGAAATCAATGAAAAATTTAGTGTTGAAATTTCGGAATTGTTGAAAAATACAGAGTTTTCAAATGTCGAAATTTTTAAGGATTTTCGAGAGAAAGATAGATACGTTGTAGGAACAAAGTATTTTGCAAATTAACCAATTTTTTCATTCAATTGTTCAAACTTCTCTGTTAAAATTGGCATAACTATGGGTGCAATGCTTTCTATCGGACGAAACAGTAAAGATTTATCACGTTTTTCTTTCGAAAACATAGTTTCTTCCGGATCAATTTTGTTGAAATAAAAAATCAATACACTCAAAAGCAAAACGGTTTTTCCTAATGCGAAAATCACCCCAATTGTGCGATTTAACCAACCTAACATCATCATTTTGATAAAATTTGTGATGAAATAGCCTGCCAAAAACAGCATGCCTACCACTGCAATAAACGTTATTGCAAAATAAAGAATACCGGCGTACTCATTTTGAAAATTGAAATAATGTCCTAAAAAATGCGAAAATTTTGAAGCAATAAGTACGCCCAGCACAATCGCTGCAAGTTGAATAAACTCCATAACAGCGCCATTTTTAGCGCCTTTGAAGCCAAACCAGAGTAGTGGAACTAAAAAGAAAATATCAATGAGTGTCATACTATTTAATTAATCGTTTTGTTAGTTCGGAAGCACACAAAAATTCAATCAACTCCGGATTGTCCGTTTCGCAAATGCTGTATTTATCACCTCTCCACCACAAATTGCCGTTGTAGATAAATACCACATTTTCTCCGATTTGCAACACCGAATTCATGTCGTGTGTGTTGATAATTGTGGTCATGTTGTATTCTTTGGTGATTTCGGAAATCAATTCATCAATCACTGCAGATGTGCGTGGGTCTAAGCCCGAATTGGGTTCGTCGCAAAACAAATATTTCGGATTGTTGGCAATGGCTCGCGCAATGGCAACACGTTTTTTCATGCCACCGCTCAACTCAGAAGGGTAGAGCTTATTGGCATTTTCAAGGTTTACGCGACGCAGACAAAAATTGGCACGATCGATTTTTTCTTCCAATGTCATGTCGGTATACATATCCAACGGAAATACCACATTTTCCTCAACGGTCAACGAATCAAACAATGCACCGCCTTGAAATACCATGCCAATATCTTGCCTAATAGCCGTTTGCTCTCGACTGTTCATCGAAACCAAATCGCGATCGTTGAATAAAATCTGACCGTGTTCGGGCTTCACTAACCCTACCAAACACTTCATCAATACCGTTTTTCCGGAACCGCTCAATCCAATCACTAAATTGTTTTCTCCGGCTTTAAAATCCACAGAAATGTCGTGAAGCACAACCTTTTCACCAAATGATTTATATAGATTTTTTACCGAAATCATCCTAACATTAATTGAGTTACAACCAAATTAAACGCAATAATCATGATACTGCTTTGCACAACGGCTTTTGTGCTGGCACGTCCCACTTCTAAGGCTCCGCCTTGCGTGAAATAGCCGTAGAACGCGGAAATCGTGGTAATGAGATAGGCAAACACAACCGTTTTGAACAGTGCATAAAACAAGTCGAAAGTATTAAATTCAAATTGCAGACCATAAATAAATTGATACGAACTCATCATTCCTGAAGCAACTCCTACAAAATACCCGCCCCATATCGCAAAACCGATACTCAACATAATCAAAATCGGATGGAAAAACATGCATGCAATCACTTTCGGAAGCACTAAATAATTCGCCGGATTTATGCCCATCACTTCGAGTGCATCGATCTGCTCTGTTACTCGCATAGTGCCGATTTCGGAGGAAATTCGTGAACCGACTTTTCCTGCCAAAATCAAACTGATAATCGTTGGCGAAAATTCCAAAATAATCGTTTGCCGTGCGATGAAACCAATTGTGTAAAGCGGAAGCCACGGACTATCCGTGTTAAAATTCAATTGGATGGTGAGGGCTGCCCCCATGAAAATAGAAAGTAAAACGACAATCGGCAAGGAGTCCATGCCTAAACGCCAAATTTCCGAAAATACTTGTCTCCAGAAGAGTTTCCGACGTGGTGGACGCGAAAATACATCTTTGTGAAACAGAAAATATTGACCGATTGTTTTGAGCATACTTTGGAAATAATTTACAAAGATACAATTTTTTTTACAATTCCAAATTATCGGCAATCACTAATGCTGCCATAGCCTCCACAACGGGCACGGTTCTCGGCACACAACACACATCGTGACGACCTTGATTAACTAACTGCACGGAATTCCCTTGTTTGTCCACCGTTTCCTGAGGTTTTGAAATGCTTGCAATGGGTTTGAAAGCAACCCGAAAAACAATGTCTTGCCCTGTGCTGATACCGCCCAAAATTCCGCCACTGTGATTGGTTGCGGGTTTTACCTCATTATCGAACATGTAAACATCGTTGTGCTCGCTGCCTTTCATTGTTGCAGCGCCAAAACCTTCGCCGTATTCAAAGCCTTTTGCAGCGGGAATGCTCATCATGGCTTCGGCGAGTTGTGCTTGTAATTTGCCGAAAACAGGTTCGCCAATTCCAAGCAGACAGCCTTTTATGACACATTCTACAATTCCACCCAAACTGTCGCCATCGGTTTTTACTTGTTCTATCAGGCGTTCCATTTCATCGGGTGTTTGAGCATTTCCAATTTGTTTGACGGTTGCTGTAATTTCAATATTTTTGCTTTGCAGAATGGTTTTTGCAAATGCGCCTGCAGCAACACGTGCAGCCGTTTCGCGTGCAGAGGCACGACCTCCGCTGCGATAGTCGTAGTGACCATATTTTTTTTCGTAAGTGAAGTCGGCGTGCCCCGGGCGATAAATTTCGCGCAAATACTCGTAGTCGCCCGACTGTTGATTTTCGTTGCGAATGATAAAAGCAATCGGTGTTCCAAGTGTTTTACCTTCAAAAATTCCCGATAAAATTTCGATGCGGTCGCTTTCTTTGCGTGTTGTGCTTGCCTTGTTATTAGAGGGTTTCCGACGATCTAATTCGGACTGAATAAAATTTTTATCAATCTCTACACCTGCTGGAAAACCTTCAATAACACCGCCAATGGCTATGCTGTGCGACTCTCCGAAAGTTGTTAGTTTGATATTATCTCCGAATGTATTCACTTTGCAAAGATACAAAAAAAATTATGATTTTAACAATTCGTAAAAAAACGATTAACAACCCTACCCATCCAGAAAATAGTTATTAATCGTTTATCTTTTTTGTGCTACAAAGGTACAACTTTTTTTGAATTGACCAAATTTTCATCTTTATTTCTCAATCTTTAATTACGGCCACCGCTTCCGCAAAACTTAGTTAGTAATATACGCCATCTCAATCGCCCCATTATACCCAATTGAGCCGAGAACAGGAGATAATTGCGTTATGTAGTCTGCTTTTTTTCCACAGATTTGATACATGCGTTCGGCAACCTCTTCGGCTTTGTGTATTTCGGCCTGATCGGTGTAGCATACACAATACCTATCAATCCCTGATTTTTCATGATCTTCGCGGAAAATTTTCAAAGTATGTTCAATTAATTTTTCTTGACCTCTGAATTGACCGATTTTTTCACCGGTTCCTTCCTTATTCATTGTAATCAACGGGCGAAGTTTCAGTAGATTTGCAATTATACTTTTGCTTTTCGAAATACGACCACTACGAATAAAACCTTTGATAGATTGGGTATTCACAAAAAGTTTAGCCTTGGAAATCCACTCGTTGATTTTGTCCAAAACTTCATCATGTGACAATCCTGCTTCAATGGCTTCGGCAGCCATAACTGCAACTAAACCTTGCGTTCCCGAACACAGTTTAGTATCAATTGTAGAGATACGTTTTCCAGTGTCAATGGCTGCGCGTCCGGCGGATTCGACGCTGTTTTGGTAAGTTCCGCTCAATCCCGACGAAATGCTCATACTAATCACGGAGTCATAGAGCGTAGACATGAAGTTGTATTTGTCTAAAAACTCTTTTTTTGAAGGTTGAGAAGTCGATATTTTTTCTTTTTCATTGCTTTTGCGCAACAGACGGTAAAATTGATTTGGTGTGATGGAGATCCGATCTAAATATTGACTTTTTCCAATGTGCAAATTCAAAGAAATGAGATGTATTTGATGTTTGTAACGTACGGATTTCGGAACATCTGCACAACTGTCAATCAGCAATCCGATTTTTGCTCTCGGACCTTTGGTCAGCAACTCATGTTGAAATTCCATATCATCAACTTTTTGGAAATCAATATGCCCGTAACGAGACAGAATAGCAAACACTTTTGCAGGTGTGTCAGTGTGAATATGCACACGCAAACGTGTTTTACTCCCTGCAACTACAATCGAATCGCCCAATCGTGCAAGTTGTTGACGCAGATTTTTCAAATCCACATCACTTGTCACAGTCATCATGCCTTCGGTGCAATATCGGAATGTGATTTCTTCATGATCAATATGCGCTTCGTCGGCTTCGGCAATGGTTTGCGAGCGCGTTCCCGCTAAATCTTTCAATGTTCCTGTAGTCAGAAATTCCAACGCACCTTGAATAAAAAACACAAATGCATGTGCACCCGAATCCACAACTTTGGCTTTGGCTAACTTTGGCAAAAGTTTTTTGGTATCTCTCAAAGCCTCTTCCAAAGCGGGATAAACGAGAGACAATAATTCGATGAAATCGTCTGTTTTGGATTTCAAATCTTCCATTACTTCCGCCCATTTCCGCAAAAGCGTGATAATTGTGCCTTCAACAGGATTGGAAATAGACTCGTAAGCCGCTTTAACACCTGCCTTTATGCTTTGGATGAATTCATCAATCGAGATGGTTTCATTGTTCGGCGAATCCGAAGCCGTTCCGAATAAAAATTGTGCAAAGATAACTCCGGAATTTCCGCGAGCGCCTACTAAAGCCGCATCGGCAATAGACATCGCCGTATCTTTATATCCGTTATGAATTAAGGTGTTATCAACAATGGCTTGAACAGTTGAAGCCATATTTGTTCCCGTATCTCCATCAGGAACTGGGAAAACGTTGATTTTATTGAGGTACTGCTGTTCTTCTAAAATGCGCTTGGCGCCAGCCAAAAATGCATAATAGAGATGTTTCCCACTGATATGTGTAATCATTCTTTTGTTCAAAATATAAATAATTCCTTGCAAAGATACGAAAAAAAACTGAAATAAAAAAACAAAATACCCAATTTTACGATTTTGGATGTAAAATTGGGCGTAATTTGCAGAATTTTTCTATAGATTTACAGCGATTTTGCGGAGAGAGGGGGATTCGAACCCCCGGTACAGTTACCCGTACGACAGTTTAGCAAACTGTTGGTTTCAGCCACTCACCCATCTCTCCGTGCCTTGGCTAAAATCTAGGACTGCAAAGATACGAAAAAATTTTGACATGTCAAAATTTTTTTAATTGAGGATTGGTCTTGAACCATGATTTTAATAAGATTTTCGGGATTAGCAAGATTTCCATTGTTCGCTAATTACTAATCTTGATAATCTTTTAATCTTGAAATAATCATGGTTCAGATTTTTTTCGTATCTTTGCACTTCTTTATCTGAATAGTAAATGATTAGTACAGAAAAAATACAAGAAAACGCAGTATTAGTAGGTGTTGCAACCCAAAACCAATCGCTTGAAAAAGAATTGGAATATTTGGATGAACTGGCGTTTTTGGCAGAAACGGCAGGTGTTGAAGTGAAAAAAATCTTTACGCAAAATTTGACTCATCCTGATAGTCGAACGTATGTTGGTAAAGGAAAACTTGAAGAAATCAAGAATTATTTGGACGCAGAAGACGTGAAAATGGCAATTTTTGACGATGAACTTTCACCTTCACAACTTCGTAATATCGAAGCAGAATTGCAAGTGAAAGTTTTGGATAGAACTACACTTATTTTGGATATTTTTGCCTCTCGTGCACGAACGGCACATTCCAAAGTGCAAGTCGAATTAGCCCAATATCAATATCTTTTACCACGCTTAACGCGAATGTGGACGCACTTGGACAAACAACGCGGAGGCTCAGTAGGGATGCGCGGACCCGGAGAGCGAGAAATCGAAACCGACCGCCGAATCGTTCGCGATCGAATAACGTTGCTCAAAGAAAAATTAGCGGAAATTGATAAGCAAAAAGTTACTCAGCGAAAAAATCGAGAAGCCTTGATACGTGTGGCTTTGGTAGGCTATACAAACGTTGGAAAATCCACGTTGATGAATGTGTTGAGCAAAAGCGATGTGTTTGCAGAAGATAAATTATTTGCTACATTAGACACCACTGTTCGTAAAGTTGTGATTGAAAACATGCCGTTTCTGCTTTCGGATACGGTTGGTTTTATTCGCAAATTGCCGCATAGTTTGGTCGAATCGTTCAAGAGCACGCTTGACGAAGTGCGCGAGTCGGATTTACTCATTCACGTTGTGGATATTTCGCACCCCGATCACGAAGACCAACTCAACACCGTGAAGCAAACTCTTTTAGAAATCGGTTGTGCCGACAAGCCAACGATTATGCTGTTCAACAAAATCGACAAATACACGTTCGTTGAAAAAGAAGCCGACGATTTAACCCCAAAAACCAAGGAAAACACTACGCTCGAAGAGTTGAAACAACACTGGATTGCCAAAGAAAATTATCCGAGTTTTTTCATCTCTGCCAGGACGAAAGAAAATCTTTATCCGTTTCGCGATTTTATTTACGAGGAAGTGAAACGTCTACACATTCGGCGGTATCCTTATGATAATTTTTTGTATTAAAATGTAAGGGCGATACATGCATCGCCCCTACGGAATACTATCATTTATCGCCCAAACTCCAAATACGACTGCAACATAATCGTTGCGCTGATTTTGTCAATTGTGGCTTTGTCTTGGCGGTCTTTTTTCTTCAAGCCCATATCAATCATCGATTGGAATGCCATTTTGGATGTAAATCGCTCGTCCACGCGTTTGATGGGAATATTGGGAAAAGTTTGCGCTAATTTTCTCACGAAAGGCTCAACAAATTTGCTACTTTCCGAAGGCGTGTTGTCCATTTGCTTGGGCTCTCCAACCAAAAACAGTTCTACACTTTCTTTGGAAAGATAAGTTTTGAGAAAGTCGAATATTTCTGCGGAAGGCACGGTGGTTAGTCCGTTTGCGATGATTTTAAGTTCGTCGGTAACAGCGATTCCCACGCGCTTTTGTCCGTAGTCTATGGCTAAAACTCGTCCCATACCTTAAACTTTTATTCCGAAAAAACGGCGGTTAGATTTTGGGAATATGCCTTCTTTCACTTGTTTCACATCTTCAATGGAGTAAAATGCATTCGGATTTATTTTGTTGATAACATCTAAGAATTTCGGTAAATTCATGCGATTCAATACAACGAAAATAATCTTTACTTTACCATTTCTGCCTTCGCCGTCTATCAGTGTAAAACCGAAGTTTTGTTGTCGAAGAGCTTCAACCAAAACAAGGTCTTCGTTAGGTAAAATCACACGAGCAATCACATTTCCGACCGAAAGTCTTTCTTCAATGATTAATCCGATATAATTACCCATTGCGAATCCTGCCGCGTAAGCCACAAAACATAACGGATCATCAATCTCTGTAATAACTTGCCGAACCACCAAAATCCAAATCAGTGCTTCAAAAAATCCCAAAATAGGCGCAATATTTTTATAGCCTTTGGACAGAAAAACCAAACGTAGCGTGCCGATAGTTTGGTCGACAATTCGCGCTGCAAAAATCATCAACGGTAGAAGCACCCAGGTGTACAAAGTGTTGAAGTCGTTAAAAATAGTCAATAGTGTCATTGTATTGTTTTTGCAAAGGTACGAAAAAAAATCGACATGAATGTAGGGCACAAAATTTTGTGCCCTACAAATTTATATCACCGTCAAGACCTCTTTCGAAACCCAGCCGTTGCTTCCGTCTGCCACGCGAATACGGTAATACCCGCCAATTTCGTCCAAAATATCAACTTTTGTTCCGCCGTGAATTACAAATTTTTCGCGGTCGGTTTGTGGCGAACTACTGACACTGACTTTATGTTTCATGATGATACCCGCATGGCGAGTTTGCTGGCGATGTTGCTGAATGGCTGCACCAAATGCCGTTCCCGAGAAAATAACGAATAGAAAACAAACATAAAAAGCCATTCTTTTGTCTCTGTATGTCGAGGCCAAAAAGTACCATGCTAAGCACAAAACACTCACAAAAATGAGGCAAAGAAAAACGATCGCCCATTGATCGCGCGCGAAAAATCCTGAAAACGTTTTCCACCAACGCACAAAAAAGACATCGGGCATCATCTCAAACTTATCAGTGATTTTTGTGTTAGCAATACCCAGATTCATTAGTATTTCCTCATCTTTCGGCGACAATCGCTGGGCTTTTTCGTAATACAAAATCGCTCTTGGATAATCGCCTAATCGAAAAAATGAATTGCCTAAATTGAAATACAATTCTGCAGAAACAAAACCGGATTCTACGACTTCCATATAGGTTTCTGCTGCTTTTTTGAATTCTTCGGCGATGTAGTATTCGTTGCCTTGCTCAAATGTCGGTTTTGAAAACGCCGACACAGAAAGAAAAACCGTCATTCCGAGCAAAACGAGGAATCTGTTTGTTTTTATTCTTTTCTTTTTTTTCATGGTTTTACTTTTTTAGCAAGGGGATTCCGAGCGGAGCGAAGCGTAGTCGAGGAATCCCCTTGCTATTTGTTTGCTCATTTTTATTCGTTTAAATATCTCACAATATCACTAATCACCTTCAATGCCTCATCATAAACCTCTTTCATAGATTGTGCGGACGAGCCATTAGGCGCAAATCTCGCAAACTCACAATTTTCAAGGGCTTTCAAAAACTGATCAATATGCTCGGTTTGAATTTGTTTGCCTAACAACGTTTGATGTACGTTTTCGATAGAAAGTTCAGCCACAGGAATGTTGAATTTCTTACTCAAAAATCCCCAAAGTGCTTGCGAAATTTCGATATAAAAAGCATTTTTATTGTTTTCATTCATAAATTTTTCGGCTTTGCGGAGATTTTTTCGAGCCTCCTTAAACGCACGTCTGTTGCGCAATCCAACTACATCGGCATTGCGAATATCCAACTGTTGGCGAATGATTAAAAATGCTGTCAATAACACAAACGGAAGTCCGAAAAGTACCCAAAATAGTGTCGAAAATAAGAATTTTTGATTGATGGGTTTTAATGTCGAAGTGCGTGTTTTGATAAATTCAATGTCGCGATTGAGAAATCTATTTTGTTCGGCAGTGCCAACAGCGGTTGCCATAAACCGCTCATCACCTTGTTGAACGGTGATTTTAAATTCCTCTGTTTTGTGTTCAATATACCGACCTTGTTGAGGGTCAAAATATGAAAATTTAATCGGCGGAATAATGTAACTGCCCTGTGTTTTTGGGATAACAAGGAATTCGAAGGTTTTACTTCCTGTCATACCGTGTTCGCTAACTTGAATATTATCTTTTTCAACAGGTGCGTAAACTTCAAAATCAGCAGGAAATAAAACCTTTGGAGCCTCAATGTGCCTGAGGTTTCCGTGCCCGCCAATCGTTACCGTTATCGTCAGTGCTTCGTTGGCTTTAAGAGTTGTTTTATCAATTTTTGAATTGAATGTAAATCGACCGACATTACCCCTGAAACTTGCAGGTTTCCCCTTTTCAGGCAAGGGTTTCACATCAATATTGACACGGTTGGAACTGATATTTTTTTTCACTTGTTGTGCAGAACCGAAAAAACTTCCAAACGGATCATTGAAAAAATCGGCAAACGGATCTCGCGAGCGTTGACGATTTTGAACCACTGCAATCACTTCCATCTCCAAAGGCTCAATCGTTAGCCTGCCGCTGTGTTGCGGGTAAATCAAAGATTTTTCCAAAACTAAACTCATACCTTTTCCGTGTTGAGCAGGTCTCGAATTCAGGTTGATAGTTTCCGACCAAAACCCTTGCCCTGATGTTCTTCTATGAACAGCCAAATGTTGAATATTGACATTATGAAAGAGCGTATAAGTCAGCAAAATTTCTTCACCTTCATAAGCGGAACGCTTGCTCACAGAGGCTTTGAGATTAAGATCGTCATTGCTGATCGTTGCAGGCTGTTGTTGTTGAGGTGCATTAGCCGACGCGCGATTGCTTTGCCCACCCTGTTGTTGTTGAGAATTACTTTTGGAAACTTGAATGGAAGCGCCCGCTGTTTTGTAAGTTTTTCCTGCAATATCAATACTTGCAGAACCAAAATTAATTGTGCCTTCTTTCGGTGCAGAAACACGGTAAGACAAAATCACACTGGCTGTATGCGTGCGTTGCCCGTTGATAATTGAAGTGCTGGAGGATTGCGACTGTGATGGTCCGAAGTGAATGTCTAACCCTCTGAAGGTAGGTGCTTTGAAATTTGAAAGTTGTCCGATGTTTTTTGAGGAACTAATCACAAACTGAATATCGAAAGCCTGCCCAACTGCCACCTGTTTCGGTGATTTCACTTCAAATGTGTACTCGTCTTGCGCCTGAATATGGGCGAAAAAACATGTGAATAAAACAATCCAAAAATATCGCATACTACCAATCTTTTTCGGCTCTGCCGCGTTGTTCAACTTTGATTTTTTTCTTTTTGTCAAGCGTGTTTCGTTCTTGTCTGTCCATAGCATTCAGCATTCGCTCGGCGTCGCTTTTTTTCATTTGATCCGGTCGTTCGCCTTGATTTCTATCTTGGTTTTGCTGTTGCTGCTGTTGTTGTTGCTGGTTCTGATTTTGCTGACTTTGTTGATCCTGCTGATTTTTCTGCTGTTGATTTTGATCGTTTTTTTGATCTTGTTCTTGTTGTTCTTGCTGCTGTTGCTGCATTCTTTGCAAAGCGTAAGCCAAATTGTATCTGGTGTCATCGTGAGGATTCAACTTCATCGCCTCCTTGTAAGCATTAACGGCGTCTTGGTAATTTTCTGTTCGCACAGACGTATTCCCCAAATTGTGAAAAACATTGGTTTTTTGCTTTTTATTCAATCGTTTATCATTCAATAATTGATTGTATAGTTCGGCAGATTTCTCGTATTCACCTTGTTTGTAGAGTGCATTCGCAAGATTATAACGTCCGCGAATATCATTGCTGTCTGCTTCAAGCCCTCGTCTGTAAAGGATTTCAGCAGCATTATAGTTTCCATCTTGAAACTGTCTGTTGCCTTCACGAAAATTTCTAAGCGGATTTTGTGCAAACACAGTCGTCGATAAGCTCAGTAAAATGGCTATGTTTAGTATGGTTCTCATGATTTTTCTGTTCCGAAAAGATTTTTATGATTGATAAATTTATTCTTTTTTTGAAAAATGAAAATCTCCAAAATAAGCAGCATAATAACAAACGCTAACACGTACTGAAACCGCGTTTCATAATCCGAAAAATTACGTTCATCAAAAGCGACTTTGTCCATTTGTTCGATTTTGGAAAACAGCGTTTCAACGCCTGCTGAAGCATTGTTTGCGCCCACATAGTAGCCACCTCCGGCAGTAGCAATGTCTTTCAACATTTGTTCGTTGAGTTTGGTCAACACCAAATTTCCACGTCGATCGTGTTTATAGCCTACCCTGCGATTTCCGTTGAATTGCGGAATTGGTGCACCTTCGGGCAATCCCATACCGATGGTATGCACGATAATACCTTTTTGTCTTGCAGCTTTTGCTGCTTCAATAGCGTTGTCCTCGTGATCTTCGCCATCGCTTATTACAATAATGGCTCTATTGTTTTTGCGACTGTTGTCATCGTCAAATGCTGCCATTGCCATTTCAATAGCCTCGCCAATGCAAGTTCCTTGCACTTGCATATCGTCAGTTGAGATAACGTCAATAAACATTTTTGCTGCACCGTAATCACTTGTCAAAGGCAGTTGTGTGTAAGCCGTTCCAGCAAAAACCACAATGCCGATACGGTCATTTTTCAAACCATCCAACAATCTGTTTATTGCTTGTTTCGCGCGTTTCAGACGACTTGGTTGGATATCCTCGGCATTCATACTTTCCGAAATATCCAACGCAATCATCAAATCCACGCCCCTACGTTGCACTTTTTCAACTTTCGAGCCCAACAGCGGATTGGCTAAACTCACGATCAATAAAGCCAAAGCCGACATCAACAAGATAAATTTAAAGGTATATTTGCTTTGGGAATACAAGGGTGCTAAACGCTCCATTAACGACCATTGTGCAAATGCACTCATCCGTCGCTTTTTCGTATAGATAAATGCAAAAAATATCAGGATTAACGCTGGAATTAGCAGTAACCAAATTAACGTTGTATCATTTTCAAATCGGAACATAATTTTACGGAATAGATCTTAAAATAGAATATGACAATAGTATTTCGAGCAAAAACAACCCCAATGCAATCCACAGCAGAAACTTGAATTCCTCATATTTTCGCTCATAACTCAACACTTCAATTTTAGTTTTTTCCATTTGGTCGATTTCCTCAAAAATGGATTTTAACTTGTTTTTATTGGTTGCGCGGAAGTATTGCCCACCTGTGATTTCAGCCATTTGCTGCAACATCGGCTCGTCGAGATGAACTTCGACATTCACATATTGCTTACCAAACGGTGTTTGGACAGGATGTGGTGCCGTGCCGATTGTACCCACGCCAATTGTGTAAACACGAATGTCGTAAACGGCAGCAATTTCAGCCGCTGTGAGTGGCGCAATAGAACCCATATTATTAATGCCGTCTGTAAGCAAGATAATGGTTTTACTTATGGCGGTGCTATTTTTTAAGCGATTAATTGCTGTGGCCAAACCGTCGCCAATAGCAGTACCGTCCTCTATTCCACTTTTACCACCGGCCTCTCTGATAGAAGCAATCTGAGAAAGCAAAATATTATGATCAATTGTTAACGGACATTGCGTAAAACTTTCTCCTGCAAACACCACAATTCCCATGCGATCGGTCGGACGTGAACGCACGAAGCCGGAAGCCACTATTTTCGCAGCTTCCAAGCGATTTGGAATAAAATCCTCCGCCAACATACTGCCCGAAACATCCAATGCCAACATGATGTCAACGCCCTCAACATTTTCGTGTCGACCTTTCAAACTCGATTGCGGACGTGCCAATGCAACAATCAAAACTGCCAAAGTCAGCAATCTCAGAGCAAACGGCAAAAACATCAACCGTTGACGTAAACTTTTTTTTGTAGCCTTGAACATTTCCATATTTGAAATGTTGACTTTTGCTACCGTATGTTTGTGTCTCCACCATTTCCACCCTGCAAGCAAAGGCAAGCAGAGCAAGAGATACAGAAACTCGGGATTGTGAAAGGTTATGCCGTTTATCATGATTTTTCCTCCTCTTGTTTGGGCATGGTTATTTCAACGAATTGTTTCACACTTTTGAAACTGCGATCGTGTTCATCTGCCAATGGCATTGCCTTTGCGAATTTCACTAAATCTGCTGTTGGCAAAGTGTCCCGAAGCAGTTTGAGCAACTCCGATTTGTTTTCAAATTCCGAATTTTCGATGGCATCAATCAATTTGTCTGATGTCATTTCAATAGCATTTATTTGCAAACCTTTTTCGGTGTAAGTTCTTAGAATATCAGTCAATTCGGTGTAATATTCTTTCACCAAATTCTTTTGCCAAAGTTGTTTCAAGCGCAGTTTTTCCAAGTTTTCCATAGCCTCTACGTGTGCAGGAACAACAGGTTTGGGCTTGAAAACAAACAGAGGTTCTTTCTTTTTCCATTTGCGATATGCGTAAATACCTGCAAAGGTAAATAGCCCTAATCCAAGTAAAATCAGCAAATATGGCAAAATTTCTCTAAACGTTCTTGGGATTTTCCAAATGGGTTTGATGTCTTTGATGTCTGCTTCCAAATCTACTTCGGGTGCAGTAACCATTATGATTACAGGGTTAGTTAATACTTCGAAAATCTCATCGTCTTTCGGTGTTTTTATAAGAAATGGGATTTCGGGGAAGTGATATTCGCCCGGCTCAAAAATTATGAGTGTAAACGTTCTTGAGTACGTTATCACACGGCTATTTCTCTCTGTAATCGTATCTAATTCACTTACCGAAATAAACTCGATTTTTTTATCCATTGTGTCGCTCAACATAGGAAAAATTACCACGTTTTCTTGATCGGTTTGCAAACTAATTTTTAGGTTGATATGATCGCCGATTTGCACGTTGGATGTATCCACTTCCGCTTTTGCGATGTGCGTTTGTGCAAATCCGTTTACTCCGAAAAATAGCCCGATTAGTATTATTGAAATTCTTTTTATCATTTTTTTGTTTTCAATTTTAGACATTGTTAGCATTACTCACTCCTCTCGTAGCAAAGGGATTCCTCGACTGCGCACACTGCGTGTGCTTCGATCGGAATGACGACAAACGCGCAAAAGGTAAGGGGGTTTGTAGGGGCGTTGCGCGCAACGCCCCTACAAACCCATACTCTCCACACGACAACACCGTCATTCCGAGCGGAGCGAAGCGCAGTCGAGGAATCCCCTTGCTATGTGTTTGCTCATTCATTCTTAATCCTATTTTTTTTGAAAAAGTTTCGTTAACGGTCTCACATAATCCTCATTAGTCTTAATTTTCGTTGACCGAATAGCAAACTTTTTGAATGTATCATCGGTTTGATTTTCGTGGTTCAACCACCAGTTTCGATAGGCATTTCGATTGCTTTTGACACTCGTGTCAATCGTCATTTCGCGGTTGGTTTCTTGGTCAATCACACGCATCAATCCTACATTTGGAAGTTCGGTTTCGCGCTCATCATACACACGCAAAGCAATCACATCGTGTTTTTTCTTAACGATTTTCAACGAATGCTCATAATCATTATCAAAAAAATCCGACAACACAAAAGCCGTACAACGTTTTTTAATGACATTGTTCAGAAAACGCATGGCTTCGCCGATATTCGTTTGTTTATTAACAGGATTAATCGTCAACAATTCACGAATAATCCGCAAAATATGCGTACGACCCTTTTTCGGTGGAATATATTTTTCAACTTGATCCGAAAAGAAAATCACACCCACTTTATCGTTATTCTGAATTGCCGAAAATGCAAGCACAGCCGATATCTCCGTAATCAAATCACGTTTAAACTGCTTTTGAGTTCCAAACAAATTCGAACTGCTCACATCAATCAACAACATCACTGTGAGTTCGCGCTCCTCCTCAAACACCTTAATATACGGGTGATTGAAACGAGCCGTCACATTCCAGTCAATCGAACGCACATCATCGCCATAAGTATATTCACGCACTTCGCTGAACGCCATTCCGCGCCCCTTGAAGGCAGAATGATATTGTCCCGAAAAGATTTGTTGCACTAATCCTTTGGTTTTGATTTCTATTTTTCGGACTTTTTTTAAGAGTTCGTTTGTTTCCATAATTCGCTTCGCTCATATTGGTTTGCGGGCGTTTCGACTACGCTCAACGACCGCAAAAGTGCTGTAGTGGCTGAGCGGAGTCGAAGCCACCTGTTACGGAACTTCAACCGTATTCAAAATCTCATTAATAATATCCTCCGTAGTGATATTTTCCGCTTCGGCTTCGTAAGTCAAGCCAATTCTGTGACGTAAAACATCGTGGCATATCGCACGAACATCCTCAGGAATGACATAACCTCTGCGCTTGATGAATGCGTAGGCTTTCGAAGCCAAAGCTAAATTGATACTTGCACGCGGCGAACCTCCGAACGAAATTAAATCTTTAAATTTCTCTAACTTATATTCGCTTGGGAAACGTGTTGCAAACACAATATCCGTGATATAATTTTCAATTTTTTCATCTAAATACACTTCACGTGTAAGCGTACGGGCTTTGATGATATCCGCAGGTTTCAGAATTTGCGAAACTTTCGGATATTCATTCAAAATATTTTGACGAATGATTTGTTTTTCCTCCTCTTTCTTAGGATAACCAATCACGAGTTTCAACATAAAACGGTCGACTTGCGCTTCGGGAAGCGGATACGTACCCTCTTGTTCTATCGGGTTTTGCGTAGCCAAAACTAAAAACGGATCGTCCAATTTATACGTGGTTTCACCGATGGTCACTTGACGCTCTTGCATGGCTTCGAGTAGTGCAGACTGTACTTTCGCCGGTGCACGGTTAATTTCGTCTGCCAAAATAAAGTTAGCGAAAATCGGCCCTTTTTTAGTAACAAATTGTTCTTGTTTTTGGCTGTAAATCATCGTTCCCAAAAGATCGGCAGGCAATAAATCGGGCGTAAATTGAATGCGAGAAAACTTCGCATCAATAGATTCCGCAAGCGATTTAATTGCTAATGTTTTCGCCAGTCCGGGTACACCTTCCAACAAAATATGTCCGTTTGCCAACAATCCGATGAGCAAACGTTCAATCATGTGTTTTTGACCAACAATAGTTTTTTTCAATTCCATCGACAACATATCCACAAATGCGGATTCCTGTTGGATTTTCTCATTCAATTCTTTGATGTCAATTTGTTCCGTCATAGTTATTAAATTTTTACTGTTTAGACAATTTTTGCGACCAAAAGTTTAATTTTAAATATTTTTTTTAATAGTACAAAGATACAAAAAACTCCATATCAAACCAAATTGATATGGAATTTTTTTGGATGTTCAATCAAGATAGAAGTATTACCATTACTCAATGTTATTATTACAAGCCTCAAGTTCTTTTCTCAGCCGTTCGGAATCTCTTTCAATTTTTGCCTTAATATCTGCCATAGCCATTTTAAAAGCTTCAATGTTCGATTTTCTTACAGCTTCTTCATTACCTGTAATATGATTAATCTCTCCGGAACCTCCTGAGTATCCATGCCAAAGCGCCACAGGCGTTCGTTCAAATCCATAACCTTGATATCGTCCTAAAATTCTCTCATTACAATCTCGGATTTGGACTTCGAGTTCTAATTCGGTTTTGTAATTATACAGAGGCATTCCAAAAAGATTAGGAACCATCAAAGTCCCCACTGAAAGCACAAACCAGCCTACTCCACCCGCTTTGCTTCCTCCTGTTATTATTCTGCCAACAGCAGAACCTATCGGATCGTTACCACCCAATGTTATGTTGTCGTTTATTTCTCTTTCAAAAAGAACGATAGCATCTTGTACTCTTTTGTCAGCAACATGCGTAGTCTGACCGAAAAGCGTTCCTGTTGCAATCACTCCACCCCATGTTCCGAAACTAACTGTTTTGTCTGTACTCATAGTTGTACCTAATGAATATGCAGACTCAAACGAATTCATATCTATGAGAGGCTCAAGAGATGGTAGCTTATTGCTGATTGGGTGTTCGGGTCTAAGATCGGCCATTTTAACTGTTTTGCAACTTATTAGAGAGGTTGCAAGAACCAATACCATAATAATTTTAATCGTGTTTTTCATGTTTTTGTGTTTTGGTTTGTTAATGATTTTTTGTTTCTGAAAAATGGTACAGCAAATTTCGTGCCAAACCAAATTTGGATGTTTTTTTTATCAATTATCAAATCTTTTTTTTTAGTTATTAACAAACCCGCCATTTTACCAACAATTTTATACGAAAATCGAAAGTTGAGCGTTATATAGGGAGAAACTTTAAAAACATTCATTATGACAAAATCACTTATTCTACAAGAAAAACAAATCGTAAGTAAAATCTACCTCATTCGTGGACAACGTGTGATGATAGATGTTGATTTGGCAAATCTTTATGGCGTTCCCACAAAACGACTTAAAGAGCAAGTAAAACGAAATTTGGAACGTTTTCCGAGTGACTTTATGTTCGAACTCACTCGTAAGGAGTTTTATAACCTTGATAGTTATTCTATTTATGATAGAAATCGCGATTACGTTGATTTGCACTTAAATACAAACTTGGCGACGCAAAACGCGTCACCAAGTTTACAAAACATTGACAACCACGAAAATACACGTTTGAGGTCGCATTTTGCGACCTCAAATGCACAAAGTGCAGATAATCAAATTAATGCACTTGATGTAGAACAGAATAAATCTGGTAGAGGTGGCTCACGAATCCTGCCTGTCGCTTTTACCGAACACGGCATTTTAATGTTATCCAATGTTTTAAGTTCGCCAAATGCAACAGCAGCAAGCATAGAAATCATCCGAGTTTTTGTAAAAACGCGAGAATTACTTTTAAGTAATCAAGAATTATTTACTAAGGTTGCCGAATTGGCTAATAAAGTCGGTGAGCATGACCAATATATTCAAACACTATATGAATATTTGAAATCTTTTGACGAGGAGCAAAAACGTCGTATAGAGTGGGAAAACCGAAAGCCTATCGGGTTTTGAAATATAAAAAATCATTTCAATTTTTTTTCGTATCTTTGCAAAACAAAAATTAAACAAACCAACAACTATTATGTGTAAATTATTGGAAGGCAAAACAGCCGTTATTACAGGTGCTGTACGTGGCATCGGAAAAGCCATTGCGATTGAATATGCGAAACAGGGCGCAAATATTGCTTTTACGGATTTGAATTACGACGACAATGCAAAAGCAACCGAAACTGAACTGAAAGCGTTTGGTGTGAAAGTCAAAGGTTATGCTTCGAACGCTGCAAACTACGCAGATACCGAGCGTGTAATAGGCGAAATTTTAGCCGAGTTTGGAACGATTGATATTCTAGTTAACAATGCGGGCATCACGAAAGATACCTTGTTGATGAAAATGACCGAAGAACAATGGGACGCCGTAATCAATGTGAATTTGAAATCGGTGTTCAATTTCACCAAAGCCGTTCAAGGCACAATGCTCAAACAACGTTCGGGAAGTATTATCAATATGAGTTCGGTAGTTGGTGTTTCCGGAAATGCCGGTCAAATCAACTATTCTGCGTCGAAAGCAGGAATTTTGGGCTTCACGAAATCGTTTGCAAAAGAAGTAGGATCGCGCAATATTCGTTGCAATGCGATTGCGCCGGGTTTTATCGTTACCGAAATGACAGGACAATTGCCCGAAGAAGTTCGCAAAGCGTGGGCGGAAAAAATCCCGTTGAAACGTGGTGGTACGCCTGAAGATGTGGCGAATGTTTGCGTATTTTTGGCGTCGGATTTGTCGGCGTATGTGACGGGGCAGACGATTTGTGTTTGTGGGGGAATGAATATGTAAAAATTACGAATTACGAATTATCAATCACGAATTGGCTACGCCCGTGGTGATTCGATACGATGTGATTCGTAATTCGTAATTCGTAATTGATAAATGTCTTTAATCTCAAATAATCCAACATGGTACGTGCTATTCTGTATAATAGCAGGACTTTTGTTTGCAGGACTTTTGTATTACAAAACCCGAAAAGACGGTTTTGAACCGCCAAAACGCTATTTGATGGCGGGTTTGCGGTTTTTGTCTGTTTTTTTGATTAGTTTTTTATTGCTTGCTTTTTTATTGAAAGTTGAGCATCGTAGAACGGAAAAACCGATTGTGGTTTTGCTTCACGATAATACGGAATCGCTGTCCGATTTTTCGAAAAATAACCCGCAATGGCTTTCGCATTGGACTGATTTTTCAAAACGTTTGAAAGGTCAGTTTGAAGTTGAGCACATGACGTTTGGCAAAGATATTTCCATATCAAATGAAATTTTATTTGACGAAAAACAAACCAATATTGCGAATGCGTTGTCACAAATTAGAACGCAATTTTACGGACAAAATTTGGCTGCTGTAGTTTTGGCTTCGGACGGAATTTATACGGCAGGCGAACATCCTTTGCAGGCAGCAGAAAATCTGAGAGTTCCTGTGTTTACGGTTGCTTTGGGCGATACAACGGAATACAAAGATGTGTGGATACATCGTGTGAATCACAACAGATATGCGTATTTGGGTAATCAATTCCCGATTAACATCGAATTGCGAGCCACACAATTAGTCGGAACGAAGGTAGCTTTGACTATTCAACACGAAGGACAAACTGTTTTTTCAAAAGAGGTCAACATTGATAAACCGCAGTTTTTTGAAACTATCGAAAGTTTCCAAAAGGCAACAAAAACAGGCGTTCAGCGTTATGTGATTTCAGTTTCGACAGTTGAAGGCGAACGTAATGTAACAAATAATCGTAGCGAGATTTTTGTAGAGGTATTAGATACTCGTAGAAAAATTCTGTTGCTCGCAGCAGCGCCACATCCAGATATTTCAGCCATTCGGAACTCTATTTTGGAAAGCGAGCGTTATGAAGTGGATTTGGTTTTGGACGGAAATTTAAAATCACCACTTGAAAAATATGATGTTGTGATTTTACACCAACTCCCTGCAAGAACAGGTATTATGAATACTCTTGTTCAACAAATTTCCACAAAACAACTTCCTGTTTGGACGATTGTTGGCATACAAACGGACTTGAATGCATTCAACAAAATGGATTTTGGTGTAACGGTCGAATTACGTGGGCAACAGACCAACGACGCGTTTCCGAGTTTTAATACTGCGTTCACGAACTTTACGTTTTCGGATGAATCCAAAAATCAACTGTTCAATTTTCCACCGTTGAGTGTGCCTTTTGCTGCATACACAGTTGCGGAATCTGCGCAAACATTTTTGTTTCAAAAAATTCTGAATGTTACGACAGATATGCCGTTGATGATTACAAGTCAGAATTTGAACAATCGTTCTGTTGTGCTTTTGGGCGAAGGCATTTGGCGTTGGCGACTGAACGAATTTTTGCAAAGACAAAATCACGATGCAGTAAATGAATTGGTAAATAAAACAATTCAATATCTTTCCGCAAGCGCTGACAAACGCTTGTTTCGAGTAAATACAAAAAATATTTTCGACGAAACAGAACCTATCGAAATGATAGCTGAACTTTACAACGAAGCTCACGAGCCCGTTACTTCTGCAGAGGTTACAATTGAAATAAAAAATGCTGATGGTATTGTATATCCGTTTACATTTTCGCCTGCAGAAAATATTTACAAATTGCGTGCAGGTCTTCTGCCTGTGGGCGATTACACGTATGTTGCGCAAACGAGATTAGGTAACCAAAATCATCAAGTAAAGGGTAGTTTTTCAGTGCGAGCAATGAACGTGGAACAATTAAATTTGCGTGCCGATCATCAATTGCTCAATTTGACTGCTTTGCAAACCGATGCCGAGATGGTTTACCCGAATCAGTTGGATGAGTTGAAAAATTTATTGTTTTTTCGTGAGGATGCAAAGCCTGTAACCTATGTGGAAAAAGGTTTTCACGAGTTAATCAATTTGAAATGGATTTTGTTTTTTTTGATTTTAATTTTATCACTTGAGTATTTTTTACGGCGATATTTTGGGGCGTACTAATGTTCATTTTTTTGTAACCTCTATTCTTCATTTTTTCGTCGCAACAAAAAAACGAAGCAAAAAAAATGCTTGCTAAAAAGAATGTTACACTCCGTGTAACGCTTTTTAGCGATAGCGTACTCACTGCGTTCGTAATTTTTTACGCTTCGCCAAATGCTTTCGTTATGTCAAACGTAGCAAGAATTAGTGAATGATGCTTATTGATGTACCATCAGAAAGAAGAATAAGAAATCCAGCACCAATATATTCGTATCGATATACAAGAATACCCATAGAGTTGCGTTGTCGTCCAATATATTTGTAAACTGCAGACGCATCAAGTTCTTCTTTTAATTTTGCAGAATGTTTCTCATCAAAATGAGTATACGATGTTAATTTATTATAGTCACCGCAATTTTGCTTTATTCGAAGCGTTGCTCCAATAATTCCATACCTCCATTCGCCTTCGCTACAATCCCAATCCGAAAGAGTTATTCCTCCTTTCCAATTTTTTTCACCTAAATAAATCATCGCATACGCAAGATTGTTTTGATGTAAACGAATAAGTTCGTTCAGATTTAATTTTTGAGCAAAAGTTGAGGGAATAAAAAACATGCTAATAAATAGCAAAAGATACTTTCTTTTCATAGTTTTTGGTTTTTAGTTTATATTTTGTTTAATTGATTTCTCAAATTTGCATAAAAAAACGGACTTGCTATCCGTATCAGAGGTATTCGACGACCCATAACGACAAATAAGACAAGCCCGCAGGCAAGTGTACCTTGTCGTTATAGAAAGTGTCGAATTTTCTGATACAAGAATTTGTTATATGTTTTTAATGCTCTTTTTTATCTCATAGATTTAATTTTCCACAAAGGTACAAAAAGTTTTTGATATCTACTGATTTTTCATAGGCGAAGCGTAAAAATTTATGAGCGTAGCGAATACTTTACTGCTAAAAATAGTCGCACGTAGGTGCGACAGTGAGGCAAAGCCGAACGTGTTATTTTTAGCAAAGACTTTTTTTGGTTCGTTTTTTTGGTCACAAAAAAATGAACATGATAAAAAAATTACAATTTGCTTTTCAAAAACTTCCCCGTAATCGAAGCCTTACACTTCACCATTTGTTCGGGAGTGCCTTCAAAAACAATATGCCCACCGTGGATTCCGCCTTCCGGCCCCATATCAATAACATGATCGGCACACTTGATCAAATCCAAATGATGTTCGATAACGATAATCGTGTGTCCTTTGTCTATCAAGGCATCGAACGATTCTTTTAACTTATGAATATCGTGGAAATGCAAACCTGTTGTGGGTTCGTCGAAAATGAAAAGCGTAGGTTTGTCGGTTACGCCTTTGGTCAGAAAATACGCTAATTTCACACGTTGCGCTTCGCCACCTGACAGAGAGTTTGAAGACTGTCCGAGTTTTAAATAACCTAAACCAACATCTTGTAACGGCTGAAGTTTGGCAATGATGTGGTTTTCGGTGGTGGATTTATTTTGTGGAGAGGTCGTTTCGACTCCGCTCAACGACCGTGATGTTTTGCGGTGGCTGAGCGGAGTCGAAGCCATCTCGCACCTAAAGAATTCCAACGCTTCGTCCACCGTCATATCCAAAACTTCAGAAATATTCTTATCGTGATATTTCACTTCCAAAACTTCGTCTTTGAAGCGTGTGCCGTGGCATTCCTCGCAAACCAAATACACATCTGCCATGAATTGCATTTCGACTTTGATTTGTCCTTCGCCTTGGCACGTTTCGCAACGTCCGCCTTCAACATTAAACGAGAAAAATCCGGGTTTATAGTTGCGACTTTTTGCCAACGGTTGGTTAGCAAATAAATTTCGAATATCGTCAAACGCTTTCACATACGTTGCAGGATTCGAGCGACTGGAGCGACCTATCGGATTTTGATCCACCATTTCCACGTCAGCAATACGATGATAATCGCCCAAAATTTTGTCGTATTTTCCGTACGCATCACCATATCCGCCAAAGATTTTTTTCAATGCAGGATACAGCGTTTGCTTGATTAATGTGGTTTTTCCTGAACCGCTAACACCTGTAACTAAGGTTAAAATTCCGAGCGGAAATTTCACGGTTAAGTTTTGCAAATTGTGTTCGCAAGCGCCTTTGAGTTCGATGTAGTCTGTCCATTTTCGACGGAATTTAGGAGTGTCGATTTTCCGAATACCTTGCAAGTACTCACAAGTGAGGGACGTCATTCCGAGCGAAGTCGAGGAATCTCCT
>WRCN01000027.1 GCA_009783885.1 Bacteroidales bacterium | reverse complement strand
GAACAGAGAAGTTAAGCCTGATTGCGCCAATGGTACTGCCCTAACCGGGTGGAAGAGTAGGTAGACGCCGCCCATACCCCAGTCCAGTTGGCTGGGGTTTTTTTGTACTCGGTCGTTTCGACTCCGCTCAACCACCAAAACACATGGCTGAGCGCAGTCGAAGCCACCTTTGGTATTTCAGTTTTTTTTCGTATCTTTGCAAAAATATATGTATATGAGTATTCTAATTCGCAACGTACAACTTAACGAAAAACCGACCGATATATTTATTGAGGGAACGTTAATTCGTCAGATAGGACAAGGCTTACAGGTCAATGCTGAAGAAATTATTGATGGACACAAAAAAGCAGTTTTCCCCGGATTTGTAAATGCGCATACACACGCTGCGATGACACTGTTTAGAGGTTTTGCTGAAGATTTACCGTTGGAACGCTGGCTCAAAGAAAAAATATGGCCGGCTGAAGCCAGAAATACAGACGAAACGATTTATTGGGGAACAAAATTGGCGTGTTTGGAAATGATTGAAACCGGAACGACCTGCTTCAACGATATGTATTATCGTCCGAAAATAGCGTATCAAGCAATTTCCGAAATGGGACTTCGTGCAATGATTACAGACACTATTTTAGATTTTTTTGAACCTGAGCGAGCCGAAAAAGCTAAACGCATGACGGAAGAAAATTTGAAACTTTCACAGTCATTTGATCCCAGAATTCGCTATTCTATAGCACCTCATGCGATTTATTCGGTATCTGCTGAATTGTTCAAATGGTCTGCCGATTTCGCGAAAGCGAATGGGCTTATCATGCACACACACTTGGCAGAATCGCGTCAAGAATACGAAAACTCTATCAAAAATTTTGGATTAAGTCCGGTGAAATACTTGCATAAATTGGGTGTTTTATCACCAAATTTATCGCTGGCACACATGCTTTGGGTAGATGATGAGGATATACAAATTTTGGCGGATTATGATGTTAAAGTGGTTCACAATCCGCAGTCTAATCTAAAAATTGCGTCCGGCTACGAGTTCAAATATGAAGAGATGAAGGAAAAAGGCATCACAATTTGTTTGGGTATGGACGGATGCGCATCGTCGAATAATTTAGATATGACCGAAGGGATGAAATTAGCGTCGTTACTGCAAAAAGCCTGGCGATTTGATCCAACGATTTTATCTGAAAAAGAAGCATTGGCCATGGCTACTGTGAATGGTGCAAAAACATTCGGAATCAATGCAGGCCTTGTAAAAGAAGGTTGTTTGGCAGATTTGATTTTGGTAGATTTAAACCAAACGTCGTTTACACCCAATCACAATACTGTTGCAAATTTAGTTTATGCAGCTAATGGTTCTACTGTGGATACGCTTATTTGCAATGGAAAAGTGTTAATGAAAAATCGTGTTGTAAAGGATAGACAAAATATTATAGATAATGCTATTGAAGCAGCGAAAATTATAAAAGGTACATAAATTGCCAACAGATGTCTCGCTTTGCTCGACATGACGGCTTATCATTATGTGGGATAAGGTAAATTAGCGGCGGCATAGCCGCCGCTAATTTACCCATCCTATGAAAAAAAGTACCGTCATTCCGAGCGTAGCGAGGAAATCGTGGGCTATTGACCGTTCTAAAAATCAAAAGAACCCGAAACAAAAATCGCAAACTATGAATTACACCGAAAAAATCAAAGAATCCGCAACATTTATTAAATCAAGACTACCCAAAAATCCTGATGTAGCCATCGTTTTAGGAAGCGGCTTAGGCGATTTGGCAGAACAAATCCAAAATCCGATTGTAATGCCATACGCCAGCATTCCGAATTTCATGCAATCCACAGCAGTAGGACATAAGGGCAATCTCATTTATGGCGAATTGGGCGGAAAAGCCGTGTTGGCGATGCAAGGACGTTTTCATTATTATGAAGGGTATTCGATGGAGCAAGTAACGTTGCCGATACGAGTGATGAATGCGTTGGGAATTTCTACGCTGTTTGTGTCGAATGCTGCAGGTGGTATCAATCCGGAATTCAGAGTAGGGGATTTGATGATTATCGAAGACCAAATCAATTTGATGCCAAATCCATTGGTAGGTAAGAATATGGAAGAATTTGGTCCTCGATTTCCCGATATGACACGTCCGTACGATTTGGACTTAATCAAAACCTGCAAAAAAATCGCCGAACAGCAAGATATTTCTTTGCAAGAAGGCGTTTATGTGGGCGGAACAGGTCCTTCTTATGAAACTCCTGCAGAATACAAATATTTCCGCATAATTGGCGGCGATGCTGTAGGGATGTCAACCGTTCCGGAAGTAATAGTAGCGCGTCATGGAAGTATGCGCGTGTTCGGTATGTCGGTTATCACCAACGAAGGATTTAATTTTACACATGATTTTGTAAATGACGAAAATGATGTTGTTGAAGCCGCAGGAAAAGCCGCAAAAAAGATGACGGTTTTGTTTACGGAGATGATTCGAAGTTTATAATCGTTAAACACAAATAAAAAAACGAAACATTGCTTGCTTGTTTCGTTTTTTTTACGTATCTTTGCATCCAAAAATCAAATAAAACCAAAATATGGCAAACTACAAAATGCACCTACTTGTTTGCGGTGGCACCGGATGTAAAGCCTCGCAAGCTGATGAGATTTTGACTAATCTACGTCAAATCGTAGAAGACAAAGGTCTCGAAAATGAAGTTCAGGTAATTTTCACCGGCTGTTTCGGCTTTTGCGAAAAAGGCCCTATCGTGAAAGTGCTCCCTGACAACACCTTCTACACGCAAGTTACGCCCGACGATGCGCGCGAAATCGTGGAAGAACACATCATCAAAGGTCGTAAAGTGTATCGATTACTTTACGAAGATCCCACAACCAAAGAGCACATTTCCGACTCGAAACACATGGGATTCTACATGAAACAAATTCGTGTAGCCTTACGTAACTGCGGATTTATTGACCCTGAAAACATTGATGAGTATATTGCTCGCGATGGCTATGGCGCTTTGGGTAAGTGTTTGACGGAATTGGATCCGTTAAAAACTGTCGAAATCATTAAGCAATCGGGACTTCGCGGTCGCGGTGGTGGTGGATTTCCAACAGGTTTGAAATGGGAAATCACCTATAAAGTGCCGGGCGAACAAAAATACGTAGTATGTAATGCCGATGAAGGCGACCCGGGCGCATTCATGGATCGTTCGATTTTGGAAGGCGACCCGCATACAATTATCGAGGCCATGGCAATTTGCGGTTATGCGATTGGCGCAAATAGAGGCTTGGTTTATATTCGTGCCGAATATCCTTTGGCCATTGAGCGCTTGAAAATTGCACTTGACCAAGCTCGTGAATACGGCTTGTTGGGCAAAGATATTTTAGGTACAGGATTTGATTTTGAAATTGAAATTCGCTATGGTGCAGGTGCTTTCGTTTGTGGTGAAGAAACAGCGTTGATTCACTCTATGGAAGGTTTGCGCGGCGAGCCTACATTCAAGCCACCTTTCCCTTCCGTATCGGGCTATTTAGGCAAACCAACCTGCGTAAACAACGTAGAAACATTTGCAAATATTCCTGTTATCATCAATAACGGCGCAGAATGGTTTACAACCATCGGAACCGAGAAATCGCGCGGAACCAAAGTATTTGCGTTGGCCGGACAAATCAACAATGTTGGTTTGATTGAAGTGCCGATGGGTATTACATTGCGTGAAGTTATTTACGAAATCGGCGGTGGTATCAAAGACGGCAAAAAATTCAAAGCCATTCAAACAGGCGGCCCTTCAGGCGGTTGCCTAACCGAAAAACATTTGGATACACCGATTGATTTCGATAACCTTCTCGCTGTTGGCTCTATGATGGGATCGGGTGGTATGATTGTAATGGACGAAGATAGCTGTGCAGTTTGTATGGCAAAATTTTACTTGGATTTCACCGTTGAAGAATCTTGCGGAAAATGCTCGCCTTGCCGAATTGGAAACAAACGTCTCTACGAAATGTTAGACGAAATTTCACAAGGCAAAGGCACCATGGAGACTCTTGATAAACTTCGCAATTTGAGTAAAGTTATCAAAGACACATCGCTTTGCGGATTGGGACAAACTTCGCCAAACCCTGTGCTTTCTACGATTGAGAACTTTTGGGATGAATACGTTGAACACGTTGTGGATAAAAAATGTCACGCCGGTCAATGTAAGGAATTGAAGCAATACTTCATCATTGAGGAAAAATGTGTAGGCTGTACGGCTTGTGCTCGCGTTTGTCCGGTGAACGCTATTGTCGGCGAAAAGAAAATACCGCATACCATTAAACAAGATCTTTGTATCAAATGCGGTGCATGTGTCGAAAAATGTAAGTTTAACGCAATCATCATCAAATAATGGAAACAATCAAATTAAAAATAGACAATAAAGAAATCGAGGTTGCGAAAGGTACAACAGTGCTTAAAGCGGCTCGTGAGTACGGTATCGAGATTCCGACGCTGTGCTATTTTTCGATCGATGGTATGAACATCGAAAACAAACCGGGCGGATGTCGTGTGTGTGTAGTGGAAATCGAAGGCCGCCGAAATTTGGCGCCTGCTTGTGCTACAGATTGTGAGCACGGAATGGTTATTCATACGCACAGCATGCGCGTAATCAATGCACGCAGAACAGTAGTTGAACTTATTTTGTCCGATCACCCCGCAGATTGCTTGGTTTGCCAAAAAGCCGGAAACTGTGAATTGCAAGACTTGGCTCAACGCTTAGGTATTCGAGAAATTCCGTACAAAGGCGAACAGTCGACCTATCGTAAAGATATGTCTCCTTCAATCGTTCGCGATGTAGATAAATGTGTGATGTGCCGTCGTTGCGAAATGATGTGTAACGAAGTGCAATCGGTTGGTGCACTTTCAGCGATTAATCGTGGATTTCCAAGCGTTGTTGCTCCTGCATTTGAAATGGATTTGGAGAAATCTCCATGTACGTACTGCGGACAATGTGTTACAGCATGTCCGACAGGCGCTTTAACTGAAGTAGACCACACCGGAAAAGTCATTCGTGCATTATCTGACCCAACAAAAACGGTTATCGTACAAACGGCTCCGGCTGTTCGCGTGGCTTTGGGTGAGGAGTTCGGCACAGAGCCCGGAGCGAGAGTAACCGGACAAATGGTTGCCGCTTTGCGCCGTTTAGGCTTCAACGCTGTGTTCGATACAGATTTTGCAGCAGACCTTACCATCATGGAAGAAGGTACGGAACTGTTGGGACGTATCAATGGTTTCTTGAATGGAGATAAATCAGTGAAATTGCCGATTTTGACCTCTTGCTGTCCGGGCTGGGTAAATTTCTTTGAAACGAATTTCCCTGATTTGTTGGATGTTCCTTCAACAGCAAAATCTCCGCAACAAATGTTTGGTGCAATTGCCAAAACCTATTATGCCGATAAAATCGGTGTGAAACGTGAAGATTTGGTGATGGTTTCCATTATGCCTTGTTTGGCGAAAAAATACGAATGTCAACGCGATGAGTTCGAAGTAAACGGTAATCCTGACGTGGATATTGTACTTTCAACTCGTGAATTAGCCGCTTTAATCAAACAAGCCAATATTGATTTCAAAAATTTGATTGCTGAGGATTTCGATACTCCGCTTGGCGAATCTACAGGTGCTGCGGTTATTTTCGGTGTTACCGGGGGCGTTATCGAAGCCGCAACACGTACGGCTTATGAAGTGTTTACCGGAAAAACATTGGAAAAAGTTGATTTCGAGGAAATCCGCGGTTTGGAAGGTGTTCGTTCGGCTGCAATCGATTTCGACGGAAAATTAATGGTAAAAATCGGTATTGCTCACGGTTTGTCTAATGCACGCAAACTTTTAGAAGACGTGCGCGCCGGAAAATCCCAATTCCATGCTATCGAAGTTATGGCTTGCCCTGGCGGTTGCATCGGAGGTGGTGGACAACCTTACAGTCATGGTAATAATTTCGAAATTTTGAAAAGACGTTCTGCCGGACTTTATGCTGAAGATGCAGATAAAAAACTTCGCAAATCGCATGAAAACCCGTACATCAAAAAATTGTACGAAGAATTTTTGGGAGAGCCCGGTGGCCATAAAGCACATGAATTGTTGCATACCCATTATTTCGACAAAAGTAAAAAAGAAATTACACTCGACTAAATCCTAAACATCATGGCAAAGTTAAAATTATCAAACGATAAAATAGAAAAAATTAAAGCGATTTGCAAGAGCTTTAATAATGAAAAAGGTGAAGTGATTAACGTGCTTCACAAAGTGCAAGGAACTTTGGGTTACCTTCCTGCCGAAGTACAGGAAGTAATTGCACACGAGTTGAACATATCTTTGGCGCAAGTCTATGGTATTGTAACATTCTACTCGTTTTTCACAATGACTCCGAAAGGCGAACATCCAATCTCGATTTGTACCGGAACAGCTTGTTATGTACGTGGTGCAGAAAAAGTTTTAGATGAATTTAAACGTCAACTCAACATTAAAGTAGGCGAAACCACTCCGGATGGAAAGTTTTCGATCAACTGCTTGCGTTGTGTGGGTGTTTGTGGTTTAGCGCCTGTTGTGTATGTTGGCGAAAAAGCATACGGCAAATTGTCGCCCGAACAGGTGAAAGACATTATTGCGGAATATAATTAAAATTGGTTCCGATTATTTGTGAAAGGGGCGTGCTATACGCCCCTTTTTTTTGTGTAATTGTACGATGAATGACTACGCCTCAACATGCCGATGTTGTTTCTTGTCCCGCTTATACGCAAAATAAAACACCTGCGGCAACACCGTAAAACACAAAATCGTGTCAATCAGCGTTCCGCCCACAATCATAATGGCAAACGGTTTTTGAATTTCCGAACCCATGCCGCTCGACAATGCCGCAGGAAGCAAGCCCATCGCACTCATTAACGCAATCATCAACATCGGACGAATACGGGAACGAACCGCCTCATCAATAGACAGTTGCAATTCTTTTGTTTTTAGGTATCTTCGTTTCATTTGCGAAACCAAAATAATACCGTCTATCGCCGTGATACCAAACAAAATAATGAAACCGATACCTGCCGAAATGCCAAAAATTGTGCCGGTTGACCACAACATGATAAATCCGCCGACAAATCCAAACGTCAAGGCACACGTTACAATCAGTGTGTCTTTTACCGTTCCGAAATTCATGTAAAGCAAAAATAAAATCAGCAAAATAGCAATCGGAACGATGATTTTCAAGCGTTTTGTTGCACGTTGTTGACTTTCAAATTCGCCTGCCCACACCATTTTGATATCGGATTGTAGAGACGCAAGGCCTTGCGTCTCTACCAATACCTGTGCTTCTCTGATGGTAGAACCCATATCACGACCGCGAATACTGAAACCGATAGCTACATAACGACTGCTACCTTCGCGATAAACAAACGCCGGTCCGGTAACGAATTTGATGTCGGCAATATCTTTCAGTTGAACATGATTTTCGCCGTCCATTGTCGGAATCAGGATATTGGCAATTTTATCTTCGTGATCGCGAAACTCCTTTTGATAGCGAATAACAATGTCGAATGTGCGTTCATTTTCGTAAAACGTGCCGGCTGCTGCTCCGCCGATAGCCATTTCAACAACGGCTTGTGCATCCGCCATCGAAACGCCAAAACGAGCCATTCGTGCTTCGTCCAAATGAATTTGCATTTCGGGCAAACCGATACTTCTAAACACATTCACATCTTCAATACCACGAACATTCTGTATAATCGCCGCTGTTTGGTCTGCATAATCTTCCAACTGATGCAAATCTCGTCCGAAAATTTTGATAACGAGCGAACTTTTTACTCCTGAAACATACTCTTCCACATTGTCCTGAATCGGTTGACTGAAGCCGAATACAATACCGGGATAAGCCTCTAACAAATCTTCTATTTCATGAATCAAATCGTCTTTTGAAACTCTGCGATTCCATTCTCGCGGATGTTTTAATTCCAAGTGAAATTCGATGTTGAAAAATCCTGTAGCATCCGTGCCATCGTTGGGACGACCGGTTTGCGTGAGAATAAATTCGATTTCATCAATGGTTTGCATTTTACGTTTCATTTCTTGGGTCAATCGCACCGCTTCGTCGAGATGAACGCTGTTTGGCAACGTGGCACGAACGTAAATCGCACCTTCGTTCATTTGCGGAATAAACTCTGTCCCCCAATAATTAAAGCGAATGAAACAAGTCAAAAGCAAACAAATAAAAACTGTAAGGGTTGCCTTTTTGTGACCACGTGCAAACATGTAAACGCTATGAATAGCATTGTAAAGCGAACTGCTAATTACGTTGTGTCGTTCGCGAACAGGCTTGTTCAAAAACAGTTTACACATCACGGGAACGTACGTAATCGACAAAATCAGCGCACCAAGACTGGCATATCCCAAAGTCCAGGCAAACGGTGAAAACATTTTGCCTTCCACTTTTTGGAACATGAAAATCGGCAACAGTGCCACCAACAAAATCAACTGTGCGAAAAATATATTTCCTGCAACACCCGAGGCAGCATTTTTTATCAAGCCATCTTTCGACATTTTTACATATCGCCTACCGCCTAATTCTGCTGTTTTCAGTGCCATTGCCACGAATATGATCTCGGCAACAACCATACTTCCGCTTGAGACCAATCCGAAATCCAACGAGCCCAATGAAATCAAATTCGCCGGCATACCTCGAATGTACAACATCAGCATAGCAAATAAAAACGACAACGGCATGATAGATGCCATGATCAGCGTAGCACGCCAATTCGACAAAAATATGGATACCACGACAGACACTAAAAGTACACCCATCAAAAGATTGGTTAATACCGTTCGGATTGTTCTTTCAACCAAAACCGTTCTGTCCATAAACGGCACAACCTTCACATTTGGCGGGAGAATCCGTTCGTTGAGTTCGTCAATTTTTACGCGCAATCGTTTGATCACTTCGCTCGGATTTTCGCCACGCAACATCAAAACAATGCCTTGAACAATATCATCTTCGTCGTTGAAACCCACTTGTCCCAAGCGAGGTTTAGACGATATGCTGACATCGGCAACTTGTTTGATGCGAATAGGCGTTCCACCTCTTACTTCGATTAAGATATTTTCGATGTCTTCAACACTTTCCAAAAGTCCAAGTCCGCGCACAACATAGGCTTGATTGCCTTTTTTTATCACATCGCCACCCACGTTGATGTTACTGTTTTCAACCGCTTCAAAAACTTGCAAGGGCGAAATGCCATAACTAATCAATTCCGTAGGATTAACTTTGATTTCATAGATTTTTTCTTCGCCGCCAAAACTCGTAATCGTCGCTACACCCGGAACAGAAAGTAATTCACGCTCGACCACCCATTCGTTGATAGCTGCTTCTTCTCTGATGTATAAATCACTGACAATTCTGTAACGAAAAATTTCGCCCGTAGCACCCGATGGCGGTTCAATTTCAACTTCCACACCATCGGGTAAATCAACGCTCGACATGCGTGCATACGCATTTTGCTGTGCAAAGAAATCGTCCACATCATCGTCAAAAATAACCTCGACATACGATAATCCGAATAATGAAATCGAACGCACATCGCTTTTTCTCGGAATCGTGTTCAGCGCTTGCATGACAGGCAGCGTAACGAATTTCTCTACCTCTTCCGCACTACGCCCGTGCCATTGAGCGATAACCTGAACTCGCGTGTTTGTAACATCGGGATAAGCCTCTATCTGTGCGTTATAGAACGCTATACTTCCGAAAATGGCAAGAAGTCCGGCCAGAAACAATACAAATACATGATTGCGTAGGGCTAATGCGATTATTTTTTCTACAAATTTGTGCATAATTTTTTTTGTGAATTTTCAATGGGGCGTATGCAATACGCCCCTACGTTTTTATTTTAATCCCGAATAAATCAGCAACTGATTTTTCACAACAATCTCTTCGTTTTCTTCCAATCCGTGGGCGATGTACGAAGTTCCATTATTTTGACCTCGAACCACAACTTCTCTGTTTTCGAATATTCCGTTGGATTTTTCTACAACAACAAAATGCCTGTTTTTATCGAAAATCAAGGCTTCCGAAGGAATTGCGATGTAGTATTTTTCGGTTTTGCTTTTTAATTTCACTTCAACAAACATTTCGGGTTTTAGTCTCAAATCCTTGTTAGACATAACAATCCGCGCCTTCAAAACTTTCTCTTCCGGATCAAAAATCTGCGACATCGCATTGATTTTTCCACGAAAAATTTCGCCCGGATAAGACAATGTCGTTATCTCTGCTTCCATACCAACTCTCACATACCTGAGATCACTCGGATATACATTCACAATCACCCACACCGAACTCAAATCCGAAATGACAAAAAGCGGTTCATCACCTTCTGCAGAAACATTACTGCCCGGCGATAGCGCTTGCTTATCTAAAATATACCCCGACATGGGCGATTTAATCGTGAAAAGCCCGGTCTGATTGTCTGCTCCGTAAATCGAAAGTGTATTTTTTATTCGATTTATTTCAGCTTGAGCTTGTGCGACATTGGCTTCGGCTTCGAACAATTCCCGTTCGGAGAGCATTTTGTCTTCGAACAACGCTTTTGCCGATTGGTACTCGCGTTGAGCGATTCTCAACTCGGCTTCCGCAGAAATTTGTTCAGAGTAAAGTTCGTTCAAATCCGCACTGCGTAGGGTCATCAGAGTTTGTCCTTTTTGAACTTTGTCGCCGAGCGAAAAGAAAACTTGTCCCACCGTGCCCGATACAAGCGGAATAAAATTAATGGTTTGATCGCGGCTGCTTTCCACTTTTCCGGTCAGCATCAACGCTTCTTTTCGAGTGCTCAAGACGGCTTTTTCGGTTTGTATGGATTTTAGAAACTCAGCATTTTGGCAAGTTCCAGACTCTTCGTTTTTTGATTTGCAACTAACACACACAATTAAAAGTGCAAGTGTTAGGTTTAATAATTTTTTATTCATAGTATTCGTATTTTACTTAACGGGCGTTTCGACTTCGCTCAACGTCCGTTAGGGTCAGGATGTCGAGTGGAGTCGAGACATTAAAATTCTGTACCTACGGCGTGCTGCAAAGTTTGAAACGTTGTATTCAAATTTTTTCTTGCCGAAAGGGTAACTTCTTTATTGGTTTTGTAAGTTTCGATAAAGTCCAGAAACTCTAAAATGCCGATATTTCTTTGCATTAGATTTTTCAGATAAATATCCAACATCGCATCGAGCTCCGATGATAAATTTTCTCGATCGTTTAGTCTTTCGTAAAGTCTGTGAGCCATCAGAAAATTATGGTATGCTTCGGTCACTTCGTGCCGAACGATGTTTTGTTGGTGTTGACTGAGATATTTGGTTTGATCAATACTGTGTCTCGCTGTTCGAATGTTGCCTTGATTTCGGTCAAAAATAGGCAACGGCATACTCACTCCAACGCCGAAATAATTTCTCCAAATACCACCGTATCGATCGTAGTTTGCACTCACAGTCAAATCGGGAATGCGATGTGATTTTTCGTAAATCAACTCTCTCTCGTGAAATTGCGTTTGTAAATTAAAAACTTTCAAATCCGGTCTGTTTTCGATCGCCAGTTCCGATAAATTCACGATTGAAATTGTGGTTGGATTTTTTACATTCGGATTTTCGGAACTAACAGTCAGATGGTACATTGCAGGAATGTTTAACAACACTTTCAATGTTGTTTGCAACGCATTTAGCTCCATGAAATTTTCATAAATTTCGCTTTCCACTTCTTGCATTTGAGCTTCGAAACGTAACAATTCCGCTCTTGAAACATTGCCGTGTACGACTTGTCTTCTGTAAGATTCCACGACTTGCGTCATCAAATCCAATTCGCGATTCAGCACGTCCATAAAGGCTTGTACGTAAATCAACTCATTTACGGACGTTTGTAGTTCCAATTTGAGATTTCTCAAAACATCTTCAAATTCCGCAATAGCAATATTTTTCGAAGTTTGCTCCATACGGATTAATTTACGACGTTTTCCGCCCATTTGAATCATTTGACTGAGTTCGATCGTAAACTGCGTATTTCGTCCGAAATTACCGAATAGAGGTGGAATATCTTCGCCCTCGCGCGTGTCTTCGCTTGCCCAAAAGTTAACATCGCCGATGGTTAATTCCGGATTTTCCCAAAGTTTGGCTTGAGCAATTGCAGCATCTGCGATGTCGATGTTTAATTGTTCTGCCAAAAGTTCCAGATTTTGTTTTATAAATAAATCTTCGACTTGCTTTGGAGTCAATTTCAAAGTATCTGTAACTTGCGCCAAACACGTGATTGTGCCAATTAAAAAACAAAAACACGTCATATATTTTTTCATCATAAATCTCAAAAATTTTAACGTGCAAAGGTACACATCAAAGGTTAATTGGGATTTAAGGAAACATTAGAAATAGATTAGAAGTTTTTATTTCGGTAGGGGCGAGGCATGCCTCGCCCCTACAAAGCTAAATAAACAAATTTACACTCGCTTGTTCTGCACGTGCCATGTAGGTAGCAACGCCGCCAACAACCACATTGTCGAGCAATTCCTCTTTTTTTACACCCATCACACTCATCGACATTTGGCAACCAATAAATTCAACGCCTTCGTCTATGGCTTGCTGACGTAATGATTCCAACGATTCAATACCTTTTTCTTTCATAATATAGCGCATCATTTTTGCACCGATACCAAACATATTCCATTTGGAAAGTTTTAACTTCAACGAATGCGAAGGCAACATGATGGAGAACATTTTTTCGAAAATATCTTTTTTGATTCGCGGTTTTTTCACTTTTTTTATCACATTTAAGCCCCAGAAGGTGAAGAAAATCGTTACTTTTTTCCCTGTTGCTGCAGCGCCGTTTGCTAATACAAATGTTGCCAACGCTCGGTCTAAATCATCGCTAAACATGATTAGTGTTTTTCCTTCGCCATAGCTTGTCCCGAGCGTAGTCGAAGGATCTCCTTGCAATGAACCTTTCTCTACAATGGCAATAAATTTTCCCTGTTCGGATGTGTTTGATATCAAGGTGTTTCCTGTACTTTCACACCAAGCCACAACATCGCTGACAAACCCTGCATCGCTTGCCGTAATTTCAACTCGGTCGCCAACGACAGTGCTGTCCATCGTGTCTTTCAATTTGAGAATGGGTCCGGGACATTGCAATCCGGTGGCGTCTATTTTTGTTGTTTTCATCGGTTCTGTGATTTTTTGTGGAGCGATATTGCTGTCTGAATGTTTCACTTGTTCTGATTTTACAGGTATTGTACAAGATGAATATGTTTTATATCCACCAGAAAGATTTTTAGCGTCAAATCCGCGTTGTTGCAAAATCAATAAAGCCAAATACCCTCGAAGTCCTGCGTGGCAATGCACATAAATCGGCTTATCTTTGGGAATTTCATTGATACGATCACGCAAATCATCTAATGGGATATTCAAAGAGCCTGGAATGAAATTTCCACCCATTCTTTCTTCGGGAGTGCGAACGTCTAAAATCGTGATTTCATCAGGGTTTACAGCTTTCATTTCTCGCCATTGAACAATTGGCATTTCGCTGTTCACGATATTACTTGCCACGTAACCTGCAATCGCAATGGGATCTTTTGCCGAAGAAAACGGCGGTGCGTAGCAATGCTCAACTTTTGTCAAATCAAACACCGTTCCACCGAATTTAATGATTAGTGCAACTTGGTCAATTCGTTTATCCACACCGTCGTAGCCAACGGCTTGTGCACCATATAGTTTTCCGGTTTTTGGATCGAACGATAATTTAATGGTCATTTGTGTACTTCCGGGATAATAGCCCGCGTGGGAAGCCGAATGCGTAGTTGAACACACGTTAGGTATGTTCAACTGCTCTAATTTTTTTGCACTCAAACCTGTTATCGCTACCGTTAAATCAAACACTTTGGCAATTGCTGTTCCGATTGAGCCTTCGTATTTTTGCACATTATTTTTAATCATATTATCGGCAACCAAACGCCCTTGACGATTAGCAGGACAGGCCAAAAGATTCATCCAAGGTTTGCCTGTTATTGGGTGTGGAAATTCAATCGCATCGCCAACGGCGTACACGTCTTTTGCTGAGGTTTGCAAGTATTCATCCACCCAAATACCACCAGTTTCGCCGATTTTCAGCCCCGCATTTTGCGCCAGCGAAATTTCCGGACGAACACCTACCGATAAAATCACGATATCTGTGGAAATAATCTGCCCGCTTTTCAAATAAACGTTTATTTTTCCATCTTTTTGTTCGAAACGTTCAACGGTCTGTTCCAAATATAAACTCACACCTTTTTGCAATAAGTACTGATGAACTTGTGCAGCAATCGAAAAATCTACAACATTCATCACTTGCTTATCGGCTTCTACAATGGAAATTTCTGCTCCGACGTTGTGCAAATTTTCCGCCATTTCCATGCCAATAAATCCAGCGCCAATCACTACGGCTTGTTTAACGTTTTTTGTGGTGAGATACGTTTTTATTTTGTCAGTATCTTCCACATTTCGTAGCGTAAAAATACCTTCCGTGTCGATGCCATCCAATGGTGGTTTCACGGGTGTTGCGCCCGGCGAAAGCAAAAGTTTGTCATACGTTTCAGTGTATTCACTGCCATCCGCACGACGAATTGTTACGGTTTTTTTTGCCGTATCAATAGCAGTTGCTGTGTTTTCAACTCTCACATCAACTTTGCTTCGCTTTGCGAATGAAGCGGGCGTTTGCACAAAAAGTCGGTCGCGATTTTCAATTATTCCGCCAATATAATAGGGCAATCCGCAATTGGCATACGAAATATATTTACCTTTTTCAAGCAGAATGATTTCCGCAAAATCGTCTATACGACGAATTCTCGCTGCTGCGCTAGCTCCTCCTGCAGCGCCGCCGATGATTAAATGTTTCATGTTGATTTGATTTTGACTAGTTTTCACCACAAAGGTAATCATTATTTTTGAACCACGCAAGTGCTCAACGAAGTTAATTGACAAAACCTATCGAAAAATTACCGCTTGTTTTTGAAAAAATCGGAAACCATTTTTCCACAGGGTTCTGCCAAAACGCCTGAAACGACAATAGTTTTAGGATGCAAAACAGAAGGCTCTACTTGTGAATAACCGCGTTTGGAATCCGAAGCACCATAAACCAATCTTCCCAATTGCGTCCAAAATGCTGCGCCCGCACACATGACACAAGGTTCCAAAGTTACATATAGCGTACATTCATCCAAATATTTTCCGCCGATATAATCCGCAGCCATCGTGAATGCTTGCATTTCTGCATGAGCGGTAACATCGTTTAATTGTTCGGTCAAATTGTGTGCTCGTGCTATGACTTTATTTTTACAAACGATGACGGCACCAACAGGCACTTCGTCGATAGCCGCTGCTTTCTGAGCCTCTTTTAAGGCTTCGTTCATAAAATATTCATCTGTAAAAACTTGCAATTCCGCCATTTTTTTTGTAATTTTGTACAAAGATACAAAAAAAAATCGAATGGAAAGCATCATTAAACTATACAAAATCGGAAATGGTCCCTCAAGCAGTCATACGATGGGCCCTTCACGCGCTGCAACGTTTTTCAAAGCCAAACATCCCGAGGCTGCCAAATTTCGCGTTACGCTTTTCGGAAGTCTTTGCCTTACGGGGAAAGGGCACTTAACCGATGTGGCGATTTACGGCGTTTTGGGCGAAGATCGAACAGAAATTTTGTGGAATCCTGAGTTCAAAGAACGCCATCCAAATGCCCTATTTTTCGAGGCTTTGAATCATGACGGTTTGATTTTAGGAACGTGGATGGTTTACAGTATCGGTGGAGGTGAGATTGTAGACGATAATACGCAGGTTTCCAAAAAAGAAGACATCTATCCGCATACCAAAATGAAAGATATTTTGAAATGGTGTCACGAAACCGGACATTCATATTGGGAATATGTTGAAATACACGAAAAACCAGATTTTTGGAACTATCTATCAGACATTTGGCAAGTGATGAAAACCACGGTTGAGCGAGGTTTGGAGCAAGACGGCGTATTGCCCGGAGGTTTGGGTTTACGTCGAAAAGCCGCATCATACTTTGCAAAAGCACAGGCTTATAAAGATTCACTGCGCGGACGAAGTTTAACATTTGCTTACGCTTTGGCAACAGCCGAAGAAAACGCATCTTGTGGAAAAGTAGTAACAGCGCCCACTTGCGGTTCAGCAGGTGTTTTGCCTGCCATACTGTATCACGCTCATAAAACGCATGGACATACAGATAAAACCATTTTGAAAGGTTTAGCAACTGCAGGATTAATCGGCAATTTGGTTAAAGAAAACGCATCTATTTCGGGTGCGGAAGTGGGTTGTCAGGGTGAAATTGGCGTGGCTTGTGCAATGGCAGCAAGTGCTGCAAATCAGATTTTCGGAGGTAGTATTTTTCAAATTGAATATGCTGCGGAAATGGGTTTGGAACATCACTTGGGCTCTACATGCGACCCCATGCGCGGGTTGGTGCAAATTCCATGTATCGAACGTTGTGCATTTGCGGCTACACGTGCATTTGATTGCAACATGTACGCATTGATGTCGGACGGACAACATTTGGTGAGTTTCGATAAAGTGGTTGCGGTGATGAAACAAACCGGACACGATTTGCCCAGTCTTTACAAGGAAACCGGTGAGGGGGGATTGGCTACGGTGTTGGGGTAAAAATAAATATCAAAAACTAATTACTATTTCTTGTTGATTTCTGTTTTTGTTAAATAGCGGCACGGATATTTGAAAGCCGACACTGTTGTACTTAAACGAATCGAACGAAACGAACACGCCCGCTGAAGCAATTCCGCTGATCCAATCAATCGAATAACCTAATTCGGAATAGTAAGGTTTTTCGGGTGTGTGCAAAAACTTCACGTGCAAACTTTCGGTAATCAATCTCCCTTGCATAAAAGGCAAACGTTTGACGACTAAATAATCGGTTTGATAGGTTGCAAACGCTTGAATCCAGTGCTCGTTGGTGGAATACGTGTAAAACGGAAGCAACACATATGATGTCCGCCAATTGGAAAAACCTACCCAAAGATTTCCCCCTGTGTTGAAATGTTTGTAATCCATATAATTGAACGGATTTTTGTTAAAAAACCGACCGCCAACCAAACGATACGTAAAATTGTCAAACAAACCGAGCGAAATGTTTTGATTTATGCTTAATTCCACACGGGAAAATGTTGAATAATCCTTGTCGGAAAATCCGCTTATGCCTTGTTGATAATCTGCTGTGAACGTCGGGAAACGAGAGCGAACATACTTTTTGCTTCCATCAGCGTACATTCGATAAAAATATTCCGGTGTGTATCGCAAACGAATGCCTCCTCTTGCCAAACGAGAATAGGTTTCGTTCAGCGGTTGGTCGTAGTTCGGCACATTTTCGTGCCAACGGTTTTTTCTGTTAAAAAGATTCCAAGTGGTATGATTGTCTGACGTGTGTCGGTCGGCGAGTTCTGCTTCAAGACCAAGTTGCAATCCGTTGGCGATATCAATTTGATTTGAAATTTGCCCGAACGTTTTTTCATAAAATTTGGCGTAGTTTCGACCGTCAAGTATTGAAAACGCACTGTTCAGAAAACGGCTCATACCGTCGTTTCCGGCATAATCGGTCGAAGTTTGTCCTGCCGAAATTTCTAATCTGCCTAATCTTCGAGGATCGTAGTCCAACGAAATATCCGTCTGCCAAATCAGCGATTGACGTGCACTTGTCCAATAAACAGCCGGTTCTACTATCCAACCGGTTTTTTTCCTTTTCTTGAAATCTAACGAAAACGATTGTCCCATCCAAAGCCCATCAACAAAATTGTATTCTTTTAAAAGCCCTCCCAACAAGCCGTCATAACGAAAACGCACAAACGCCGAATCGCTCCCCACTCTGCCACCAAAAATGAGATCTGAAAATTTGAATTTTGGATTATCCTCTGCTTGAATAAGCGAATCGGTATGTGCTTGAACTGAATCTTTGCGGATATAACTTTGCTGTTCTTCTTCGGTAAGAGCGACTGTTCGTGCTTCCAACCAAAAAATAGAATCGCGTTCAACGGCAAGCGAATCCACTGTTGTACGGAAACGACTCTCTTTTTTTATTTCCAATTCTCTTCTTTCTCTTCTCGGTTTTTCTTCCGGTTTGGCTTGGGATTTTTCAACGGCAATTAAAGAATCATTCAGCTGAATATCGTGAAATTGAATTGAAGAAAGAAAATTCGCCTCCAAGGTTAATCCTAAAATATTCACTTCTATATCAGCCTGAGAACTGGTTATCAAATAAATTCCATCTGCTACAGAGGAGTAATTCAAACGTTCTTTCATTCTTATAAACGGCTGGTTAAGTGTATATTTCGCATGGCGTATGTTCCATTCGTTTTCGGCAATATAAAGAATACCTTCCAAAAATCTCGGATCTTTCAATCTGGGAGTTACTCGAATTATATTGATAGTTTGACCATTTTCTTCCACAAAACCTTCATATCTGAAACGGTAATGAGAAAACGCATTTGGATTTAAGGGAGACACAACATTACCAATCATTGGACTGTACAATGAAAACATTCCCACCCGTATAGAGTTTTGTGGATCAAAATCATTCGGAAATGTGCTTGAAAATGCCTTTACCGTTTTCTCGTATTTATCCGGTGCTGTGAATGTGTATTCGCTCACGGATTCTTGTAGAAACAATTTGTCTTTATAAAAGCCTATTTGTCCGCCGCTCAATCCGTCCAAGAATCCGGAAGAACCGGAAAATTTTCCGGAACCTTTTATATAGGCTTCGTAAATGGATTTTTTAACAACATTCTGATAGTAGGGTGCTTTTTCAATTGCTTTCCGCATAATTGCAAGTGCCGGATCTTCTTTGCCACTTATCGTTACTTCCTGCAACGAAAATACCCTTTCGGGAAGCACGAACTGAATGGTAAGCGTTTCATTCGCCGCAATGTTGATTTCTTTCGTCTGCATAGTGTAACCCATGCTGCTGCACTCCAAACGATAGGTTCCGGGGGCTAATCGGATTTGAAAATTTCCGTCTGCATCGCTGATAACACCTTGTTTTGTTTTTGGAATATAAACAGAAGCCGCCGGAATCGGCTGTCCGTCTGTGTCTGTAATTCTACCTTTTAGAGTTTGAGCAAGTGCAAACGGCGTAAAAAGTAACCCGATTACAATGCAAAAAATTAATTTTTTCATTTTGTTAAATTGTATGTATGTCTTTTTGAATTTCAATGCAAAATCTCACGCAAAACCAAATGCGATTTTATCGGCAAAAAATTCGGAATATGCTGTCCGTAATAATTCAAAATGACGTGTAAATTGTTTAATGACTGTAACTCGATTGGTCGAATGCCTAAGTAATTCGTTAAGTCGCATAAAAAAATCAGATGAAAATTATTGCAAGGCGCATTCATGTTATCAAGCGAAATGAGCGAATTATAGACAAATTCGAACAATTCGGTTTCAGATTGAGAAAAACATAAAATTTTGTTCAAAATTTCCGAAAGAAACACAAATATACTGTGCTTCTCAATCGTGTTTGAAATGCTTGAATAATGGTACAAAGCACGTGCATCTTTGAACATTAAAAGATCGGATTTAGCATGTTCCGGAAGGTCAATTTCAATCAACGATAACGGCTGAAAAAGCGAAATTTTTCCTTTGTTTTTCGACGAACGAAATCCTTTTACGATGAATGATTGTAAGCCTGAATATTCCGTGAAAACGCGCACAATAAGGCTTGTTTCGCCATATTTCAAATGATTTAAAACAATGCCACGCGTTCGAATATACATGATTTATTTATTGATGAAAATTTTTCCAACGCCTTTAGCCAGTACACCTTCTTCTTCATCAGCCAAAACCGAAAAAACAACGTAGACACCTGGTTTAGCTCGTTGTCCGTTACGAGTATGGCCATTCCATGTGGCCATTCCACCTTTGGCTTCGGTTTCAAAAACAAGCCTTCCACTCACATCGGTGATGTGTACTTTTGCATTTTGAGCTAATCCTCGAATAGCAATTTCTCCTGTAAAATCAGCAGGTACAGGATTTGGGAAAATCACCATGTTTTGATTGGTTCGACTTCCTACTGTAGCATCTCCGCCGTATGACATTAAACCTTTGTCGGTGCCGATAAACACTTCGCCTGTTTTCGGATTTATTGCCAAAGCCGTGATCGTATTGGAGTTTAGCGGACTATTGTCGGTATTGAATTGATGGATTTTTTCTCTTCCGTCGGCAGACATCAAAAACACGCCACTCGACGAAGTTCCGATCCATTTTCGATCTGCACCATCAACAGCAATGGCTGTCACATACTCGTTTTCGAGCAACGGACGGCCTTCGTAATTGATCGTTTTGAATTCTACGGAAGATACCAAACCATTTGGATTATTAAACAATTGTCTGGATGTGTAATTAACTAAAATTCCTCTGTCCGTACCAAGCCAAACGTAGCCCTTTTTATCTTCTACCAAGCAATTTAAACTGCTAACGTTCTGAGTGTTGCCATTCCTTAAGTTTGCTGATAATGCTTCAAAACCTGTCGCAGTTTCTTTAAAAAACACTAAACCGTTCAAACGGCCTTGTGCAGGGTTTCCGGTGCGAATCCAAAGCTGATCGTAGTAATCAACAATAAACTCTCGAGGATAATCAGGCGTGACGGAAGCTAATGTATAGCCTCTCCAATGCCCATCCGGAGTGCGTTTGTGCAAAGATGTATCTACAAAAGCATTGGTTACCCACAACTGATTTTTTTTATCAAATTTTACATCTCCACATCGGGTAGATCTATAACTTTGATAATAATACCAGCCCAATGTACTATTTTGACCATCATAAATAGTTGTCGAACCATCAGCATTGGATTGTACCACCCCCGACCACCACGAAGCAACAGCAAAAACATTCGGATTTCTAGGATCTTCCGCAACGACAATAGCATCGCCGATCCAGTGAGGAGGACGAATAGTTTGGTTGTTGAACACGCTCCAATCTCCGTCGAAGATATCAACTCCAAAATTCACGTTTCCTTGCGACCACCCGGTTGTTGTTATCGAACCGTTTGTCGAATACAACGTTGTCGGACTATGCGTCAACGCGTAAACACTGTTGTTTGCAGGCCCTCGCGGCAATACCTCTCCGTGATAATTCCAATTTGGAGAAAGTCGGGTTAAACCATTATATCCTGTGGAAAACCAAATATAATTTTCATCATCAATTTCGATATCTTCCAATCCCCACAGATCTTCACGATATTCATGCAAAATCTGAAAATTTGCACCATATTCGCGAATCATAAAAAGATAGTCTACATCAGCTGTTTTTCGAAGTTGCAACAACCGATTTCTGCTGACTTTGATTTGCTTGGTAAATACGGTATCCAACACATGCCATTGATCTTGAAAATATCGCCAAATGGTGTCGTTGTGATTTAAATCGAGCTGATGAACAATCAAATTTTCGTTCCACAAATTCACGCTTTTAAGAGATCGTCCGTTTTGCGAATTCACAGAAATTTCGCTCCATTCCCGAAAATCATTCAATCGATTGGAAAACCGATTGGCCGACAACAACCCGCTTTCGGTGGCTACATAAATCGTCGAATCGCCAAGCGCCAAATCATTAATTTGCAAACTCGAATTATTCGGGCCGATAAAATAGGTTTCCGAAATCTCGCGCCTAACCAAATTTAATACAACAATGCCAAAATCGCAACACAAATAGACTTTTTGACTGTTTTCAACAACAATTTTGTTGATCCTTTTACTTCCCTGCATTTGCTTATTTTTCAAACCGGGGATGTTGATAACTCGACCGTTCTGTATCAAATCAATGTTTCCGCTTTGATAGCCGACAATTTGAATTTGTGTTGAAGGATCGTAACCTGACGCGCTCAGTCCGACTTCGCTAAGCCCCTGCACAGTTGTTCTTCGACGAACACTGTTTTCTCGTTTATCGTAGTAAAACAACCCGTTTTCGGTTACGCCACAAATTTCATTTTTCATCACAACAATAGATGAAACGTTGTTGTATGAATAATGATCGCGCCATTGCCCAATGCCGCCTCGTTGGGAAAAACCGAGCAAAGGACAAAGCCATAGAGCAAGCCAAATGATATTTTTGAAACGTTTCTTCATGAATTAGTCTACAAAGATACGAAAAAATTACGAATTATGAATTAAAAATTACGAGTGATACAATTTGTAATTAATTTTGTATCTTTGCAGAAAAATTTGAATACATGAGAATTCATTTTGTTGCCGGTACGGCTATATTGCTTTTATTTTGGTTGGTTTCGGCATTGTTTTTTGGTTTCATTGGTTCGTTTGGCAACGAATACACGGCATCAATTATTACTCAAATCGGGATTTGGCTGATTCCGGGTTTGGCGTTTGCATACTTTTTTTACGACAATTTTTGGGATGATTTAAAGATAAAGAATGTTGGAAAATGTTCGGATTACGGCTTGTTTATTTTGCTTTATGCGATTTCGTTTCCATTTCTTGCCTATCTCATAAAAATTAATGAAGCCATGACATTCCCTGAATCTATGGCAGCACTCGAACAGATGTTTCGCGAGATGGAAGATAAAGCTAAAGAACTCACATTACGCATGCTTTCCGGAACATCGTTCATGGATTTAATGTCGGCATTGCTGGTTATGGCTGTTATTCCGGCGATTTGTGAAGAAGTGTTTTTTCGAGGTGTGGTGTTGAATAATTTGATGAAACGCACGTCAAAACTACATCTTTCAGTATGGCTTTCTGCGATATTTTTCAGTTTTGTGCATTTTCAATTTTTCGGTTTTTTGCCAAGAGTCGTACTGGGCGCATTCTTAGGTTATGCCTTTGTACTTTCCAAATCGCTGTGGCTACCGATAGTTCTGCATTTTTTGAATAATGCAATTGCGGTTATCGCCTATTATTCTTACCAAAAAGAATGGATTTCCGAAGATCCGCAAACATGGGAAACAGAAACAGCCACCTTATGGATGGCTGTGTTAAGTTTGGCAGCGAGCGTTGGCTTGCTATGGTTTATTTTCCGTCGTAATAAAGCGCGTTCCAATTCCGAATAAACGGTTCAATTTGATCCACCTCAATTCGCTTGGTTACAATGCGTTTTTGACTGTCCAAAACGTAAATCGTCGGTATTGAACTCACGTCCCAAAGGTCATCGTACTTGATATTCGAGGTCATTCCGTAAACATTGATCCAATCCGTCATATGATTGGAATAAATGTAGTTTTTCCAGAGATCAATATCGGCGTGGCGACAAACAGCAAACACTTCAAAATCGAGTTCTTCCCGTTTCGCATTATAAAAATCACGAAGCAAGGGCATTTGCCTTTTACAATGTCCGCAACTTGGCTCCCAAAACATAACAACCGTATATCTGGTTTGTGGCTCAAACACCGACCGCCAGCGTTCTTCCGGACGTCCGACATTGGTATCCGGGCACATGAATTCCGGCGGACGATTTCCAATCAGAAGCGGTTCCCAACGTTCAATATGTTTTCGAAAATTCTCAATAACAGCATCCGAAGCCCAAAACGCATCACCCCCCAAGTAATATTTTTTTGCCAAATAAATCCAAATGGCATCATAACCGACGATTTGAGAACGTTGATATCGATCAACGGAATACCAAACTACATATTTGAACAGTTCCGGCGCTTCGCGAGTTTGTTCAATCAACCGTTCGAGCGCAAATTTAATCGAATCGTGATGTTGCGAAAGCACTTTGTCGATGTAAGTTTCCAAACGCTGGTGGAAGACGGGTGTGCGGATCAATCGGTCATCCGTCAAATCCATATTGTCGAAATAATGATCTTTGAAATAATTGTAACGCCAATGATTTCTTTCGTCTTCCGGAATATCATCGGGAGCTTCAGGCACTTCAATATCTCTTTGCGCTCGCCATACCGCTGTCATCAAATGTTTGGGATTATCTTGCATGAACTGCGTTCTGGCTTTTTCCATATTTTCCCAAATAGATTGCTGTCTTTTTGCCAATGCTTCCGCTTCAGGCGATTGTTTGTCTTCCAACGCTTCAAATTCTTTTCGAACATCACTCAATTCCTCGAAAAACGGACGAACTTTGGCGTTAAGCTCCATATAAATTTGGTTTTCCGGAGAATTTTTAAATTTCATAGTCGATACGTTTGTCGCATTAAAAGGATAGTTCATCTCAATCGAAAATTGCTGATATTGGTCAATAATCAAGTCAGCAGGCATATTTTCGAAAGAAATAAGCATATACATACCGCCCTCCAACCGTTCAGGTCTTTTAAATACGTAAACCCCCCGCTTTTTATCAAAAATAGCCGTATCTACAAATAAATGCTTATCGGCATAATATCGACCAAGGCTGAGTCTTGCTCCTTCCGGATAGCCGTCGATTTTCACAGTCATCTCAAATCCTTTATTAGTTTGAGTCATGCCGGGAAATCCTAAAAATGCTGCGAAAAAGAATAACATAATTTTTTTCATAGGATTATTTTTGATAGTTTATATGTTTATTTCTTGATGATTTTTTTAGTTATACAAAGATACGAAAAAAAAATTAATATTGCAAAATTTCTACATTTTTTTTGTTTTTTATCCTTTGTAAAAAAAATATTTTCCAAAAAACTTGCATAATTGAAAAAAAAGTTGTAATTTTGCAATCCCAAATTTGAAAGGGATTAGTTTTTAGAGATG
>WRCN01000026.1 GCA_009783885.1 Bacteroidales bacterium | reverse complement strand
TAAACTAATCATGACTTACGTTTCGCTGGATCATGAACGAACTGTTGAAAATTGGCGAGAAAAGATGCATACACACAAAATCCCTTGGCGAAGTCTTATGGTTTTGACTGAAAAAAAGGACAAGGCGATACGTGATGATTATGAAATTTTTGGCGTTCCACATGCTATACTGGTGTATCCAAGCAGTATGAAAATGGAAAAATTAGATCTTTGGAAGGAAGAAGATAGACAGCGGTTGTATGAATTGGTGAAATAATACCTAAAAAATGTAAAATTCATGAAATTAAATATATTCAATTTACACGAGTATGATTCCGGTATCGTTATAGAATTTCTCAAAAAACTCCAAATAAAAGTAACTGCTCATACGGTAGATGAAACATTGCAACAACACCCCGACTATCCAAGCATTCTCAGTATTGGCGATAGTCTGAAAAAATGGGGTGTAGACAATGTTGTCGTTAAAGTGGAACCGGAAAAATTATCCGAACTTCCGTTTCCGTGCATTGCACATACAAAAAGTTGGAGTTTTATCATTATAGACACAATAGATCAAACTCATGTACACTATACAGATGGGAAAGGTAAAACAGCTTCAATTCCTTTGGATGATTTTTTGGAAAAATGGTCGGGTGTTGTGCTATTAGCCGAAGCAGGCGAGCATGCAGGTGAAAAGAACTACAAAACAAACCTCCGAAAAGAAAAAATTTCAGCCTGTTTTTCGTGGGGATTATTGTTATTTCCTTTCCTATTGGGTGCTTTCGCCATTGCGAATAATGCATTATCAGAAATTTCGGGATATAGTTTTTGGGGCTTTTCGTTGCTCATTCTTCTGAAGTCGCTGGGTGTTGTTGTATCTGTGTTATTGTTGTGGCACGAGATAGACAAAAACAATCCTGTTTTGAAACAAATCTGTACGGCAGGCAAGAAAGTAAACTGCGATGCCATTTTGAGTTCGAAAGCATCGCAAGTGTTTAGTTGGCTCAGTTGGAGCGAGGTTGGGTTTTTCTATTTCGCAGGCGGGCTTTTGGCGCTGTTGTTTGCAGGTAGTCAGACGTCTTCTGTATTAACCATTTTGGTTTGCATCAATATCTTGGCTCTGCCTTATACAATTTTTTCTATTTTCTACCAATGGCGCATAGCCAAGCAGTGGTGCATGTTGTGTTTGACGGTACAAATTCTATTGGTGGCAGAATTTTTGGTTGCGTGGTTGAGCGGAAGCGTTGGAACGTTACGAATTACTTATGATTTTTGGATTCAACTGATGCCAAGTTTTCTGATTCCGCTGGCTCCGGCTTTTTTGTTACCTGTGGCTATTTGGTATGCCATCAAACCGCAACTTTTGGCTGCTCAGCAAGGGAAAAGAGATTTTAAACGATTACAACGCATCAAGTATAATCCCAATGTTTTTCAGGCTTTGGTGCAAAGACAAAGGCAGATTACAAGCGATGTAAAAGGCTTGGGTATTACCTTAGACAATCCGCAAGCAAACACACATCTGATCAAAGTTTGCAATCCATATTGCGGACCCTGTGCCAAATCACATGAAATTATTGATGATTTGATGGAAACCGTTCAAGTAAGTGAGCAAATTATTTTTACTGCCATCAACGAGGAAAACAATCCTGTAACTTTAGTTGTCAAACATTTATTAGCGATTGCTGCACGAAATAACGAGAGCCTCACGAAAAAAGCATTGGACGATTGGTACGGTGCAAAGGAGAAAAACTATGAGATTTTTGCTGCTCAATATCCGGTAAGCAAAGAAGAGTTAGATGATCAGACTACAAAAATTGATGCAATGGCAAAGTGGTGCGATGAAACAGAAATTTCCTTTACTCCAACGATTTTTATCAATGGATATCAGCTTCCCGATACGTATTGGGCAGATGATTTGAAGTATTTTTTAGAAGAATGAGAAACAGCATGCCAAAAATAGCAAACAGATGTCTCGCTTCGCTCGACATGACAGTTTATAGTTCGAGACAGGGGGATTGTAGGGGCGAGGCATGCCCCGTTAGGTGTAGGATGGAATCGCCGCCGGACTATCAGCGTTGCAACCTCAGTCCAACGGGGTGGGGGTGAAGCATGCTTCACCCCCACTTTTTTGTAACTTGGCAGAGATACTTTTGCCCTTACAGGTTATCTCACAGCTCGAAACATTCGTTTCCAACGGATTTTTCCCTGAAACCATTTTTTGTCTTTGTCTAACGAAAGCCACGTGAATTTGGGTTGTCCAACAACGTGGTCTTCGGGAACAAATCCCCACATACGTGAATCGGCGGAGTTGTGGCGGTTGTCGCCCATCATCCAATAATAATCCATTTTAAATGTGTAGGTATTGGCTTGTTGTCCGTCAATAAAAATTTGACCGTTTTTGATTTCCAAACTATGGTCTTCGTAGGTTGTAATGATGCGATGATAGAGCGGTAAGTTTTCAAGCGAAATTTCAATCGTTTGACCCTTTTGAGGAATGTATAGCGGGCCGAAATTATCCACATTCCAAGGGAAACGCTCGTCATGAGGGAAAACACGTCTGTCGATCTTCTTTTCGAGATAGATTACTACATCTTCAACGTTTGGGAATTGCCTTACTTTGTCAACCATATCACTTGTCAAAGGCACAGTTCCGTGGGCAAACAAGGTGGCCACATCTTCATTTGAGACGCCTATTTCGCGCCATCTTGTTTTCGGAATAATGCGAGGATCCGGTAAAATTTGATAATTAAACTGCGTAAATCTCGGATTATTTTCTAATGTTCCGTTGATGTAAATTTGTTGATTGATAACTTGCAACGTATCACCGGCAATGGCAACACATCGCTTTACAAAATTTTCGCGCTTGTCGACCGGACGCACTATGATCTCACCAAATCTAGCTCTGTTGCGCCAAACCTCGTCTCTGCCAAACTCTCGAATCAATGAATAATAATCTGCAGAACTTTGATAAACCGTCGAAACCGTATCTCCAACAGGGAAATTAAACACTACAACATCGTTGCGCTGTACCGTTCTGCGCTGAAAAAATCGACGATAATCCAACTGAACGGCATCAATATACGACCTTCTATCTGTAAATGGCAACGTGTGATGGACAAGTGGAAACGCAATCGGTGTTTGCGGCATTCTCGGGCCATACGCCAATTTGCTGACATACACAAAATCGCCGATTAACATGGATTTTTCCATTGATGAGGTTGGAATTGTATAATTTTCAAAGAAAAACATCCGAACAATCGCTGCTGCAAACACGGCAAAAATAATTGTATCAAACCAATCGCGAGCTACGCTTTTTTTGAACGGTGGCAAGTCTTTCGGTTGAACATAAACTTCTTTTTTTACAAAAACCAAATACGGAAAATACAGAAACGGCAACACCGCTGCACTAAAATATTCCCATATCGCATTCCGTTTGAAACCAACCGAAAGCTCCACAAAAAGCAGCATCAACACAAAGAAATGGATGAACGGAATGCAAAGTAACAATATCCACCACCAAGATTTATTCGTGATTTTTATCAGTATCCACAAATTCCAAGGCGAGATGATGGCTTCCCACCATTTTCTGCCTTGTTGTTTGAAAATAACGCAAAGACTGGCGATGATTGGGGCAACGATGATTAGGATGAATAAGATTTGTGTCATAATTTTTATTTTTTGGTTCTTGTAGAGGCGGGTTTTATAACCGCCCCTATTGGGCAACCGCAAGGGTTGCCTTTACAGTTTAACATATCAGACATGGTGAAAACTCCTATTTTCCCGATCAGCCATTCCGCCGCACAAACAGCGCCTTTTGCGAAACCTTCACGGGATTTGGCTTCGTGTTTGATTTCGATAGTATCTTCGGCAGACTCATAACGAATTTTGTGAATGCCGAAAACTTCATCTTCGCGAATAGATGTTATGTTTGAAATCTCCAATGGATAATGTGGCAATAAATCTTCGACTAAAGAAATCGCTGTACCGCTTGGTTTGTCGAGCTTTTGCAAATGATGGGTTTCTTCGATATGCACGTTGTAATCGGGAAAATTTTTCATCATTTGCGCCAAATGTTTGTTCAATTCGAAAAACAAATTCATGCCGATACTGAAGTTTGACGCATGAAACAGAGCTTTTTGGTGGTGTTTGCAATACGAAAAAACGCCTTCTTTTTGTTCGTTCCATCCGGTTGTTCCAACCACAATCGGAATATTCAAATCGAAACATCGAAACATATTTTTCACAACGGTTTGCGGTGTTGAAAATTCAATGGCAACATCAGCTTGTTTTACTTCATTCTTTAAATGTTTCCAGTCATCGTCATAATCGATTTTTGCAACAATAGTATGGCCTTTTTGCAAAGCCATTTTTTCGATGGTTTTGCCCATTTTGCCGTATCCGAGTAGTGCGATGTTCATTGATTTGGGCGGGCGAACCCCGCCCTTACATGGTGATTATTTTTGTTTTTTGTCGTAGGGGCGCGGTTTGCGCGCCCACATGGTATCATTTTAGTGTAAACGTTAATCGCAATCCGCCCTGCATCGGCAGTCGTTGATTTTGGAGTGCGTAATTAGAAAAATCAGTCGATGTGTAAGGTTGTATGCGCAAAGATAAATTGTCGCTCACGTCAAACGTTGCCAAATGCGCAAATACACAGGCATCAACGATATTCAGAATGTACAACAATCCCGAAAAAATATAGATTAATTCGATATTTCGGCGATAATATTCTCGCATGCTTAAAATCTGATCCGTACTATAAGGCAGGAAATCAGGGTTTGGAATGAAATTCGTATCTCCCGATATTCGACCGCGATATTCTTTTTGAAAAATATTGCGTTCTCTTACATTCATGTTGTGAAAGTATAACAGTGTAGCACCACCGCCGTAAATAATGGGAACTTTCCACCATTGACCGTTGTAAACCTGCCCCGCGCCGGGAATTGCAACAGAAAGCCATGTTGCAACTTTTGGGTTTTTCTCTCTGGGTAAGGCAAACGACCTATTTCTCGAAGAAATTTGAGTGGGTTCTGTATTCAGTTGCGCATCTCTTCGAACTGTCGGAGGTGGTATAACAACATCTTCAACAACAGGTTCTATTGTGGTTTCAACTACGGTATCAACAATAGTTGCCGTATCTTGTGAAAACCCTATAAAATTCAGTACACACAGAAACCCAATGAGGCTCAATTTTATGATGTTTACACTGTTCAAAACAATTATTTTAACATCGAAATAATGCGTTCAAAATCTTCTTGGGATTGAAATTCGATGATGATTTGTCCTTTGCCAGTTTTCGAAAATTTGTATTTGACCGGTGTTTCTAATTTTTGCGACCATTCGTCGTGTGTTTGTTCCAACTTATCGGAAATGGTGGATTTGCTTGTTTTCTTTAGTTTTTCAGGTGTTTCGGAAGGTTGCTGACAACGTTCCTCCACCTGGCGAACCGATAATTCTTCTTTCAAAATTTGGCGTAAAATTTCAATTTGCTTTTCCTCGTTTTCCAAGGAAATCAAAGGTTTGGCATGTCCCATTGAGATATCTTCGTTTTGCAAGGCTAATTGAATTTCGGCAGGAAGTTTGAGTAAACGCAAATAGTTGGCTATAACCGGACGACTTTTCCCCATACGTCTGCTTAACTCGTCTTGTGTCAGATCTTGAGCATCAATCAAGGCTTTGTAGGTGAGGGCAATTTCTATCGGATTTAGATTTTCACGTTGAACATTTTCCGTAACTGCCATTTCCAACGTTTGTATGTCGGTGGCTACACGAATGTAGGCTGGTATGGTTTTCTTACCTGCAATTTTGGCCGCACGAAAACGGCGTTCTCCGGAAATAATTTGGTATCTACCTTGATTTTTGCGAACTGTAATCGCCTGAATAATACCTACTTCGCGAATAGAGTCTGCTAATTCGTTAAGTTCGATATCCGAAAAGTCTTTTCGCGGATTTTCCGGATTAGTGTCAATATCGTGGATTGAAATTTCTGCAAAACTTTCAACGATGTTAGTTTCGCGAATACTGGGATGCTGTTTTTGGGGATTTGTAGCCTCAATATTTCCTATTAAGGCGGCTAAACCTTTACCCATTGCCGGTGTTTTACTCATGTTCGGAAAGTGTTTTATCAGCGTTTTTTATATGTGTTAAATCGTTTCTTTGCAAGATTTCTCGAGCTAAATTGAGGTAGTTTACAGCACCTATTGCTTGAGCATCGTGTTCCAAAATACTTTTACCGTGACTTGGCGCCTCTGCTAATTTGGTATTTCGATAAATCATGGTATCAAAAACTAACTTTTCTAAATGTTTTTGAACATCTTCGACGACGTCTTTAGCCATACGTAAGCGCGAATCATACATTGTCAGCAAAACGCCTTCAATAGTTAGGTTTTCGTTAAACTTGTCCTGTATAATTTTCATTGTGCTAAGCAATTTACCAATCCCTTCGAGTGCAAAATATTCACATTGTACGGGGATGATAAGCGAATCGGAAGCCGTCATTGCATTCACCGTGAGCAAGCCCAACGATGGAGCACAATCAATAATGATAAAATCGTAATCGTCTTGAATTTTGTTGACGACTCGACGCAAAACCTGTTCGCGGGTAGGGTAGCTAACTAATTCTATTTCGGCACCAACTAAATCAATGTGCGAAGGAATTAAATCCAAATTCGATATAGCTGTTTTGAGAACAGTTTGGTGCGGATCTACACCATCTAACATACATTGGTAGATACTTGTAGTGATATTGTGCAGATCAAATCCAAGCCCGGACGTGGCGTTTGCCTGTGGATCCGCGTCAATCAATAAGGTTTTTTTCTCCAAAATTGCCAAACTTGCTGCCAAATTGATTGCCGTTGTGGTTTTGCCCACACCGCCTTTCTGGTTAATGATAGAAATAACTTTGCCCATATACTTGTGGTTATTAGAACTTGCAAAGATACAAAAAAAAAAACTAAAACGCAAATGCTTTTTAGTTTTTTAGTTACGAGGTCAACAAGGTAGCTAAGCGTAGTTAAAGCCACCGGGTGTCTCGACTACGCTCGACGACCGTACCCGGAGTCCATTTATTAGTTACAATTTTCACTGGAACAATAATTTTAGGAGCCATTACAGTTTTTTTTCGTATCTTTGTAAATTCAAATTCAAAATCACTATGGGAGCATTCAAAGCCTACGACATTCGAGGCATTTACAACACAGATTTCAACAAAGACACGGTTTACAGAATCGGTTATTTTTTGCCGGAATTATTAAACACTTCCAAAATCCTTGTAGGACGCGATGTTCGGGTGTCATCACCGGAGATTTTTGCAGCACTTTGTCAAGGCATTACTGATGCCGGTGCCGATGTCTACGATGTGGGATTATCAACCACGCCAATGGTGTATTGGACTACGGCAAAGTTTGGATTTGAAGCGTCTGTAATGATTACAGCGTCACACAATCCGAAAGAATACAACGGTTTGAAAATTTCGAAAAAAGATGCGCTTCCTGTTGGTTTTGACACGGGTTTAGGCCAGTTAGAACGCTGGGTTGACGAGCGTATGGTTGTGCCGAACCTCGAGAAAGGGCAAGTGATTCCGTACCCCGTTTCCGAACAATATTTGGAATTTCAAAAAACATGGTTGCAACCGATTGACAATCTGAACGTCGCAATGGATTGCTCCAATGGCATGAGCAGTTTGTTTGTGAGACAACTTTATGGAAACAAAATTCACTATATTTTTGATGAATTAGATGGCACGTTTCCTAACCATGAACCTAATCCGCTTGAGCCTGAAAACATTGTAGATTTGCAAAAATTAGTTCAAAAAACTAAGGCCGATATCGGTGTGATTTTTGATGGCGATGCCGATCGCGTAATGTTCGTTGATGAAAACGGAACGTTTATTTCTCCCGATTTGATGATTGGTGTTTTGGGACATTATTTTTTGGAAGAGAAAGGTCTAAAAGGCAAGGTTTTGCAAGACATTCGGAGTTCGAAGGCTGTTGGAGAATATGTTACACCAATGGGTGGTGAAATTGAGATGTGGCGCGTTGGACGTGCTTTTGCTGCAATCAAACTGCGTGAAATTGATGGCATTTATGGCGGCGAATTAGCCGGACATTATTATTTCCGTGATTTTTATTATTCCGATTCGGCACTTATGGCTTGTTCGTTGTTGTTGCATATTTTCAGTACATTCAAAGCAAAGGGAATTTCCGTTTCGCAAGTGATTTCGAAGTTAGCAACATATTCAAATTCCGGCGAAATCAATTTCAAATTAGACCAAAAATTGGAAGCGATGAATGCTGTGAGAGATTATTTCCAAAACTCCGAAAAATGCCTGAAATACTACGATTTTGATGGCTATCGTTTGGAGTTTGAAGATTGGTGGTTCAACATTCGCCCATCGAACACAGAGCCCTACTTACGGTTCATCGCGGAAGCGAAATCACCAAAAAAACTTACGGAAGTTGTGGAAAAATCACGAGAGATTATAGGACGTTTTCAATAATTTTTCGTATCTTTGCAAAAAAACAAACGGGACATGAACAAAAACTACTATTGCGTGATTATGGCGGGTGGCGTTGGTGCTCGCTTTTGGCCGATGAGCAGAACTTCACAGCCTAAACAATTTATTGATATTCTTGGAACAGGTGAAAGCCTTTTGCAACGTACGTTTCAGCGTTTTTTAAAGGTTTGCCCTCCGGAAAATATTTTCATTGCAACCAATTCGATTTATCGCGATTTGGTCAAACAGCAATTACCTGAAATTTCTGACTTTCAAATTTTATGCGAACCAAGTCGTCGGAATACCGCACCTTGCATCGCTTACGCGAATTACAAGATTCACCAAATCAATCCGAATGCGACAGTTGTTGTAGCTCCGTCCGATCACGTCATCACAAAAGAAGACGAATTTACAAACGTAATTTTGTCGGCCATGGACGCTGCGACGCATAACAATTGGCTGATAACATTAGGCATTCAACCGTCCAATCCGAATACGGGCTATGGTTATATTCAATTCGATGAAAACGAAGTCTATGCCAAAGACAACCGTTTGAAAAAAGTGAAAACATTCACCGAAAAACCCGAATTGGAAATGGCCAAACAATTTTTGCAAAGTGGTGATTTTCTTTGGAATGCAGGGATTTTCATTTGGAAATTAGAAAATTCCATGAGAGCCTTTAAACAGTATTTGCCGGAAATCGACGAATTGTTTCAATCCGGATTATCGTATTATAATACACCTGAAGAGCGCGACTTTATTGATAAAACCTATCCGATGTGCAAAAATATTTCCATTGATTATGGGGTAATGGAAAAAGCCGAAAATGTGTATGTGCTTTCATCTGAATTTGGTTGGTCGGACTTAGGAACATGGGGATCTCTTTACGAACATTTGCCAAAAGATAAAAATCGCAATGCGATTGTGGGACGAAATGTGATGATGTATAATTCGCAAGATTGTATCGTGAATATGCCGAAAGATAAATTAGCCGTTATTCAAGGTTTGGATGGCTTTATTGTTGCGGAAGATAGCGGTATTCTGCTTATTTGCCGTAAGGAGGATGAACAGCAAATTCGACAATTTGTGACGGATGTTTCGATTGAAAAAGGAGAGAAGTATGTATAGGTCGTCATGTCGAGCGTAGTCGAGACATCCCATAGCAAGGGGATTCCTCGACTACGCTCGGAATGACGATAAAAAAAATAACAAATTATCATTATGAAAAAATTAATTATTGCCCTCTTTGTTTTGCTGTCCTCGCAAATGCGTGCAGACGAAGGCATGTGGATTCCAATGCTATTAGACCGCAACTTTGCGGACATGCAAAAATTGGGATTAAAACTTACGCCTGAACAGATTTTCAGTATCAATAATTCGAGTTTAAAAGACGCAATTGTGCAGTTTGGCGGTGGATGTACCGGCGAATTGATTTCTGCCGAGGGTTTATTGTTGACCAATCACCATTGCGGTTATGCTCAAATACACGCGCTTTCGACTGTTGAAGATAACATTTTGGAAAACGGATTTTGGGCGATGTCAAGAGGTCAGGAGAAGCCCTGTAGAGGCTTGACAGCTCGTTTTTTGGTTCATATGGAAGACGTAACCGATGAAGTGAAAGCTGTGCTAAATGATGAAATGACAGAAAGCGAACGCAGTAGAAAAATCAGTGAAATTTCGCAAGAAATTGTGTCGAGAGCACAAGCAGAAACTCATTATACTGCGCGTGTAGCGCCGTTTTACGAAGGTAATCAGTTTTATTTATTCGTTTACGAAGTTTTTGAAGATGTGCGTTTGGTGGGAACACCACCCGAAGCTATCGGCAAATTTGGCGCAGACACCGACAACTGGATGTGGCCTCGTCATACGGGCGATTTTGCGTTGTTTAGAATTTACATGAGCCCCGATGGAAAACCTGCGAAATATTCTGAAGACAACGTGCCGTACATCCCCAAACATTTTTTGCCAATTTCATTGGACGGCGTGAAAGAAGGTGATTTTGCCATGATTTTAGGTTATCCCGGGCGCACCGATCGTTTTGCAACATCGTGGAGTATCAACAATTCAATCGAATTGAAAAATCCGACAATTGTAAATGTTCGAACCAAACGATTGGAAATTATTGACGAATTTTCCGCAAAAGATCCTGCAGTAAGATTGCTGTATGCCAACAAACACGCGGGTATTTCAAACTTTTGGAAATACAGTATTGGTCAAACCGAGCAGCTGAAACGAAACAAAGTTGCCGATAAAAAAATAGAAATCGAACACAAATTTCGTGAATTTGCAAAACAAAATCCGGAATATGCCGATGTGCTTTCCGATATTGAAAATGCTTACCAAACACTTGATCAGTATGAAGTGGTGACTCGCTACAACATGGAAGCTATCAGAGCGATAGAAGTATTTACGATTGCAAACCAAATGGCGACTCTCGAAACTGAACTGCAGAAGGCTCAACCCGATGCCGAAAAAATCAAAACGATAACCGAGCGTTTGAAAGGTATGGTTACACGAATTTTTGACAACTCGTATCAACCTTTGGAGCAAAAAAATGCGGAAAAAATGCTACGAATGTATGCTACAAATGTTCCGAAAAATCAGCAACCCAAAGAGTTTGTTGCATGGACAGAAAAAAATAAAAATGACTTCAATAAAATGGCGCAAGAATTTTACAGAAGTCCTTTTTCAAACAAAGAGCAGGCATTGGCATTCTTGAATAAACCTAATCAAAAAGTGTTTGAAAGAGATGTAGCATATAAAATGGCACGAACATTTACCAAACATGCAGAAGAAATAACAGAAACACTTTCTCCAGTCAATGAGCAATTGCGCAAAGCCAACCGCTTGTTTGTAGAGGGTTTTCTGAAAATGTATCCCGATAAAAATATTGCACCAAACGCCAATTCTACCATGCGTTTGACATACGGGCAAGTATTGGGCTATTCGCCTGCCGACGCGGTTTGGTACGATTACAAAACCACGCTCACCGGTTTGATGGAAAAGGAAAATCCTGCGTTAGCCGAATTTACTGTTCCAGAGAGATTGAAAGAACTTTATGAGAAGAAAGATTTTGGTATTTATGCCGAAAATGGAAACATCATAACGTGTTTTATCTTTAACGGCGACATCACCGGTGGAAATTCCGGAAGTCCTGTATTGAACGCCAATGGAGAATTAATCGGCGTTGCTTTCGACGGCAATTGGGAAGCCATGAGTGGCGATATTTTCTTTGAATCCGAACTTCAACGCTGCATTAATGTCGACATTCGTTATGTGTTATTTATCATTGACAAATTCGCCGGTGCGAAGCATTTGATCAACGAAATGTCGTTACGAGCAAGGTAATTTGGTTATTTTGGAAAAAAATAAAAAAAGAAAATCATATTGCCAATAGAAGAACTATTTCAGGTTGTATTTTTCTTTCAGTACATTTTTCGTCTCTTCATCCAACGAGTTCATGTACTTTTTCCAACCGGGACAGAAATTTATATGCCACCGCCAAAACCTACCAATCAATGATTTTGGTGCTTTATCATATTTTGCTCGTATGGAACATTGTTCACAATTGTGTTGTGCCATAGATTTTTTTTTGATTAATGTATATTCTAATTTTGTTTTTCTTTCAAAAGATCTCTGATTTCTGTCAATAGTTTTTCTTCGTTGCTTGGTTCAGGAGGTTTGGAAGTAGTTGCTTCAGGTTTTTTCTTGAACGAATTAATACCTTTGATAAACATGAAAATACAGGACGAAATAATCATAAAATCGAATGTTGTTTGCAGAAAATTTCCGTAGTTGAGCGTAACTGCAGCTGCGGTTTGAACACCATTTTCGATTATCGGTTTTTTGAGTATCAAACTCAACTCCGAAAAATGAACGCCTCCAATCAACACGCCAATCGGTGGCATAATAATATCCGCCACAAGCGACGAAACGATTTTTCCAAACGCACTACCTATGATAACGCCGACAGCCATGTCGATCACGTTGCCACGCATTGCAAATTCTTTAAATTCTTTGAATAGGCTCATTTTTTTGATTTTTAATGTTTAGCTTTCAAAATGTACAATCAAATTAGCATAATCTATTACAAATTGCATATCTTTCAAACCTAATTTGGCTTTGTAGTATTGTTTTTCATTATTTACTTTTGTGATTTTTTCCAACAATTCTTCCTTTGTAGAATTAGCAACATCTTTTACAGTTTTATAGCCGGCTTCGTAAAATGCTTTAGCTGCTTGTGGGCCAATACCATTGATTCTTTCAAGACCGGTTCCTGTTTTGTCAAACGTTCCTAATTCTCTCCTTAGTATGTTCAGATATTCCGGTAATATTTTTGTTTCCTTTGATAGTTTATCAATCTTTGCAGGTGTTGATATGGCTTGTTTTAAATCTGACAAATTTTTCAAGCCATAGTTTTCAAATATCTTAAAGTTAGCATCCATATTTTCATGCAATATCTGTCTACTGGGAATTAGATATTGATTTTTCAAAAACGTTTTATAGTTTTGAATATCCATTTACTATTCTGTTGCCAAAGGAGTGTAGAATTCAATCAAATTTTCTTCCGGATCTCGTAAGTAAACCACTCGCATTCCCCAATCAGGCATATCCATTGGTCGATTGATAAACTTGATTCCTTTCTTTGAAAATTCTTGATAAGTTTCATCAACATTTTCAACTTCAAAAGACACCAATGATTTTTCACGGTATCCCGATGGCTGAGTTTTGTCAGCATTACCAACAGTCGGAGCCATATAATCCGAAACAAATATGGCAAAACCTTCGATTCCGTCTGCCACTTTAAAGGAAGCATAACAACCTTCTACATCGCCCCAAGTAGGTTCTAATCCAAGCTCCTCTGTATAGAACTTGAAACATGTTTTGTAGTCCTTGACTAATAGTCTTACATTACTGAATTTCATAGCATTTAATTTTTAATTGGTTTGTATTTTTTTGCAAAGGTACGATTTTATTTTTAATAATCAAATTTAGCACCAAAATTCTCTAAAAACTATCCAAATTCATAAAAACAAGTGATTTTGTAAATTATTTACAAAAAAAACAAATAAACATTTTGTTATATGGTTTTTTTTTTGTAATTTTGTAATTCGTTTACAAAAAAATCAAAAACATGCTAATAAATTTTAGTGTTCAGAATTTTGGCTCAATAAAAGACAAACAAACGCTGTCCTTTGAAGCCGATAAATCCACCCACTTGGAAGATTATTATGTAATCAACACAAATGGTCTACGATTATTAAAACTTGCATTGATTTATGGTACGAATGCTTCTGGAAAAACTACCATTTTGAGGGCTTTTGATTTTTTTGGAGATATTGTATTAAATTCACAAGAACAGAAAACACAATCATTAGATTTTAAACCATTCTTGTTTAATCCAAATACACCAAAACAAAACACTATTTTTAATATAGATTTTATTCGGAACAACATTCGTTATTTGTATGAGGTAGAGTTAAATCAAAAATCTATTGTCAGAGAGACACTTTCTTATGCTAAGAATCTAAAAAACGCAAAAAGCGCATTCGATATCTTTGTAAGAACAACTGATTCCGAAAAACAACTAACCAATATTGTTTTTAATTCAAAAATTAAAATAGATAAAGCATATTTAAAGGTGTTAATAGCCAACACACTATGGAACAACACTGTTTTGGGTGGATTCCTAAAAACGAATGTTGAATTGAAAGAATTAACTGATGTTACAAATTGGTTTAAGAAGTATTTAAAGCCTACAATTTATACACGGACAAATCTAGATAATTTTATAACAGAATTTATAGACGAAGGTAAAATTGACAAAACAGCCATATTAGATATTCTTAAAAAGGCAGATTTTAATATTTCTAATATATTCATAAAAAAAGAAGATGAGGATATTCCTGATATGTTTATTGATTTTTTTGAAAAACTAGATGGTGTTCCAAAAGATAAAATTCAAGAGTTGAAAAACAATAAAAAGATTACTACTTTTAACTTAAAATTTGAACATACTATTAAAAATAAGCCGTATTCTCTGCCTTTTAAAGATGAATCACAAGGAACACAGCGATATTATGGCTTTGCGGGTCTTTTGTATTTATTGATAGAAAATTCAACTCTATTTCCTATTGATGAACTCGAATGTTCGTTACATCCGGATTTGTATCAACATTTCTTATTGTCATTTTTAGCAAATACGAAACATTCGCAACTCATTACAACTACACACAATCGCGAAATTCTAAGCAATAAGGATATTTTCCGAAACGATGTCATTTGGATTACTGATAAGGATAATGAAAATTATGCTACCGAACTATATTCGCTTGCAGATTTCGACACAAAAGTTATCCGAGACACAACAAATGTTTTAAATGCGTATAAATTAGGGAAATTGGGTGGTGTGCCAAATTTAGGAAGTTATTATATCAATACTAACGATGCGAGCGAGTAAAAAAATAAAACAGTTGGCAAAACCAATATTTTCATTTGTCGTTGATGGTGAATGTGAATATTGGTATTTGCAAATGCTAAAAGATAATGAACCATTGCTAAAAATTCATTTATCTCCCGAAATCTATAAAAGAAAAGCACTAAAAGAGCAATATAAAAGAGTGCTTGAACTTGCCAAAGGGAGTGAAAAAGTTTTTTGGGTTATTGATTTTGACGTAATTCACAAAGAGACTCGAGATGCAAAAAAAGGAAAGAAAACTCCTTTACAAGAATTTGAAGAATTCTATAACAGATGCAAGAAAAATGACAAAATAAAAGTTATTGTTAATAATCCTTGTTTTGAATTTTGGATTTTATTGCACTTTGGTTATACGACATGCTTTTATGAGAACTATAAGGCACTACTTCCAGATTTAAAAATACATCTTGCTGATTACGAAAAAACACAGAAGTATTTCGTAAGAACAAATCCGGACATTTACAAAAGATTAAAGCCAAACTTACAAACTGCCATTTCACATTCTGAAAAGTTAGGTGAATTTGACTTTAAAAATAAAACAACAGGAATAGCAGAAATGCATAAACTTTTCAAAATTGAAAGCATAGATAATTTCCTAAAAACTTGTCCATAACAAGTGGTTTGTAGTTTGCTGAAATTTCGATAACATTTAATATTACCGTCGTGATATTTTAGCTATTGCCCCATATTTTTATGAAAAACAACTGGAAAAAAAACACCACCCTATTCCTAACAAGCCAAACCCTGTCTCTGTTCGGAACCATGCTCGTACAATATGCTATTATGTGGCACATCGTACTCGAAACACAATCGGGAGCAATGATGACATTGTATATTCTTGTGGCGGTTTTGCCGACTTTTTTCACGTCGCTTCTCGGCGGTGTTTGGGCAGACCGATACAACAAAAAACACTTGATAAATCTTGCCGATGGCTCGATTGCACTCGTTAGTTTAGCCATTGCTATAAGTCTTTCGGCAGGAATGGACAGTATCATTTTGCTGATGGTCGCCGCTTGTGTACGCGCATTAGGACAAGGCATTCAACAACCTGCCGTTGCTTCACTCATTCCGTTTATTGTTCCCGAAGACAAACTTTTGAAAATAAACGGGCTAAACAGCAGTATCCAATCCGGAATATTTTTGCTTTCGCCCATTGCAAGTGCTTCGCTGATGTCGCTTGCACCTTTGCAAACGCTGTTTTTGATTGATGTTATAACTGCTTCAATCGCAATCGTAATCCTCTATTATTTCGTAAAAGTGCCAAAGAGCAACTCCCAAACGGAAAACATTGCGACAACCTCACATTTTGCCGAACTGAAAAGCGGTTTGAATTACATCAAAAGTCAACGCTATTTGTTGGTGTTGATAGGACTTGCAGCTCTTTTTACGATCGCTATGTCGCCGTTATCAGTTATGACACCATTGCAAGTTACACGTAATTTTGGAACCGAACTTTGGCGACTTTCGGCCATTGAAATCGCTTTTGCAGGCGGAATGATGTTGGGTGGAATACTCGTTGGCATTTGGAGTTTTCGCAACCGAATTTATTCAATCGGAGCGGCTTCAGTCGCTATAGGAGTGTTGACAATTTCATTTGGTTTGTGGACAAATTTCGTTCCTTATCTCTTGTGTATGGCGCTTTGCGGAATCACCCTTCCATATTTCAGTGCGCCGGGCATGACCTTATTACAGGAAAAAGTGGAACCCAATTATATGGGACGAGTGCTATCCGTTTTCACAATGCTTGGAAGTCTTGCCATGCCGTTTGGAATGTTATTTTTCGGACCGCTCGGCGATATCATCAACATTAATTACATCATGATTGGAACAGGTATCGTGATGGTATTTTTGGGGACGTTGTATTTTATCAACAAAACTTTGAAAACAGCGGGAATAAAAAGGAGTTTTTTAAATGAATTGTGATTTTTTTTGTATCTTTGTAAAATAATTTGAGAAGTATGATAATTCGCAAAGCCGCTCCCAAAGATACTCCCGAAATTGCAACATATCTGATGTTAGCGATGGAAGACATCGTTTATGAATTCATCGGCGAAAACTGCAAACTAAAAGCAATGCAATTTTTAACAAATCTAATTTGCAAAGAAGCCACTCAATATTCGTACGAAAACTGTTGGATTTTAGAAATCGAAAACGAGATTGTTGCAGTTGCAGTTGTTTACAATGGTGCGAAATTACAGGAGTTAAGAGAACCTGTAGCCAAGGAAATAAAATCCATCTTCAACAGAGATTTTAATCCCGAAAATGAAACACAAGCTGGAGAATTTTACATTGATTGTTGCGCTGTAAGTCCGCATCAGCAAGGAAAAGGAATTGGCTCAAAATTGTTCCGGTTTCTAATTGACGAGTATGTCCACAAAAGACAAGAAACGCTTGGATTGCTCGTGGATAAACACAATCCTAATGCAAAAAAGTTATATTTGAAATTAGGTTTTGAAATTGTTGCTGAAAAAACATTGGCCGGAAAAGAAATGGATCACCTTCAATTCAAACATAAGTAAAAAAATCAAGACAATTATTGACACATTACTTGAAAAAAGCAAATTTTCTTTCAATGAAATCGAGCGTCAGTTGGGGCATTCCAGAAGCCTATTGTTAGATGAATGTTTTGCAAAAAAAATCGAAACGCTAAAGCAAAACAAGCAGTTTAATACTGCCGAAAACTATAAGTTCTCATTAAATAGTATATGCAAATTTGATTCAAGAAAGCTCGAACTAAAAGATATAACTGTAGATTGGTTGAAAAAATATGAACGCCATATGTTAGATAAAAATCGCACATATACTACGATTGGTATGTATCTTCGAAACTTACAAGCCATCATCAACGAGGCGATAGTTGCTAAAACATTTAGCGAATCACATTATCCATTTGGTCGTGGAAAATACGAAATACCTTCTGCGGAAGGTCGGAAATTGGCGTTGCCACTACATACAATTAAAGATATTTATCAGTTTGAAAGTCTGACCGATCCGACAATTTCTAAATACAAAGACTTGTGGCTGTTTTCATATTTCTGCAATGGTGCAAATTTCAACGACCTTTTGAGATTGAAATTTAAAAATATCAACGGCAATGAAATTTCATTTTTACGAGGAAAAACACTCAATACTTCGAAAAAGAAAAAGACAATCGTTGTTTATCTTACCGATGAAATGCGTGAAATCATTAAGCGAATCGGCAATCCGGTGCAACTTCCCGACAATTAAATTTTCCCATATCTAACCGGAAACGAATCTCCCGAAAAAGAATATGAAATAATCAAAGACGTTATCAAGCGCACCAATAAGCGTATGGATCGCATTTCACAGGTACTCAATATTCCGAAAATAACCACTTACACTGCTCGACATTCCTACGCCACCGTTCTCAAACGTAGTGGCGCAAATATCGCATTCATCAGCGAAAGTTTAGGGCATTCAGACTTGAAAACTATTGAAAATTATTTGGCGAGTTTCGAGACCGAAGAACGTGAAAAAAACGCCCGACTTTTAATTTTTGTGCAAAGACCAAAACCAACAACTTGTAGAATACGCTTTTCGTGATATGAGCAAGCCAATGGGCGTAGCAACCTATAAAACGACCAAAGAATTACCGCCAGAATACAAGAATATATTGCCGGATACAGAGAGCTTGAAAGAGTTGTTATGAGACCAAACGAGCCATTCGAATTTTATTTTATTTGAACAAATGTTTTCTATTTCGCTGAATAACGAAAAAAAATAAAATAGTTCTATTTTTTTTCGTATCTTTGCAGTCCATTATGGCAAAGCTAAAGAAAATAGCCTCATTCTTTTTATTGATGATTTGCGTAAATTATTACGTAAGTACGACTTTCTTTTTGCACTCGCACGAATACCCAGAAAGAACTGTTACTCACTCACACGCTCATAAAGATTGCCACCACGATACAAAAGGCGGAGGACACACCGAAAAATGTATTGCTGTTATCGACCAAATTTCAAATTTAAAATACGTTATTTTTTCTTTCGGCGATGTTTCAGCACCATTGCCATTCCTATTACATCAAGAAAAAAACGTTGAAACAACCCAACGAATAAAAGATGTAGATTTTTGGAATCTTTCGCCGTTAGAGCCTCCGAGTTGTTAGAACAAAAAACAAAAAAAGTTCTAACTTCTCAAATCAAAATTTATGTACAAATATATTTTAGCATTTTTATGCTTACCGCTTGTTGTGGCTTGCAATCGTAACAACACAACAGAAGAAACTGCGGATTTAATTTTAGAGGGTAACACCGTAGTTGACGATAACAAAATAATATTCACCTAAAAAAATGAAATCATGAAAACAAAAGAAAAACTAATGAAAATCGCATTATGTTCGGGATTATTGCTTTTTGCGATATCCTGCGACCGAACTTCAAAGATGAGCGAGGACGTAGTACTGAAAGATTACGGTGCAGAGCCGACAGTGCTGGACATCGAAGCCTACACCTTATCAAACGACAATTTTAGAATTGCACTTTGGACAGGTGAATATCTTCAGGTAACGCTGATGAGTATTCCTGTAGGTGGTGAAATTGGTTTGGAACAACACAATGATGTTGACCAATTTTTACGTATTGAGGAAGGACAAGCCAAAGTGATGATGGGCGATGCTGAACATTCTCTAACTTTCGTAAAAGAGATTGGAAAAGATTTTGCCATATTCGTTCCTGCCGGTAAATGGCACAACCTTATCAATATAGGTAATAAGCCGTTGAAATTGTATTCTATTTATGCGCCTGCGGAACATCCGCATGGCACAGTACATCGAACTCAGGAAGATGATGTACATTAAAAATTAAAAAAATAAAATCAAAAAATTATTTACCACTCATTAAAAACAGTAAAAAAATGAAAGATTCAAAGTACCGCTCTATTGTGAAATTAGATTTCCAATACGCACACAGATTTATGAATTATCCGGGCGAAGCAAGCTATCTTCACGGACATTCAGGATTATTAACCCTTGAAATCGAAGGGGAGTTGGACAAACACAATTATGCCTATCCGGTAAAAGAAGCACAAAAACTGGCTTGGGCGGTGGCAGATAACTTCCACCACGCAACTATTTTTCAAGAAGGCGACCCCTTGCTTGATTTAGTATTGCAGGGCTACGAACAATGTGAAATGAAAGGCACAACAAACCGATTTGGAACGCCTGCAAAAACACTCAACCACGAATTAGTAAAATCTTTTCCGGAAAGTAGGGTGGCAGTGAGTAAAGGACCCTCTACTTGCGAGTGGTTCTGCACAGTGTTTTACGAACTTTTGAAGGACAAATTGAATATTAAAAAAGTTGAGTTCCGCTCTTCTTCATTGAATTGTGCCTCAAAAGAGTTCTAAAGAATTACACAAATCGCGAGTGGGTTGTTAAAAAATGACAACCCACTGCTGCTAATAAAATTATGAAAAAAGTATTTTTACTGATCGCTATGACTACACTCGTTTTTGCTTGCGGAAACAACGTTTCTAAAAGTAAAGACAACGAAAAAGTAAGAACAGAATGTATAAAGCACTATGAAGGCAAAATTTGCTGCAAAGACGGACAAAAATGTCTAGGAAAAAAAGCATGCGAAAAAAAATGTAAAGCATGCGAAAAAGAATGTGAAGAGTGTCCAAAAAATGAAGAGTGCGGAGAAAAAAAACAAAAATTGTAATGTGTAGAACTGTGTGCAAGCCTAAATTTTTGATATCTCTTTTGTTGTCGATGTTTTTGTCATCGACAATAGCCCAAACGACAGATACTACGAACAATGTTATCGAACTCGCAGAGGTCGTCATTACTTCGCAACATCGCGAACAGCGATTGCTTGATATTCCTGCATCCATCACAGTCATAAATGCAAGAATGCTCGAAACTACCAATACAACGGATTTGATGCAATTAGCAGGTTTTGTGCCGGGATTGAACATATTGACACAAACACCCGGACGCCCGAATTTGGTTATTCGCGGACTCACAAGCGATGAAGTAAGCCCAACGGCTCAACCGCGTGTTTCCGTATATCTGAATAATGCACCGATTAGTCGTGCAACTATGGCGGTTACGGAACTTTACGATATGGAACGTATTGAAGTGTTGAAAGGCCCGCAGGGAACGCTTTTCGGACGTGGTGCACAAGCAGGAGCAATCAGTTTCATTACGAAAAAACCAACCGATTATTTTGGTGGCTATCTTACAGCAGGTATGGGAAATTTCGGTATGAAACAGTTGGAAGGTGCAATAAATATTCCGGTAATAAAGTGGGAAAATAGGCCTTACAATATTCTCGAAACTCGAATCGCTGGTATTTACAGTTATCACGATGGTTATGTAAAAAATACATCAGGCGGAAAACTCAACGGAAAAAACACTGCAGGAGGACGACTTACAGCATCGTTTAGACCAAAAAACAGTTTTTTCAAAGCCGACTTAACCGTAAATTATCAACGCGACGACGAGCCCGGAACGGCATTTATGAGCAAAACATTGCCAAACGATGAAGTTGATATTTTCAAATATGTGGTAACACTCGACGAGGATAAAGATTTTTATAATAAACGTGAAATTTTTGGAACAATTCTCAATGCTCAATATCACACAAGCGAGAAAAATTATATAAGTTCAATCACATCATTTTTCAACAATAAGGCCGATTCTCGTTTCGATGGCGATGGTTCTGCTTTACCGGCAATAGACATGGCAGAACGTGTAAGAGCACAACAATTCATGCAAGAATTTCGCTATAATTTTTCTCATGGGAATCGTTTTTCGGGAATTGTCGGCACAAGTTTTTGGCATGAAAACGTAAATCATACTTACACGTTTAGCCCCGACGAACAATTTTTAGCACCTTTGATGATGTTAGCGTTAATGCCGGAGTTAATACCTGCCGATTATCAAATGTTTGTTAATGGCAGACCTAATCCGTTGCTTTCATTAGTTATTCCCGGTCATTTGATAGGTTCGCCTAATCCTTTTGTGCATATCGACCTTCCGGGCGTGCATGTGGAGGAAAATTATACCGAAGCCGTCAATAGTGCTTATGATTTGTTTTTCGATGCTTCGTATGAAATCATTCCAAAATTAACGTTTACAGCAGGGATGCGTACTACATTTGAAAATTTTTCGATTACCAATCGTGCACGTTTTGTTGAAGGCGAACCTTCGGTGCTTGGCTCAATGAATCCCGCAAATCCGTATCCGAATTTCTTTTTCAAACCGATTGATAATCCTAAAAGGAACGAATCTTTTTTCGGTTTCACATGGAGAGGTGCTTTGAAATATGATCTTGACAGTCGTTCCAATGTGTATGCCGGATATTCACAAGGACGTCGTCCGAATGTGCTTCAATACGATTCGAAAGGAGATTATGAATTACTAAATGCAGAAATATTACACAGCTTTGATGTTGGATATAGAATTCTCGATTGGCGATTTATGGTTGATGTCTCGTTGTATTATCAACTTTACAGAGATTTTCAGTCGTGGAAATGGGAAGGCATGGACTATTTGCAAGAAGGCATAGATAGAGCCACGTCTTACGGAGCAGAATTTTCTGCGAGATATTGGTTGAACAAATACCTAACTGTTTTTGGAAATTATGCCTACACTCACGCAACATTTGACGACAGAGACAACGACGGTAGACCTCAACTCAACGGAGGAAATTCGTTTCGTCTTACGCCAAGAAACAGTTTTCTTTTGGGTTTCACAGCGGGTTTCGATGCCACAAACAATATTCGTATAACGTTCACACCAACTTACAGATGGCAAAGCCATATTTTCTTTGAAGATGCCAACGACAAAGGGATAGATCAAGATGCCTACGGCTTGTTGAATGCAAATCTCGCCGTACATTTCAAAAAACAAAGATTAACCGCTTCGTTGTTTGGCAACAACCTGACCAACGAAAAATTTCTCATCGGTGCAGGCAATATGGGAGCCATGTTTGGAACTCCGACGTTCGTTCCCGGAGCGCCGAGAATGGTAAGAACAAGATTGACATGGAAATTTTAATCAAAAAAACTAAATATCATGAACAAGAAAATTTTAAAAATTTCGTTAGTAATTGCCTTAACGGCAGGAATTGTAGCACTTCATTCGTGCAAAAAAGATAAACTTACGCCCGAACAAGATGGGCGAAATTTGGCAAAAGAGTTGTGTAGTTGCTTTACCAATGCAACAAATGATGACGTAAGATTAGCATGTTTCACAGATTTTGAAAACAACGCTAACAAGTGGAAAGATAGCAATGACAGAAAAGCACTTCAAACTGCTTTTGACGAAGCCATTCAAACATGCGGAGCTTCGCCGTACGATTGGTATTACACGCATTTGGCAGCAATCGCAGTTGCTGAATTTTGTGCATTAGCTGCCGAACATCCTAATGGCGATGCGATGACACTTGCACCTCTGTATATGAAATATGAAACCTTACTTAATAGCGGAAATCCGGCATTTCTTAATCCGTTTTTCGGAGGATTGATGGCTTGCTCACCTGCTTCCGATTGGATATTATGTTTTTTCCGAATGACGGATTTTTGTCCTCCTCTGACAGATGAAGAACTTATAGCATTGGCGACAGAAGCCATTCCTGAATTTTGCCAATATTTTACCGAAAATCCGGAGGCAAACATGGACTCAATGCTGGCTTCAGATCTAGCAATCTATGCCAACTACTTTTCCTTTCCGGCGTTTATTGAAACACTTTTACAAGGATTAAGCACTTGCAGTAGTACGCCTCTATGGTTTATTTGTATAATGACAGGTGGCACAGCACCGGGATGTTAAAAATTAAAAAAAACGCGTAACTTTGCAAAAAATTTAATTTTTATGAAATCCTTGACGCTAACAAGTCGAAAAGAAAAGATTAAGCGATAAAATTAAAGAAAAGCAAGAGAACGAAATTGTGTTAAGTGATTCGGATTTTAAGTATGGAAAATTATCTTTTGCAGGTTACAATTCCTCATGAAATTCTACAAAAGACACTTTGTAACTACGACCAAAACCATTTGACCGCATATCTGCGGAATCTGTTGGGACTTGGAAAAGAAAAAGAATTATTGCAATCATATTTGGTTGGAACGGCAAAGCATTGGCAGGGTGCGACCGTATTTTGGCAGATAGACATTGCCGGAAAGGTACGCACTGGAAAGGTTATGCTCTACAACCCCGAAACCGGCAAGAGAGTGAAAGATTCGGCAAATCGGATTGATTGGGCACATACTCTTCTGAAACTTCCAAATTTCAACCTTAAACAATGTTTCTTTGGCGAGCATTTACTCGCACAAAATCCTGAAAAGGCTGTTGCTATTGTTGAGAGTGAGAAAACGGCACTAATAGCAACCGCACAAATACCCAATATGTTGTGGTTGGCTTGTGGCGGAAGTCAAGGGTTGTCAAGCGAGAAATTCGAAGTATTGAAAAATCGCAAGGTTATTCTCTTTCCCGATGAAGGGCAATATGAGAAATGGTTGGAAAAATCCAAACAACTTAACCACACAGGCAAATTGTTTGTTTCTCCACTTTTGGAAAAATTACAAGGCTTTGAAAAAGGTTTTGACATAGCCGATTTATTATGAAACGACATTTTTGAAAAGTAAAAAAGAAAGAAAATCGCCAACCAAAACCTAAAACCACTCAAAAGGTATTAACAATTCGATAAAAAACCAAAAAAACAGTTTTGTGTGTAGTTTGTGTGTAGTAAAAAGAGAAAAGGCTTTCAGGAAAATCCCGAAAGCCTTGTTTCTCTAAGTGGAGAATAACGGAGTCGAACCGTTGACCTCTTGAATGCAAATCAAGCGCTCTAGCCAACTGAGCTAATCCCCCAGATTAGTTGAAAAGTTTATAAAGTTTGTAAGGTTTATAAAGTAAGACATGCGTCTTTTTAACTTTATGAACTTTAGAAACTTTCAAACTGTTCCGTAGTCCCGAGCAGATTTGAACTGCTGACCCCTACATTATCAGTGTAGTGCTCTAACCAAACTGAGCTACGGGACTGTAGAAGTCAAATCCTCATGCTAAGAACTTAACTTTTTATCAAAAAAAAACGACAATAGTCGTTTCCTTTTGTATGTCATGCAAACCATTCAGCAATAGGATATAACCACTGTAACGTTAGTTTTTTTCGTAATATCTCTCCAGAAAGGAGGTATTCCAGCCACACCTTCCGGTACGGCTACCTTGTTACGACTTAGCCCCAGTTATCCGTT
>WRCN01000025.1 GCA_009783885.1 Bacteroidales bacterium | reverse complement strand
AAGAAGGCAAACGTGCTCAGATCAAAATCGTTACCACAGAAGGTGATATCGTGATTGAACTTTACAACGAAACGCCTATTCATCGGGACAATTTTATTAAATTAGTAACAGAAAAATTTTACGATGGCACTTTATTCCACCGCTGCATTCGCTCATTTATGATTCAAGGCGGAGACCCTAATTCGCGTGATGCGAAACAAGGCGAAATGCTTGGCATGGGTGATGTTGGATACACACTACAAGCCGAAATTCTACCGGAATTTGTGCATACGCGAGGCGCTTTGGCAGCAGCACGTCAGGGCGACCAAGTTAATCCTGAAAAACGCTCGTCGGGATGCCAATTTTATATTGTGCAGGGACAAGTTTTTTCTGAAGCGCAAATGGAACGTTTCAATGCTAATCGTGCTGTAAAATACACACCTGAACAACTTTCAGCGTATACCACCGTTGGTGGAACACCGCATTTGGACGGCGGTTATACGGTTTTCGGACACGTGATTTCGGGGTTGGATATTGTCGAAAAAATCAGTCTTGTGCAGACCGATCAACGTGATCGCCCGCTGCAAGATATCCGAATAAAATCAATGAAAATTATCAACTAATTTCAGAAAAATGTGATTAAGCTCGAAAAATAAGTGAACTTATTTTTCGAGCGAGAGCATTTTCAATTTAGATTAAAATGAAACAAAAAATAGATCAACTGTTAGACGAATCGCAACGCTTCCAAGCTTCCACAATGGACGAATTGGAACAGTTTCGTGTGAAAATGCTCGGTAAAAAAGGCGAACTTAATGATTTGTTCGAAGCCTTCAAAACTGTTGCCAATGAAGAAAAGCGAGAAATCGGGCAGAAGTTGAATATCTTGAAAACTGCCATTCAAGACAAAATAGACGAAATAAAAAATGCGCTCGAAATCACAGAGGACAATTCTGAAAATACAGATTTGACAAGACCTGTGAATGATTTTGTATTAGGCTCTCGACATCCGATTACTTTAGTTCGAAAAGAAATTCTTGAGGTTTTTTCGCGAATGGGTTATGTGGTTTCGGAAGGTCCCGAAATCGAGGACGATTGGCATAATTTTACAGCACTGAATTTTCCGCCCGAGCACCCTGCTCGCGATATGCAAGATACCTTTTTTGTAGAAAAAAACGGCGAAAATGACATCGCCTTACGCACGCATACCTCATCTGTGCAAGTACGTGTGATGGAAACGCAAAAACCGCCTATTCGTGCGGTTTTCCCCGGACGTGTGTATCGCAACGAAGCCATTTCCGCGCGCGCTCACTGCTTTTTTCACCAAGTGGAGGGGTTGTACATTGACAAAAATGTTTCGTTTGCCGATTTGAGAGAAACGTTGTTGAATTTTGCCAAAGAACTATTTGGCGAGGAAACCAAAATTCGCTTGCGTCCGTCGTATTTCCCGTTTACCGAACCCTCAGCAGAAATGGATATTTCGTGTAATTTGTGTGGAGGAAAAGGCTGTACGTTTTGCAAACATTCTGGCTGGGTTGAGATTTTAGGCTGTGGTATGATCGACCCGAATGTGTTGAAAAATTGTGGGATTGATAGCGCTGTATATTCCGGATTTGCTTTCGGATTAGGTATTGAACGAATTACCAATTTAAAATTTACGGTAAAAGATTTGCGATTGTTTTCGGAAAACGATTTGCGGTTTTTAGAGCAGTTTAAATCGTCAGGATTTTAGAAAAGAGTCAAGATTGGAGCCGACAGATTCCTCGCTTCGCTCGGAATCTGTTTGCTATTTAAAAGAAAAGCCCGCATTGCGGGCTTTTTCCTTTTTTCTGCTAAACCTTATGCAGGAATGATTGCTTCAACCGGACAGCTGTCTACACAAGCGCCACAATCGGTGCAAGTGCCGGCATCAATCTTGTAAATGTCGCCGGCAGAAATAGCGCTAACCGGACATTCGTCAACGCAACTGCCACAAGCAGCGCAATCTTCAGTGATTTTGTAAGCCATGATAATTTTTTTTTAGTTAATTACGTTGCAAAAATACAAAAAATAGTTGAATAAAAAAAGTTTTTATTTTATTATTTCCATTTTTCCGCCTAATTCAACTTTAAAGCCCGGACCAAATACTATTTTTTCGTTGGCTTGGAGGATTAATTTGGAACCGGGTTTAATAATCACACTTTGAAGATTTATGTTATTGGTGGCTTTAAGAGTTAATGTAGCACCGCTTTGAACTGTTACGTTTTGGGCGTTGATATTGCAGCCTGTAACGATATCATTGGTATTGACTGTGGGAGAGGTGAAATTGGTAGTTTCGCAAGCATCAAGACCATCTAAAATATAAGCAGTATTGTTAGGATCAAGCCAATAATTGAGACGTCTTCGGTAATCCCAATGAGGGGTGTTTGGATTACTACTACCCGTCCAAGATACACTGAATTTACCATAATAAGAATACTTATCTGCAGGATTAGAGCAGTTCCCACCATCACTTCCCCGTAATTGTCCTATAATATGCCGGCTACTATTAATTAAAGGTGAACCTGACGAACCTTTTTCTGTTATTGAATGTCCATTTTGTGTTTGCATCCAATAAAGCATCCAATAATTAGGACCACTACCACTAGTAGAATAACTTTGAGGAGTTTGATTATGCGTTGCTATTTTCTTTACGTCTCCATTTGGATGATGAATACCAACTCCACCTGTTCCCGGATCTCCAGTTCTATCCCAACCTAAATAGTAAGGAAAATAAGAAGGTGTATGATTAGTAAAATACATCGGATCTTGTGTCAATTCTAATAATGCAAAATCACTTATTATTTCATTATTATTTGCTAATACTTTCGCTCCTGAAGTAGAAAATGCCAACGGTTCTATCGGAGTAGAATTAGTGTCATTACAATCATTAGGATTAGGAGGAAGTTCGTAATTCCAATAAAACATCCAATGATCTAAATTCGGATTATGTATTGCATCTTCACTACCCCATAAACAATGATGTGCAGTTAAAAAATACGGATGGAATTTTGTGTGTGTATTATTAATTAACGCACCTGTGCAATTTCTAACCCCATTTACAAGTATTAACGCTACAGCACGTTTTTCGTTTTGCCAGTTATTTCCTTCAGAACAATTTATATTAACCTGATATTTGCAGGATTGATTAAATCCAATATTAAAAATTGAGTCGTTTCCCGGAACAGTTCCGTATCCATATTTCGGCAAAATATATCTATAACCGTGAACAATTCCCGATATGGAAATAATGGCTTTTTCGGTGCAATCTTTGGGTTGATAATATTCCAATACAACTGTGTTGCCATAAACCAAGCCTGTTGCAAAACCTGTAGCTGCATCTTTTGTACCTTTGTTGTTAAAATCCGTAAATGCGCCTATATGATGTCTCTTGCTTTGGCTATAAATGAAAAACTTTGCGCCTTCCGGCAGCCAAAATTTATCATAAAGTAAATTAATGGATAGAGCATCGGGGCAAACAATGGTCAATTGACAAAGTTTATCGCCATTTTCTAACGTATGCCAATATCCTGCATCCAATAAGTTTATATTTACAGAATGCCTAAACCCAAATCGTGGAGGAATCCCAAGTTGTTCGTCTTCCTTATCTTCTGCTTGCAGTTTAAGGATATCAATAGCAGGCATAATCATTACGGGCATTTGTTCTTTACCAAAATCATATTTAAATCCGGGAGGAACTTCCCGAGTACTAATTTGGGCGTTTGCTTGGGAATAAAATAGACATAAGCCCAAAACTATGTTGAGTATAAATTTGCTAATCCTCATTTTACCCTCCTATTTTTTTATATTTCAAATAATTTTTGCCATCATTAGTGTATAGATGCAATATTCTTGGGTGTGTATCCTTGATTACAAAAGATTGAACTTGCCGTAAGTTTTGAGCATATAAATCTTCGTCTTTGCACCACCTCATACAACCTGCTTCAGTAATATCGAATTTAGTAAAGCGAAAGGCACCTATCTTATAATCAATTTCATAATCACCCCCTATTTGATTAGTAGCCATTCTCCCCCAAAAAAAATTATCTGCAGCAGGCTCCCCCCAACTACACATACCGGCGGCCGATGCGCCGCAAGCCCGTAGGGGTTGCGGCGCATCAAACACGATTGTGTAAAATTCATCAGGATTTAATAATCCATAACCTTCCCTTTCAAGTTCTGTCATATCGCCGGTTTCAACATCAACGATACCTATTAAGTACCATTTGGTGCCTTTTAATGTAAAGGGTTTTTCTTTTTCTTTATCTTTGCAGGAAATAATCCCTCCTGCCAAAATCAGCAAAATTGCAGCGAGTTTGAAAATGTTTGTTTTCATAATTTACCTCCTATTTTAGTCTGTTAAAATCATTCGTTTAGTATCAATCAACATACCATCCACGATAAGCGAATACAAATACATACCCGACTGCAACGATAAGGCGCGTACTTCGATGGCGTTTTTGCCTTTGATGGTTGGCAGATTGTAGCACTGTAACTGCTTGCCGGTTAGGTTGTAAATGCAAATCTTAGCATTAGTTGCATTTTCGGCAAGTTGGTAGGTTATTGTTGTTGCGCTGTTAAACAGATTTGGCGTATTTTGATACAAAATGTTGGTTTCTTTATGGTTCGCAACTTGCTGTGTTTGTTGGGACGCGTGGCTTGATGCATCAATATCGAAAATTGAAGCAAAATTTATTTGTTGAAGCAATTTTTCTACCTTTTCGTTTAGCTCTTGAATTGTTTTTGTCAGATAAGGAATTAGTCCTGCATAATCCAAGCTAAGCAACTCTTCAACATCTTTATCTTCGCCTAATATAGTTGTAGCAACCAAATCAGGGAAAATCTCTCTCACTTCCTGGGCAATAAAACCCACCCTGTTTTGGTAGGTCGGATCTTTTGAAACATCTTCGCCACTACCATTTCTCACAAAATCATACATTACAGGGCGCAGTTTTGATATCCGTTCTGCCATCGAAGGAAGTTCGCGAATGTTTGTTTTTAAGTTGGCATCCGAACCTACTAACGTTCCAAGGTTAGCTCCATTTAAATAGTATTCTACAGAATAAATCCGGTTCATTTGATTATCCGGACGGCCTATACTTGCTCCTTGGTTAGAAAGTCCGGTTAACGACATAACTACGCGTGCAAATGAAATTTCAGGAACAACATCTGTTGATTGAAAAAACTGAAAACCACGACTGCCATTTTTTATAACCGCCTTAGGCACGTTTACCTCAAAACGTGTATTTGTAGGATCGAATAACGCTGTTGAGGTGTTTCCAGCATGAACAGTGCCGTTAGAAAGAACTTCGATTTGTGCATAAATCGAGCAAACGCTGATGCACCAAATGAAAAATACTAATAAAAAATGTTTTTTTAATTTCATAATTTTAATTTTTGTGGTTTGTGTTTTTTTATTTCATAACTAACTTTTTTGCAAAGATACAGAAAAAGAATGACTTGACCAACTCAATGCCGCCGAGCCTAAAATCGCTGCATTCTTATCCATCAATTCGGAAATTTGCAATTTGACTTTGTTTTTGAACACAAACAGCATATCCTCTTCCATGTACTTTTGAAGCGGATCAAGCAAAAAATGTCCGGCTTTGATGGGGCCTCCGAATAAAAAGATATGCGACGGACTTGTAATGCAAACTGCATTTGACAAGGCTAAGCCCAGTATTTTTGCGGTATAATCGAACGTTTCGATAGCCATCGGATTTCCGTTTTCGGCTTCGAGAAGCACATCGTAACTGGTGATGTTTTCGAGTTTTTTACCATTGTGTTTTTCAGTCAATTCGATAAACGTTTTTGCAATTCCCGAAGCAGACGTGTAGGTTTCCAAACAGCCTTTTCGCTTACAACCGCAGGGGCGTCCATCGGGAAAAATTGTCATATGTCCGATTTCGCCTGCAAAACTATCGTGCCCGTAAATGAGTTGTCCGTTGGCCACAAACCCGCTTCCAACGCCTGTTCCGAGCGTAACCATGATGAAATCTTTCAAGCCTTTTGCGCCTCCAAAAACCATTTCACCGATAGCTGCGGCATTAGCGTCATTCGTCAAAACAGTCGGAACGGAGAAAATTTCTTCAAACCGTTTCACGAATGGAACAATGCCTTTCATATTTAGATTTGGAGCGTTTTCCATCGTTCCTTCATAGTGATTTCCATTCGGACACCCTATTCCGATTCCAACCAATTTAAAATCGTTTGCTAAAGTTTTGGAAATAGCATTCGCAAGATCTTGAATAAAAAACTCACCATCGCTATAATCGCCGGTTTTTAAACTGCCTGTTGCGTGAATGTTACCGTCGCGATCAGTTAATCCAAATACCGTATTCGTACCGCCAATGTCGATACCTGCAACAACTTGTTTCATAATTAAAACACTACTTTTACAACTCTTTTACCGGATTGAATGATGTACGTTCCACGAATGTCAAGATTCACGCTCATCACATCGTTATTGGCAATGCTTTGATAAACCAATTGGCCTTTAATGTTGTAAATAGTCCAACGTTCGCCAATGGTTAAGCCGCCAACGTGCAATTTGTGGTCTTGAACCCATGCTTTCAGTGGGTTGTTCAAATCCATCCACTCGGTTATTGAAGTTCCTCCATCATCATCCGGGTCCATAATAACGAAATCAAAGAAACGTTCTGCAACTTGTCCTAACAAGGTGAGATTTCCGGTTATTGGATCAATGTTATAAAAATCGGTTTCAGGGCCTTCGTCAAAAACAGCTTGCCAATAAAGTTCGTTGGTTTCGCGATTGAATTTCATACCTTGAAAATCGAAAACGGCTCCGGGAAGGTCTGCAATAGGTGTAAAAGCGCCCGTAGCTAAATCCATTGTGCCGAATCCTCCGTCCCATTCCAATGCGTAGCAGATTCCGTTGTTATCAATGGCGATGGTGTACCACCAATCTAAATCAGCGATTAGAGTGAATTCTCCGGAAGTAATATCGACAGTGCCGAACTCTCCAAAAAGCGAAATTACATACATGGTTTCTGTTATCGAGTTCCATGCCATGCTGATACCGTCCAACTCAATGTCTTCTGCAATAAATGTCAAATTGCCGGCAGCGTCAATTTTTCCAAAGTAGTTAGTCCCCCAAAAACCGCCTTCATCTGACCAGATTGCTACATAAATATTCTCATCGGAAGTTCGTTCCATAGCTTGGAAAGACAAATCAATACCGGTGAGTTTTGTTCCTTCATCGAAATTTTCCAAGGTTGTTTCGAAAATACCGGGATCAGCTCCCCATAAACTTGTTACATAAATCAATGGAGATTCGTTGTCAGTAGAGAATCGGTTGGGTGTGTGTAAAGTCGCCTTTTGCGAATTAGACGCTTTACGAGATAGTCTTTTTTCTGCAAGAAAATTTATGTTCTCTTCTTTTGAGAGTTTTTGCCTTTTCGTTTGCAAATTTTCATTTTGTTGTGCGTATCCTAATCCATAGAGGAGGAGTAACGCTAATAAGATAGTTGTCTTTTTCATGATCATTAATTTTGGTGGTTATTGGGTTAAATGTGTTGTTTTAGTTCAGCAAAGTTACGAAAAAAAAATGGTTTTGAAATTAAATCTTTGCAATTTTAACACTTTTTAAGTTAATGTATTTGTTTTGTAAAGATTGAGTTTGTAATTTTGCAAAAAAAATACAAGTAATTTGCATATATTGCAAAAATGTTATATCTTTGTGGAGGAATTTATTCACTATATCTATTATGAAAAAATTCGGTCTCATTGGTTTTCCGTTAGAAGTATCTTTTTCGAAAGATTATTTTTTGGAAAAATTTGAACATGAAAAATTGAATAACTGTACTTACGAATTGTACCCAATTGCGGATATTTCGGAGTTTCCGGAATTTCTGAAAACACATGCCGATTTATGTGGTTTGAATGTAACTATTCCGTACAAAAAGACCGTGATACCGTATTTGGATGGATTAGACGACCCTGCAAGCGAGGCAGGTGCTGTAAACGTTATTAAATTTGAAAAAGATGGGAAGTTGATAGGGTATAATTCGGATGTTTTTGGATTTGAACAAAGTTTTTTACCGTTGTTAAGACCACATCATCGTTCTGCGTTAATCTTTGGTACAGGCGGCTCAGCAACAGCTGTAGCCTCTGTTTTGCGAAAGCATAAAATTCCATATCAATTTGTTTCTCGACAAAAAACTTCGGAAGCATTAACTTATCAAGACCTTCATCATACCGGATTTGGCGAAGCAACCATTTTAATCAACACCACACCGTTTGGCATGATGCCAAATATTGATACTTGTGCGGACTTGCCTTATGAAAAAATCACTTCGGATTTTCTGTGTTACGATTTGGTTTATACATCCGCAGAAACTTTGTTTCTGCAAAAATCCAAAGCGCAAGGTGCTATGATAAAAAATGGTCTCGAAATGCTGCATTTGCAAGCCGATCAGGCTTGGGACATTTGGCAAAGTTAATTGGTAAATCGATGAACAAATCTTAACATCCAACTTTGTTGATACTGCCATCTACGCTGTTCGGGTACAGGATTTCCTTTTCTGTCTCTGTCAAAGAAAACATTAGGATCATAAATTAGCCATGATTCAAAACTTAATGTAAAGTATCTGCTAAGCCTAAAATCAACATTAACTTTCCAATCTACGGTTACAAAAGGATCTTTCATGTCCAAGATGTTCGCAAATAATTCTAATTTCGATCCCAATGCAATATCTTCATTCACTCTATATTTGTTAGTTAACATCGCCATAGGCCCGAAAGTTTGCAACCAATGCTCATGTGGATGAATACCAAAGCGTCCACTCAAAATGGTATCCCACACATAGGTTGCTCTGTAGGCTATCGGAGAAAGAAGTAGAGTTGTTCGATTCGAAGCACTTTTATCGGGAGTACTCTGATATTCCATACCTAATGCAAACGTAAATCTTGCAGGCGAAAGAAATCTTGAAATATAGTTTTCTTTGTCAGCAGTTGCCGATTCGTAACTTTTAGTCAGCTGCGTATTAAACTGAAAAAGAGCACTGTAATTCCAAGTGGTAGAAGCTCTGAATCCGTACTGAGATTCAATCGCAAATCGATCGTGTGTTTTGAACAATGGATCTGATCCTTGCTTTTGCATGCCATATCTCCAATCCAATTCGTTTCTCCATGATGAAAGTCCACGTGAATAATTGGCAAAAGACTGATTTCTGAGAAATAGTGAATACGAATTTGCATTTCCGTCTGTCCAATATGTTCGGAAAAGGATGGTTGTTGTAGCTTCGTTTTGTGACCCTAATTGCCAATACTTGAGGGGTTTAGAAATAAGATAATTTGTGTCAATAACTTCTGTTGTTTCTGTTGTACGCAAGGTATCGTGGGTCAAAATCGTAATTTTATTAATTCCGGTTTTGGGATCCAAACTCACAATACTATCTATAGTATGCTCAATATAGGTCGTTGTTTGAATAGTTTGTTGTGTACGACTGATTTTCATTCCAATCGTGTCTGTTTGTGGGCCTTTTGCGAATACGGTTAAAGCAAAAATGCTCAATGCTGTGGTTGTTAAATATCTCATTATTTAGTAAGTTTTAAATCGGAACATATTGGAAAATGGTCGGAATATTTCACACGAATGGTTGTAAAATTTTCGCAATAAAGACGATCGGAAAAGAAGATATAATCAATTCGAAACGATGGATACACACCGCCGTACGATGTTCCAAGTCCAAACCCGCGTTTGCGAAAACTATCGTTCATGTTTTTTGAAATTTGTCGATAACTGTATGATACAGGAATGTCGTTCATATCGCCGCATACAATAGTTTGATACGGAGAATCGGCAATTAATTGTGCTAAAATTTTCGCTTGCCCAGCGCGTTTAGCGTATGCTGTATTCATTTTTCGCAACAAATTTTTTGTGCCTTTTTTTATGCCGGAAACTTCTGTTGGTGCACTAATCAACTCTTGATAAAACAAATCATCATCTTTATGAAATCCAATGGATTCCAAGTGAAAATTAAACACACGGATAGTGTCGCCATAAGCCAAAATATCGGCAAAGACAACCATATTATTTGAATTTTCAAATCGAATTAAACTGTCGCGGAGGATTGGAAATTTACTGTATATTTTATTCCCGAAAGCCACGGTCTTGTTGTGACGCGATACGGAGGAATAGTTCAAGCCGACGTGTTGAGCCAAAAATTGAGTAATAGAAGGGTCTTTCAAATTCTCTCGAAACTCTTGAAAACAGATAATATCAGGAGCTTCTTGCGCTAAAAAATTTAATATCTCTTGTTGGGTTTGGCCTTTTTCAGAGCTAATGTTGCCGTGATGATCGAACAGATTTACGTTGTATGAAAGTACTCTTATTTTTTTTTCATTCGTGTCAAATTCAGCGCTGTTGAATTGTGCCATAGCTTGAATATTCGACCAATTCAGTCCAATCGCAAATAACGAGAGAATAGCTATTTTTTTTAGATTGAATATTAAAAAAACGGTCAGTAGGATATTAACCCCAAGCAAAAAAGGAAATCCCAATCCGAAATAGGCAAACCAAACAAATTTTTCAGGGTTCACAACTGTTGCAACTCTTGCAAATATCAGCAGAATAGCGAAAAAAATCGCGAAACTGTTGATGAAAATCCAACTCAAACTCCTTTTATTTTTTGAATTTCGAAATAGCATAGTTGCAAAGTTACAAAAAAAATCGTAATTTTGCAACTTAATGCGTAAACGAGCCAACGATATAAAAATTAAAAACAAGCGTGCCGAATTTGAATATTTCTTTTTGGAAAAATTCACAGCAGGCATTGTCCTTCGTGGAACAGAGATAAAATCCATTCGTGAAGGAAAGGCGAATATCACCGATGCGTATTGCACGTTTTTCAACAACGAGTTGTTTGTAAAAAACATGTACATTGCCGAATATCGCTTCGGAACCTATCTCAATCATCTACCCAAAGCCGATCGAAAACTTCTGCTCACTAAAAAAGAACTTCGCAAGCTCGAACTCCGCAGTAAAGACAAAGGTTTAACGATTATTCCATCACTTTTATACATCGACGAACGCGGATACGCTAAACTAAACATTGCCTTAGCTAAAGGCAAAAAAGCCTACGACAAACGTGAAACTATCAAGGAAAAGGATCTTCGTCGTGAAATGAGTCGAAAGGATAGCGATTAGATAATATTTACCTCTGGCATCAATTCCACCCCAAATTTGGATTTCACGGAATCTATAATTTTTTGTGCAAGATTCAAAATTTCTATACCGGTTGCATTTCCGTAATTCACGAGCACGAGCGCTTGTTGTAAATGCACTCCTGCATCGCCTTCGCGAAACCCTTTCCAGTCGGCTTGTTCGATGAGCCAGCCTGCTGATAATTTTACACCGAAATCTGTGAGATAAGCTACAATATTCGGATATTGCTTTTTCAACGATTGATAAATTTCTTCAGAAACAGTCGGATTTTTGAAAAAACTACCTGCGCTTCCTATTTCGGAAGGGTCAGGAAGTTTGGATTTGCGAATGTTCGTGATGGCTATAGCAATGGCTTTCGCAGATAATTCGGAACTGTTTAAACGTTTCAACTCGTCATTTACGGCAGAGTAATCTGTGTTGAATTTTGGAATTTTCGACAATCGAAATGTTACTGAACAAATCACATATTTTCCTTTGTATTCGTTCTTAAACACACTTTCGCGATAATCAAATTTGCAATCAGAATTTTGAAAAATTTCAATAGTTTTGGTCTCAAGATTAAACGCTTCTAGTGAATCTAATACATCCTTGATTTCAACGCCATAAGCCCCGATATTTTGAATTGGTGAAGCACCCACGCTGCCCGGAATATAAGCCAAATTTTCTAATCCATTCCAATTTTTTTCGCAACAATACATCACAACATTAGGCCACACTTCGCCTGAATATGCTTTAACAAAAATTTCGTCATGTGTTTCGCGAACAACTTCTATTCCTTTAAAGACAGGCTTTATCACCAATCCGTCAAAATTTTTTGTAAATAAAACATTTGCACCTTCGCCCAAAATTAAATGAGGATTATTTTGAAAAATTTCAGCCGAAACAAGCGTCTGTAAATCTTCGATAGTTTCGATTTCACAGAAATACCGAGCATTTACGTCAATTCCAAATGTATTGATTTTTTTTAATGATATGGTTTCTTTAATTCTCAATTCTCAATTCTCCATTCTCAATTTTCAATTCTATCTATCGAATACACAATAGCTTCCAGCTGCATCAACAAATCACGCTTGCCTTTTTTGGGCGAATACAAAAAGGCATCAATCATCACCATTTGATTCCGTTCTTCATCTAAAAACACGTAATTGATAAATGGTCCTCCCATGAAATCGCCCACCAATTTCCACAATCCGCGAGTCTCAATAGCATATCGGCCGTTGAGATTGACTTCTGTACTTATCGGTGGCACTAGGGTTTCAGTGGTCATGTATGAACCCTCGAGAGGTCCAAAAATATGTTTTCTCGCAATTTCATTGCGTACACGGAGAATATCGCTTTGTTTGAAACTGTTGGCAGTATAAGGATACGTGTGAACCATCAAATTTTGTCCATAGTCTTTGGCTTCTTTATTGATTGAAACAAAATCCGGTGTGGACGTAAGAATTCGAAACCCTTCGGGAGCAACGAGCCTGAAGCCAAATGTTTTCAGCAAACGCTCGGAGATCGCAACATTTTCAGCGGTTCTGAACGTTCTGATAATGCGAGCACGTTCTCTACTGTAAAACGCTTGCATCATTAAGTCACGTTTTTCTTGGAACAAGGTAAAAAATGCCTCTCTATTCGGCACATCGAATTGAAACACAACTTGATTTGTTGCCCAAACATCTTGTCTGACCGAGAATTTAGGTGATTTATCAGGTGTGAAAATGATCAAAATTATGTTTCGCATACGTCTAAACATGTCGGTATTTTCAAACGTACTTAACGGAACGTTCGCCAATGAAAACAGCGGTTCGGCTTGATTTAGCGCGAGGTCAGGTCTCATGAAAAATGCACGTAACGTATCACCGACAGCAGATGTAAAATCACTTTTATCACAAACAACCAAGACTTCAAGGGTTTTACCACCCGAATATGGTTTGGTCGACTTTTCATACGTGCATGCATTCAACGAAAATGCAAGAATTAAAGTTAAAAATAATGCTCTCATGACTTTTTTCTGCAAAGATACGAAAAAAAATCGTATCTTTGCAAAAAAACAACCGTATGTAAGGTTGCTTTACAATATGACTATCAAAATCAAATGACGACATCAGACTGTTTCTACCTCGGCATCATCACCAAAGCATTCGGCTATAAAGGCGAAGTAGATATTTTTTTAGACGTTGATGAACCCCAAAATTATGCAACTTTGGATGCAGTTTTCGTAGAACTGAAAGGACAACTTATCCCATATTTCATCGAAAATATTCGACTAAAAAATAATCACGCTGTTGTGAAATTTCAAGACGTGCATACTGACAATGTGCAAATGCTGATCGGTGCGAAGTTGTATTTACCATTAGCAGCGCTTCCAAAGTTGGACGGCAATAAATTTTATTTTCACGAAGTGATTGGTTTTTCGATGAAAGATGTTAATCATGGCGAAATCGGAATACTCGAAAACATTATGGATAACGGGCCTCAGCCGATTTTTCAAATCAAACATTTATCGGGAAAAGAAATTTTAATTCCGATTTTAGATGAATTTATTGTAGACATTAATCGTGAAAACCAAAATATTACTACGCATGCACCCGAAGGATTGATTGATTTTTATTTGTTGTGATTGAGGAACAAAAAGTCTTTGGTGAGTTCTAAATATTCATCCGAATAATTATTGGAATTGTTGTGTAGAAAAAATGATTTTTCTACTAATGGGTTTTTCTCAAAACCACATTCCAAAATTGCACGTTTCGGATTTTCTTTATTAGCTCCAAATACGTGTAAAATTCGATGAATTTGTAATTTGGATTGTGCGATACGTTTTTGAAAATTTGCATATTCTAACATTGGAATAATTACCGAAAGTTTGCCCTGCGGTGTCAATAATTTTTCGCTACACAAAATCAAATTATCGTAAGTCAAGGTTGTGGCATGTCGAGCATTTGTTCGGTCTGTATTTGGCGATTGAAGCGATTTTGAGAAGAATGGGGGATTGCTCACAATCGCGTCGAATTTATCATAAAAATTAGCAGAAAATTCTTGTAAAGGTTTGTTTTCAACGCTCAACCTACCGTTCCAAATGCTGTTTTGAAAATTCTCGAAAGCCTCTTCAACAGAAGGTTTGTGAATATCTATCGCCGTAATTTTTAAACTTTGGAAACGTTGCGCCAACATCAACGAAATCACACCGCAACCGCAGCCCACTTCCAACGCAGCATTCCCCGAAACATCTGCAAGACAGCCTAATAATATAGCGTCTGTTCCGACTTTCATCGAACTTTTTTCATGAGATACGTTGAATTGTTTGAAATGAAACATAAAAGGGTCAAAGGCTAAAGGTAAAGGGTTAAGGTAAGTGTAAAGAAAACCATTCACCTTTAACCTTTTACCAAAAAAGCGCCTTTGATAAAGACGCTTTTCATAGAATTTTTACTAAACTTATTCCGCAGGAATCTCAGTTGTTTCTTCAGCAGGAGCAGCCTCTTCAGTGGCTGGAATTTCTTCAACAACGGCTTCTGCAGGAACTTCTTCCGCAACAGGTTCTGCAGCTTTTTCAGCAGCAGCCTTTTTCGCTTCAATGGCTTTAGCTTTGGCTTCGTTGGCTTTAACTTCTGCTTCCAAGCGTTTTTTCATGGCATTACGAGCTTCGTTTTTACCTTCAACTGCAATCGCATTGATTTTACTTTCTTTTTCCGCAACCCATGTTTGGAATTTTGTTTCGGCTTGTTCAACGGTCAATGCACCTTTGTCAACACCTTTTAACAAGTGATGTTTCAGCATTGCACCTTTGTGCGAAAGCAATGTTTTTACCGTATCGGAAGGTTGCGCTCCATTGCGCATCCATTTAACGGCTTTGTCCACGTCAATCGTAATTGTCGCAGGATTGGTCATAGGGTTGTACGTGCCAAGTCTTTCGATAAATCTCCCGTCTCGTGGTGCACGACCATCCGCTACGACAATGTGGTAAAAAGGTTGACCTTTTTTACCCTGTCTTTGTAGTCTGATTCTTACCGGCATTTTTTATTGGTTTTAAAATTGGAGTGCAAAGATACGATTTTTTTTTTGATTTTGCAAGTTTTTTTTTCTTCATTTTTTTTTCGTATCTTTGTAAACTGAATTTGTACGATTATGGAAAATTATATTGTTTCTGCACGGAAATATCGCCCTGAGACGTTTGATACGGTGGTTGGGCAAGAGGCGATTACCACAACTTTGAAAAATGCAATTAAAAGCGGACAACTGACACACGCCTTTTTGTTTTGTGGACCGCGTGGTGTCGGAAAAACGACGTGTGCCCGGATTTTAGCACGTACTATCAACTGCTTCAATCCGGCTGAAAACATGGAGGCTTGTGGGGTTTGCGAATCGTGCGAAAGTTTCAAAAACAATGCATCGTACAACATTCACGAATTAGATGCGGCATCGAATAATGGTGTAGAGCATATTCGTGGTTTGATAGACCAAGTGCGTGTTCCGCCACAAGTCGGCAAATATAAAATCTACATCATTGATGAGGTTCACATGCTCTCAACTGCTGCTTTCAACGCGTTTTTGAAAACGTTAGAGGAGCCACCTGCGTACGCTAAATTCATCTTGGCAACTACAGAAAAACACAAGATTTTACCAACGATTTTATCCCGTTGTCAAATTTTCGATTTTAAACGAATTAAGATTGAAGATATCTCTAATCATTTGGCAAAAATTGCCGAAAAAGAGAATATTGTTGCTGAACCTGACGCATTGCACATCGTTGCACAAAAAGCCGACGGAGGCTTGCGCGACGCGCTTTCAATGTTTGATCAATTAGTGAGTTTTTCGGGTAATCATCTTACCTATCAATCGGTGATTGAAAATTTGAATGTGTTAGACTATGATTACTATTTTCAAATTGTGGACGCTTTCTTGAAAGGTGATTTACCAAGTAGTTTGCGAATTTTCAATGAAATTATGGATCGTGGTTTTGACGGTCAACATTTTATTATCGGGCTTGGTGAACATTTACGTAATTTGTTAATATGCAAAGATTCACAAACTGTGAATTTGTTAGAGGTTGGCGAAACCATCAAAGCCAAATATTTGCAGCAGTCGCAAGCTTGTTCAGTGACGTTTTTGATCAAAGCCTTAGACATTAACAACCAATGCGATTTGAACTACAAAAATGCAAACAATAAACGCCTTTCAGTAGAAATTGCGTTAATGCAAATCGCCAGTTTTTTTTTACCCGAAACTGATGTAAAGCCCGAACCACCGCCGTTTATTGCACCTGCCAATCCTATACAACAATCGGTGAATATTCCCAGTACGGGCGAGGTTCATCCTCGCCCTAATGATACCGTTGCAAATTCCCCTAATATGGGCGGGGGGGAACCCCGCCCCAACGAGGACGTCAAAAATCCTGTACAAACAACAACAAAACCCAAGTCCGCAATTTCTCTAAAAGCTGCATTAGAAGAGCCTTCAAAACCAAAAGTAGAAGGCGTAAACATCACAGAAAATTCCCAAGAACTAACTCTTGAGGATGTCCAAAACGCTTGGAAGTCGTATGCCGAAGCCAATAGCGATGATCCTGCATTTGCAAATATACTTCAGACGTCGGAAGTTCGAATAAATGAGCAAACCCTTGAAGTCATTGTGGCAAGCCACGTTTCGGAAAATATGTTATTACAGAAAAAAACAAATTTGATGAATTTTCTTCGCTCTAAATTAGTCAATGCTTCGTTGCAATTAAAAACGATTGTTGACGAGAAAAAAATCCAAGACATACTTTATACACCGGGCGAAAAATTTGCTAAACTTTCTGAAAAAAATCCTGAATTGAAGCGACTTCGCGAGGTTTTGGATTTGGATATCCAGTATTAAGGGTATGAGCGTTGCGCGCAACGCCTATACAACAATACTATTCCATATCAACGCCTTTGTCGTCTTTTTTTAGGAGGCTCGGGATTTCGAGCCAAAATATCGGTTTTTAATGTCCAGCGGCCATTTATCCAAACATAGGCATCATACACACCGCCTGCAGCAACGTAGGCTTCCGTACTGCCCCTCAATTCAGGGTTTCGAGGCACTAAGCGATCGAACACGATCATGTTGGCTTTGATTAATTTTTCTTTCTGTTTTTGCCCAGGTTTCGGTGTTCCGATGGGCTCGGAATATGCTTGAAAATCGTAGCGCAAAATCATCGATCCTCTGCGAAAATGCTCGAAGATTCTGCGTTTGAAATTTTCTTTCCGTCCTCTGTGATTTGTAAAAATATCTGCTCCAAAAACCGGTTCACCGTTGGGCTTGAATGTCAAAATTTCAATTAGTCTTCGGTTAACGGTTTTGTCGTTTCCGTTCCAGCCTAACAGCGTGTAATACTTGCGCCCGTTGGCTTCCGTTTGAATTAATTCGCTGTAAAATGCCCCAAACCAATTATCCTTACCGAGTATGGCATTCGGCAAATCAAATATCTCATCGCTACCGTCAATTAATTGGATAATTTCATACTCCTTCTTTCGTTGGTTATGCACCATCATTACTGCAAAATATTCTATACCATCATCTCTCCGAACTGCCCAGTTGAACATACGAAATTTTTTGTCTTGGGGTATCAACTTTTGGCAAGCGAGATTTACGAACGGGTAGTCAAAGGCTCCCTTTTCAGCCAATGTGTTTTTCAAAAGTTTCAAAAAGCGTTCATTGGCATCGTATCGGATGTGTTGATTTTCACCTTTTGACACGGTGTCAAAAAGTTCTGCCAATTCAGTTTCTGCTTTCGCAAAATCAAATGTTGGCTCTGGAATTCGTTGAGATGCTTGCTGAGAATGCCCGCAAGACGAGAAAAACAGCCATATTGCAATAATTGAAATATTTTTCGTAACTTTGTTCTTCATTTTACAAAGATACAAAAAAAATATGACTTTTGAAAATCGGTTGTTGGCATTTGTGAAATTAGGTGTTTTTTTGAATGAGCAATTACGTTCCGGAAATGCCGAATTTACAACTATTTTAGTTCGTGCAAGCCAAGAAAATCCATGGTTTACAGATGAGAATATTCGATTTGCTTTGAATGGCATTGTTGAAGATTTAGACGAAAAAAATCTGAATAATTGGACTATACATTATCCGTTTTTACAACACGTAGAGACGCACTGCCGTGCCTCTCTACAAAAAACCGTTGCCGTGGTTATGGCAGGAAATCTGCCATTGGTGGGCTTTCGAGATTTTTTGGCGGTGTTGGTTTCGGGACATAGAATTCTGTGTAAATTATCGTCGAAAGATACTATTTTGTTACGGTATTTGGCAGAAAAATTAATTGATATTGAACCCAAATTTTCCGAACGGATTTGTTTTGAAGACCATGTAATTAAAGGATTTGACGCCGTAATTGCAACAGGAGGACATCACGCTGTGGAGCATTTTTACGAGTATTTCCAAAAATATCCGCATATTATTCGCGGACATCGCAACAGTTGTGCAATTTTGGATGGCACTGAAAACATGGATGAATTGCGAGGTCTATTTGAAGATATGTTTCGATATTTCGGCTTAGGTTGTCGCAATGTGACGAAGTTGTTTGTACCGAAAAATTACGATTTTCAATCTTTAATAGAGGCTGTTCAAAGTAAAAAAGAATTGTTCCAAAGTTTGGAATACCATCATTTGTATCAGAGCAATTATCAGTATCAACAAGTGGTTTCGGCGCTGAATGCACGAAAAACCATTAATGCAGGTGTATTCACCTTAATTGAAAATTCGGCTTTAACTCCGCCGATTTCTGTAGTTCATTACGAATATTATTCAGATTTAGCGGATGTTCGGCACGTTTTGGAATCACAAAAAAATCAACTGCAATGTATTGTTTGGATATTTCAACTACGCTCAATGTCCGAGTCCAACGATCGATGGCAGAGCGGAGTCGAAGCCACCACCATTCCATTCGGACAGGCACAAAAACCAAGCCTTTTCGATTATGCCGATGGTATTGATACAATGGCGTTTTTAGCAACAAAAATATAAAAAATATGAATATTCCACTCGCAGAACAATTACGCCCCAAACATTTAGAGGATTACATCGGTCAAAAACATTTGGTTGGCGAAGGCGCTGTGTTGCGCAAAGCGATTGATTCGGGACGAATTCCGTCGATGATTCTTTGGGGACCTCCGGGCGTTGGAAAAACGACATTAGCGTTGCTGATTTCGCAACATCTCAAACAACCCTTTTACTCGCTAAGCGCAATCAATTCGGGAGTGAAGGATGTGCGCGATATAATTGAACGTGCCAAACACAGTTTCAATTCGATTTTGTTTATTGATGAAATTCATCGGTTCAATAAATCGCAACAGGATTCGTTGTTGGGCGCGGTGGAGAAAGGTATTGTAACATTGATCGGTGCAACCACTGAAAACCCATCGTTTGAAGTGATTTCACCACTTTTATCGAGATGTCAGGTTTATATTTTGAAAAATTTGAGCGAGGAAGAACTGCGCCAATTGTTGGATACAGCAGTTTTACATTATAAAACGGTTGAGAAAAAGAATGTTGTACTTTTAGAAACCGAAGCATTGATGCGGGTTTCGGGAGGCGATGCGCGAAAACTATTGAATGCTTTGGAAATCGTTGTTGCCTCACAATCGTCGAAAAGTGATGAGATTGAGGTTACAAATGTCTTGGTTTTAGACACCATTCAGCAGAATTTGGCGTTGTATGATAAATCGGGCGAAATGCATTACGATGTAATTTCCGCGTTCATCAAATCCATTCGCGGAAGTGATCCGAATGCAGCGGTGTATTACTTGGCACGCATGATTGAAGCGGGCGAAGATCCTAAATTTATTGCACGACGATTATTAATTTTGGCTTCCGAGGACATCGGCAATGCCAATCCCAACGCGATTTTGCTTGCGAATGCCTGTTTTGAATCTGTGAATAAAATCGGTTACCCCGAATGTCGAATTCCGCTTTCGCAAACTACGATTTATTTAGCCACATCACCAAAAAGCAATGCGTCGTATTTGGCAATTGATAAGGCTTTGGATTTGGTTCGAAAAACTGGAGATTTGCCCGTTCCGTTGCCAATTCGCAATGCTCCAACTAAACTTATGAAAGACATCGGTTACGGCAAAGATTATAAATACGCTCATGATTTTGAAGGTAATTTTGCACATCAAGAACTTTTACCTGATGCTATTTCGGGAACAAAACTTTACGAACCGCAAAACAATGCTCGCGAAAAAGAATTGCGCGCTTGGCTGAAATCGCTTTGGGGCGAAAAGTACGGGTATTGACCCTTCTTATTAACAAATAAAAAAGGCAGGTATGAACCTGCTTGAATACAACGACGGAGGTATAAGAGTGGTTGCTACAATACCAAAAGAGGCTACAATAATTTCAAGAGTTGTCATATGAATAGATTTTCTCGACACTGCAAAGTTACGACAAAAGTTTCAAATAAAGAAATTAGAAAGTGATTGACTTTTGGTGCAACTCGTCTTGTAATTTCGGGCACGGCTACAAATCCACGTCAGCGTGATATTATTCTTCCTGTGGTTTTTCTTTAATTCTCTTAGAAGCCTTTTGCACCTCCAATTTGATATCTCGTATTATTTGAGTTAATGCCCCATTATTATTCTTTTCCTCTAATTTTTCAATTAGCAAACCGATGTCAGAATTAATAATTTTTAGCTCTTCTATTTCTTCAATTGAAAGTTTTGATAAACAAACAGAAATTTCACTTAAAACACCCTGTAAATTCAGATAGTCATTGCATTTCAAGTAATCACGTGCTGCAATTATAAAATCTCCTAATGCATTTTTATAACTGCCTTTTTCAAGAAATGTATTTCCTTGCAAATGGAATGCTGTTGCATTCATTTCGGCTTTTAATTCGTCAATTTTTACATCATATTCTTTTATTTTTTCTTCCACTTTCTTTGATAATTCATCAAAAATTTCTCCCTTTATTTTATCGGTCTGATCTTTGATATCCTTTTTTAACGACTCCTCACTTAGTTTTAAGAGTTTATTTTGATACCTTTGTATTGACCAAGGAACAATAAGCCCAACGAGAGTAAAGACGATAGTTCCAAATATAATCAGTTTTCCCCAAGCATTATTGTAGAAGGCGTCTACTTTATTTATGAGGTCAATACCATCATAGGATCTGGATTCAATAATTCCTGTAATTGTTGTTAATGTGTCTGTCATAATTCAATATTTTTTAGAGATTGCAATAGACGAAAATCGAAGAAGCAGAAATAGCCGTCTAACTTTCCTCAGTCTGAACGATCCGTTTTTCAGGTCGCATTTGCGGAAAAAACAGCACGTCTTGAATGGATGGTGAATTAGTCATGAACATCACCAAACGGTCGATTCCAATGCCCAATCCTGCGGTCGGAGGCATGCCGTATTCCAATGCACGTAAGAAATCTTGATCTATGAACATGGCTTCATCATCGCCTTTTTCCATGAGTCTGAATTGGTCTTCGAAACGTTCGCGCTGGTCAATCGGGTCGTTTAATTCGGAATAGGCGTTAGCGATTTCTTTACCGTTTACGAATAATTCGAAACGTTCGGTTAACGCAGGATTGTCGCGATGTTTTTTGGTTAGTGGCGACATTTCAATCGGGTAATCTGTGATGAACGTTGGTTGAACCAAATGATGTTCGCATTTTTCGCCAAAAATTGCATCAATCAATTTGCCAACGCCCATTTCCGGCGTAGTTGAAATGCGCAATGATTTACAAACTTCGCGAAGTTGTTCCTCATTCATTCCGCTAACATCAACGCCTGTATAAGTTTTGATGGCTTCGAGCATCGACAAGCGTTTGAACGGTGTTTTGAAACTAATGGTTTTATCGCCAACCTGAAAATCCGTTGTGCTATTGAGCTCTAAGGCAATCCGCTCAATTAAATTTTCGGTATTTTTCATCATCCAGTTGTAATCTTTATACGCTACATACACTTCCATACACGTAAATTCGGGATTATGCGTACGATCCATACCTTCATTTCTGAAATTTCGAGAAAATTCGTAAACCCCATCGAAGCCTCCGACAATCAAGCGTTTTAAATAAAGTTCATTGGCAATCCGCAAATACAACTGTATATCCAAAGCATTGTGATGCGTGGTAAACGGACGTGCAGCAGCGCCACCCGGAATGGCTTGCAAAATCGGCGTATCCACTTCGAGAAAACCTTGTTCGTTGTAGTAATTTCGAATGGTATTGATGATCTTTGTGCGTTTGATAAACGTGTCTTTGATGTGCGGATTTACAATCAAATCTACATAACGCTGACGATAGCGTTGTTCGGGATCCGTGAACGCATCAAACACTTCACCGTCTTTCTCTTTCACGATTGGTAAGGGTTTGAGCGATTTACTCAACATCGTGAGCGACTTCACATGAATACTGATTTCGCCCATTTGCGTAATAAACACGTTACCTGTAACACCAATAAAATCGCCAATATCCATGAGTTTTTTGAAAACAGTATTGTACAAGGTTTTATCCTCGCCTTCGCAAATATCATCACGTTTGATATAAAGTTGAATTTTTCCGTGTGAATCTCTCAACTCCACAAACGATGCAGCACCCATCACACGGCGACTCATAATTCTGCCTGCGATACTTACGTTTTGATACAATGTATGATTTTTCGGAAAATTCTCCAAAATCTCTGTAGTAGTGGTATTTACAGGGAATTCATCAGCAGGGTAGGGGTTAATATTCAGTTGGCGAAGTTCGTCCAGTGCTTGACGGCGAAATTGTTCTTGATCGTTTAATTCAGTATTCATAATGATATTTTTTGCAAAGATACGATTTTTTTTTGTATCTTTGCAAAAAAATGGAAATAAGACAACTATAAATACTTGCTGAAATTTTAGGATAATTTACGAAACAAAAAACAAACCCATGTATTTTCATAAAGAAGGCCGCACAATCATTGCCACTACGTTTACCGTTTCTACAGTATTAATTTTTACAGCATTTTTTCTCTGTTGTAAATTCGAGTGGATAATGTGTATCCCCTACATTGTTATCGGAATTGTTGCTATATTTAGTTTTTTTGTGTTGTATTTTTTCCGAATGCCAAAACGCAAAATGACCTACAACGACAATCAACTGATTTGTCCGTGCGACGGAAAAATCGTGATTATTGAAGAAGTTGAAGAACCCGAATATTTTCAAGGTAAACGTTTACAGGTTTCAGTGTTTATGTCACCGCTCAATGTGCATGTGAATCGTTATCCCATAAACGGGAAAGTCAAATTTTACAAGTATCATCCCGGAAAATATTTAGTAGCTTGGCATCCGAAGTCATCCACGTTGAATGAACGTACGACCATCGTCCTTGAACATGCTAACGGCAAAGAAGTTTTGGTTCGTCAAATCGCGGGAGCTGTTGCTCGTCGTATTGTTTGCTATTCTAAAGAAGGTGAAATGGTAAAACAAAATCAAGAGTTGGGATTTATCAAATTCGGCTCTCGCGTGGATTTGTTTTTACCGTTGGATGCAAAAGTTTTAGTTAGTCTCGAACAGGTTGTTAAAGGTGGAATAGATGCTATTGCGGAATGGTAAAAATAAAATTACGAATTACGAATTGGACACAACATTCATTCGTAATTCGTAATTATTGCTATCCAATAACAATCAGAATATCACCTTCCATCACAGCAGTGCCTTTGCTGACTTTAATTTCTTTAACCACTCCGGCTTTATCAGATTCGATATTGTTTTCCATTTTCATGGCTTCGAGTGTGATTACTTTTTGACCGATTGAAATTGTATCACCGACTTTACAAAGAACACCTGTAATCGTTCCGGGAAGTGGCGACTTTATATCGCCAAGAGCTGTAGCAGGAGCGGTTTTCGCAATATCGTTTGCAGTTGCAACAGGCGCCGCTTGAACAACTAATTTTGGTGTTTTGGTTTGTTGATTTTCTTTATCAAGTGTAACTTCGTACGTTGAACCATTCAATTCTAACGTGATAACTTGGTCTACAACACTAAGAATTTTTGCTTCGTAAGAGATATCGTTGATTGTAAATTTATATTTTTTCATACGGAATATTTTATTTTTGTATTAAGGTTGTATCGAGCCCTGTAGGATTATGAGATTCGTGGTATTAGCGTCTTCTGTATAAATTGAAGTATTGATTTTGAAAATAGAGTTTAGAACTCCACGGTGAATAAGCACGTGCCACCTTGTTGATGGTCATGATGGTAGTTTCTTCATCGTGCAACTCGCTGTGATACATGTGAATTACAGTTGCAATGGCTGCAAACTCTTCACTACCAGCCAATACATTGCTTGGAATATCGAGTAGATCGTCTTCTATTTCTTGTGAGGTATGTTTATGTTTAGCATGACGTTTAATGCGATGATTTTCGACAACAGGTTTTCCATACCGTTTGTACACAATATATAAAGCTACCATCCCCGTCAACACTAAAAGAAGCACCGCTCCATCACTGATCGGTTGTAAAACCAAAATTTCGTCAGGTGTATTCATGTCTCAAATTGTGTTTAAAGTGGAATATTATCGTGTTTTTTCAAAGGATTCGTATCTTTTTTCGTTGCCAACGATTGCAGTGCTCGAATAATACGGAAACGTGTATTACGCGGTTCGATAACATCGTCTATATAGCCGTATTGTGCAGCATTGTAAGGGTTCGCAAATTTATCTTCGTACTCTTGTACTTTATCGGCAATGAATTTTGCACGTTCTTCCGGATTGGAAATGTCTTTCGCCTGACGTGCATAGAGCACTTCTATTGCGCCACTTGCGCCCATTACAGCTATTTCGGCAGATGGCCAAGCATAGTTGATGTCGCCACGAAGTTGTTTACTACTCATCACGCAATGCGCACCACCATAAGATTTGCGAAGGGTGATCGTGATTTTTGGAACCGTTGCTTCACCATACGCAAACAAGAATTTTGCACCATGAATAATGATACCGCCGTATTCTTGCGTAGTTCCGGGCAAAAATCCGGGAACGTCTACCAACGTTATCAAAGGAATGTTGAACGCATCGCAGAAACGCACAAAACGCGCACCTTTGCGAGAAGCGTTAATATCCAGAACGCCGGCAAAAACAGCAGGCTGATTAGCCACAATACCTACTGAAATACCGTTGAAACGTGCAAATCCAACTACCAAATTTTGCGCAAAATAACGATGAACTTCTAAAAATTCGCCATTATCCACAAGTGCATTGATTACTTCTTTTACATCATAGGGTTTGTTCGGGTTGTCGGGAATAATGGTGTTGAGAGCATCGTCCAAACGTTCGATTGGATCCGTGCAAACCATTGGCGCTACCTCTTCCAAATTGTTTTGAGGTAAAAAAGAAAGGAGTTTGCGAATCATTGCCAAACCATCCTGTTCGGTTTCACAAACGAAGTGCGTAACACCCGATTTGGAAGCGTGAACCATGGCACCACCAAGTTTATCGTCAGTTACATCTTCGTTAGTCACGGTTTTTACCACTTTAGGACCGGTTACAAACATATAGCTGTTTTCTTTCGACATCATAATGAAGTCGGTGAGAGCAGGTGAATACACGGCACCTCCGGCACAAGGCCCGAAAATAGCTGAGATTTGAGGAATCACACCGGATGCCATGATGTTGCGCTGGAAAATTTCGGCATAACCGGCCAAACTTTGAACACCTTCCTGAATACGTGCGCCACCCGAATCGTTGATGCCGATTAGCGGTGCGCCGGCTTTCATCGCCATATCCATCACTTTGCAGATTTTTTTTGCAAACGTTTCTGAAAGCGAACCTCCAAACACCGTGAAATCTTGCGAAAATACGTACACCAAACGTCCGTCGATTGTACCATATCCGGTTATTACACCATCAGACAAAAATGTTTGTTTTTGCATCTCGAAGTCTGTACAACGATGTTTTACAAACATGTCGAATTCTTCAAAAGAGCCTTCATCTAAAAGGAGTTCGATACGTTCGCGAGCTGTGAGTTTGCCTTTTGCGTGTTGAGCATCGATGCGTGTTTGTCCGCCACCGAGTCTGGCTTTTGCACGATTGTCAAGCAAAAGCTGGATTTTATCTTCAAATGTCATGATACTGATTCTTATGATTTACTACAAAATTCCGTTAATACACCATGCGTAGATTTTGGGTGCAAAAAGCCAATTTTTAAACCTTCTGCACCTATGCGAGGTGTTTTGTCGATAAGTGCGATGCCTTTTTCTTCGGCAGCTTTCAGAGCTTCGCTAACGCTTTCAACAGCAAAGGCAATGTGATGAACGCCAGGCCCTTTTTTCTCAACAAATTTGCCGATAGGCCCTTCCGGATCGGTTGTTTCCAAAAGTTCGATTTTCGTGTCGCCAACTTGGAAAAACGCGACTTTAACTTTTTGTTCGGCGACTTCTTCAACCGCATAACATTTTAAACCAAGTATAGTTTCGTAGTACTTGATGCTTTCTTCGAGATTGTCAACAGCAATCCCAATGTGCTCAACGTGAGTGGGTTTCATGGTATTTTGATTTTAATTTTTGATGTAAAGAGTGCAAATACAATATTGCTTTGCAAAGTTACAACAAATTTTGCAAAAAGTCAAGACATTGTTTACAAATTTTATTAAACGGTAGATTCTGGATTTTCCAACTAATTCTGGACACAAAGAGCATGGCCAAAACTTTGTTCTCTGTGTACGGAATTGGTTAGGAAGTCCAGACATTCGGCCTTGGGGAATCTTACAATCAAAGAATTTACAGAATTAAAATTAAAAAAAGTTGCTTAAATCAAAAAATACTCTTATCTTTGTGTATGGAATTACTTATAAAGACCAGGCATGTAATAGCGGTTTATGCTCGTCTTGGAATTGCGATTGTTTAGGTTCACTTGCCGGCGGTGGCGAGTGGGGCCGTAGGTAAAAGACATTTCAAAATCCTCATTCAGCAGTTCAATAGTGCTTATTTTGTTAAAAGCGTTATAGGTTATGGTGTGGAAGTGGTGTTCGTTTTCGAGTT
>WRCN01000024.1 GCA_009783885.1 Bacteroidales bacterium | reverse complement strand
CACTGTTTGAGAATGTAATTTTTGCAAAAACAAAAAAAAATCGTACCTTTGCAAACTGTTTTGATCAGATTATATGTTTAGCCGAACCATAGATCCCATAAAAAGTTCTCGTATAGACGCGGTATTAACCCATAAAATATGGGGGTTGCCGATTTTTTTGGGTGTACTTTGGATTATGTTTCAAGCCACGTTTGTGTTGGGTCAAATCCCAATGAATTGGATTGACGAAGGTGTTCATGCGTTGAATGGTTGGCTGAGGGATACGATGGCAGATAGTTGGTTCAAGTCTTTGCTTACAGATGGTATTATTTCCGGTGTTGGCGGTGTGGCTATTTTTTTACCGAATATTTTAATTTTATTTGCGTTCATCAGTTTTATGGAAGATACGGGTTATATGGCGCGTGTGGCGGTGATTATGGATAAATTGATGCACGTTATCGGGTTGCACGGCAAATCGTTTGTGCCGTTGATTATGGGTTTTGGCTGTAATGTTCCTGCGATAATGGCAACAAAAACGATTGAAAATCGCCGCGATAGATTATTGACCATGTTAATCATTCCGTTTATGTCGTGTTCTGCCCGATTGCCCGTGTATGTGTTGATCGCAGGTGCGTTTTTCCCAAATCATGCCGGCACGATGATTTTTTGCATTTATGTGTTTGGTATTTTAGTTTCGATGTTGACAGCCATTGTGTTGTCGAAAACAGTATTCAAAAATCAAGTTGATGATTCGCCGATTATATTGTCGCCCTATCGCTACCCATCGCTACGTTTGATGTGGCAAACCATTCGAATGAATACAGGCGAATATTTGAAAAAAATAAGCGGTGTTGTTTTGATTGCTTCGATTATTGTTTGGGGATTAGGCTATTTTCCACGACATTCGGACGTTTCGCCAAACGAGCAATTAGAAAGATCTTATCTCGGAAAAATTGGACAAGCCATAGAACCCGTTATGACACCAATTGGTTTCGATTGGCGCATGGGCGTCGCTGCTTTGGCGGGAATTTCCTCGAAAGAATTGATTGTTTCGACCATGAGTATTTTATATTTTGGCGAAGGAACCAACGAAGACGAAAAAGCGCTCAAAGAACGATTTATAGATGACGATCAACTACAACCCTTGAATGCATTGGCTTTTCTGATTTTTGTATTGCTGTATTTTCCGTGTATTGCTGTTTTTACAACCATTAAAGTTCAATCCGGAAAATGGCGGTATGCCGTGTTTCTGGCACTCTATACAACTACACTGGCTTGGCTTGCAGCGTTTGCTGTGTTTCAAATCGGTAAAAACTTCTTTTGATAAAACCTAAAGTATTAACCCTACAATTGCTTAATTTTCGGCAATTGAATATAAAATACCGTTTTTGTTTCGTTGGTTTCGAATGCAATTGTACCGTAAAATCGTTCAATGATGTTTTTTGTAATGGCTAATCCCAAGCCTGTTCCGGAGGTTTTGGTAGTGAAATTCGGTTCAAAAATACGATTCCGTATTTCAGAAGGAATACCTTTGCCGTTGTCTTGAATAGCAATAAAGACACTGGTTTCAGATGTTGACAAAGAAACCTTTATTTGAGGATTTTCGAGCTCGGAAACGGCTTGTTTAGCGTTTTTCAAAATGTTGACCAATGCGCGAGACAGTTGTTTTTCGTCTGCTAAAATAGTTGTATTATCAGTGTTTTCTGCTATTTCAAACTGAATAATATGATCTGTGTTCATCAATAATATTGCTTTTCCCAAACACTCTTTTACATTCACTTCGGTCAATTTAACATTAGGTTGTTGAGCAAAAGTTGAAAACTCGGAAGCGATGGTTGAAAGTGTGTCGATTTGCTCAATCATCACGGTTGAAAAGTGTTTCATACGATCGTTAAAATCTTCTTTTTGGTCATTCCACGCTTTTTGAATTTGCTGAACATTCAGTTTCATCGGTGTTAGCGGATTTTTGATTTCGTGAGCAATTTGTTTTGCCATTTCGTTCCAAGCAATCTGACGTTCGGATTCGATTAACGGTTTTGTCAAACGTTTAATGACGAAAAAAACAACCATAAATGCCACGATAATAAGCACAACAAACAAATTGATATACGCCAGTACAAATGCAGAAATTTCCTGCCTAAGTTCCGTTTGTTTGGCAAAATGCGGAAGGTTCAAATAGCCCACCAATTCATTTCGGTTATTACGAAACGGCACGTATGAACTGTAAAATGTGTGTCCGCTTAATGTTTCTTTTTGGATATAAAAATTTCTGTGTTTTTTGCTCAATTGATGAAACGCTTGGGGATTCATGGTATCCCTCGAAGAACCTTGAAAAACATCGTCAAGAGCGGATGTGGCAACAATGTGCCCCATTGCATCATAGAAAAAAATGTCTGTAAAAATAACTTCGGAAAATTCATTTAGTTTTCGTAACAATAATGTCGAATTTTCTAAAATTTCGTCCGGAGTTTTGTCACCAAAACGCAACTCCATTAACAATAATAATGAATGTGTTTTTTCTCGAAGAACTTTTTGATTTTTTTGGGAATTTAAGCGTTGAACATAAATCACGGACGTTATACCGATGACTATGAATGTGGACAATACAATACCTAACATTGTCAATTGCAGGCGTTGTGTAAATGTTCTAAACAATAACCGAAACGCTCGTTTCCAAACGAGCAGAATTAATAGTCCCAAACATAAATTCAAAATGAAAACAACTGAAAATACCGAAAGTCTGTTTTGAAACCTTGGAATTCGTTTGCTGACCAACAATACGTTTTCGTTATCAAGATCTCCAATGAATACGCACAAATGGCTGTATTTTTCATACTCAAAAAATGATTTATCCGATTGATTTTTTTCTTTGGGTAATACCAATGGGTACTGGAAGACTCCGATTTGTTTGATTAATTCCAAATGCTCGTAATAGGCTACGCTGTAGCGATTTTCTTTGAGCGTATTTTGCAACCAAGCAGCTTTTTCTTTAGAGGCAAATTCGACATACAATTTTTGATTGTCGGAAATATTCACAATTCCCAAATAGTTAATGTCAAAAGGGGTTCTTCGAATTTCAAACAAATTTTTGTTCGCCGTTGGACGTCCTCGTTGATATATTTTTTCTTCAAAAAACAAATGACAATCCACAATGGTTTTTTCATCTGTCAATAATAGTTCTTCATTTGCATCGCAAAAGGTAAAAGAAACGGTGTAATTTTCAAAAAACGTTGAGTCAAATGCATTTTGCAATTGTTCAAGTTTGAAAATTTCATCCGTTTGTTCACACCAAATTAACGAGTTCAAACGAATGTGTTGATACCATTTTTCGAAAATTTGCAAGACTTCCGTATCATCATCTTTAAGTAATTCTTCGGCAAACAGTAGTCGATTGCGATGTTCGTTTCGAACGCTCAGCCAATTATAAAACACACTAATTACAATCGATACTACAAGTACGATCAAAAGCCATCGCCACAAACTGGGCTGTTTTTGAAAATCGTTTTTTGTTTTCATAACATTGCTTTTTCGATGAATTCTAAAATTTCTATTCTGCCTTTATTTTCAATAGATGAGGTTTTGAAAATCGGCGGGATTTCATCCCATGATTTCAACATTTCACGTTTGAATGCTGCGATATTTTTGTCGACTTGAACGGCTGAAATTTTATCTATTTTTGTAAACACTAAAACAAACGGAAGCCCTTTCTCTCCAAGCCAATCAATAAATTCTAAATCTATTTTTTGCGGTTCCAATCGAGAATCAATCAACACAAAAACGCAGTGTAAATTTTCACGTTTGCATAAATAATCCACAATCATGCCTTCCCATTTTTCGCGGTTGGTTTTGGATGTTCGGGCATAGCCATAGCCGGGTAAATCCACCAAATACCACTGTTTGTTGTTGATTGAAAAATGGTTAATAAGTTGTGTTTTTCCGGGTTTTGTAGATGTTTTCGCCAAATATTTATGATTGCAAAGCATATTGATCAGCGACGATTTCCCAACGTTGGAACGCCCGATAAACGCGAAGTCCGGAACTTTATCGCTCGGACATTTTTTGTAATCGGTGTTACTGATAAGAAATGTTGCTGATGTAATTTTCATTCTTGATTGGAGGTTGGATTCTCGCGCAAAATTGCAAATAATAGTCTGGGAATTATCACTAATTTTTCATTACTGTTCGACAAAAATACGAAAATAAGTTGACAAAAACAAGGCAACTTTTCTATAATATGTAAATTGGTGGCGAATATAATTCGCCACCAATTATTTAGTTTTTTTCTTGGAGCTTCTCGTTATTCCTCTTTACAGCCTCGTATATTACAAAAGAAACTATATATGCAGGTCCCCACATAAAGAAAATTCTGTGTAACAAATGTCTAAAACTAAAATCACTAACTTCGTTAATTAGTTCATTGGCTAACGTACAAAGAATGGCAAAAACAGCACTATTTATCACAAAATAGGCGTATTTGTACTTGTCGATAATCCTAAAAGGAATTAATGGTTTGATTTTCATGATAGGTTATTATTTGATAAAATTGACTAAAATAAATCTCCAAGGATTGAGCCTGCAGAGTTAAGACAACCACCGCCAAGTGCTCCTGGGATAGCACCTATACCACCCAAAGCTGCTCCACCCGCAGCCCCCAGACCAGCCCCTATAGCATCAGCTGTTACATGAGGTTTGACTTCCTTCCAAATTTCTTTTGCTTTTTTCTTTACTCTGCACCACCAACACTTACATTCATTTTTTGAATCAAAAGTACAACAGCTATTTTTAGAATCTGCCCCTAACGTATCAAAGAATTCCACCCAGCACTCAAAAGAACTCAAATAAACATCTGCAAAAATTCTGAGATATAGATATTCATCAAAGGTTTTTTGAGTTCTTATATCGGCTAATTCTTCTTTCACAAAATCCAAATAATTTTGTTGAAAATCTTCAAAAGTTTCAGATTTTTCTATTAGGAATAGCATATTGTTGTCTATGTTTTCCGATTTTGTTTTTATAAGAGAAGTTTTTATGTCAGCTAATCTAAATTTTGGATTATTCAAAATAAATTCAGATATATCATAGCCGGCTCTGCTAACTGAAAGCATTTTTTTTACGGTTGAATAATCAAAAAACTCGGAAAATTTAACATTAACATTGTCAAGCCCTATATATTTGAAATCATAATTAAACATTTCTTCTTCAAAGAAATTAGCCATTTTTACAACTGTTTCTTCATCCAAGACAGCATTTTCGGAATACATTTCTTCCAAAAATTTCTTAAGGGCGTATGTGTGAAAGTCTGCGACATCAATAGATATTTTATCTATTTCTCCCAATGTTGTTATTTTATCAGTTTTTTTAGGCAAGTTTTCAAAAACTTCTTTCTTGTTACAACTTTGAAACAAACATAAAGTTGCAATGGTTACAGCAATGATTGTGAATAATATTTTTTTCATTTTGTTTTTTTGTTTAATGTCTGCTCCTTTAAACAGACTAATTAATTAGTTTGATTTTAATCCACAATTTTCACAAGAGATCGTTTTGTTGTACCAACTAATTTTGTTATTCACATACACACATATATACAAAAACGTGGTACTTTACAGTATCCCGCTAGTAGAGGTATTTGGCGTAATCCACAAGGGCAGGATTAAGTAAAAGCCCACGCCTTGCGTGAGCATTTTGACTTAACCTTTCCCTTGCTTCAAATCGCCAAATTTTCTACTAGAAGAATTAAAGTAAAATGCTTTTTCAATACATTTCAAGATGTGCGTATCAGCACATTTATTTTACCATAGGCAGGTTATTTGGTTTGTAATTCAAGTGCAAAGATACAAAAAAAAATGAAAATTCCAAATGTTTTTTTTCAAAAATAAAGTTCCCAATGCGGTACAAATCTCTCTTTTTGACGGATAAATAGGGGGGGGTAATTTTGACAACAAAAATGCGCTGTAAAAATCAGCGCATAGGAATTGTTTTTGGATTTTATTGGTTAATAGTGAATTTTTTATGTGTTTTATGAAGATTTATGTTTACATAATTCCAAAAGTTCTGCCATTTCTTGCTGCATATTTTTGGCTTCTTCCTCCGCTTTTTCCGCAAAATCCAAACCGTCGGAAGCATATAAAATACTACGCGAAGCATTAATCAAAAGTCCGCAATCTTTCGTCATTCCATATTTGCAAACCTCTTGCAAACTTCCGCCTTGCGCACCCACACCCGGAACCAACAAAAAATTGTTGGGAATCCATTGCCGAATTTTCATAAACCAATCTGCTTGCGTTGCTCCAATCACATACATCATATTTTCCGGAGTCCCCCATTGTTTCGAAGTTTCCAAAACTTTTTCAAACAAAAACTGCCCATTTTTTTCGTCTTTTAAAAATTGAAAATCGAACGCACCTTTGTTCGATGTCAATGCCAATAAAATGACCCATTTGTTGGGATACGTTAAAAACGGTTTTACAGAATCCTCGCCCATGTATGGCGCAACAGTAATCGCATCGAAATTAAAATCACCATCCGGACTTAAAAAAGCAGTTGCATATTGCGCGGAAGTGTTTCCAATATCGCCACGTTTCGCGTCTGCAATAGTAAATACGTCGAATTGTTTTAGGTAATCCGTCGTTTTTCTCAACGATTGTAGCCCTTTGATACCCGAGGCTTCATAAAATGCTAAATTCGGCTTGTATGCAATTGCGTAGCGATGCGTGGCATCAATGATGGCTTTATTAAATTCAAAAATCGGGTCTTCGGTATTCAATAAATGCTTGGGGATTTTTGTCAAATCCGTGTCTAATCCTACGCAGAGGAATGTTTTTTTTTCAAAGATTTTGGAGATTAGTGCAGAGCGTGTCATATTTTTGAGTTTTCAGTTTTTGTTGCTTTGTGGTGCGCGGTCGTTGAGCGGAGTCGAAACAACCGCGAAATGGTGGCTGAGCGGAGTCTTTTATCCTACGGACTCTTTCATTTTCTCAGCATTCTCCGCAAGTTGCAACGCATCAATCACATCTTGAATATCACCATCCATAAACGCAGGAAGCGAATGTATTGTGAAGCCTATTCGATGGTCGGTGATACGACTTTGCGGGTAGTTGTAGGTTCGGATTTTTGCCGAACGATCGCCGGTCGAAACCATGGTTTTGCGTTTGCTCGAAATGTCGTCCAAATATTTTTGGTATTCCATTTCGTAGAGTCGAGTTCGCAACACTTTCATGGCTTTTTCCAAGTTTTTGATTTGCGATTTTTCATCTTGAATAGCCACTACAATTCCTGTTGGAATATGTGTTAGACGAATGGCGGAATAGGTTGTGTTTACAGACTGTCCGCCCGGCCCGGAGGAACAATACGTATCTTTTCGAATATCGCTTGGTTTGAGCTCCACGTCAAATTCGTCGGCTACAGGCAACACCACAACTGAAGCGGCAGAGGTGTGAACACGCCCCATGGTTTCGGTATCCGGCACGCGTTGTACGCGATGAACGCCCGATTCATATTTCAAAATACCGTAAACACCTTCGCCTATTACGTTTAAAATAATCTCCTTATAGCCGCCAACTGTGCCTTCTGTACAATCCACCAATTCCATTTTCCAGCCTTTTCTATCGCAAAATTTTTGATACATGCGATACAAATCTCCTGCAAAAATACTCGCCTCATCGCCACCCGTTCCGGCACGAATTTCGATAATCGCATTCTTACTATCTTGCGGATCTGCCGGGATTAGCAATACGCGAATATCTTCTTCCATTTGATCTTTTTGCTCTAAAAAAGTCGTCAATTCGGCTTTTGCTAGATCTCGAAATTCTTCGTCCTTTTCATTAGCGATAACTTCTTTAGCATTAGCGATATTGTCCAACAAATTTTTGTAGGCTTTATAGGCGGCAATCACAGGTTGCAAATCCTTGTAATCTTTACTGATTTTGATATAACGTTTCATGTCCGACATCACGTCGGGCTCATTCATTTGTTGCTCAATCTCCAAATAGCGTTGGTGTATGGCTTCTAATTTTTCTAACATAAAACAATCTTTATTACTTTTTACTGTCCATAAAACATTGAAACGCCCGGCCCAAACGGAATATTGAATACAATCCAAATGATAAGTAAGACCACCCAACTAAGGAATAAGGCAATCGAATACGGCAACATGGTTGCTATAATCGTTCCGATACCGGCGTTTTTATCATACTTTTGATAATACACAATAATCAACGCAAAGAAGCTCATCATCGGTGAAATGATATTGGTAATGCTATCGCCTACACGGAATATGGCTTGTGAGAGTTCGGGCGAATAACCCAAAAGCATGAAAATAGGAATAAATATCGGCCCCATAATCGCCCATTTGGCCGAAGCACTGCCCATGAGGAAATTCGTCATCGCTGTAAAGATGATGAAAATAATGGCTAACGGTATGATGTGGATATTGAGGCTTTGCAACGCACTCGCTCCATTTACGGCGAGTAATACGCCTAAGTTACTCCACTTGAACCACGCTATAAATTGTGCTGCAAAAAACACCAAAACCAGATAAGCAGAAAGGGCTTTGACACTTTCGTTCATCCCTTTAATTACATCATCGCCTTTTTTGTACAAGCCAATCGTGAAACCATAGACCGCTCCGGCAGCTGCAAACATTAAAAATAGTATGGTGATAAATCCTTTTAAGACCGGAGAGTTGAGTATCGGATTTTCTCCCGCTCCGCGTAAAATACCTTCAGGTAGTGGTAGTGTCCAGCCGTAGATAGTTATTTTCGGTAGCAATCCTATAGTTATAAGAACAATAAAACCCAAGAAAACCCATCCTGCATTTCTCAATCCTTTTTTCTCTAAAGGTGTAGCTTCTACAATTTCTTCACGTGGCACATCGCCGGAGTATTTTCCTAAGCGAGGTTCAGTCCATTTTACAGCCACTAAAGTAGCAACCGCAGTAACCATTAAAGCGGAAGTTGCCATAAAATAGTAGTTTGCCGTAGGAAGCACCTCGTAACTTGGATCAAGAATTTGTGCAGCTTCGGTTGAAAGTCCTGCCAACAACGGATCAAACGACGTGATGAAAATGTTTGCCGTAAAACCGCCACTCACACCTGCAAACGCTGCCGACATTCCGACCAAAGGATTTCGCCCCAATGAGTGAAAAATAACACCTGCCAACGGAATAACCAACAAGTAACCTAAATCGCCGGCTACTTTCGAAATAACAGCGGTAAACACAACCATTATGGTGATAAGTTTCGCCGGAGTTTTTACCAACAAGGCGTTGATAGCGGCTTTGATCAACCCGCTGTGTTCGGATATACCAATTCCTAACATAGCCACCATCACAACACCGAGTGGTGCAAAGCTTGTATAGTTGGTCACCATTTCGAGAATGATACGATGGATTCCCTCTTTCGATAATAAATTAACAATCTCAACTTGTTCGCCGGTGGCCGGATGCGTTCCTCCCCAACCTAAAAGTGAGCCAATAGCCGACAATACAAGTATTATGATTCCAAATATTCCGAACAACAAAGCCGGATGAGGTAGGGCATTACCCCCTTTTTCTACATAATAAAAGAACCCTTTTTTTGGTTTTGATAATAGTTCCGCCATATTTAGTGTTTGTTTTTTTGCCTGCAAAGATACGAAAAAAAAACGAAAACTGAAAAAACATGAAAACTTTTTTGGTTTTTTCAGTTTTTTGTTGTATCTTTGCACCTCCAAATTGAAAAAATGTAAATTAAAGTAATGAGTAACGACGTCAAACAACGCATCCTTTCGGAATCTATGCAATTAATGTTTAGTAATGGCATCAAAGTCATGACGATGGACGAATTGGCAAAGCGTATCGGTGTTTCCAAACGAACTATTTATGAGCATTTTGAGGATAAAGACGCTTTGCTCACTGCTGTTCTTAAATCCCATAAAAAAGAAAAAGAAGCTCAAATCAAAAAGAATTTTGGAAATAGTCCAACAGTAATTCATGCGTTTTTTCAATTTTTAACCAACATCGAAAGTACAACATTTTCAAAAGTCATCTCTCGATACGATGAGATTAAACGTTACCACCCGGCTGTTTATTCAAAAATAGTATGTGATAACAAAAAACAAGAAATTGAAAACACGAAATTTCTATTTGGTTTAGGTATCGAACAAGGTGTTTTTCGTAAAAATTTAAACATTGATATTATCGCACCGCTGTTCCGGAATTTTTTACTTCAGTTGTGGAATGATGGAAGTGAACTTAAAGAACAATACCCTTTTGAAAAGACATATGAAATGGTCATGGAAATTTTTATTCGCGGTTGTTGCACCGAGAAAGGGTTGAAGGTGGTGGAAAAACTGACACAAAAATAAATAAAAAGTAAGGGTCGTTTCGACTCCGCTCAACGACCGGTGGCTGAGCGGAGTCGAAGCCACCGGAAAGAATACAAAATCAAAAAACACAACAATAAATGAAAAAACTAATTTTAACACTAGCTCTCTTAGTTGTCTGCGTAAGCGTTCGCGCAACAGACGTTTTAAAACTGAGTTTGGAGCAAGCCACAGAATTGGCTTTAAATGAAAATCGAACAATAAAAATTGCCGAAAAAGAAATTCAGCGTGTGGATTATGCACGCAAACAAGTTCAAGGCGGGTTGTTTCCTTCACTTTCTGGAAGTGCACAATATACAAGGGCTATCCGAAAGCAAGAAATGTTGCTCAATATGGGTGGCGGAGATGGCGGTGAAATAAACACGGGAGACCCTATGATAGATGCAATTGCGAATGCGATTATGGATGCGATTATGGGTGGTTTTGGTGGTGGCGGACCAATGGAAGTTGGTTCGGACAACACCATAACATTCGGTCTTACGGCTTCATTACCCTTGATTGCACCGGGATTGTGGAAAAGCATAAAACTATCGAAAACCGATATGGATATTGCTTTGGAAAAATCTCGTTCGTCAAAATTAGCGTTGACTAATGAAGTAAAAAAAGCCTATATTCAAGCACTTTTAGCACAAGAATCTCTTTCGGTTTTGATGCAAAGTATGCAGTTGGCGGAACAAAATTTGGAAAATATTCGCAACATGTACAATCAAGGTTTGGTTGCCGAATTTGATTTGATTCGTGCGGAAGTGCAAGTTCGCAACATGAAACCTATGCTGATGATGGCTGCCGACGGCGTTGCACTTTCGTTGATGATGGTGAGAGTTTTGTTGTCGGTTCCGGAAGAAGTAGCGTTGGTTCTGACCGATAAATTAGCATCATTTGAAGAGGCGATTTTAGCCGATGAAGTTCCGGTTGTGACGAATTTAGACCGAAATTCCGATTTAGTGCAATTGGATTTGAATTTACAAAAAATGAGTCAGCAGCAACAATTGATTCGTACGCAAAGTATGCCGACATTGGCAGCATTCGCAAATTTCCAATACATGGCTATGGGCGATGATGGTCAAAAATTGCATTGGTCGCCACCATTTATGGTCGGACTTTCGTTGAATGTGCCGATTTTCAGCGGACTGTCAAGAGTTCGTCAATCGCAACAAATGAAAATCGGAATCGAACAAATGGAAATTCAAAGAGATCTTTTCAAAGATAATTTGAATGTTCAAGCACGCAATACCATTAACCAAATGACGCGCACCAAAGAGCAAATCGCATCAAACAAAGAAAGTGTAAGACTTGCCGAACGCGGTGTTGAAATCTCACAAGTTCGTTATAAAACAGGCATGGGCACAATTTTGGAAATGAACGATTCCGACCTTGCTTTGGTTCAAGCCCGAATGAATTACTATCAATCACTTTCAGATTATTTGATTGCGAAATCGGCGTTGCAGACATTATTAGGAAACGAATAATAAAGATACGAGGTAACGAGGTACGGGGTGCGAGGTAAGTCACCAAGCAATCTACAGGACACACCTCGTACCCCGCACCCCGCCACCTCGAACCAAATTAAATAATTAAGACTAAACAACAAAACAATATGAAAAAACTTAATCTCACAACCGCAACAATCCTCGCAACAGCCCTATTATTAACATCTTGCGGAGGTTCAAAACAAGAAGAAATTACAGTAGACGAATTGCCACAAGTCAGAGTGGAAACGTTGAAGAAAGAACCGGTTGAGCAAAGCCGTGATTTTACAGGCACAGTGCAATCGTTCAAACAAAACGATATTACGCCGAGTATGCCTGTACGTATTGACAATATTTTGGTAGATGTTGGCGATAACGTTAAAAAAGGTCAAGTTTTGGTAGAAATGGATGTTGTGAACCGTCAGCAGTTGCAGTTGCAACTTGCCAATTTGGAGCGCGAACTCGAACGGGTTACCGAACTTCACAAAACGGGTGGAATTTCGCAACAGCAAGTGGATCAACTCACTGTGCAAGTGAATATTCAACGAACCGCAATGCAAAATATGATTGAAAACACCACGCTTCGTGCACCGTTTGATGGTGTAGTTACAGGACGTTATTACCACCCGGGTGAGATGTTTTCCATGTCGCCGACTGCGTCGGGAAGAGCAGCAATTCTTACAGTGATGACGCTTGCTCCGTTGAAAGTTACCATCCATGTAAATGAAGAATATTTTTCGAGAGTGAAAGCCGGTGTGAAAGTGGATGTAACTACAGATATTTACCCTGGCGTGAGTTTCAGAGGCGCTGTGCATATCGTTCATCCGACGATTGATCCGATGACACGGACATTTGGTGTGGAAGTTCAAATTCCGAATTCCGACTTGCGTTTGCGTCCCGGAATGTTTGCTCGCGTGAATGTGAATTTCGGTTCGATGGAACGCGTGGTTGCCCCTGATTTGGCGATTATTAGACAAACGGGAACCAACGACCGTTACGTGTTTGTTTACGAAAACGGTATTGTTCATAAAGTGAAAGTTCAGGTTGGTCGTCAAGTTGGAAATCGAGTTGAGATTTTGGACGGATTGAACGAAGGCGATCAGGTTGTGGTGGCGGGAATGGCGAGGTTGTTAGACCAAAGCAAAGTGAGAATTGTTGAATAAAAAAAGTGAAAAAGTGAAAAGTAAATAGCAAAGGGATTCCTCGACTGCGCTTCGCTCCGCTCGGAATGACGGCGTTGTTGTATGGGGAACAGGATTTAGGGGCGAGGCACGGTTGCTGAGCGTAGTCGAAGTATGCCTCGCCCCTAAATCCCCCTCCTAAAAAGAGTCCTCGTCATGTCGAGCGAAGCACACGTAGTGTGTGAAGTCGAGACATCCCCTTGCTAAAATAAAATTGAAACCATGAAAAAAATAGTAACCAAAACCATTGTACTTTTCGGACTTATATTTTTTATGAATTCTTGTGAAGGGTATCGTTGGGCAAAAGGAACAATTTATGATTTCAACACTGAAGAACCTATTGAAGGTGTATTATGTATAGTAAAATCAGGTAGGCAAGAACAATATTCTGATAGTCTCGGAAGATATGATGTACATAACTCTTTGGGTGGTTGCATGTTTGGCTGCAAAGATATTGTTGTTGAATTTTCCAAAACAGGTTATAAAACAAAAACAGAAACAAACCCTAAAGATATATTTTTAGAAAAAGAATGAAACTTTAACAAGGGGATTCCTCGACTACGCTCGGAATGACGGCTACAAAAACCACCTCGCACCCAGCAACCTCGTACCCCGTACCAAATAGCAAACGGATTCCCGCCGGAGTTTATCCTGAGCGCAGTCGAAGGGCGGGAATGACCACAAACAAATAAACAAACAACAGATAAACAAATAAACAAATATAAAATGAGTATTTACGAAACCTCAGTTCGCAAACCGGTTACCACTGCATTGATTTTTATTGCAGTGATATTTCTTGGTTTGTTCAGTTATCAACGACTTGCGGTGGATTTATATCCCGATATCGATTTTCCGAATTTGATGGTGATCACGGCTTATGGCGGTGCAGGTGCGGAAGATATTGAATCCAATCTCTCCGAAGTGATTGAAAACAGTCTCAATACCGTGAGTAACCTCAAAAAATTAAGATCCAATTCGAGAGACAACGTGTCTATTGTTATACTTGAATTTGAATGGGGAACAAATCTGGACGAAGCCACCAATGAAGTGCGGGAAGCGATGGCACGAACCGAACGACAACTTCCCGAAGGTGTCGAAAAACCGATTATTTTCAAATTCAGTTCGAGCATGATGCCAATCATGTTTATCACGGCAACGGCAAAAGAAAGTTTTCCGGCCTTGAACAGAATTTTGGAAGATGGAGTCGCTAATCCATTGAATCGTATAGATGGTTTGGGTTCGGTTTCTGTTGCCGGCGGTCCAACACGCGAAATTCAAGTGAATGTGGATCCGAAACGATTAGAAGCATTTAATCTTTCCGTTGAACAAATCGGTGCGGTGATTGCACAAGAAAACATCAATCTACCTTCGGGAATTATTGATATAGGAAGTTCAACGCTCGCTTTGCGTGTGGAAGGCGAATTTACATCGAGTGATCAACTTCGAGATATCGTGATTTCTAATTTCATGGGAAGGCCTGTGTTTTTGCGAGATGTGGCAACGATTATTGACACCACTCGCGAATTGTCGCAAATCGTAACGGCTAACGGAAATCCTTCGGCACAAATGATTATTTTCAAACAATCAGGTGCGAATACGGTGGGTGTTTGTCGAGAAATTCGCAACATGTTGCCGGAGTTGACAAAAACTCTGCCGTCGGATGTGAATTTGACGGTAGCTTTGGATTTTTCGGAATTCATCGAAAACAGTATAAACAGTTTGACGATGACGGTGTTTATGACCTTACTCGCCGTTGCGATCACGATTCTGATTTTCTTAGGCCGATGGCGTGCTACAATCATTGTGGTTACGGTGATTCCGGTGTCATTGGTATCTGCGTTTATCTATTTGCTTTTAACCGGAAACACACTGAATATCATCACCCTTTCCTCGCTGACGATTTGTATCAGTTTGGTTGTGGACGATGCGATTGTGATTTTGGAAAACATCATGCGACATATCAAAAAAGGCAGTTCGCCCCGAGAAGCCGCTATTTACGCAACAAACGAAGTTAGTTTGGCAGTTATTGCCACAACGTTTACACTTTTGGCGGTATTTTTACCGTTAACGTTTTTAGGTGGAATGGCAGGAATTATGTTCAAACCGCTCGGTTGGATTATTGCAATTGTAACAACGGTTTCAACTTTGGTGGCACTTTCGCTTACGCCGATGATGGCGGCGACAATGTTGAAATCAACCGAAGACGAAAAGAAAGACGGATTGTTCAATCGTTTGTATCGCCCGATAGAACGAGGTTTGGAAGCATTAGATAACGGGTATGCCAGACTTTTACAATGGGCAATTAATCGTCGAGTTTGGGTTTTTGTTTCTGCAATTTTGATCTTTTTGTCGAGTTTTCTTTTATTGTTTAGAATCGGTACGGAATTTTTCCCGCAAGCCGATAATTCGCAAATCGCCATAACCATAGAGCTTCCTATAGGTGTTAATAAACATTATACACAAGAAATTGCCGAACGCATCGAAGCCAATTTTGCAACCAAGTATCCCGAAATCAGAAATTACACAATGACGGTTGGTGCAACTGACGAAAACAACGCATTTGGTGCTTTGTTCGGACGAAGCGGAACAAATATCGGAACGTTTTCGCTTCGATTGGTCGATGTCAAAGAACGCGAACGTTCGGTGTTTGAAATTATGGATTTAATTCGTCAAGATATTGCCCAAATTCCTGACATTGTGAAGTTTGATGTAAACGATGGAGGCGGCGGATTTGGTGGCGGTGCACCGATCGAAGTCAAGATATTCGGACACGACATTGATCAAACACTGGCTATTGCCGAAGACTTGAAAAGCCGTATGGAAGGCATCAAAGGCACGCGCGATGTCGCCATTAGTCATGAAGAGAAAAAATTGGATTTGAGATTGGAGTTGGATCGCGAAAAAGTAGCCGTTCACGGACTTAACACGCGAACGGTTGCTATGGGAGTCAGAAACCGAATCAACGGAATGGAGGCCAGTAAATTCCGCGAAGGCGGTAACGAATATAACATTATTGTTCGTTACGATAAACCATTTCGCGAAAGCATAGAAAACATCGAAAACATTATGGTTTTTAACAACCAAGGCAGAGGAATAAGGGTAAGCGAACTCGGACGCATTGTGGAAGGTTATACCTTGCCCGAAATTTCTCGTGAAAATCGTCAACGTGTGATTACAGTAAGTTCTTCGATACACGGCAGAGCTTTAGGTGATATTGTAAACGACCTCAATGTTGAACTTAAACAACTTGAACTTCCTGCTGACGTTTACACGCAAATCGGTGGTCAAGCAGCAGATCAAGCGGAAGCGTTTGGTGATTTATTCAGTTTGTTGTTGTTGATTGTTGGACTGGTATTTATAGTGATGGCGTCGCAATTCGAGTCGTTGCGAATGCCATTCATTATCATTTTTTCCGTGTTATTTTCGTTTACAGGAGTATTTATTACGCTATTTATAACGGGTACGAATCTCAGTGTTATCGCATTTATCGGTGCAATCATGCTCGTAGGAATTGTGGTTAAAAATGGTATCGTTTTAGTGGATTTTACCAACTTGCAACGCGACCGCGGATTGAGTCTTTCGCACGCTGTAATCACCGCCGGACACTCACGTTTGCGTCCGGTGTTGATGACTTCGGTGACAACCATTCTCGGAATGTTGCCCGTTGCCATCGGTATCGGGGAAGGTTCTGAAATTTGGCAACCCATGGGTATTGCAATCGTTGGAGGAATGGTGTTTTCAACCATTCTCACGATGATTGTAGTTCCTGTAATTTACACAATGTTCGGTGCACGTCGAATGAAATCCGAACGTAAACGTCAGGCGAAATTGAATGAAGCCATCGGAGGGTAAAAGTTGGCTTTGACTCCGCTCATCCACCCAGTTCGGGCGTTGAGCGGAGTCGAAACACCCGAACTCCAAATTATAAAAACAACTAAACAATCAATAATCATGAAAACTATCTTTATCTCCTACAACCTCGCACATAGTGAAAAAGTACACGCCATATTAGACAAATGCAATGCCCGCGGCTTTACCCGCTGGGATGCTACTTACGGACGTGGCTCTATCGACGGCGAACCCCATTACGGCACACACACTTGGCCTGCCATTAATGGTTCCATTCTCACAGTTGTGGAAGACGATAAAGTTGAACCGATTTTATCGCGTCTCAAAAGAATTGACGAAAAGCATCCTGCGCACGGTTTACGGGCTTTTGTTTGGAATTGTGAACGGATGATTTGATTTTGTTCGTGCGGACGTTCACGCCCATGCGTATCCATAGCAAGTAGATTCCTCGACTTCGCACACTCTGTGTGCTTCGCTCGGAATGACGGGCGTGATGCAAGGAGGAGGAGAAAGAAGGGAGCGGCAAAGCCGCTCCCTTCTTTCTCCCTATTCTATTAAAAAACCGTCGTCATGTCGAGCGGAGCAAAGCGGAGTCGAGACATCCCCTTGCTATGTTAAGACCTGTTAAAAATATTGTACCCAAGCCGCAACAATGAGAACCACGCCGAACACCACTTCAGACACCCATTGCCGTGAACTCCGAAAAATCCATTCGGTAATAAAAAAAGCACAAAATATAAACAGCGTTGCCAAATGTGCAGGTGTATAAAAAAACAAAGCGACAATAGCAACCCAAATCGCTCCCCATATAATTGCGACATTTTTTTTACGTTGTGAAATTTCATTGTTGGTTGATCGTAATTTAACTCCCCCAACTAATGAAATTATCAAAATAGTTGATACGAAAATTTTATTAAATAACGACATTTTTGCCATATTTTCAAACCCACCAAATTTCATCATTGGAATAAAAAATTCGGAAAACACATCTAAATTTTCAATCAACGAAGCCCATAAAAATACTATAAAAAACGGAAATGCAAATCCCAAAATAGCAATCATCCATTCTCGCCATTGATTGATCGAGCAACCCCATAAAATCGAAAACATAATCAATCCAAACGGTAACAATGACGCTGAAAATAACGTTGCGAGCGCAAACAACATGAAAGCATTAAATACAAATTCGTAAGGGTCTTTTCGGTCGTAAATTTTGAATACATACCAATAACCGCCAATGATGAAAAAGTTGGAAATCAGAAACGGTTGCAGCGTTTGCCAACAGCTTTGGGCACTCATCAGTACGATATAAATTAAAGCGATAAATATTGATTTTTTAGAAACCGAATGCTGTTTGGCAAGTTGGCTTAACATAAATGCTTGCAAAACAACACTCCCAAAGGCAAGTAGTTTTGCAAGCACGATATAGTTTTTCGTCCATCCAAATAGGTTGTTGTACAGGAACGTTTGCGGTTCGATAAGTTCTATCGGCGTATATACCACAAAATCCCGGACCCAAAACGCCAAGGTCAGTAAAATCAGCAAACTCAGTTGTGCCGAATGATTAGATTTGGTTAGACGAATTAGCATGATGAACTAAAAATTATTTCAGCCCCATTACTTTTTTGCCTTGCTTGAAGTAGATGTCGCGCGGAATACCACTGGCATTAATGCGATCTAAATCTGCTTGTAAAGTTGGTGTAATATTGGAATTTTCACGAAGCAATCTTTCGGCTCTCACATAATCTCCGGTTCCTTGCACAATTAAGATATGGTGCAATGCCGAGCGAACAGCCTCTCGCATTTTTTCCACATCTACCGTGTAAAAACCATTTTCATCACGAGTGTATACGCCTGCTTGTTCAAACCAGCTCATACAAAGCATGTTAGCACGTCCGTGTGCACTTGCTGCACCAAAACGCACCGAGCGGAAAATTCCTGCAAAGAACGTAATATAATTGTTATACACATCTTCGGATGTCATTTCGCCTTGTTGATGGAGGTAGTCAATCAAAAACAAACCCATAATATCGGCTTTGGCTTCTTCCATTGCTGCATACGTTTCTTTCAACGCATGACGAACTGTGCCTTTACCAAAAATCGTATTTTTAATGCCCATACCATGAGATACTTCGTGGAATGTAACATTTTCAAAAAACGCGTCAAACGTAACATATTTGCGTTGTTCGGGCGTCATAATCACATCTGCAATCGGCAGTAAAATTTTGTCAAATTTAAACTTCATTGAGTTTTTAAACTGAAGTTTACGACTGCCTTTTTCAACGTGAATACGTTCATCATTCGGCAAGTTCACAGCAATAGACTTACTTCCCGAATTGCAATCGCCTTGATAAAATACGGCTTCAAAAACACTGATTTCGGAATCTAATCCGGGTATTTCTGCTCTGAATTGAGGCGGAACCGGCAATTGTGTTTGCAAATGCGGAAGCATAGCCACATATTTATCCAATTTTTGGCTCCAATCCACATCTCTGATCAGCACAAGTGCTTGAGCAGCGGTTTTGTAACCAAAAAGTTTGTCTTCGTAGTTTTCGATGGGGCCAACGATAAAGTCGAATTTCGCATTTTTTACATCTACCCAAGCCATATCACTTTCGAAATAATCCGAAGTTAATAAGGCTTTTGAACGAAGTTCCAAATAACGTTTGAACGCAGGATCTTCAGCCAATTCAGCTGCTTTCGCAATAAGTTCTGATGCTTTTGTAAATTCTTCGTTGTAGGCTTCGTGATACCAAACCGAAACCAAATTGCCGTTTTCATCACGTCTAATCAACGTGTAAAGACTGGTTTTATTAGGACAATTAAAAGCTTCAAATTCTTCTCTGGTCATATCTGTAGGATAAAAATTAGCACCGTCAGGTTTTGCACCGTAACCGTCAACCCAAGGCAAATTGCCGTTTAGGCGCTCCCAAGGTCCGTAGTTAATTCTCGCGAAAGCCGCGTCTTCCGCATTGCCTCTGAATTGTTTCAGAAACTCGCAACGATTACCTGTGTAGGCTTGTTTCCAAAACACATCATCCATTAAAGCAGCAGCTTCAAAAAGATACGACAATAATTGTTTTTCGTTTTTGTCGAATTGAGATAAATCGGCTGTCAATTTAATCAACGCAAAATATCTTGCGTTTTCGGGATAAGCGCAGTCTTTGTTTTTTTTACAGTTGCAAGAGGTTGCAAGCATTACCGTAAGAACGGTCATGGTGGTAAGGATTTTTTTCATGATGATTGTTGTTTGTTGATTTTCTCCTGCAAAGATACGAATTTTTTTGAAATCTTTTTGAGTTATTAACAACTTACAAAAAACCAAGACGTTTTTCAGACGTTTTTATTGTTTTTGTCTTCCTTATTTGACAATGCTTTGAGATGTTTTTGTTAATTTTTTTTAGGTTTTAACATTTTTTAAGTTAAAATTCTTGTTTTGGAATTCTTGAAGTTGTAATTTTGTAGAAAAAAATATGCGTTACAATTCTAATATTCATCATCGTCGTAGCATTCGCTTAAAAGGGTATGACTATTCGCAGGCAGGATTGTATTTTGTGACAATTTGTGTGCGAAATCGCGAACATTTATTTGGTGAAATTCAAAACTGGGAAATGGTTTTGAATGGATATGGGGAAATTGTTGCACGATGTTGGTCGGAAATTCCGAAACATTATCCAAATACCATTTTGCATGAATTTGTTGTTATGCCGAATCATGTGCATGGAATTATTCAAATCATTGAACCCGTAGGGGCACAAAATTTTGTGCCCCTACATATACCCAAACAAAATACATTTCAAAAAATTATTCCACGTTCAATAGGTTCGATTATTCGTGGTTTTAAAATTGGTGTTACAAAACAATTAAATCAATTTGAATGTTTTGGTGTAATTTGGCAACGCAATTACTATGAACACATCATCCTTACCAATCGTTCATATCAATATATTGCCAATTATATCATAAACAATCCTAAAAATTGGGAAAAAGACAAATTTTTCGTATCTTTGTAAAAAATCCGTTTCACCTTGCAACAAGAAATCCGCAACATACTGCTGAAATACTGGGGACATCCGCGATTTCGCGAGATGCAGGAAGATATTATTCTATCTGTACTTAACGGAAACGACACCTTGGCGCTATTGCCTACGGGTGGCGGAAAATCCATTTGTTTTCAAGTGCCCGGCTTAGCTTTGGATGGTTTGTGTTTGGTGATTTCACCGCTTATTGCGTTGATGAAAGATCAGGTTAATAACCTTGAAAAACGCGGTATTCCGGCAGCAACCATCATTTCAGACATGAATAAGTTTGAAACGGAATTGGTGATGAATAAAGCCATCACCGGTCAGTTAAAATTTCTTTATGTGTCGCCTGAACGCTTGGAAACACAAGCCTTTTTAGCGAATTTGCCTTTGATGAAAATCAGCCTTTTGGCGATAGATGAAGCGCATTGTGTTTCGCAATGGGGCTACGATTTTCGTCCGCCGTATTTGAAAATTGCTAAAATTCGGGACTTGTTGCCTGATGTGCCCGTTATAGCGCTTACTGCGACTGCGATACCTTCTGTTGTAATTGATATTCAAAACAAATTAGCGTTCAAGAAACACAACGTTTTTCAAAAAAGTTTTGCACGTGAAAATTTGACGTATTACGTATTTCATGAAGAGAACAAATTAGGACGTTTGATCAAAATTATTGAAACTGTGAAAGGTGCTGGCGTGGTGTATGTTCGCAATCGAAAAAAAACACAAGAAATAGCAGATTATTTGTGTAATCAAGGATTTCGTGCGGCCTGTTACCATGCGGGATTGGATCAAGCCATGCGAAATCAACGGCAAGTCGATTGGATTCATGATCACACGCCGATTATTGTTGCCACAAATGCATTCGGCATGGGCATTGACAAACCGAATTGCCGTTTTGTGGTGCATTTGGATTTGCCGGATTCATTAGAAGCCTACTTCCAGGAGGCGGGACGTGGTGGTCGAGACGGGCAGCGTGCGCATGCAGTAGTACTTTTTTCAAATGTGGATAAACAAAAATTGGAAGAGGATTTTTCAAAAACCTATCCCGATATTTCGTTTATCAAAACCGTTTACGATAAATTGGGCGACTATTGCAAAGTGCCTGTTGGAAGTGGGGTAGGAGCGATATTTGATTTTGATTTATCTGATTTTTCGCAAACGTATACTTTTGATTTTTCTCAAACATATCATGCCTTAAGATTGCTCGAACGTCAAGGTTTAATCAGTTTTACAGAGGATTTGAATGTGCCGGCGAAATTATGGATTCGGGCAGACAAAGACTATGTGTACGATTTTCAAGTGAAAAATGAAAAATATGGTGCTTTCATGGAGACGCTATTGCGATCGTATGGAGGTTTGTTTTCGGATTTTGTGAAAATTCGGGAATATGATTTGGCACGACGTATGAAAATTCCCGAAGAACAAGTCGTCATTGCCTTGCAAAATCTCATGAAATGGGGAATCTTAGAATATGTTCCAACCCCTCACAACCCCCAAGTTGCTTTTGTTCAAGAACGCATAAAAATCTCAAATTTACAACTTGATCCGGAGGTTTACCGTAGACGAAAAACAGCAGCCCGCGAGCGTTTGGATGCTGTTTTGAATTATGCTGAAAGCACAAATCGTTGTCGAAGTCAACAGCTTTTGACTTATTTTGGAGACACTAACAGCAAGCGTTGCGGGCGTTGCGACTATTGTATCGAACGAAACAAAACCGAATTGAGCGACGTGGAATTTGACCGCATGGTTGAAATCGTCAAGCCATTGTTACAATGGAAACCCACACCATTAGATGATATTCGAAACGCTTTGTCCCTATTCAGTGAACGAAAAATTTTGCTTTTTTTGCAATGGCTTTTGGATAATGGTAAGGTGAAGCAGAACGCCGACGGGGATTATGTTTGGCCTTAAAAAGTTTTGGTTTGCAATTTTTTCTTTGCATCCAATTCCAAATAGCTATTATACTTCAACCAGTCGCCCGTGTTAAAATACGTTGAAGTTTCAGAAAGTTTGATCTCCAAAGGCAAGTGGCGATGTCCGAAAATGAAATAGGTTACATTGTGATGGTGTTTTAGATAATTTTTGGAAAAAAGATATAACGCTTCTTTTTCATTAGATTCGAAAATAGCATCGTTTTTGCCTGTTTTTGCACGACTTTTTCGAGAAAAGAAACTTGCTAAACCAATGCCAATCCAAGGATGCAGAAAAGCATACAAGCGTTGAAAAAATCGGCCTGCAAATATTTTTCTGATGAATTTATAACCCTGATCGCCAAAACCCAAGCCATCGCCATGTCCAATCAAACAAAGAGTTTCATTGATTTTGAAAAGCTGTGGTTTATAATGAATTTTTAATCCAATTTCGCGTTCCAAATAGCCGAATGTCCATAAATCATGATTGCCGATGAATAATCGCAAATCAATACCATTGTCTACCATTTCAGCCAATTTTCCTAATAATCTCACGTATCCTTTCGGAACAACATGGTTGTATTCAAACCAAAAATCAAAAATATCACCAAGCAAAAAAACGGCTTGAGCGTCTTTCGAAATCTCGTCCAACCATTGAACAATGCGCTTTTCGCGAGAAGCACTTTCTTTTGCATTAGGTGTTCCTAAATGAAAATCCGAAGCAAAATAGATTTTTTTTCCGGGATTGAGAGGTATAGTTTCTATATTTTTCATTGTTCGGCTGTAGAGGCAGAACATGTTCCGCCCTATATTTTTTTTCGATTAAGCATAGGCATAAGTAGCAACGAAGCCAATCCCCCTATAACAACTGTAATATTTTGCGATGTCCAAATCAGCCAACCGAGAGCAAAACCGATAGGTTCGGAAATACCGTAAAGTATCAAAGTGTTTGCGATAATAACAGGATAAAGTCCAATTCCACCGGGCGTTACAATGATACCGATAGTTCCGAAGGTCAAGCATGCCAAACCTGCACTCATTGGAAGATGCGCAGTTTCTCTAATGGCAAAAAACACGATATAAGCCATTAAATAATAACACACCCAAAGAGCAACGGTGTAAATGATAAATAGTCCCGGTCTTTTAAGGTTTTTCAACGAAATCAAACCTTCCCAAAATTGCAAAATCAACTCTTTCACTTTTTGATATACACGTGTGTGAGCGATTTTTTTTCTCAAGAAAAAGATAAAAAAACCAAATATTAAAATGCCTAAACCCGCTAAAAACACTAACTTTCTGACAAATTCCGGATTGGTAAATTTTTCGTATAATCCGGAAAAATTCTCCATAGCATAATCCGACAAGCGTTCAAATTGTAAGGCTAAGGTCAAAATCAATAAAATCAAAAAGCAAAACGTGTCCAAAATCCGTTCTGTAATAACGGTTCCAATGGATTTAGCCGTAGGAATTTTTTCGTGTTTATCCAACAGTCCGCAACGAGCTACTTCACCCAGTCTCGGAAACGCCAAATTTGCAAAATAGCCGACCATTACAGCCATTACAACGTTTTTTGTTTTTGGAAAATAGTTCATGGATTGCATTTGCATTTGCCAACGCTTGGCTCGAATCCAAAAACTGATAACGCCGAAAATCAAGGCTATTCCAATGATTCCGTAGTTTGCATTTCGAAAAGACGCCATAATTAGCCTGCGATACTCAGCATCCAAATCTTTCACAAACCACCACGTAATGAAAATCCCAAGCCCGAGGAAAAGTGCGAATTTCAAAATATTTCTCAATAAATGAATATTTTTCATAATAACTGTTAAAGTTTGTTATTAACCGGAAAAACAAGTGTTGGTGAGAATGTTTTGGCTTTTTCGAAATCCATTGTGCAATACGACACAATAATTACCAAGTCACCGACATTGGCTTTATGTGCTGCAGCCCCGTTGATCCCGATGGTTCCGCTGCCGCGCTTACTTTTGATGACGTAAGTATCGAAACGCTCGCCATTCGTAATGTTATAGATGTGTACACGTTCGTTTTCGATAAGATTGGCGGCTTCGATGAGATCTTCGTCAATCTCAATACTTCCGATATAGTGCAGATTCGCGTGCGTAACGCTTGCGCGGTGGATTTTCGATTTGAGGAGTTCAATTTGCATAGTGAGTGCAAAGATACGAAAAAAAATTGGCTTTGCCAATTTTTTTAAGTTAAGAGTTAAAAATTAAGAACTAAGGGGTGTTGCCTCCATGACAACGAATGGTATAACTTTTAGTTCTTAGTTTTTTTTCGTATCTTTGCATGTAATTTTTCAATAATGATAGAACGTAAACCCGGTTGGCTAAAAACCAAATTAGAAATAAAAGGAGATTATTCGAAAATCAAACAAATTGTCGAATCCAACAACTTACACACCATTTGTAGCAGTGGAAAATGCCCTAATATCGGAACTTGCTGGAACTTGGGAACGGCAACATTTATGATTTTAGGTGATATTTGCACGCGTTCTTGTAAATTTTGTGCCACCAAAACGGGAAAACCGCTCGCTCCCGATAGGAATGAACCTCAAAAAGTGGCTGAAAGTATTCATCTCATGCAGTTGAAACATTGTGTGATTACGTCTGTCGATCGGGACGACTTGCCCGACAAGGGTGCGGATTTTTGGGCAAAAACCATTTATGCTGTTCGAGAAAAAAATCCAAAAATTCTCATTGAAGTTTTGGTTCCCGACTTTGACAATATCGATGACCATTTACAAGTTGTTTTCAACGCCAAACCCGACATTTTCGGCCATAATATGGAAACCGTCAAACGGCTATCTCCTCAGGTGAGGAGCCGTGCAAAATATCACGAAAGTTTGGATGTTTTACGAAAAGCCGCATTGAACGGATTGATAACAAAATCCGGTATCATGGTCGGATTGGGAGAAACAGAAGCCGAAGTAATCGAAGTTTTAACAGATTTAAGACATGTCAACTGTCGAATGGTTACGATTGGTCAATATTTGCAACCCACGAAAAATAATTTGCCCGTGAATGAGTTCATCACTCCCGAACAATTTGAAAAATACCGAAAACTTGGGTTAAAAATGGATTTTGACAGCGTGGAAAGTGCTCCTTTGGTGCGTTCGTCTTTTATGGCAGAACGAAGTTTTATATCTTCAGAATTTCAAAAATCGCAAGCAAAATGAGTCAAAAACTGCAATACATAGATTGGGGATTGATTGATTACAAAGATGCTTGGGAAAAGCAAAAAGTGTTGTTTGATGCGCTAATCGAACAAAAAACACATGTGGGGGCGAGGCATGCCCCGCACCTACAGCAACAATTCATTGTTTGTGAACATCCGCACGTCTATACGCTTGGGAAAAGCGGACAAATTAATAATTTATTGATCAATGATGAGTTTTTGAAAAAAATCAACGCGTCATACTATCATATTGAACGGGGAGGAGATATCACCTATCACGGCCCCGGACAACTTGTTGGCTACCCAATTTTGGATTTAGAACAACACAACTTGTCGTTGAAAAAATATATTTTTTGTCTTGAAAATGCAATAATTCGAACTTTATCGGACTATCAAATTGAATCTTCTCGCATAGATGGTGCCACAGGTGTTTGGTTGGATGCCGATGGTAAAACACCTCGAAAAATTTGTGCTATCGGTGTTCGTGCAAGTCGGAGTGTTACCATGCACGGTTTTGCTTTCAATGTCAACACTGATTTATCTTATTTTTCTCATATCAATCCTTGTGGTTTTAGGGACAAGGGCGTAACTTCTCTGTCGAAAGAACTGCAAAAACCCGTTGACATCAACGATGTGAAGCAACAGGTTTTTACACATTTTCAGGTGATAATATAATCGTAGGGACGAGGCATGCGCGCCTACAGGCTCACGTTTTTTTTGACGGCGACTTGCGACTACGTCTTGCTTTTTTGACGGCATCAGAAATGATCCATTCTATCTGCCCGTTGATACTTCTAAATTCGTCAGAAGCCCATTTCTCAACGGCTTTCATTAGTTCGGGATCAATTCTTAAAACAAACGATTTTTTTTCTGCCATGATCAAAAAATTAGTACAAACTTCCGGCGTTAATCACCGGTTTCACGTTTTCATCCGCACAAAGAACAACCATTAAGTGGCTTGCCATGGTTGCTTTTTTATCGCTATCCAATTCAACAACGCCATCTTTTTCCAAGCGTTTCAAAGCCAATTCTACCATAGAAACCGCGCCTTCCACGATTTTTTCGCGAGCAGCGATAATGGCTTCGGCTTGCTGACGACGCAACATAACGCTTGCGATTTCGGGCGCATACGCCAAATTATTAATTCGCGCTTCAACCACTTCGATACCCGCAATAGCTAAACGTTCGCTAAGTTCTTGTTCCAAATGTGCGTTGATTTCGTCGTCGCCCGAACGCAATGTAATTTCCTCACTTTTACTGTCGATATGATCGTAAGCATACATTCTCGCCACTTTGCGTAAAGCTGCGTCACTTTGAACATGAACAAATCTGTCGAAAGATCTCAAGTCTTGAGAAACCACGCCGGTAGTTGGATTGGTCGATTTTTCCGAATCAATACAAAAACTGGCTTTGTAGGTGTCTTGAATTTTCCAAACCAGCATCATGCCGATCATGATTGGATTACCGTTTTCGTCGTTCACTTTAATCACTTCGGGATTCAAATTTCTGGCACGAAGCGAAAGTTTTTTCTTGCTATAAAATGGATTAACCCAAAAATAACCGTTTTGTTTGATCGTTCCCGAATATTTTCCAAAAAAAACCAAAACAGTAGATTGGTTAGGTTGAACCAAAACCAAACCGCAGAGATGAATGAGCCAAACAAAAAAGCCCACAATGGAGATGGTTATGGTTAGTCCGACCAATTCTTGTTTACCGCAATAAATAGCGAGGAAAATAAAGCCTCCTAATAGTAATAAGTTGAGAAATAAATGAAAAAATCCATTACTTCTTTTCATTTCTTTGATAAATTCGTGTGTTTGTGTTTTCATTTT
>WRCN01000023.1 GCA_009783885.1 Bacteroidales bacterium | reverse complement strand
ATAAACACAAGCTTTATTTACACATCAAAGAGTGTGAATTTAGATATAATTTGAGAAATCAAAATTTATTCGTATATTTGCAGAAAAATTTAAGAAATAATCCATTATTCTAATCTTGAACCTAAAAAAATTACTCCTATGAAATCTAAAATCTTACTAATAATCCGTCGTGAATACATGACTCGCGTAAAGAAGAAATCGTTCATCATCATGACGATTTTGGGACCTATTTTGTTTGCTTCTATTCTTGTTGTACCTGCATTATTGATGAAAATAACATCCGATAAAGATAGGGAAACAATTGCCGTTGTTGACGAATCCGGCATTTTCGAAAACAGACTTGAAAGTAACGATAAACTTATATTTTCAAGAGCTGAAAATATTGATACGGCTAAAAATCGGCTAAAAAACGGCACTTACGACTTGGTGTTGTTTATCGAAAAAGCGGATCAAAACAAACCCAATCCGGTTTCATTGTTTTACAATAAAAAACAACCCGGATTAGGTACGCATACCGCAATAGAAAGTAGGCTGCAAGAAATTTTGCAAAACAAATTGATGATGCAAACCTTTCATATTTCGACTGAGGATTACAACAAAATCAGAGCGATAAAAATAAATGTAAGAGCTCAAGACGTACGAACCGGCGAAGAATCCAGCACCGGCGTGAAAACCGGAATTGGCTACGCTTCAGCGTTTTTGATTTATCTGTTCGTGTTCTTGTTTGGTGCGCAAGTGATGCAGGGCGTGATTGAAGAAAAAAGCAATCGTATTGTTGAAGTTATCGTTTCATCTGTGAAACCATTTCAAATCATGATGGGGAAAATTGTAGGTATTGCCATGGTTGGATTAACACAATTTCTTTTGTGGATTGTTTTGACAATTGGTATTGTTTTTGTTGCAGGAAGTGCATTGTCATCGACATTCACGAATCCCGAAATGATGCAATCCGTAAATATTAGTGAGATGGTCGATCCCGAAATTGCGGAACAAGTACAGTCTGTTCAATTGATAGATAAATTGTTGGCAGGTGTTGGAAACATTGATTTTACATTTATTATCATCATGTTTTTGATTTATTTCATTGGTGGATATTTACTGTATGCATCGCTGTTTGCAGCTGTTGGTTCGGCGGTGGACAACGAAGCTGACACCCAACAATTTATGCTTCCGGTCACCGTACCACTAATGTTAGCTATTGTGGCTATTCCGATGGTGATGCAAAATCCGAATGGAAGTGTTGCAGTTTGGTTGTCGATGATTCCGTTTACATCACCTGTTTTGATGATGATGCGTGTGCCATTTGGCGTTCCTACGTGGGAATTGGCGCTATCTATCGGACTGCTGATTGCAGGATTTATGCTCACAACCTGGTTAGCTGCGAAAATATATCGTGTCGGAATTTTGATGTATGGTAAGAAAGTTAATTATAAGGAACTTTGGAAATGGTTGAGGTATTAATTTTGTAGGGACGTATTGCATATGCCCCTACATTTATTCAACCATTAAAATAGAAAAATCCCCATTCGTCCAAACCACTTTATAATTGTGTTTTTCTATAAATGCGTTAAATGCTGCAACTCGTCCCAAATTGTGAGTGCAAGTGTCATGTTGTTGTACAACAACCGGTAGTGAACGTGTTTGCTCTGCGTGCGCAAGTTGTTTGGCAAACGTAGCGCTATCATAAGCAGGTAAAGGGGAATGGTGAAAAGGCCTATTTTGTGTAATGGCGTGAACCATCGGAATGTCTTCGAATGTTAAAACAAAATCGTTTGGCGAAATATGGCCATTTAGTGCGGAAATAAGTTGGTTCATTAAGTCTGCACGAAATTCTGTAGTGAAAACATAGTTTGCAATGGGATGCTGAATCGTGTAGCGTTTGTGAGAACGAGAATCTTTGTCGAAATACGCCTGATTGACAATATTGACTACTTGCAGCCCGCAGAATACAACCCACATTGATACAAAAAACCAATGCTTGGTTCGTTCGAGAATTGGCGGAATTTCTATGTATAAAAATCCCCACCAAAGCACCATCGGAATGGCTAACCAAATGCTGTAAAGTGCCATATTTCCGGTAGAAAAATCACTTCCGATAGGAAGCAAAATCATCATGATGAACGAACCTAAAATTAATCGCCGTAAACTTTTGTCGTGCGTTTCCAAAAACAACAACGCTTGCACTAAAAAGCACAACGCATAAAGCAAAAACACATAAGGTCTATTGTTCATCCAAAGCCAAAAACTGCTAAAACAATAAAAACAAGCAAGGATTTTATCCATTGTCGATGCCGACTTTTGAAAAATAGTAAGGATAAAAACATTACTCCACCAAGCGCGATCAATATGATACCAAACTTTCCGACAGATTCATAATTTTGAATAAAAATACGACTCAATTGTACAAAACTATGCGGATTTTCAGGGTGTTTAGCAACTTCGAACATCATAAAAATGCTGTTTATAAAAAAACCAATATGTCCCAATGCCAACATCGTTAAGAAAACCGCTGAAACGCCGACTACAAGCCCCATGCAGACCCATCCGATTTGTTGCCAAGTTTTTTTTCGATCGGTTGAAAATATAGGAATAAGTAGAATCCACACCCAAAGCGTGAGATTTGGCAAACGTGAAAAAACATTTACGGCTAATAAAAAACCGCTAAAAAACAGTATCCATCGTTGATTTTGCTCAATGCCTTTAATCAAAAGATAAAATGCTGCCAAACCCAAAACCACAGAGAGTTGAATGTGTTCAAATGCAACCACTCCGAAGTCGAACATCAAAGTCAGAATCACGCACGACAACGCTAAAATCCAGTCAGGAAGCCTTTTTCGGAAAATAGCAATCATCAAAACCAAACTTGATAAATGCACTAAAATTCCTAATATTCGGAACGAAAAAAGCCCGGCATTCGGAAATATTTTCAACCAAACTCCACCGATAATGCCCGAAAGCCAATACACAAAACTGTATTCAACCGATTGCGGATCGTTGAAAATTTGTTGATAAAAAGTCAACGTCAAACCCTCTTCGGCAAGATCAAATCCCTGAAACGCCAGCAAAATTCGAAAACATGCAATGGCGAAAATCGTGGAGATTAGGAGGATGGGTTGTTTGGTTTTTGTTTGCACAGGAATTACGAATTACGAATTGGGAATTACGAATTATGGATTACGAAAGAGGTGACAATTTTTGATGTTTGTCACCTCGTAATTCGTAATTTTTAATTCGTAATTGAATTATTTTTCCTGCATAAACGGATACGTAAAATCCGTTGGCGGAACAAGGGTTTCCTTGATGGTTCGCGGACTGGTCCAACGAATTAAGTTGAGGTAAGACCCTGCTTTGTCGTTAGTTCCCGAAGCGCGAGCACCACCGAATGGCTGTTGTCCAACTACTGCACCCGTACATTTATCGTTAATGTAGTAGTTTCCTGCTGCGTATTTAAGTTTTTCATCTGCAATCAAAATCGCTTCGCGATCTTGTGCGAAAATAGAGCCTGTCAAAGCATACGGAGAAGTTGCGTCGCACAAATCCAATGTTTTTTTGTAATCCGCGTTTTTGTAAACGTAAATCGTCAAGATTGGTCCGAAAATTTCTTCTTCCATAGATTTGTATTTCGGAGTTTTCGCCAAAATTACGGTTGGTTCAACAAAATAACCTTTTTTCTTGTCGTATTTTCCGCCAATAATAATTTCTGCGTCTTTCGATTTTTTTGCATGCTCAATATAATTCACACAATTATCGAAAGAAGCCTCATCAATTACGGCATTCACAAGATTTGAGAAATCTTCAACACCGCCCATTTTCACGGATTTTAGCATTTTTTCCAAACGTGATTTTACATCTTTCCAAAGACTTTCCGGAATGTAAGCACGCGAACAAGCCGAACATTTCTGACCTTGATATTCGAACGCACCGCGCAATAAAGCCACGCAAAGCGCCTGTACATCGGCAGATTCGTGAGCAAAGATAAAATCTTTTCCACCGGTTTCACCAACCACTTTCGGATACGACTTATAATTCGCCAAATTCTTTCCGATTTTTTCCCAAACGTTGTTGAAAACGCCTGTACTTCCTGTGAAGTGGAAGCCTGCGAAATCTTTATGATCCGTGCAAACGCTACCAATCAAACTTCCCGAACCCGGAACAAAATTAACTACGCCATCAGGCAATCCAGCCTCTTGGAAAATTTTCATCAACCAATAGTTCGAAAACAACGATGTTGTCGACGGTTTCCAAACACAGGTATTACCCATCAAAGCAGGTGCAAGGTTGAGGTTTCCGGCGATAGCCGTGAAGTTGAACGGCGTAACGGACAAAATAAATCCTTCCAACGGACGATATTCGAGACGATTTAACATTAAAGCGTCGTGGATGGGTTGATTGCGATAAATTTCCTGTGCGAAATGCACGTTGAAACGCAAAAAGTCAATCAATTCGCAAGGCGTGTCGATTTCGGCTTGATACGGATTTTTGCTTTGTCCGAGCATAGTTGCTGCATTGGCGATGTAGCGATATTTGGTTGCCAACAAATCAGCGATTTTCAACATAATGGAAGCACGATCAACAAACGGCATTTCTGCCCATGCTTTTTTGGCTTTCATGGCAGCGTCGATTGCCATTTTCACTTCTTTTTCTGTACATTGGTGATAAGTTGCCAACACGTGTTTGTGGTTGTGTGGCATCACCACTTTACCGAGTTTTCCTGTGCGGACTTCTTTTCCGCCGATAATCATCGGAATGTCGATGGTTTTTGACGATAGTTCTTTGATGGCGGCTTTCAAAGCAGCGCGTTCGGGTGTGCCCGGAGCGTATGATTTAATCGGCTCGTTTTTGGGCATTGGGTAGTTAAAAATTGCGTTGTTCATAATTGAATTGTTTTTGATTTTTTGCAAAGATACGAAAAGTTTTTGATATTATCGTTATTTCGATTTTTTTTCGTATCTTTGCGTATGTTTTTGAGTTAGAGGCAAGCGGGTAACAGTGCAGCGGGAAAACGAAGTAGAAAGTTGAATTATAGAAACGTTAAAACAAAACAGATATGAAAATACGATTTGAAAACAGAGAAAAATTCAAAGTTTGCGGATACAAAATAGTGTCCAACGAAGAAAATTTTGAGCGCGATGTAGAGCCGCTTTGGAAAAAGCACGAAAACGAATTGAGGAAAATTCCTGAGAGTAAGTCATGTTTGTATGGAGTAACAGGGTACATAGATGAAACTCAAGAACAATATTTCTATTTGGCCGGAGTTGAAACGGATAACCCTCAAGACGATATGATTTGTATAGAAATTCCTGCCGCACATTTTGTTGTTGTAAGCATACCGAAAGAAATGACAAGACTTGAAGCGTGGTGGAAATATTTTGAAGATGTTCCGGCGAAAGGATATGCACCCGACGAAAGTCACGGAATTCACTTTGAGTTTTACGACAAAAACGGGAATTTTGAGATATGGACACCTGTAAAACCAAATAGGGGGTAAAAATAGTAAATATGGAAAATTTTAGAATTGGCAATCAGATTATGAAAGAAACATGCCTGTTAATAAACATTTAGTAATTTCGGAAAAAGTTGTAACTTTGCAGTGTCGGATTGACAAAAACAAAGTCGTCAGGGGCAATTAAATGGTTGCGTAAATACTGCCTAACGATTTTCACGAAAAACCGTTAGAGAGCGACTTAAACATCTGCGACTGTAAACCTAACGGTTTTTTTATTACACCAAATTATTCCATTCAGGATTCAAGCGATTGATAAGTATTTCCTTTTTACTTCTACTCCATTTCTTTAATTGTTTTTCCCTTTCTATGGCTTGCTCAATATCAAGAAAGTATTCGTAATAGATACATTTTTCCAGATTATATTTTGCCGTAAAAGAATGTTTGTAAAAATGTGTACGATGTTCTTGTACACGCCGTTCCAAATCACTTGTAACACCAACATAAAACGTTGTTCTGTAATTGTTGGTCATAATGTAAATGTAGCCTCCTTTTTTCATATTTTTTGTTGTAGCAAGGGGATTCCTCGACTGCGCACACTGCGTGTGCTTCGCTCGGAATGACGTGTGTGTTTTTCAGAGGGGAGAGAGGAAGCGGTGGCAAAGCCACCGCTTCCTCTCTCTTACCCACGCACAATAAACGTCATGTCGAGCGGAGCGAAGCGCAGTCGAGACATCTCCTTACTATATAACGCTCGACTTTCGATTTTCGTATAATTTTTTCGTTAAAAAGTGCTGAAATGTTAATAACTTGTCGAGTTATTAACATTTTTTCGTATCTTTGCAACATGGAAACCACTCGACAACAAAAAATAAACAGTCTTTTGCAAAAAGATTTAGCGGACATTCTGCTTCGTGAAGTGATTGTTCCGAATACAATGATTAGCGTTACCCGTGTAAATGTTACACCCGACATGTCGGTGGCGCGTGTGAATTTAAGCATTTTTGCAACGAAAGACAAAACGGAGGCGCTCAAACAGATTCAAATCAAAAAGGCTGAAATACGCCGTTTGTTGGGCGAACGTATAAAAAACCAACTTCGTATTGTACCGGATTTGCAGTTTTTTTTGGATGATTCGTTAGACCGAATTGAACGTATTGATGAACTTTTAAAACATTCGTGAACGTCCCGTTTTACATAGCACGACGATATTTGTTTGCCAAGAAATCGCGATTGGTGAATTGGATTTCGGGGATTTCTACTGTGAGTATTGCCGTTGGAACGGCAGCGCTAATCCTTGTGTTGTCGGTGTTTAATGGATTGAACACGCTAATCTCAAGTTTGTATAACAGTTTTGATCCGGATTTAAAAATTGAAGTTATCGAAGGTAAATATTTTTTCGATGACGAAATTGATCTTGCGAAAATAGCTAGAATCAAAGGCGTTTCCGTGGTTGTGCCCGTACTTGAAGAAACGGTTTTATTACGTTATGGCGACAACCAGCTCATCGCTACTATCAAAGGTGTTGGCGAAAATTTTGAAAAACTAACACAGTTAGACGACCATATTATTGATGGCGATTATTTTCTGTCGGCCGCCGGAATGCCCTTTGCTGTGTTGGGGTACGGAATTTATATGAATATGGGTATCAATCCGCGAAACCAGTACGATCCGATTGGTTTTTATGTTCCCAAACGTGGCCAAATGCTCAATATTTACTCACCGGATGCCTTCTCAGTAGATTATGCTTTACCTGCCGGAGGGTTTTCAACGATTATGGAGTACGATGACAAATATGTCATTACATCATTAGAGTTTGCCCAATCCTTGATAGACGCTAAAGAGGAGATTTCTGCTATTGAAATCGGATTGACTCCCGATGCAAATTTGCAACGTGTTCAAAGACAAATTCAAGCACTTGTAGGGCCTGATTTTTCGGTAAAAAATCGCATGCAACAGCAAGAAATGTACTACAAAACCATTCAATCCGAACGGTTAAGTATCATTCTGATTTTGTCGTTTATTTTGTTGATTGCAACGTTCAACATGATAGGCTCGCTCTTGATGGTGATTTACGATAAACGTAGAGATATCGCCATTTTGCGGAGCATGGGCGCTTCAACCACGATGCTTCGACAAATTTTTTGGTTAGAAGGTTTGATGATTGCGTTTGTCGGCGGTTTTTGCGGATTGTTTATTGGTGGCGGAATTGCTTGGTTGCAACAACATTTCGGTTTTCTGAAACTTGGCAGCAATGAGGGTTTCGTTGTAGATGCTTATCCGGTGCAAATTCAACTGTCGGACTTTTTTCTTGTGTTCACAATCGTGCTGATTATTGGATTAGTGTCCAGTCTTGTGCCTTTACGGAAAATTAAATAACAATGATTTACATGTCGTTTTTTTTTCGTATCTTTGCACCAAAAAAATAACGAGCCATGTCTAATCAAAAAGTAATTTCAAGTGGTTTGACTTTCGACGATGTTTTGCTTGTGCCCGGGCGAAGCGCGTATTTACCTCACGAAGTTAAACTTAACACCAAACTTTGTAACGGCATAGAACTTAATATTCCTATCATAAGTGCTGCGATGGATACCGTAACCGAGCACAGACTTGCCGTTGCCATCGCCAGAGAGGGTGGTATTGGAATTATTCATAAAAATTTGAGCATAGACGAACAGGCTGTTCAAGTGGATAAAGTTAAACGAAGCGAACACGGTGTAATTAACGAGCCATTTTATTTAAGTCCCGAAAATTCGGTTACAGATGCTTTGAACTTAATGCACAAATACAAAATTTCAGGCGTGCCTATCGTTGAAGAAAACGGCAAATTGGTTGGTATACTCACAAACCGAGATTTAAGGTTTGAAACCAATTTTAATCAGCCTATTTCAAACATCATGACCAAGGACGGGCTTGTTACCGCACCGATTGGCACGACACTCGAAGAAGCTGCTAAAATACTGGGGAAACACAGAATCGAAAAACTTCCGCTTGTCGATAAAGATTTCAAACTTTCGGGCTTAATTACGATTAAAGATATCGAAAAAAATATTCTGTATCCAAATGCTTCGAAAGACCAAAAAGGACGATTGCTGGTTGGCGCAAGCGTAGGAACTTCGCCGGACACAATGGATAGAGTGAAAGCGCTTGTTGATGCGCAAGTTGATGTATTGGCTGTAGATACCGCTCATGGTCACAGCGAAATGGTGCTTAAAACGGTCGAAAAAATAAAAAATCTTTATCCAGAACTACCGCTCATCGGCGGAAATGTAGCAACAGCAGCGGCAACCAAAGATTTGATTAAATGCGGTGCTGATATTGTTAAAGTGGGCATCGGACCGGGTTCTATTTGTACAACCCGTGTCATTGCTGGCATTGGTGTTCCTCAACTTTCTGCAATCATGGATTGTGCAGAAGAAGCGGACAAGCACGGCAAAACTATTATTGCCGATGGTGGCATTAAATTTTCGGGAGATATTACAAAAGCGATTGGTGCCGGCGCTAATGCTGTTATGTTGGGAAGCATGTTTGCCGGCACGCTCGAAAGTCCGGGCGAAGTGGAAATTTATCAAGGCAGAAGTTACAAAAGTTATCGCGGTATGGGCTCGCTTGCTGCGATGGAAGCAGGAAGTAAAGATCGCTATTTTCAATCTGAAGCCTCTAAATTTGTACCCGAAGGAGTTGAAGGGCGCGTGCCTTATAGAGGAACACTGTCGGAAATAGTGTTTCAACTCATCGGCGGTTTGCGTTCGGGTATGGGCTATTGCGGCGTGGAAACCATTGATGCTTTAAGACGTGATGTAAAATTTACACAAATTACATCGGCATCTTTGATAGAAAGCCATCCGCATGATATTTCTGTAACGAAAGAGGCGCCGAATTATAGTATAACGGGGAAATAGTTATGAATTATGGGTTATGAGTTATGAGTGGCTTTGCCAAATTGTAAATTTAGTAAATTAGTAAAATAAAAACCACATGAAAGCAAATGTAATTTTAACTGTATTTATTGCCATAATCATTAGTAAATTTGCTTATTCTCAAACGACAGATTGCTTGAGTGATTTTGATTTTTTAGTCAAAAAAATCCAAGCAACCTATCCTGGCTATAACGACAAGGTTACAAATGAAAATCGTTCGCAACTCCTGCTTTTAGAAAAAGAAATTAGGAGAAAAATAACTCAACACCCTGACAGTTGTAGTCATTATTTGAATGAATATACCGCCTTTTTCAAAGACCATCATCTTAGTGTTAGACGTATTTGGCAAGATAATAATCAACAACCCGAAATGATGGAAATTTCAACGTATGGAAAAAACTTATATGTCAATATTGATAGTTTACAGCAAGCAACAAAAGACGCAAAAGGAATAGAAGGCGTTTGGGAAGGTTTTAGACAAAAATTTATTGTTGTAAGAGACGGACAAAAATTAGTTGGTGTTGTTGTAAACAATCGAGGTTGGGAAAGCGGGCAAGTTTTATACGAATTTGAAGCCACCAATGATACTGTTTTTGATGTAATTAATCATTCTTTGGTTAAGGGCAGAAATCCTCGTAAAACAAAAGCGTCATTACATGTAAATGGAAAAATTATTGAATTTCATGATGAAACAAGATTTATTCGCAAATCGGATTCCGATATTTTAGATAAAGCCACACTGCGTTCTTACGTCCCTTTATTTCCTAATGGGCTAAATACTTACCCTATTGTAATGTTTTTGGACGATAGCACGTTTTTTTTGAGAATACCGAGTTTTGGTGATGATGAAAGTAATGAAGTGGTGATTCAGCATTGGGATGAAATTATGAAACGTCCGAATTTAATCATTGACATTAGAAATAATGGAGGTGGTCAGGACACTTATTATCAAGAACTCGCAAAACTGATCTACACAAAACCTTACGAATCAAAAGGAGTGGAATGGTATGCTTCAAAAGATAACATAATACTTTTTGAAGATGGCATTAAGAAAGGAACAATTCGCGATGGAGAGGAAGGTTTGAAATGGACACAAGCCTTGCTTGATGCTATGAAAAAAAATGTAGGAGGATTTGTCACTCATCCGTATTATGCAAATGATAATACAATGGTTACAAAAGATACTGTTTATCCTATGCCACGAAATATTGGCATTATTATCAATGAAAGAGTCGGTTCGTCTGCAGAACAATTTTTGTTGGCGGCTAAAGAAAGCGATAAGGTAATTTTATTTGGTAACAGCAATACGGCAGGCGTTTTAGACTACTCCAATATGGTAGCAACTCCCTTTCCGTCAAATAATTTTCAATTATGGTATCCGATGACACGTTCAAAACGGCTATCCGAAAATCCGATTGACAATATCGGCATTGCTCCCGATGTTATGATTCCGTTTCCTGCAACGAGACAATTGTTTGACAAATTAGACAGCTGGGTTTATTTTGTCAGTAGTTATTTAGAACTTGTGAATGCGGAAAAAAGAAAATAACTCATAACTAAAGGCAAAGCCACTCTAACCCATCATTCTTTTTTTTATTATTTCGCAAAAACACGAAGTGTTTTTTTGGATTTTAACACTTTTTAAGAAATTTCGAGCATTTTTAACAGTTTTTAAGAATTTTTAAGTTTTTTATCTGCGTTTTTAGTTTTAACTTTGCGGAAAAAAACATGACAATAACAGAAAACTGCAACAATGTTTACATTGATGATTACATTATTCCAAAAGGAATTGAAAAAATGGACTTGAAAGCACGAGAAAACGTTGTTTGGGCTATGCTCGGCAAATGGCTTTCAATAAATCCTCTTAAAAGAAAGAAAAATGAAAATTTGAATGATTTTATCTACTTGCGATTTGACGGAATGCAAGAAACCGTCAATAAAGCAGCGAGAAACTATAAATCAACAATGGCAGTTTTTGAATTGGATTTTATTCTTGCAAATGCAGCAAAAATCGGAACAGACAAACCAAAATCCAAGCGACAAGAAAAATTTTCGGAAATGCTAATAATGACTGCAAACACTCCTATTTTTCTCCCTCATTTCTGTAAAGTAAAAATGTTGGTTGGTATAACTAAACAAAAGAGAAACGCAAAGAAAATTCAATATTCAATTACGGCTATTGAGCCAATGTTATAAAAAAACACCTCTCAGATTTACGCCGCAGATTCGAGCATTGCTACTGAAAGATGATTTTCGACTGCAAAGATACAACAAAAAGTTGAAAAAACCAAATATTTTTTGTACCTTTGCAACCGATGACAAAAAAATAACCATGAAAGAAAATTTTATAGAAAATTCCATCAAGGAAATCCAAGAAACCGTTAAAGACAAAAACGTACTTTTAGCATTAAGCGGTGGCGTTGATTCGGCAGTATGTGCCGCGCTTTTGCATAAAGCAATAGGTAAGCAACTGACCTGTGTTTTTGTTGATCATGGACTTATGCGCAAAAATGAACCCGAGGAAATTATGTCGATTTTTAAAGATGGTTTAGGACTTAATCTTACAAAAATTGATGCTTCGGATATTTTTCTCGAAAAACTGAAAGGTGTTACAGACCCTGAAACCAAACGAAAAATCATTGGCAAAGAGTTTATTCGCGTCTTTGAAAGATACGGAAAAGAAAACGGCGCAGTTGATTTTTTAGCACAAGGTACAATTTATCCCGATATTGTAGAAAGTGGTAAAAACAAAGATGATGTAATAAAAAGTCATCACAATGTAGGTGGGCTTCCAAGTGTGATTAAATTCGGAGGAATCATAGAACCATTAAAGGATTTGTATAAAGAAGACGTCAGAGAAGTCGGATTAGCACTGGGACTTCCAAAAAAAGTGGTGATGCGACAGCCGTTTCCCGGACCGGGTTTGGCCGTGAGAGTTCTCGGCGAAATCACAAAAGAAAAACTTGATATTTTGCGCGAAGCCGATCATATTTTTTGCACCGAAGTGGAAAATTCACAATTAAATATTTGGCAATACGCTGCAATTTTGACCAACATGAAAACCGTTGGTATCAGAGACGGAAAACGAAGCTATGAATATATTTTAGCGTTGAGAGCCGTTTTAAGCAAAGATGCTATGACAGCCCAAATCGCACGAATTCCTTATGAAGTACTCGAAAGTGCAGTTGAGAAAATCACAAAAAACATCGTCGGAATAAATCGAGTAGTTTACGATATTACAAATAAACCGCCCGCAACGATTGAATGGGAGTAAAATTAGGTCAAGATTAGAGTAGCCGACAGATGTCTCGCTCCGCTCGACATGACGAGTATCAATTTAGGAGGGAGGAGGAAAGCAGCGGTGGCTATGCCACCGCTGCTTTCCTCTTATCCCCACATTATGATAAGCCGTCATTCCGAGCGAAGCATACGAAGTATGCGAAGTCGAGGAATCTGTTTGCTACTCTAATCTTGAACCAATTTTTTTAATCTTGGTAATCTTTTTAATCTTGAAATAATCGTGGTTCAGATTTTTTTCGTATCTTTGCAAATAAAAAAATATTTTATCATGAACACAATCGTTATTTTAATCATCTGTCTCGTAGTTATTGCGCTATTTCTGATCTCGTATTACAACACGCTCGTGAGATTCCGCAACAACAGAGAAAATGCGTTTGCTGACATTGACGTGCAGTTGAAACAACGCAGCGATCTTATTCCTAACCTTGTAAACACCGTTAAGGGTTATGCCACGCACGAAAGAGAAACTCTCGAACGAGTGGTTAACGCGAGAAATCAAACCGTTGCCGCAACATCTATAAGCGACAAAATTGCTGCCGACAATGCACTTACATCGGCTCTGTCGGGCTTGCGCGTTACACTTGAGGCTTATCCCGATTTGAAAGCGAACCAGAATTTCTTACACCTGCAACAAGAAATTAGTGATTTGGAAAACAAACTGGCTGCCGTACGCAGATATTTCAATTCTGCTACAAAGGAATACAACAACAAGGTACAAACATTTCCATCAAATATCATTGCTTCAATGTTCGGTTTCAAAAAAGAAGTTATGTACGATCTTGGCGTGGAACAACGCACAGCGATGGATGCAGCACCTCCTGAAATTAAATTTTAATCACCATGTCTTACATCGGTATTCAAACTCAACAACGTAGAAATAATCTGCGTTCAACGATTTTATTAATTCTCTTTCCTGTATTGATATTGGTTTTATCGTATGTGGTCTATTTATTTGTTCATGCAGGTAACCTCGAAATGAGCGGTTTCTTTAATGCGGATGTCCTGGTAGATTTTAGTGTAAATGTTGCGCCATGGGTGATTGCAATTGTTGGTATTTGGTTTTTGATTGCCTATTGGTCAAATACAACGATTATCAACAATGCCGTACATTCAAAACCATTGGAACGAAAAGAAAACATGCGAGTTTACAATCTCGTCGAAAATCTTTGTATGCAATCGGGAATGAAAATGCCTAAAGTAAACGTCATCCATGACAATTCGCTGAACGCCTTTGCCAGTGGAATAAATGATAAAACATACACAGTCACTTTGACTGACGGGATAATTCAAAAACTTAACGATGACGAGTTGAAAGCAGTTATCGCACACGAACTCATGCACATCAGAAACAGAGATGTTAGAGTGCTGATTGTGTCGATTGTTTTTGTTGGTATTTTTACAATGCTTTCGCAGATGGGTTTCCGAATGATGCTTTTTTCTAACACAGGTCGCTCATCGAACAGCAAAAACGGCAACAGCCAAATCGTCATCCTGTTGGCTGTGCTTTTGGTTTCCATAGTAGGCTATTTTTTTGCAATTTTGATGAAATTTGCCATATCGAGAAAACGCGAATACATGGCTGATGCAGGCGCTGCCGAAATGACCAAAGATCCGCGTGCTTTGGCGAGTGCTTTACGCAAAATCAGCGGAAATCCGGAAGTGAAGGGAGTAGCAAGAGACGACATTGCTCAACTTTTTATCGAACATCCGCTAAATAAGAAAAAATCGTTTATGAGCGATTTGTTTGCTACACATCCTCCGATCAAAAAGAGGATTGCGGTGCTTGAAAATTTTTAAATGTAACACGCTGGCGCGGACTGGTCACCGAGCGAAGTCGAAGTGTAATCCGTGCCTTACACAAACCAAATATGAAAGTAGCAGTAATAATGGGCTCTTCAAGCGATTACGAAGTGATATCGCAAGCCGTAGAAACGTTGGAACAATTTAGCATTCCTTACGAAAAACGTATCGTCAGTGCGCACCGAACACCCGATTTGTTGGTGGAATACGCCAAAACAGCAAAAAGCAGAGGTATCGAAGTTATTATCGCCGGAGCAGGCGGTGCTGCTCACCTTCCGGGAATGGTGGCGTCCATGACGGCATTGCCGGTGATCGGCGTTCCTGTGAAATCGCGTGCATTGAACGGATTGGACTCTTTGTTGTCCGTCGTGCAAATGCCAGCAGGAGTACCTGTTGCCACTGTGGCTATTGATGGTGCAAAAAATGCTGCATTGATAGCCATAAGCATATTAGCTTTGCATGACGAAAAATTGGCAATGGCTCTCGACAACTTTAGGAGTAAACAGACCGAGACGGTTTTGAATACTACACTATAGAAAGGTGCGAGGTGCGGGGTTGCTGGGTGCGAGGTGTGTGTTAGCACTACATGTCGAGCAGAGAAAAGTGAAGTAGAGATAAAAAGTGCATATATTTATGAGTTAGTCGCCATATGACGTCGGACACAACTAACAAAGAAAGTAAAAATAGAATAAACAAAAGAAAATATTATGAGTATAGCAATTATTTTAGCAATATGCGGTATTATTATTGGAGCGATAGCGACTTATCTTGCTTCGAAACATTTTTTTAATAAAGGGATTAAATGTAAGTCGTTGACACCTTTTATACAATATTCAAGTACTCTGTTCTCTGATATAGAACCTGAATTGCAAGAGAGTTTAACTGTTAATTACAAAAATGTTAAAGTTGATAATATTACACAAATACAATTTGTCATTGCAAATACGGGTGATATGCCTATACGAGATATAATTAGACCACTTCGTATGGCTATACCTGTGGAATGTAAAATTTTTAGTGTTAACATAATTCACATAGAACCAGAGGGAAGGGAAATTAAATACACCATATCGGAAACAAAGGATGGTAATTTTGTGGATTTTGAAATACCACTACTAAATGCATCTGAATTTTTTGTATTCAAAATGGTTGTACAAGATAATTTACCGAGTAGTGAAGAAGATAAATATTCAAAAAAATATCCGTATAAATTTACCATAACTGCAGATGAATTACCCCCTAATTTGGGAATTAAACATTTGCCTTTCTCATATTATGAACAAGAAAAAATTCCCCGTTATTATGATTGGAGTGACATTTGGGGTTTGTTAACAATAGGAGCTGTTCTGACTGCTATTGTCGGAGTATTATTATCTTTGACTACTATTCCTTCACTAAATATTATGTCATTTAGGGACTTTTTTAAGATAGAAACGTTTTCATTCTACAACGTATGTATATTGTTTTTAGCAATAGTTGGGATTTTATTAATCATAGCTTTCGTTGTTCTTTTTATTCTTGCTGTTTCAGAGATAGATATAGGAAAAAAGGAAAAACCAAAAATTAAAATACCTAAAACGTTGAGAAAAAAAGATAGATTTTATCTACACTGATAATATACGGCGTGTAACTTGCGGTTTGGCGCAATGGCTACTCGTCTCCGTCGAACCTTCAAGGAGATTAAAAACATCACGCTGGACAGCGTGTCCACAATAGAAATGCCGCCACTTCGCCAAGCCGTCGGTCGTTAGACGAAGTCGAGGAATTCCTATACTAAAGGCATAAGCAACATTTTCAACTTTCAATTATTTTTCGTATCTTTGCATAAAAATCCAATATCTTGTTAGCAAAACAAATCTTAACAGACCAACAAGGAATGCCAATGGGAGTTTTTATCCCTATGCAAGCATGGAAAAGCCTAACACTCCAATATCCCGATATAGAGGAGATAGATTCGGATATACCTCAATGGGAAAAAGATTTTATTGATGAACGCTTGACAATGGCACAACAGCACCCCGAACGTTTGAAACCGGTTGAAATGCTCCTCAATACACTTTAAATTCTTTTGCAATTTCATTTTTTTTTCGTATCTTTGCAGAGCAATTCTAAAAAACAAAACTATGAGAACGCTAAACATCGCCATTTCGGACATCGAATACGGAAGATTCGGCATTCCGGGCGAACATCTGAAGTTTTCCGATTTTATTGATATTATCGGCAAAGAACTTATGCGACAAAATTTAGACCGTAGCGTTGCATTGGCTGAAAAATACGGATTATCGTCTATGGCCATGGACGAGATTACAAACGAAGTGAAAGCGGTTCGGAAATGCAAAAAGTAATCCTTGATACCAACGTACTCGTCTCCGCATTAATACAAAAAAGTTTTCCCTACAAAATTATCAGCGATTTTTTTATTGAAGGGAAAATAAACTTGTGTGTATCCGAAGCGTTGATGAAAGAGTATTATGATGTTTTGCGACGACCAAAATTTGCGACATATCCCGATTTTACAGCGAGAGCAGAATCCATACTTGCAGACATTGAGACAAGAGCAACGATGTACATTCCTCAAATTTCGTTGGATTTATTAACTGACAAAGATGATAACAAGATATTGGAACTTGCCGATGTTTGCAATGCAGATTTCATTATTACAGGAAACACAAACGATTTTACATTTTCTGCCTACAAAAACACAAAAATTGTAACACCAAAAGATTTTTGGCTGTATTTCGATTTATTTGCATAAAATGATTGTTAAACAAACTAAAATATGAAAACAATCGGTATTATCGGCGGCGGTCAATTAGGCTTAATGATCATCGAACAAGCCCACATCCTCGGTGCAAAAACAATTTGCTTAGACCCTACACCTGATTCCCCTGCATTTAAAATAAGCGACGAACATATCGTTGCTGCTTTCGATGATGCGCAAGCGCTTGAAGAGTTGTGTCGTCGTAGCGATGTTGTAACTTACGAATTTGAAAATATTCCGAGCGATTTGCTTATAGCGTTAGAAAAACACATCAAACAAGGCGTTCGTCCGTTGTTTGATTCGCAAGATCGTGTTCGTGAAAAAAATAATGCTTGTGAAAACGGGCTAACACCTGCGAGTTTCGCTGAAGTGAATGATATGAATTCGCTTGTCGAAGGCGTAAAAAAAATCGGTTATCCATGTGTTTTCAAAACACGCACGTTGGGGTATGATGGACACGGACAAGTTGTACTGAAAAACGATGCGGATTTGAAAAAAGTCGCGGCATATCTGCCTGTTCCCGCGATTTTAGAGGAATTCATTCCATTTGATTTCGAAACAAGTATTGTCATGGTTAGCGATGGCAAAACCATCATCAATTTCCCAATAGGTCAAAACATTCACACCGGTGGAATTTTGGATCTGTGCATTGTCTCCGAGCCCACCGAAAATTCCCCTGTAGGGACGTATGCCATACGCCCTCTATCCAAATCGTTAATTACCAAAATCGAAACCCTAAGCAAAGATTTCATGCGCCGTTGCGGCTACAAAGGCATTTTAACCATCGAATTCTTTATAAAAGGCGATGAGGTCTATTTCAACGAAATGGCGCCACGCCCACACAACAGCGGACATTACACAATAGAAGGCTGCAATACTAATCAATTCATGGAATTGTGCCGTTTTTTGTTGGATATGGACTTGCAAGAACCCAAATTGGTTGCTCCGACTATTATGAAAAATATTTTGGGACAAGATTTGGAAGTTGCCAAACAAATCGCGAAAGAAAATCATCCCAACGTGTACGTTCACATTTACGGCAAAACCGAGAGCAAACCCAAACGAAAAATGGGACATATTACGTTTGTGGGAATGGATATTGATGAATATAATGAAAAATGGAAAAGCAGATTTTATTAACATTTAAAAAAAATTCGTATCTTTGCAAAAAAAATTAAAAACCACATATTATGAGAAAAACTTTCAAAAATCTGACAATCGGCTTAATTATTGCATTGTCAACTGCGAACCTCACTGTTCAAGCCTGTACTAATTTTATGATCACCAAAGGCGCGTCAAAAGATGGCTCTACGATGATTACTTACGCTGCCGATGCTCACACCTTCTACGGCGAATTGTATTACCGTCCTGCTGCAACTCATGCTCCCGGAACGATGCTCGAAATTCTTGACTGGTATGATAACAAGCCAATGGGTTTTGTTAAACAACCGGCACAAACCTATTCGGTAGTTGGTAATATAAACGAACATCAGTTAGCCATTAGCGAAACCACATTTGGTGGACGCCCGGAACTTCGCGATACAACCGGTATTTTGGATTATTTCAACACGATTTATCTCACGTTACAACGTGCAAAAACCGCTCGCGAAGCGATTAGAATCATGCACGAATTGTGGACTGAATACGGCTATTACAGAACCGGAGAATCGTTCTCAATTTCCGATCCGAACGAAGTTTGGTATATGGAACTCATTGGAAAAGGGGTTAAAATTCGCGATGCAAGAGGCAATATTGATCCGAGAAGAAACAGCCATGGTCCGGTTTGGGTAGCCAAAAGAGTTCCGGATGGTTATATCTCCGGACACGCAAATCACGCTCGTATCACGACGTTTCCGATTGCCAACCCAAGAGCTAGAGTCGTAACTTCAATCACGTGTAGAGATATTAATCGCCTTGAAAGAACGCCTTCTATTGAAGTGGTTTATTCTCACGATGTGGTAACTTATGCACAAGGTATCGGTATATTTGATGCCAGAGGCAAACACGAAGATTTCAGTTTTTCAGATGTTTATGCACCGCTTGATTTTGGTGCAGCACGTTTTTGCGAAGCTCGCGTTTGGTCGGGTTTCATGAAAGCCAACAGAGCAGAAATGGCGAAATATGAAGATTATGCTCGTGGCGATAATCTCAAAAACCGTATGCCGCTTTGGATTAAGCCTGATCGCAAACTCGGTTTGGAAGATGCTATAGATATGATGCGTGATCATTATCAAGGTACATCTATGGATATGACCAAAGATCCTGGTGCAGGTCCATGGGAAAAACCGTATCGCTGGCGTCCGATGAGATGGGATTTGAACGGAGAAAACTATCTTCACGAACGTGCTATTTCCACACAACAAACGGCTTTCTCATTTGTTGCTCAAAGCAGAGGATGGATGCCTGATCCGGTTGGAGGTATTCTTTGGTTTGGTGTTGACGATACGTATACCACGTGCTATGTACCGATTTATTGCGGGATCAACGAAATTCCAGACTGTTTCAAGGTAGGCAACGGAGATATGGTAACCTATTCGCCAACTTCGGCATTTTGGTTGTTCAATTTAGTTTCAAACTTTGCTTATTTGCGCTACAAAGACATGATTGTAGATATTAAAGAAGTGCAAAATGAACTTGAAAGCGGATTTATCAAAAAAGTGGCCGAAAATGATGCGATGTGGAAAAATGAAACCGATCATAGCCGTTTGGTTCGAGAAGCCACGCGCTTTTCGTTGGCTCAATCGCAACACATGTTTAATCAATGGAAGCGTTTGCAAGAATATCTTTTGGTGAAATATATAGATGGAAATATTAAGAGAGAAGTTATCAAGGACGGTAAACGCGTATTCGAAGTTGAACCCTATCCTCCATATAATATCCCTGTAGCACCGCTTCATCCGAGATATCCGGATTGGTTTTATCAAGAGATTGTGGATAAAGCCGGTGAAAATTTGAGATACCTTGGAGATTAAGGTGCTAATGCGAGGTCTCAATGTTGGAATTTTCGGAACATCCGTTAAATCCGAGCATATTGCCTACTTTAAACGGCTGCTTGTCGCGTTTCAAGAACGTGGCTTGACAGCCGTTTTTTACGAACCTTTTGCTCATCGATGTGTTGAACAAGGGCTTATTCATACAGATGTCCAAACGTTTTCATCTGCCGAAGACTTTCAGCAAAAAGCTCAGCTTTTGATTTCGATTGGTGGTGATGGAACGTTTTTGGATGCGATTCCGTTTATTCACAATTCGACTATTCCGATTGCGGGTCTTAACTTTGGAAAACTCGGTTTTTTGGCTCTTATTGATGCTCAACATTTGGAACAGGCCATCGAAGATTTGGGTTCGGGAAACTACGATATTGAACATCGGAGTTTACTCAAACTTCAAGCAAAAAGCCCGATTCAAGAGCCGTTTGCACTGAATGACATCACCTTCCGAAGCGAAGGTTTTGGTGTGTTGAATGTGGATGTTTTTATTGATGGAAAATTTCTAAATACCTACTTTGGTGATGGATTGATTGTGTCTACACCAACGGGATCTACGGCTTATAATCTCAGCTGCGGAGGACCGATTTTGCCTCCCGAAAATCAGAATTTTATTCTCACACCGATTGCGTCTCACACGTTGACTGTGCGACCTTTGGTGGTTCCCGACACATCAAAGATCGAGGTGCGAATTTCAGGCAACGAGCCGCAATTCCACACAACATTAGATTCTCGAACATTATCCCTTCATGGCGAACAAATTTTTCACATCGAAAAAGCGTCGTTTTCCGTTCACACCGTTCGTTTGCGAAACCAGCATTTTTTCGATACCATTCGCTCCAAATTGATGTGGGGGCAGGATGTGAGGAAATCTAAGGTATAACAGATTTGTAGGGGCGTATTACATACGCCCTTTTTTGTGGAATTCTCAACGGGACATATACAATACGCCCCTACATTTTGTTATTTCATTTTTTTTTCGTATCTTTGTCGGCTATATTATACTCTTATGAAAAAATTAGTTTTTTGCACTTTGATTTCGATGTTCACTCTATCGTCGGTATTCGCGCAACGTTCGGAAATTGGCGGTTTTGTTGGAGGTTCGTTTTATTTGGGAGATTTAAATCCAACAGGATTATTTTCTCAAACACAATTTGCTGCCGGAGGTGTTTATCGCTACAACCTCACTCCACGCTGGGCGCTTCGTGGTAATGCATTTTGGGGCACGGTTATGGGTGATGATGCCAAATATGATAATCCGAGAAATTTGAGTTTCCGTTCACGCATCGCTGAATTTTCAGTTCAAGCCGAAATAAATTATTTGACCTATTTCACGGGAAGTAAAAACTACCGTTTTACACCATATCTTTTCGGTGGCATTGCTGTGTTTTCGTTTAATCCGCAAACCTATTATGATGGTAAATGGGTTGATTTGGCTCCTCTACACACCGAAGGTCAAGGATTACCACAATATCCTAATAAAAAACCATACAACACAACCCAACTTGCAATACCTTTTGGTTTAGGTTTCAAATACAGTCTCAATGCTACATTTTCGATCGGTTTGGAATGGGGCATGCGTATGACATTTACCGATTATTTAGACGATGTCAGCGGTACTTACGCCGATCCTGCCCTTCTTTTTGCACATTTTGGTGAATTATCAGCTATTCTCTCAAATCGATGGAATGGCCCGGAACAGGATCGACCTATTCCCGGTGATCAACGAGGTAGTTCCAACAAAAGAGATTGGTATTCTTTTGCAGGTATAACCATCACTGCTAAAGTTGGACAAGGTCGTAAAGAACCTTGTCCAGCCCATAAAGTAGGCGCTATGGATCGTATTAAACGTTCGAGGGGAGAGTAATTTAGTTGTTATGAGTCTTAAATCTGCTATACAAATAGAACGTTTACCCAAACACATTGCTGTTATCATGGACGGAAACGGCCGTTGGGCAGCAAAACGTTCGCAAGAACGGAATTTAGGACATGAACAAGGTGCTGTAGCTGTTCGTCAGACTGTAGAAGCAGCAGCAGAAATCGGTATCGAATTTTTAACGCTTTATGCGTTTTCTACCGAAAATTGGAACCGTCCGAAAGACGAAGTGGATGCACTCATGGAGCTCTTGGTTCGTAGTATTCATAATGAAACGCCAACGTTGATGAACAACAACATTCGGTTGCGAGCAATTGGTGATTTGAATAGTTTGGATACAAAAACTCGCGAAATTTTGGATGAAGCCATGGAAAAAACTTCTAAAAATTCACGAATGACGCTGGTTCTGGCGCTAAGTTACAGTTCACGTTGGGAAATCACAGAAGCCGTAAAAACAATTGCAAAAGCCGTTCAACAAAATCAAATTTCAATTAATGAAATTTCTTCGAAAACCGTGAGTGAAGCGATGAATACCAATTTTATGCCAAGTCCGGATTTACTGATTCGCACTAGCGGCGAATATCGAATTAGTAATTTTTTGCTTTGGCAATTGGCGTATACCGAACTCTATTTTACCGATGTGCTTTGGCCGGATTTCAATAAAGAAGAATTTTATAAAGCCTTAATCGACTATCAAAAACGCGAACGCCGATTTGGAAAAACATCTCAACAACTCGAAAAAATTTTGAATTAACCCGATGAAAAAAAATCATATTTTCACTATAATTTTCTGCTTGGCTTTTTTATCCAACGCTTTAGGACAAGACACTGTGATGACTGAAACGCCAATACTTCCAGAAGAAGTTGACCTAATAACAGAAGTGACGGGTCCGGCTCCCGTTCCTGAAACAACATACATGAACTGGAATACGCCCCGAATGTTCGAAATTGGTGGAATTACGGTAACGGGCGCTATGTCGTTAGATCCGAGAAGTGTTATTTTGTTGAGCGGTTTGGAAATAGGCGAAAGAATAAACATTCCCGGCGACAGAATATCCGCAGCTATCGACCGTTTATGGAAACAGGGTATTTTCGGAAACGTTGAAATATATGCAACTCACATTCAAGAAAACAGGATTTTTTTGGTGATCGAAATGGAAGAATTGCCGCGTCTCAACCGATTCGAGATTACAGGTCTCAGAAGATTTGATGTTAATAAATTGAGAGACGAGCTTGATCTTAATCCAAACGAAGTGATCACGGAAAACAGGCTTAATCGACTTAGAACCAGAGGAATAAATTTTTATCGAGAAAAAGGATTTCTCAATGCACAAATCAACATCATCAAAAAACATGATACGCTTTCTGATGGTATCAATCTGACGTTTGAAGTGGACAAGGGGCGTCGCGTAAAGATTCAAACCATCGAAATTACCGGTAACGAAGCCCCGAGAATTGATAATCCGAACGAATCGTATCGTGCGATAAGACAAGCGTGGCGCTGGACTTTCGGCGTAAGCGACTTGGCGTTTTCGGATGCAAAAATTCGGCGAACGATGAAAAATACTAAGCAACGAAATGTATTTCGATTTTGGAAACGTTCAAAATTCGTGGAACCGGATTTTCGCGAAGACCTGAAAACACTGTCATCTGCTTACAACAGAAAAGGTTTTAGAGATATGCGTGTCATTCACGATTCAATCACCGTAATTAATGATAGGCGCATAAAACTAACTATCGGACTTTCGGAAGGAAGCACCTACTATTTCGGAGATATTGCTTTTATCGGCAATACCAAATATTCGGACGAAATTTTGACTGCAATTTTAGGAATTCAAAGAGGTGATGTTTTCGATGAGGAAAAACTGCAAAAAAACCTTTCGTTCAATCCTCAACAAGGTGATATTTATACACTGTACGTGGATGATGGTTACTTATCGTTTCAAGCAATCCCTGTCGAAGTGCGCGTTGAAAACGATACGGTGGACTTGGAAATCCGCATACGCGAAGGCAAACAGGCTCGCATCAACCGCGTTGAAGTGATGGGTAATACGCGAACCAACGATTATGTGATTGTTCGCGAACTTCGTGTACTTCCAGGGCAATTGTTCAGTCGAAGCAACATCATTAGTTCTATGAACGAGTTGCGAATGATGAGGTATTTCAATGATCAAACGATTACGCCCGATGTAATTCCGAATGAAGAAGGCATGGCCGACATCATGTTTTCGGTTGAAGAAGTTGGATCCGATCAAGTAGAACTCTCCGGTGGCTGGGGTGGTGGTATGATTGTTGGAACACTCGGATTTTCATTCAACAACTTTTCGATTCAAAATTTATTCCGAAAAGAACGCTGGAAACCGCTTCCTTCAGGCGATGGACAACGGCTTACCATTCGTGCGCAGTCCAACGGTTCAGCTTATTATTCGGTGAGTACCTCTTATGTTGAACCTTGGTTAGGCGGCCGAAAACCCTATTCATTCAGTATTTCGGCCTTCACATCTTTGCAATCTAACGGATTAAGAAGAGATAATCCAATGCGAGGCCAAGTCGTTACGAACGGGGTTTCTCTCGGTCTTGGTCAGCGTTTGCGCGTACCGGACATGTATTTCACGCTTTTCCAATCGCTCAACTATCAACACTATAACATTCACAATTTCTACAATGTGTTTCCCGTTTCCGATGGAGCTTATAACAATTTCAGTTACACCATCAGTTTAAGTCGTTTATCAACGGATGCTGCTATTTTCCCGAGAACCGGATCTGACTTCAATGTTTCGTTGCAAATGACTCCACCTTATTCGTTGTTGAGCGGAAGAAATTACAGTAATCCGGAAATGCAGGAAGACCAAAACATGTTCAGGTGGTTGGAATTTTACAAATGGAATTTCAAAGCCGGCTGGTTTTTGAACCCTATGGGTAATTTGGTTATCAATCCTCGTGTGAGATTTGGCGCTATTGGCCGTTATAACCCAAATGTAGGCTACACACCTTTCGAACGTTACAAGTTGGGAGGTGATGGTATGGCGATGTATTCCTACTCCGGTGCTGAAATCATAGGTATGAGAGGGTATACCAACGAATCGCTTTCTCCAATAACCGGAGCTTTAGCATTCAATAAATTAACTCTCGAAGCGAGATACCCTATCTCTCTCAATCCTGCGGCAACTATTTATGCTTTGGCATTTTTAGAAGCTGGAAATTCGTGGTCTAATCCGCGTCAAATTAATCCTTTCCAAAATTATCGCTCTGCCGGTGTTGGTGTGCGTTTATTCTTGGCAGCTATGGGCATGTTCGGCTTAGATTGGGGTTATGGTTTCGATGGTCGCGGAGGTATTGGAGGAAGTCAATTTCACTTTTCAATTAATCAGTCGATAGATTAATTGTTATGTCAAAAACCTCTCGATACATCGACAGAGAAATCAGCTGGCTACAATTTAACGAACGAGTGTTACAAGAAGCCAAAGACCCTTCTGTACCGCTGATTGAACGGGTTCGATTTATGGGAATTTTTTCGAATAATCAAGACGAATTTTTCAGAACCCGCGTAGGATCGCTTATTCATCATACCGAACTTGAAAACTATTTGTCGGAATTTGGCTACAGTCCTCAAAAAACGTTGAAAAAAGTAGGATTGAAAGCCATAGAACTTCGTAGGGAATTCGATGCCGTTTTCAAAGAATTGCGAGAAGAATTGCAACAAAACAATATTTTTTTCATCAACGAAAAACAGGTTAACGAAGAACAAAAAACGTTTGTAGTAAGCCATTTTCGGAATAAAGTGCGGTCACATTTATTTCCGCTGTTGTTGGATAAAGTGACCAATCATACGGCGCTCAACGAACAATCGATTTACTTGTTTGTAAAACTATCTTCGTCAAACCGAAGCACGAAGTGCGATCTCAACGAACTGAGCGAAGCGAGCTCATTGAGGGCGAAGCCCGAAATAACCGATGCGAAGCCGAGTAAAGTTAAACGTTCACAAAAAGCTTGTCAATACGCGATTTTGGAACTTCCTACGGATAAAGTTTCTCGATTTTTGGTGTTACCACCTTCGCAAGAAAAAGAGTATGTGATGATGTTGGATGATGTCATTCGATTAGGCTTTGCTGATGTTTTTCTGCCGTTCGGATATGACATTTATGAAGCCTATACGTTTAAGATTACGCGAAATGCAGAAGTTGAAACGGACACGTCCGGTGATACGATTGACTTGATTAAGGAAATGATCCAATTGCGTCAAAAGTCTGATGTGGTGAGGTTTTTGCATGATCGAGAAATGCCGCCAACCATGTTGCAACATCTTTTAAAAACTTTGAAAATCGGTAAAAAAACTGATATTGATGCAGGTTCGCGCTATCACAACAACAAGGATTTCATGAAATTCCCGCCGAAGTTAGGGCACGGACAATTGGTCTACAAACCGTACCAACCACTTGGTTTAAAAACCATTCCCATTTATACCAACACACTGAAATTGATCAAGCAAAAAGACTACATATTGCATTTTCCGTACCAATCGTTTCAAATGGCAATTGATTTTTTGCGTGAGGCTTCGATTGATCCGAATGTGCAATCCATCAAAATGACGATTTATCGTGTGGCAGAAGATTCGTCAATTTTGAATGCCTTGATTAATGCGGCTCGCAACGGAAAACGCGTTTCGGTGTATGTGGAAGTAAAAGCACAGTTTGATGAGGAAAATAATTTGTATTGGGTAGAACGCTTACAAAACGAGGGCATCAAAGTAATGAGTGTGTTGCCCGATTATAAAGTTCATGCCAAAATGATTTTGATTACGACCAAAGAAAATGGTCAAAAACGTCGCTATGCAGCGATTGGTACCGGAAATCCGAATGAAGAAACAGCGTTGGTTTATACCGACAAACTATTGTTTACTGCCAATCCTAAAGTAACTGATGAGGTGGATATGGTGTTTGATGTGATTGAAAATCGTTTGTCGTTTCCGAAATTTGAAACCTTACTCGTTGCACCGATCAATCTTCGCGAAAAAATGATGGCGATGATTGATACTGAAATTGCGCAGGCAAAACTCGGAAAACCTGCATGGATTCTAATCAAATCAAACAGTTTGGCCGATAAAAAAACGATTGACAAATTGTATGAAGCTGCAAATTGCGGTGTGAAAATTCGATTACTTATTCGCGGCATTTGTATGCTAAACCCCGATTTGTCGGAATGTAAAGGCAATATCATTGCGCGTTCGGTGGTGGATCGGTTTTTAGAACATGCACGTGTATATGGATTTTGTAATGGCGGAAATTCGCAGTATTTCATCGGTTCGGCAGATTTTGTGAAAAACAAAATGGACAAACGTATTGAAGTTATTGTACCGATTTTGGATACAGATGTCAAGCAAGAATTGCAAGATGTTTTAGAAATTCAGTTCAAAGACAACACGCATGCACGTTGGATCAATCCTGAAAAAATTAATACCTACGTGCAATCATCTGAAGAAAAATGGCGTTCGCAAGAGGAAATAGCGAAGTATCTTTATAAAAAGCATAGTAAATAACTCATGAAAGGCAAAAAAAAACCGTCCGAAAACGTGTCTTTGATTTTTTCAAAGTATCTCAAATCCAAAGGGCTTCGACAAACGCCCGAACGGTTTGCCATCCTTTCGGAAATTTATTTGTCTAATACCCATTTCAGCCTGCAATCGCTTGGCGATCGATTGACAAAAAAGCGTTTTTTTGTCAGTCGCGGCACGCTTTATAATACGGTGGATTTGCTTTTGGATTGCGGATTAGTCAAACGATACCAATTGGAAGGAAATCGAACACGTTACGAAAAAACGAAAAATACCAAATTAAACGACCATCTCGTTTTGACAGATACCAAAGAGATTTTGGAGTTTTCCGACGAGCAACTTTTAAAAATTAAAAAACGCATTGAAAAATTATTCGATGTTGAAATATACGATCACTCGTTGATTTTTTACGGCAAACGAAAACCAACTGAGCTTGCGAGCTCAACAAAGCTAAACGAAACAAATAATGAAAAAAGTTGATGTTATTTTAGGCCTCCAATGGGGCGATGAAGGTAAAGGAAAAATTGTAGATGCGTTAGCGCCCGACTATGATATTATTGCGCGTTTTCAAGGAGGACCGAATGCCGGTCACACGTTGGAATTTGACGGGCATAAATATGTGCTGCACACCATTCCTTCGGGGATTTTTCACAGCCACATTACCAATGTTATTGGGAATGGCGTGTTGATTGATGCTCACATTTTCATGAAAGAAATAGCGATGATTCGCGCTAATGGTTACGAACCTTCGAAAAACTTAAAATTGTCGCAAAAAGCGCATCTGATTTTACCTACGCATCGCATGATGGACGTGGCTTTAGAACAGTTCAAAGGAAAAGAAAAAATCGGTTCAACGTTGAAAGGAATCGGCCCCACTTATACCGACAAAACAGCTCGTCATGGATTGCGATTGGGCGATAGTTTGGAAGCAGACTTCAAAACACGTTACGAAGCCCTGAAAGCCACGCATATTAGGCAATTCGAAGGTTTGAATTTCGATTGGAAAACTTACAAAATCGAAAACCTATCGCTTGATGAATACGAACAAAAATGGTTTTCGGCTTTGGAAGAAATCAAAAAATTTGACATTATTTCGAGTGAATATTTCATCAATCAAGCGTTGAACGAGGGCAAAAATGTGTTGGCTGAAGGCGCACAAGGCACATTATTGGATATAGATTTTGGATCATATCCGTTTGTAACTTCGTCAAACACCACAACGGCAGGTGTTTGTACAGGTTTGGGTGTTGCACCGAATAAAATCGGAAACGTGTATGGTGTTTTCAAAGCCTACTGTACGCGTGTGGGTTCCGGGCCATTTCCAACAGAATTACATGATGAAATTGGAGAAAAATTGCGTAAGAATGGCAATGAATTTGGCTCTACCACAGGACGTGCGAGACGTTGTGGATGGTTAGATTTACCCGCCCTAAACTATGCGATTATGATTAACGGTGTAACCAATTTGATCGTTACAAAAATTGATGTATTGAACGATTTTCCAACGATTGAAGTAGCCGAAACGTATGTAGTTAACGGGCAGAAAACTGCGGAATTTCCAAGCATAAATTTGGATAATATCAAAACCAATTTGATGTCGTTCAAAGGTTGGAATCATTCGTTAGCAAATGCAAAAAATTACGAAGATTTGCCAAAACGAGCCAAAAGTTATTTGGATTTTATCGAAAAAAACACGAACACTGCAATTAGCATTGTATCAACAGGCCCTAACCGTTTAGAAACCATTTACAAAAGTAAAAATCTATGCTGTGAATAAAAAATTATAACTTTTTTTGGTCAAAATGAAAAAAATGATTATCTTTGCATCTCAACAAATTAAATAAACCCAAATTATTAATTAAAAATTAATTATCATGAACACAGAAAAATGGTCGGTTTCGACACAAACAATTTTCAACGGAGTTCTTATATTCGCTATTTGCGGAGTTCTTCGTCCTATCTTCGATTTTGTAAGATCGGTAGTATCAATGGGTAACACGCTTTCTTCAATTGCAGGTGGCTCACAAATGAGCGGAACCGAATGGTTTTTGAAGATCACGGTTACGCTTTTGTTAATCGGTATTATCTACGGATACTACATGTATATGAAAGGTTTGCAGGATTTCAGCACAATTTTGGAGCCTGCGGATTCACAAGCAATTTTAAAAGTACGCACAGCAGCCATGTTGATTTTAATTGGTTTTGGTATTGCTCTCCTTTTCAGCTGGATTCCTTTCGCAGGTTGGTTTGGAAGATGGGTAGCTTTCTTTTTCTATATAATCGCATATATCTTTATGATTATGGGTTTTTCTTCTTTAAAAAGTTCATCAACTTTCAATCACATCGCCAAAAAAGGTGCGGAAATGTTGTTTGTTGCAGCGATTCTTTTATTAGTAGCCGTTGTGGTAAACATTATTCCGTTTATCGGAGGTATTCTTAACATCATTGTTAGTATAGTTGCTTATATTATGGTGTTTATTGGTTGGGCGAAAATTAAAAGTGCTGCTAAACAAGTAGCGTAAACAACCAAAATAATTATCTTTGTAGGGACGTTGCGCGCAACGTCCCTACTTGTTTATGCCAAAACCAATTCAATATTTTTTTGTATCTTTTTTGAAAAAATTTTGCCATTTAATTTTTTATTTGTATCTTTGCCTACCAAATACTCAAAAACTTATTTATGAAAAAACTATTTTTCTGCTGTTTATTTATTTTTTCGTTTTCTTTTTTTTATGCCCAAACCTCTTTTGAGTATGATGACTCCGGTCATCGCACGTCCATGCTCCGGACCATTGTGATGTCTGCTCCAAGTCAAGCACCCGGCCATACGCCACCATCTGAAGAAAACACGGT
>WRCN01000022.1 GCA_009783885.1 Bacteroidales bacterium | reverse complement strand
CAAATCAATAAAATCCTGCATAGTCGGCACACGCCAATTTCCTGGACAAAGCTCGTTTTGGAAACGAACAACGGCACACCACGAAAAGAAATCTCCTTTGTAGTCAGGTTTGGAACGACAATCTGCATTAAAATTACCTGCTGAGCCTCCGTTGTAAGATGTTCGACTGCTGCAATTGGTGGCTTGCACTGCATCCGACCAAACTTGAGTGCCAATAACCCAAATGCTATCTGTGGCGAATGATACTGTGCCGAGAGACCCGCCCCAACCGGGGATGTTACCATTACAGCCTGCTGGCGGTGGAGGCGGTGTGGTATCGCGGACGCAGCGGAGGGAAAAGCCGCGATTCTTGAGAACGAGACGTTCTGGATCTACAGATCCGATAAATACAGATCCGAAAAGAATGGAACTATAGAACAAATTATAGGCATAATCTGCATCTGTCGCAGTAAATGTTTGATAGTATGCATTCGTACTCGGAAGAAGTGTACCTGTTTCAGTACATTGGCCAGGATAGGTGCCACCCCATATACTGCGGTATATATTAACTAATGCTAATGTTGTTTCCCCATATTGCCCACTTCCTGTACCACCTAGGGCTATATCCAAGTTTATAAACTCTTGAATTGTTGGAACACGCCAAGGTGTAGGACAAAGTTGGTCTTTGTAACGCGCAACCGCACACCACGAAAAAAAATCTCCTTTTCGCCCTAGATTGGAACGACAATCAGCATTGAAATTGCTGGAAACGCCACCATTGAAGACATTTCTATTGCTACAATTCGTGGCTTGTACGGCATCCGACCAAACTTGACTTTTAATTACCCAAACTTGGCTTGTTGCGAAAGATACCGTGCCGAGACTTGCACCCCAACCAGGGGTGTTACCGTTGCAGCCTCCAGGTAAAGGCTCGACTATATGTTTACCACTCACATTAGAGGTTGCAATTCCGCAAGAGTTGGAAATTCTACAGTAATAATAAAAAGTGCCAACTGTATTTGACGGCGTATATGTTGCGCTTGTTGCGCCGGAAATAAGAGCTCCTCCAATATTACTATTAGTGGTGTTCCGATACCATTGATAAGAAAGCGAAAGTGTACTTGTTGCATTTACTGAAAGCGCAGAAAAATTACCATGTCCCTCAACAATATTCCGCTCTGTTGTATCAGGATGTATATTGATTGTAGGAACAGTACTAATAATTACTACACGACTTCCTTGCTCCCCCCAACAACCTTCGTTGGAACGCGCACGGAAATAGTATGTGCCATCGATATTCACGGTTTGAGAAGTGGAGGCGGTTGTTGTGTCTGTACCGTTAGAAGTGGTATTTTGCCAATAAATGGTACCATCATTTCCGTTTGATGCGTTGAGAATAGCCGAATCGCAGGCAGGTGTTATTCCCGTCACGACAACTGTTGTCGGCAAAGCGTGAACCGTAATAGAACCTGTACTTATTTTTGGTGGACACATATTGTCGTTGTGATCTACGGTAATCGTCCATTTATAAACACCCGGTGTTGTAAGTGTTCCCGAAAAAGATGCGGCATCGCCTGTGATACCGGCGGGAACAACATCCCACATGAGCGTTGCGTTTGCTGCTGCGCCACTCCAAGAGTGTGTAACGGGCGCAATTGGCGAATTTTGGCACACGGCCTGTGTGCGTGTGTTTTCACCACTTGTAAGATTAAGAATAATGCGAGGACAGGTGTAAACGCAGCGAAGCGTAAATCCAAAATATTTCAGGTTCGCAGCTTGTGGAAAGATGTTGCCATTTGTGCCGAAGTTCAAGCCGCGTGCACGCGTGATATCCTCTTCCGCCTGCGACCAATAATTTGCAGATGAGCCTTGAACTTCTAACGTTCCGGTCGCACTGCTCCGACCACCATAAAAGCCGCCCCAATCATCAAGATATTTGTTGCGCAGGATTGAGTTGGTAGTTGATGAGCCCGTTCCTCCAAGTGCAATATCCAATGTTCTGAAATCAACGGTATCAGGCACTCGCCAAGGCGCAGGACAAAGTTCGTCACCAAAACGTTTCACCGCACACCACGAAAACAAATCGCCTTTATAATCGGGATTTGATCGGCAATCGGAATGAAATACCGGAGGCTCCACCACCGAAAAAGAACCACCATTAAATGTTGTTTTGTTACAAGTTGTAAAACTCACCGCGTCCGACCAAAGCAGCGTATCCGTGAGCCAAACGCTATCCGTGAAAAAACTTTGTGTGCCGACAATAATCCAAGCTGGTGTTGCGATATTGCAGTGAAACGTATCCACAGTTGCAAGATCGCCCAAACGGCTGTTTTGAGAAATGGTTACATTTCGCACTTCAAGCGTCGTACCATAAATTGCCAAGCCATCAATTCCTGCTACATTTCCGCTAAACAGTGTGTTATACACCAACCCGTCGCCAACAGCATGAATTCCTCCACCGTATTCGCTGGCTGTATTATCCAAAATATAACAATTTTCCACACGAGCGTTTTGTTCCATCCAAACGCCACCACCGCGAGGTCCTAAAAAATCAATATGAGCATGTCCGTTGATGATTGCAAAACCGTCCAACACCGCACCATTACCCAAACGTACAACACGTCTTTTTTGCCCGTCAATAATCGTTCTGTTTTCGGCATAATTACGTTGCGATAAAATCGTTTCATTTCCAAAAAATCCGCCGTACATCAGCACTCCGGCAGGCACTTGCAAAGTTGCGGAAGGATAATATAAGCCTTGTTGTACCCATACTTCATCGCCTAATATTGCCAATGCCATCGCTTGTTCCAAACTGCTTGCATTTGCCCATGATGTGCCGTTTCCTGTGCCATCTACGCGAACGTAAACCACTTTTTGTGCAAATGCAGTAAACATTGCAAACATTAAAATTATCAATAAACTCAGGCGTTTCATAATTTTCAATTCTCCATTTTCAATTTTCAAATTTTTTACAACCATAATAAACCTACTGTTCTCTTTTTTCTCCACAAATTATTCCGTTGATAATTTATCGAAATCTCGTGCGAACCTTGTTGTGCCGACTGAATTGCACCAAAATACACACTGTAGGAATAGCCTATTCGCAACCAATCCGTAACAAATCCTTTGAGCGAAAAACTGATGGTGTTTTGTCCGGTTTGCACGTTTGTTCCCAAAAAATAACGATTGTCATATACGGCATGCAACCCAACATTCACCGTAAGCGGCGTATGGTGAACATAACGTATAAACCCTTCCGGTCGCAACGACCATTCGTTTTGCAACGGGATGGCATATCCACCCATCAGAAAAAACTGCGTGCTCATGTGCGGATACCACCCTTTATTGGAAAATGTATCTCTTGCAAAATCCAATTTCGGAGGCATCAGATGTTTCGCCGAAAACCCCAAATAATAGTTGTGTGCCAGCCAATACATTCCAAAATTAACGTCCAAGTTAGTATTGGATTGCTGATCTTTTCTCAATGTGGGATCAGTAGGATCTTTGATATGTTCGATTTTAGTCCAATCCAGCACACTGTTGTAAAATCCGGCTTGCAACCCCAAACTCAATACATTTCTACTAAAATAGATTTTGTAAGCATAGTTGACATAACCGAAATTTCCGGCTAACGGCCCCCATTCCTCACGTTGAAGAATCACGCCCAAAGCATGTTTGTGATTTTTTGTAGGCGCGTGAGCATTGAAATTAATCAAACTCGGCGAGCCCGGAAGTTGTATCCATTGTTTGCGTACACTCAAATTTATCGCCAATATATCATCAAAACCTATACACGCCGGATTAAACAGCAATTGGTTGCCCGAATATTGCACCATAGGCATACCTAACTGTGCAAAACTTTTCACACAAAAACTAACGATGAAAACTAATATAAAGATTTGTTTTTTCATATTTTTTGTCGTCATTCCGAGCGTAGTCGAGGAACCCCGAAGGGCTCGGCGAAGCCAATCCCCTCGCTATGGGATGTCTCGACTACGCTTTGCTTCGCTCGACATGACGTGTATTTTTTTCTTTTTACCAATTCTAATCTACTGTTGATATTTTCATAAGCACCCACCCTGCCATAACTTCAAGACCTTTCACCTCTACAATGTAGTAATACACACCGTCGGGAATAAGTTGACCACGACGATTGCGCCCGTCCCAAACCACATCCGTGTTGTTGTAATTTTTTGCGCTGAATACTTTTTCACCGTAGGAATTGATGATTGTAACCGTGTTTTCGGGGTAATGTTCAATGTTTAGAATATCCAAATAATCGTTGAGTCCGTCGCCGTTTGGAGACAGATAGGTAGTTGCCATTCGGTGTTTGTATCGACATGTCAAAAGAGAAAAATTAAACGTGTCGGAAGGACAAAAATGATAATCATGCCGTTCTATCCAAAGTTTAAAATCGCCAACAGGTGCATTATTCAAGTCTTTAATTGTATCAAAATAAATACCGTTGTGCTCCCAATAAAAACGATAAGTATAGTCCGAATCTGAAACTGTGATTTCAATCCTTCCGTTGTCGCAAGTGATATTGTTGGGTTCCGCAATCGAATGTGTTATTTCAATCGGCAAATGTTTGATGAAAAAAGAATCCACATCGAGGAATCGACCTTCAAAATCCGTTATTCGAACTTGGTAAGTGCCGGTCTGAAGCCCTTTAATAATACTATCTCTCGAACCGTTGTTCCACAAAAAGAAATAACCAGGCCCACCTACCCAAATTTTTGCCCAACTCTCTTCTCCGGGGCATTCACCGCCACTTTCGAGAGACCAAGGATCGTATTTTACGTTAACTTCAATCGATGTATCGTTGCAACAAACACCATAAATCATTACCTGATAAATGCCTGTATCTGACCAATTTCCGCTAAGATGAAGCGTATTAGACGTTTGTTCAGGAAGGTCAAACCCGCTGTGTTGCCATTGATATTGAAGATGGGTTCCTTCTGCTGCCACAGTGAGCAAAACAGGCTGTGCGCCTTGCACAGTTCGAATATCCCGAGGTTGCTGAATAATGGTTGTCGGTAAATCGTAAAATTCGAAAGCGCCCATATCAATATTACAACAACTCAAACGCGGATTTTTATCCAAATCCAAGGTGTCCGAATCCCGCAATCCATAGGTTGTTCCGCTGTTAAAAACAGGACTGTTTGCGTCAATTCGAAATAAATTCACAAACGGATTGGTTGTAAGACGAATATTATTTATTCCCGACAACACCGAATCTGATGCCGAATAATGTCCCAAAACACCATCCGAAAGTGGGTTGTGTCCTGAATTTTGGTAAATAATTGCATTTGTAACTTTTCTGCCTGAATTTAAGCGCACGGCACTTGAAGGTTCTTGCCCACGAGATAGTGGAGAACAGGTCAAAAACATATATAACACAAAAATATGTCTTTTCACGAAGATTTTTTTTCTGCAAAGATACGAAAAAAATCTAAAAAATGCAAAAACAAGTCTGAACCTTGATTTTAATAAGATTGGCAAGATTTCCAAGATTTTTTCTAATCTTGATAATCTTTTTAATCTTGAAATAATCGTGGTTCAGATTTTTTTTGTATCTTTGCATAATATTTATACTCAAAACCGATGAAAATTTTTTGGAAAACTCGTCAATTTTGGAGAACCATCGTCCTTATGATGGGACTGAGTTTACTCATTGTGATTTTGACATTGTTGTCGTTGAGGATATTTACGAGACACGGTCAATCGTTTATAGTGCCTGATTTTACAGGACTTAGCATTAACCAACTCGGCTATTTGCAAAAAGAATATGGCTTTGAATTTGAAATTATTGATTCCGTTTTTGATCAAACACAACCGCCCTGAACGGTGTTGAGACATGACCCGGCACCCAATGCAACAGTGAAGCGAGGACGAAAATTTTACGTTACTTTAGTATCGTCAATGCCGGATATGGTTGTGATGCCAAATTTGATAGATTTGTCGCTTCGTCAAGCCACTTCATTACTCGAATCAAGAGGTCTTTTTGTAGGAGCAATTATCTACCAATCCGGCTATTTCCAAAACGCTGTCCTTGATCAAATCTATCGCGGACAACATATCCCTCCGGGTGAAAGAGTGCGAAAAGGAACCTATATTAACCTCATTGTTTCCGGTACAGGACAAGGTTATCAGGAAGAAGAAAACGAAGATATACTGTTCGAAGAAGAAGAAGATTAAAAACATGGAAAAAAAAATGAAATTAGGTTGTTGCATACTTGCGCTTTTGATAGGATTCACGCATCAAATCATAGCACAAGATGGTGTTGCACTTCGAGATTTGCAAGTAAATACAAAATTAATTGATACTAAAAAAACGATTTTGATCTCTCCCTCAAAATCGACAAAACCCTTACTCTTGCCGTTTTTTGAGGATTTTTCATCGCTTCATTCACCTTTCCCGAATGATTCGTTGTGGCAAGATAATATGGTTTTTATCAATGTTAACTTTCCCCTTTTTCCACCAACTATTGGCGTTGCAACATTTGATGCATTAGATGCTAACGGACGATTATACGAACAAGCTTCGGTCTATTCGTTTCCTGCCGACACTCTGACTTCGCGACCCATTCGAATGGATTCAATTTTCAGTCCAATTCCGCAGCAATTAACACCGGGTGATTCGGTATATTTCAGTTTTTACTACCAACCCGGAGGTGGATTTGGTGATACCTGGGAAAGCACAGTACGTGGTCGTGCTCCTGCAAGAAACGATGAATTTATTTTGGAATTTCGAGGCGATACCGGTCGTTGGGATCAGGTTTGGAGTGCGAATGGTCAAACATTGAAAGAGTTTTGTCCACAGTGTCCGGTAGATACAGTGCCGGATCAAGAAAAAACATTTTTCAAGCAAGTGATGATTTCGGTTGCCAAAATGATGGATAGCCTCGGACAAAATTATTTTTACGATGGGTTTCAATTTCGATTTCGAAACATAAGTTCTCTTGACCCTCGAGGTTCAGCTGCCGGACAATGGCATTTGGATTATATTCGTTTGGCGCCGTTTCGCAATGTAAACGATGTGTTTTCGGACGATATTGCTTTTGTTGACCGTGCTCAACGCGTGTTGAAAGATTTTCAAGCCATGCCGATTAAGCAGTTTCAGCCGACTACCGATTTGGTTAATAGAATTCCATTAGTCTATCGAAATTTATATAACGAATTGATCACAGCCGATTACCGATATCGAATTTTTAATCAAGCGGGAGAAATTGTTTGGCAAAGTACGGTAGCGACGCCCAATATTGAACCTTTTTATACACATGGTTTCAATGCCTCCGATATTGATTTTACACCACAATTAGTCTATAATTTTTCGGGTATCACTAACCCTCAAACCTTTACCATTCAACATATTTTAGAACCAACAGGAGAGCGTCAAGATGTTTGTCCGACGAATGATACTATGGAACACTTCGTTCATTTTGGTAATTTTTATGCCTACGATGACGGAACGCCGGAAATGGGCTTCGGATTTGAAGGCGATAATGTGAGAACCGGTCAATTTGCATATCACTTTCCGCTAAGAGTTCTTGATACGTTGGTGGCGATACAAGTTTGGTTCAATCCCACGTTGGACGACATGAGTCGCGCTTTTTTCAATCTTGCGGTTTGGGATGCAAAAAACGATAGCACACCTTCAGATACGCCGAGATATACGGGAGAGAGGCTTACAGCTCCGAACAACGATATAGTAGGTTATCAAACTTATGCTTTGAGTGAGCCGGTAATTTTGCAGCAAGGTTCGTTTTTTATAGGCTTTCAACAACAAAGCGATGCTTTTTTAAACATTGGGTTCGATCAAAATAATAATGCCGAAAATCGTATGTTTTATCGAACTATACGCCAAAATGAATGGTATCCGGTGCTTTATTATGGCGCGGCAATGATACGTCCGATATTCGGAACATCAACACCAACGGGCTTTTGTGAAAAAGACATGACGATGGAAAACATAAACGTATATCCAAATCCGAGCGATGGAACAATTTTTGTAGAATCTTCGGAAAACGTTGTAAATATCTATGAAATCTATGATCTGAACGGCAAAAGATTGTCGCATAGAACAATTAGAAGCACACAGTTTTCAATCACTTTGCCCGAACAATCCGGAATTTATATTCTGTTGCTACATACCGAAAAAGGGCTTGTATCTAAGAAAGTGGTTCGACGATAGTCATCTCTACACCTTCACGTTGCATTTTTCGAAACCATGTCATTTGACGTTTGGAGAATTGATGGATAGCAATATTTAAATGCTTCAGAAGTTCGTCTTTACTAATGTTTCCGAGTAAATATTGGGTAACAAATTTATATTCCAATCCATAAGATAATAGACGTTCGGTTGGAACACCTTGCTGAATTAAGCTTTCAACTTCTTCGATAAGTCCGGTGTTTAAGCGGGTTTTCAAACGTTGTGTGATGCGATGGCGAACCACATTTCGAGGAGGAAAAATTGCAAAAACAGTTTCATACTCAATTTTCGGAAAGTTTGAAACAGGTTGATTTTTTTCATAAAGTGCAATTTCCAAAGCACGGATTGTACGTTGTTTGGTTTTAAAATCTGTTGTGTTGTGTACCGATTTTAAGACTTGCAATCGCGTAATTAAATCGGCATGTTCAAAGGCATTCATTTCCTCGTGAAAATCCCTATATACAGGGACTTTAGAGAATTCGTAATGTTGCAAAATCGCAGATAAATAAAGCCCTGTTCCGCCACATAAAATCGGTGTTTTTCTTCGTGAAACAATAGTGTTATACGCGTTGTGAAAATCCGAAACAAAATCAAACACACTGTATTCTTCGCCCGGATTTCGAATGTCAATCAAATGGTAGGGAATCAATTTTCCATCCACCACATATTCGCTCAAATCCTTGCCTGTTCCAATATCCATATTCCGAAATACTTGCCGCGAATCGGCAGAAATAATTTCCCCGTCGATTTTTGCAGCCAATCGTGTGGCGTAATGCGTTTTTCCGCAAGCGGTAGGTCCTAAAATGGTAATCATTTTGCAAAAATACGGAAAAAATGTTAATAACTCGACAATTTATTAACAAAATGATGTTTTTTTGCAAAAAAATATACGAAAATAGAAGTTCGAGCGTTATATATATGAACCAGTTCGTCATGTCAAGCGTAGTCGAGACATCCCATAGTAGGGGATTGGCTTCGCCGAGCCCTTCGGGGTTTCTCGACTACGCTCGACATGACAGCATAAAACACAAACAAAATGAAAAAACTTTTCACATCCTTCACAAATTTTTTCGGCTTCAACAAAAGCGAACGCCGTGGTATCGTTGCTCTTTTGGGTATTTTGGTGGTCTTAATGATGGGTATTCAAGTGATGCCGTATTATTCGAAATCGTATGATTTGCCAATTGCAAATGATGATCGTTCGAATACTGGCAATGATACAACCGTAGAGGCGCAAGATTTTACACCCCTACATTCGCCCAAACCGTCCCAACAATCATCCCAACAAAATCCTCAACGCAGTTTTCAACCGGTTCGCGAAAAAAAACCATTTACCGTTCAGGCAAATACCTGCGATACCTTAGATTTACAACAAATTAGAGGTATCGGCTCAACAATTTCCAAGCGTATTATCAGGTACAGAGAGCAACTCGGTGGATTTGTTCGTAAAGAACAATTATTGGAAGTTTGGGGTATTGATTCCGCAAGATACGTGCAAATAGAATCTGCGTTCATCATTGATAAAAAAAATATCCGCAAACTCAACATCAACACAGCATCCATTAGAGAGTTACAAAATCATCCATATTTGGATTATTACCAAGCGAAAGCAATCGTCCAAACCCGCGACCAACAAGGGTTTTACGAAAACATTGCCGATATTTTGAAACTCGCATTAATTGATCGGGAAACGTTCGATTTAATCAGGGATTATCTCGAATTGTAGTTATCCAAATAATTCCGAAAAGACTTCATACATTCCGGAAACGGGAACGATTTTGATTTTCGAATTGGCTGGAGCGGATGCGTCTCGACTCCGCTCGACATCCAATGTCCTGAGTGGAGTCGAAGGGCCTTTCAAATTATATTTCGAAATAAAAATCCGTTCGAATCCTAATTTTTCGGCTTCTGCTAAACGTTGCTCAATGCGGGTTACAGGACGAATTTCGCCCGTCAAACCCACTTCCGCAGCAAAACAATCTCTCGGCGAAACGGCGATATCACTGTTCGATGATAAAATTGCTGCAACCACTGCCAAATCTATCGCAGGATCGTCTACACGAATCCCCCCGGCAATATTCAAAAACACATCTTTTGCAGAAAGCTTGAATCCACAACGCTTTTCGAGCACGGCCAACAACATGTTTAATCGTCTCAAATCAAAGCCTGTTGCCAAACGTTGCGGCGTGCCGTAGGCTGCCGAACTCACCAAAGCCTGAATTTCAATCAGCATTGGACGCGCGCCTTCAATTGTTGCAGCAATCGCCGTTCCACTGAATTGCTCGTCGCGTTGCGAAAGCAAAATCTCGGAAGGATTAGGAACTTCACGCAATCCCGTGCTTTGCATTTCGTAAATTCCCAATTCGGACGTTGAACCAAAACGATTTTTGATTGAACGTAAAATCCGATAACCGTGATTGCGGTCGCCTTCGAACTGTAACACGGTATCCACCATGTGTTCCAAGAGTTTCGGGCCTGCAATACTGCCGTCTTTTGTGATGTGTCCGATGATGAAAACGGGCACATTCGATTGTTTGGCGTATTTTTGCAATTCGGCGGCGCACTCCTTGATTTGCGAAATGCTGCCTGCCGACGAATCAATGCTGTCCGTGTGCAATGTTTGAATGGAGTCAATCACCACCATACTTGGGGATAGTTCGGCGATTTGCGTAAAAATATTGGAGGTCGAAGTTTCGTTCAAAATGTAACATGGTGCGTTGGTCAAACCCAAGCGATCGGCACGCATTTTGAGTTGTTGTTCGCTTTCCTCGCCGCTTACATAAAGCACTTTCTGGTTTTTCATTTGCAACGCCACTTGCAACATCAATGTTGATTTTCCGATACCCGGCTCGCCACCCACCAAAACTAACGAACCACTCACCAATCCACCGCCCAACACGCGATTGAATTCGCCATTGTGTGTGTTGATACGTGCTTGTTGATCGGCACTGATTTCTGCAACCAACTGCGGTTTTTGCACTTTCGTAAATCCAACAGATTTTTTCCAAGCCGATTTTTCCTCACGTTGAACAACCTCCTCAATATAGGTATTCCATTCGTTGCATGACGGACATTTACCAATCCATTTTGCAGATTGTGCACCGCAATTTTTGCAAAAAAACGTTGTTTTTGCACCCTTACTTTTCATTTTCGTGACTTGTCGGAGGAGGCGGGGAGTGTTTCAGTTTGTCTTGGTTGTATTGTTTTGTCGTTGGTAGCTTATTCATCCAACGGTGAAAAGACATGGCTTCCAAAACGGTGAAAACCAAGTAATACACGATAAAAGAAATCAAGAATGCAAAAACCAAAGCTTTTTCTTTCACGGTAAATACGTAAATGGATAGAGCAACCAAGTAGATGAATAATTTGGCGTATTTGGCGATTTGGTACTGTCTGAGTAGAGTTTGGGTTTTGTGTTGTCCGAATTTTACCACGAAAGCAAACACAAGCCATTGTATTATGATAACAAATAGCAATATTATAAACCACAGAGGATGAACGTGTTTCGACCAAAAATATTGTCCAAATGAAGAAGCGATGGCTAATAATACGCCTGTAATAATGAGCCTGGTCGTGTACTTTTTTAAAGGGGAAGTTGACATGATGATTTGATTTGTTTATGTTTCAGAAGGATTTTCGTCTTTGTTGAGGTTCATTTTACAATGACCATGGAATATGGCACCAGTTTCGATGGAGATCGTGTTGGTTTTCACATCGCCAACGAGTTGGGCTGTAGATTTTAAGGCCAAATGTTGTTCGACTTCGACAGTTGCGTTGATTTGTCCTTCAATTTCGCCATTTTGGCAAATGATGGCTCCGGTGATGGTTCCGGCTTGACCCACGATAAGTCTGCCTTTAGTAGTGATATTGCCTTCAAAACTGCCGTCGATACGAATATTTCCGGGTGTGTAAAACTCGCCTTTGATAACGGTTCCGGTGCTGATAATGTTGTAAGAACTGAGTGTTTCTAAATCTTTGCCCATAATTTGTGATGTTGATTTTCTTTTGCAAAAATACAAAAAAAAAATGATATTTAGACAAATTTTGAAAATTATTTTTTAGAACGTACTTCTCAACAGCGACTTGATCTTATGAATGCTTAGATAAAATCCACACAGACGACCCATATTTATGGAACACCCAAACTAAAAAAAAACTCTAATCCATTGGCTACAAAACACCTGCACAAGTATTCAGAAATGCTTCTTGAAAATTAAATTTGCTTAAATCAAAAATAATAACTAACTTTGTAAAATCAATATAAAAAACAATCAACTTAAATCAAACAAAAAACTGTTCGAAAAAGATTGCCGTTACTGTTATTTTCTAATTTTGAATCTTTGCTTTTTAACAATACCAAACAAAACTAAATATGAAAAAACTTATTACTATTGTTTTGATTTTAATTGCGAACATCATGTTTGCCGAAAAAATCACGTTTTCGTCGGCTTCGACCGGCTTGAAAACCGTTAATTCTACCGAAAACATAATTGTTTTCACCAACACCATTTCCGAAATGGATGTAGAAAAAATTACTGTTCAAGGACAAAATTTCACGACTTTGTCTCTTGACGGCTATGTGCATCATGGCGAAATCGGAGAAGCCAAACTCCCTGCAAAAACAAAGCTTTTGAATGTTCCTATGGGTGCTGAAATTCAAATCAACATTTTGTCGAATAAGTATACCGACATACAACTTTCTCAAAAAGGGTTTACGGATTTCTTGTTTCCGGTTCAACCTCCGAGAAGCAAAAGTGCTGTTGGAGAACCAGAATTGGTAAAAAACGTAGCTGCTTACAACCAAAAATCCTTCAATGCTCGCGATATTGTGGATGTTGTAAATATCGGAATTGCCAAAGACCAACAGCTTGCACGCCTCAACATTTGTCCGGTGCAATACCTGCCTTCACAAAATATCATTCGTGTGTATCACGACATAGAATTTGAAGTTATTTACGTTGGCGGCACTCCAAAAGCTGAGAAAAATCTTGCGACACCAAAAAACTATCAAATTGTTTCCGACCGAAAATTTGAAGCCGCTTTAGCTCCATTTATTACTTGGAAAACTGAAATGGGGTTTAATGTTAGAGTTCTTTATACCGACCAAGTTGGTGGTGGAACGGGTGCTACTCTCCGAAACAATATTAAAACCTATTTGCAAGGCGTTTATAATAACCCTGCAACTCGTGCCGATTTTCTTTTGTTAGTAGGTAGTCATGTGGAAATTCCTGCATTCCCAACAGTTATTACAAGTCCAAGTTCAATGACTGGACACGTTACCGACCTTTATTATGCCGAATATACAGGCGATTATCTTCCGGATGTTCAATATGGACGATTGTCCGGAACAACGCCACAACACATCATGAATCAAGTTGAAAAAATGTTGGCGATGGAAAAATTAACCATTCCTTCAATAGATTTTCTCAACAAAGCCATGTTTGTTGCCGGAGATGACAGCTATTGGCAAAATCTTTCAAATGGTCAAATAAACTATGCCAGTTACTATTATTGGAATGCGGCAAATGGTGTTGATGTGACTATGCTCAATTATCCGGCTTCTTTGAGCCAATCTCAAACTATTCGGAATTATATCAGTGCAGGTGCCGGTTATCTGAACTACACCGCTCATTGCAATCAAAACGGCTGGTCAACACCTGATCTTTTAGTGAGCCATGTGGCAAGTTTTACTAATTTGGATAAATATCCTTTAATGATTGGCAACTGCTGTCTTTCCGGAAAATTCGATAATGCCAACGATTGTTTAGGCGAGGCTTTGCTCAAAGCGGAAAAAAAAGGTGCTGTAGCCTATATCGGAACCACTAATAACTCATATTGGTGGGAAGATTTTTTCTGGTCTGTGGGAATTAGAAGCACCCAGCCGGGTACTCCGAGTGGTATCACTCCTGCTCCGGGCGGAATTTTATACAGCCATGCGGGTTTAGGTAGTTATGACCGTTCGTGGCATCTTCATGGCGAACAATGGAACAGCAATTGGACACAAAGCGAGTGGGCACATACTACGTATGAAAAAATTTGGGGAGGTAATCTTGCTGTAGAATTATCCACAGCAGGCGGTTCCGGTGGAAGTTACTATCCTAGCATGAGACGGTATTATTGGGAAATTTACATGGTATTCGGCGATCCGTCGTATAAACACCCTCACATTGTACCGCAACCGCTAACGGTTACTCACCTTGATGCTATCACAGCTGCGGATGATGAGTTTTTAATTCAAACTATACCTTATGCTTATGTTGGTTTCACAATGGACGGTGTCCTTCTTGGAGGTGGAACGGCAGATGCTACGGGACAAATCACCCTTATATTTGATGATTTTCTTGAACTCGGAGAAGCCAAATTAGTTGTTACAGCGAAAAACCGTGTGCCTTATATCTCTACCATATCCATTATTCCGGCTATTCCCGATGCTCCGAATGCGGTTACGGGCTTAACAGTTATTCCGGGCGCAAACGGCGCTTTAACAGCAGCTATCAACTGGACTAATCCTACCACAAATTTGGATGATGCACCGCTCACAAGCTTAACAGCGGTAAATATCTACGTGAACGGCGAAGCTACACCGGTTCATGCCATTCCAAATCCAACCGTTGGTGGAGCAGGATCTTGGACATATACAGCAACCTCTTCAGGTTCATACAGATTTAAAGTAGCAGCAGCTAACACTGCAGGTGAAGGCAGACCTGTAAACTCTACGCCTGTGTGGATTGGACATGATGCTCCGATTGCTCCGGCTAATGTGGTTCTTGCAAAAAACGACATGACAGCTTCACTTTCGTGGGATGCTCCAACAGCAGGTTTGAACGGTGGACATTTTACAACAGGCTTGGTGTATGACGTATTTCGTATGCCCGGCAACATACAAGTTGCGACAGGACAAACAACACGAACATTCTCTGAAATAATCGGTACACCGGGAGAATTTTCTTACCGCGTAGTAGCTAAAAATATTGCAGGTGAAGGTGGAAATGCAACATCGAATTCCGCATATTTCTGCCCGCTTGTTACTGTATTTCCATGGAACGAAGGCTTTGAAGGCAATGGAACAAATTTTCCGGTATGCTGGACACAAGAACGAGTTACAGGAAGTGTAGATTGGGTAGTTTTTGGATCAGGCGGAACTCCGAATGCACCACAGAGTGGTAGTTATAGAGCACGTATGTTAAACACTGCACGTACCGGCGATAAAACAAAATTAATCCCTCCTGCTTTCGACCTTTCCGGAATAGACGAACCCGTATTGAAATTTTGGCATGCACAAGCCGTATGGAGTGGTGACCAGGATAGGTTGAGAGTTTTTTATAAAGCTTCTGCTTCCGACGATTGGACACTTTTGCAGGCATACACAACCAGCATTACGACTTGGACAGAACGCAGTATTCCACTTCCAAACCCTTCAGGCGATTATTATATTGCCTTTGAAGGGGAAGTAAGTTGGGGATACGGTATTCACTTGGATAATATTTCCATTACCGGCGTTCAAAAACCAGCCGGAGCTATCGTTGCAACACCTGTATTAGATGATGTAGAAGGTGTAACAAGAACCAGCATTACCATTCTTCCTGTAACTGCACCGACAAACGGACAAACCGTAGAATATAGCATTAGCCTGGTAGCAGCGCCCGCATCTAATTGGCAAGATGGTTTAACGTTTAGTGGATTAAACCATAGTACGCAATACTACATCTTTGCTCGCTCGAAAGCCAATAACAATTTCGCTGCCGGTGCAGTATCAGAACCTTTGGTTGCTACAACAAGTTTTGCCTATATGGTGAACATTACACCTCCGATAAACGGCACAATTATTGTAATGGCAGGATCTGAAGAAATATTCTGTGGTACAGAGTTAGATGAGAATATAGAGCTGGCTTTGATAGCAACGGCTGACCAAGGCTACAGATTTGTTGAATGGTGGCACGGTGGCACAGATGAAGCGCATACCCATGTATTGGATGATCATGTCATCATTTCTGCTACATTTGAATTGATAACTCCAATCGTCATACCTGTCGGCGAAGGCACATTAACCGTTTATCCTAATCCGGTAAGCGACATATTGCATATCCAAACCGAACAAGTGATCAAACAAATTTTTGTTTTAGACCTGACCGGTAAAGTGATGATGCAGTTGCAAGGCAATAATAAAACCATCGACTTACAATCTCTCCCAACTGGGCATTACATTGTTCGAGTCCACACGGCTACAGCGGTTGTACCGATAAAAATTGTAAAACAATAAATATCGCCATAGGGGCGGGGCATGCCTCGCCCCTATTTTTTTCGAATGGGTGTAACTTTTTGCAGGGGGTGTTCGTCATACTGATAAAACACCAAAAAATTATAATCATGAAACATTTATTATTCACCCCCCTGTTTGTCTTGATGACTGGTTTTTTGACCGCCCAAGACCGTATTCCCACTGCTGACTTCAAAGAAATCGAAGTTAGAAACGCATTTAATGTTGTCTTAGTTCCATCGAATAAATGCGAAATAGTGATTCCAAAAGATTTGGAACTTCCGGATGGCCTAACACCAAAAGACATCGTTAAAGTTAGCAAAGGCACGTTGACTATTGGCATTCCTGAAAATTACCGGAGAAAAAATAATCATCGGATAAATAAAAAACAACCTCTGATTAGGGTTTATTTTAAATCTTTGGAATCCCTAGATTTATCAGGTGCTGTGAACGCCAAATCGGAAAAACCAATAAAAGGAAGTTCATTAACACTTAAACTTTCGGGAGCAAGTAATGCGAAACTTGACGTGGAGGTTACTCAACTCATGACAATGTTGAGCGGTGCGTCGGACTTGACTTTGACAGGAAAGACCAATACACATAAACTCAATATTTCCGGTGCATCAAAAGCGAGATCGAAAGACCTACAAGCCCAACAAACCGATGTTCAAATTTCGGGGGCTTCATCAGCAAGAATTTCAACTCGAAAAGTAAAAGGAAGCGTTTCGGGAGCCAGTTCTTTGAGAGGAAACTGGAACGAAAGCAATGTTAAAACAAGTGGTGCTTCATCCGCGAAACGTCAATAAATATCTATTAACTCTTTAAAAAAAATAAAGCCATGAAACGTTTATTATTTACTACCGCATTGTTTGTTTTATTTACAAACTTTTTAACAGCACAACCATCTCGCACTCGAAATGTGGGAGAATTTACAAGAATCAGCATTGGGCAAACCCATCATGTACAATTGATTCAAACAGATCGTTGTGAAATCATTATTCCCGATGGTGTAAGCGATATATTCGAAGTGAGCAACAACGGCACATTAAGAATTTTCGGTCCGGATACACGATCAAACCAAAAAAGAGAAGAAGAACCTATTATTATTCTTTTTCAATCGTTGAACAACTTAGTTGTTTCAGGTATTGCGAGAGTTTCATCGGAAGACAAAATAGTCGGTGATGAGTTAAAACTTGAACTTTCGGGATCAAGTCATACAAGATTGATTTTAGCGTATGATGATATTTTATTAAGAGCATCCGGTGCATCACATTTAAATTTGAAATTATTAGAACAAGCCAATGTGCTAAGCGTTCAAAGTTCAGGAGCATCGCAATTAAATTTATCCGGAGCAGCTCAAACACTAAGCATTCAAGGTTCCGGTGCTGTTTCAATTAGCGCCGAACAACTCGAAACACAAGAAATAAATGTTGTTTTATCCGGTGCGTCACACGCGAGACTAAACACAAAAACAGCAACCGGAAGTATTTCCGGAGCAAGCACATTGCATTTCAACCCCGAAGCGGACAATCAGGTATCATATCGAACTCCCCGAGTAACTCCCCGAGTAGTATCTGTGAGACAAAGCTCTACTCAAAATTCCACAAACATAGAAATAGACGACCGGGTTGAAGACATAAATGATTGGTTCGAAGATAATGGTATAAACATCAAAATCCATACACCAGGTCAAAGAAAAAGTAAAACATCAAAAAGATTTAGTCCTTCATACGGATTTTTCGACTTCGGATTTAGCGGTTACGGACAAGATTTTTTCAGAAACACCTTGCCGGAAGGCTACGAAAATATGCAACTTAAGCAAAACACATCGTTTGCTATCAATTTGAATATACTTCAATACGGTGTTCGTTTAGGAGGCAGAAATAGTCCGGTCGGCATTGGAGTCGGAATGGGTATCGGTTGGAATATCTATAAATTTTTGGATGAATCTATAATTCCCAGTAGAGATAGAGACCTTGGTATATTTGTAGTAGAACCTTACGATGGACCGGAAGATCGAAAATACAGACGAAGTAAATTGCAATCCTCGTGGCTAAAAGTTCCGCTATATCTGAATTACCAAAAAAATGAATTTTTTGCAACGGCCGGAGTTGTTGGCAATGTAAGATTAGGCGCGAGTTCTGTGCAAGTCTATAACTTCAATGGCAGAAAACGCGACAGAACGAGAGATAATTTTTACCTCAATGCATTCCGTGTTGATACAGAGCTGCGTTTTGGCTACAAGAATGTGGGATTCTTTGCAACGTATAGTTTGACCGAAATGTTTTTGAAAGATAAAGGCCCGGAATTGAAACCATTCTCGTTCGGAATTACGTTAGGCGTGTAATTGGTCGATATTGGATTTGTTGTTTCGACTGGTAGGGGCGGGGTTACCCGCCCCTTTATTGTGGTGATTATGAAAAATAATTGCCGGCGGGCGACCCTCCTTACAAAATTCATTTTTTTTTCGTATCTTTGCATCCAAAATAAAAACCCTAATAAAACCCTATGAAAAAAATTCTCTTATCATCCATTGCGATTTTCCTCGTATTTTCGCTGAAAAGCCAAGACATCGTCGGCACGTGGAACGGCACGCTCTCCGTTCAAGGTCACAACCTACGAATCGTATTTCATATTTCCAAAGACGGCGATACCTACAAAGCCACGATGGACAGCCCTGACCAAGGTGCAAATGGCCTTCCTGTGAGTTCCGTAACGCTAGAGGATAACAAAATCAGAATGGCAATCAGCATCCCGCAAACTCCACCGGCAGAATATACCGGCGAATTGAAAGATAACACCATAACCGGAAATTTCAAACAAATGGGTATGTCTTTTCCGTTGAATCTAACGCGTTCGAATGACCAATTGGGCGGAACGAACGGATTTTTAAGAGGTCGCATATTTTGTTCGCAAACGAGAGAACCGATACCTTTTGCAAGTGTAGCGTTGCTTAAAGCTGCGGACAGCAGTTTGGTAACCGGAATTACAACTGATGAAGACGGGCGTTTTTTGTTAGAAAATTTACGTGATGGAGAATATCGTTTGAGAGTTAGCAGTATTGGATATCATACGTATGTCCACCCCATTGAACTGAGGAGAGGTAACAATCGTTTGGATTTAGGTTCATTTTTTATCAACCCAAGCACCACACAACTCACAGGAGTAGAGATTGTAGCCACACGTCCGGTTCTCGAACAACAAGCCGGAAAATTAGTGTTTAATGTTGCCGAATCCACCACAAGCGTTGGCGATAATGCGTTGGAAACATTGAAAAAGTTCCCCGGTGTTACGGTTGATAACGATGACAATATCTCGTTGAACGGAAATTCCAGTGTTTTGGTAATGATTGATGGCCGTCCGACACACTTGTCGGGTCAACAATTAGCGAATTTGCTAAAAAGTTTGCCATCATCAGACATTGACAGAATCGAAGCCATTGATAATCCTCCGGCACGATACGAAGCAGAAGGTATTGGCGGAATTTTGAACATCCGAACCAAACGCACCCGAATGATGGGCTACAGCGGAACCGTTCACGCAGGTGCACGGTATCACGAAAAATTTAATCACGACCAAGGATTTGATTTGAATTTTAGAACTAACAAATTCACCGTATTTGCAAATTTGAATATGTCGAATAGCAACAGTCCTTCGGGAATGACCGGATTCACTAACTTTCCGGGCGGATCTCGCTGGGAAATGAACAAAGGTAAAGATGAGGATTGGACTACGAACCAAAATAATCGCTTTATATCAGGACGAGCCGGGTTTGACTATTATATCAATCCTCGAAATATCTTATCGCTCTCTTATCGACTTCAAGATGGACAAAGTAAAGTGTCCGGCTATACAAATACTCGACAATTTACACCGGATGACATAATTCAATCATCGTTTCGTCAAGGATTCAAAATGAAAAATGAATGGGGAAATCAAAATCTCAACTTGAATTATCAAAACATTTTTGATTCGGCCAATAATCGTCAATTCTTCATTGATGCAAGTTGGGTCAGAAATATGCACTCCGGTGGAGGAAACAGTGAAGTTACCTATTGGTTGGGCGATTTTTCTACTCAAATTGGTAGAGATCCGTATGAACTTGATGTACGATTACCTTCCAATATCTTTTCCATAAAAACAGATTTGGAATATCCGTTAAATAAGGAAACTAAAATAGAAACCGGAGCAAGATACAGCTATGTAAACAATGATAATAAGCAACGATATGAGAACGAAGGTGTTTTGAATCTGAACATGTCTGATCGTTTTGTTTACACCGAAAATATCACAGCTTTTTACGGTATGATTAATCACAAATTTTCGGAAAAAACAAGTGTGGAAGCCGGATTGAGAGGAGAATACACCGCTTGGAAAGGTAATAGCAGATCTATTATTGACGGGAAATCTTTTGAAAAAGTTGACGGCAATTATTTCGGACTGTTTCCTTCGTTGAACGCCAATCAGAAATTAACCGAAAAAACCGGACTTAATTTTTCATACAGTTATCGTTTAACACGTCCGCATTACGCGAATTTGAATCCACTTATAACCAGAAATCTCGCGTACGAATTCAATGAAGGTAATCCGAATTTGAATCCTGAATATTCGCATATTGTCAGATTGGCTTACACATACAATCATGTGCCAATTGTTCGACTGTCTTATGCACGTACGGATGGAGAGATTCGTCGCATCACGCGTTTTCGTGGAGATACAGTGGAGAATCGTCCCGAAAATCTTGGAACAAATGATGCTTTCGGCTTTAACTTAATGTTTCAACGGACGTTTTTTGACAAATGGCGTTTACTGATAACAGGTGGTGGTGAATATTCAAGATCGCATTTCAAATATGATACTGTTGTTGGTGATCCTCTTACTTCTATTTCTGAAACAAGAGATTTTTTCCGAGCCAGTTATTATGTTTCCAACGATATCACGCTTTCAAAAACCATGAGTATGGATATCAACAGTTGGGGTATGTTTCCGCAAAAACGCTTGTTTACAAAGCATGCCGGACTGTATTCTGTAAATATAGGATTGAGAAAAAGTTTTTTTGACAGAAAATTAACCGCAACATTGAGCTTGAACGATATTTTCAACACCGCGAACAAATGGACAAATGACACAGAACTCCCGACCGGACAACGCGATTATCGAGAATATATTTGGCCAAGTCGTTCGATTTCGGTGCGATTGAGTTACCGTTTTGGAAAAGGTAATGTTCAAACTCGTCGAATGCGAGATGCCGCAGCAGAGGAAGCCGCACGTGGTGGTGGTGGCGGAGATGGCGGACAAGGTGGCGGAATGGGACAATAACACGTAGGGGCGCGGTTTGCGCGCCCATCTGTAGGGGCGTGCAAACCACGCCCCTACAATTCATAAAAAATTTGTATCTTTGCACAATGGAAAAAATCCATGTGTATAAAGCCTCCGCAGGTTCCGGAAAAACCTTCCGTTTGGCGTTGGAATATTTGAAACTTTTGCTTTCAAAACCCAATGCGCATCGAAATATTTTAGCCGTTTCATTTACCAATAAAGCCACAGGTGAGATGAAACAGCGCATTTTGGGTGAACTTTATGGGATGGCCCACCATTGTGAAAGTTCGAATGTGTATTTGGAAATTTTGTTAAAAGAAACAGGGCTTTCAGAGGAAGAAATTCGTAAAAAATCGGCCAAAGCCTTAAATAAAATTTTGCACGATTACGGATTTTTCAACATAGAAACAATAGATAGTTTTTATCAGCGTGTGTTGCGAAACATGGCGAAAGAACTCGGTTTAGGCGCATATTTCAATATTGAATTGGATAATCAAAAAGCGCTGAAAGAAGCGGTGCGTGCGTTAATACAAAGTTTATCAACCGATACGGAAGCGTTGCAGTGGATTTGCAAAATTATTGAGGATGATGCAGCGAATGAAAAATACAGCAAATCTATCGAAAAAGATTTGATTGCAACCGGAAAACAAATTTTTGAGGAAGTATTTAAACGTCATCAAACCGAAACAGACACGTTTTTTCAAGACAAAAAACGTGTCGACGAATATATTAATACCCTTTACTCACGCAGAAAAGAAGCAAAACACAAGTTTGAAAAAATCTTGGACGTTGAGCGTAGTCGAAACGCCCAAAATGAAAAGGACCAACTCGAACTAGAAATCAATTCCTGCGATTTAGTGCTAAAACATTTGCGAAATATGGGTTTGTTGAGCGATATTTCCAAACATTTGGCAATACTTAACCACGAACAAAATCGGTTTTTGTTGGCAGATACCTCTGCCTTACTCAGCCAATTAATTGGCGAAAATGACACCTCGTTTTTATACGAAAAAATAGGTGCAAATTTAAACCATATTTTGATAGATGAATTTCAAGATACATCGGATTTGCAATGGAAAAATTTTAAGTTATTGTTTTTGGAGAATCTCTCAAAGGGCTATTCAAACCTCATTGTTGGAGATGTGAAGCAAGCCATTTATCGGTGGCGAAACAGCAATTGGGAAACGTTGAACTCTATAGAAAACGAATTTTACGAAGGAGCAACAGAGGTAAACACATTAAACATCAATTATCGCACCGATTCAACCGTTGTGAATTTCAATAATGCTGTGTTTCAAAAAGCGGTTGCGTGTTTGAAACAGCGGTTTGAGGCGGAAATTAGCAATAGTCGTCAAGATTTGATTGAGATTTTAAGCAAAGCTTATGCAGATGTTTGTCAAACACCGAAACGTACGGAAACAAAAGGGTTTGTCGAAGTTCGATTTGTGGAAAAAGACGGACGAAAATCACAGCAAGCGAAAACCGTTGTAGACACGATGTTGAGATTGCAAGAAGCGAAAATCAAACCGGAGGACATCATGATTTTGGTGCGAAACAAAAGTAATATTTCCAAAATTTCTGAAGCGTTTGAGGCTTATCTTTCCGCAAATCCGGATTTAGAAGAAGACACCAAAAATTATTTCAAATTAGTGTCGGACGAGGCGTTTAAATTTTCGTCATCATCCGCAGTTTGCCTGATTATAGATGCTTTGCGAACGTTGTCAAACTATAACGATCCGCTTGCCTTTGCACAATTGGCTTATACATTTCAATCGCAAAAACAACCAAACTTCGATCAGCAACTCTTTGATTTTTTCAATTCTTTTGTGTCGGTACGGACGTCCGTTTCGACTTCGCCCAACGGCCGACCCCTGAGCGGAGTCGAAGGGAACGGCACGGACTACAGGTCTGCACCAGTGAAGCATTTTCAGGATTACTTGCCCGAAAAATTCATATATGAGTATCGTACCTTACGAAAATTACCGCTATACGAATTAACCGAAAAAATCATTGCAATTTTCGGTTTGTTCGAACAAAAAAATCAACATGCTTTTTTATATGATTTTTTGGATTGTGTGAATACGTTTGTTTCTCAAAACAGCAGTAATATCGAGGACTTTCTTGAATATTGGATAGACGAATTGCAAAACAAAACCATTGCGATTAATGCTCAAGTTTCGGGCGTTCGAATTTTGACCATTCACAAGTCGAAAGGTTTGGAATTTCACACCGTTGTTGTGCCGTTTTGCGAATGGGAGATGGATGAAACACGTTTCGACCAGCTGGTTTGGCATGAATCACCAGCAATCCATTTGACTCCGCTCAGGGATCGGCTGTTGAGCGAAGTCGAAACGTCCGATCGCATCAACCACCACATATTCGAACAAATGCCGTTAATTCCGTTGAATTACGGAAAAACGCTCAAACACTCATATTTTGTTACCGATTTTCAAAACGAAACCTTGAAACTTTGGGTCGATAATTTGAATTTATTGTATGTTGCCTTAACTCGTCCGAAACACAATTTATTGATTTTAGCGGAAGCATTACCGAAAAAATCCGAGAAATTACGTGTGTCGAATTTGCTGCATAATGTGGTAAATCCTTTAATCGACAGCGTTTTTCAAGAAGGGAAATTAATCCCGTCTGTAGAAAAACACGAAGAAACATTTGACGGCAATGTATTCAGAATGCCGTTAAAAACGATTGAAGTGCCATTTTCAATCGCACAAAAACAACCCACATTTTACCTCTCGAAAGATGCAATAAAATGGTATTGCGAAATGCAAAATCAACCTAATGTAGAGACGCACGGCCGTGTGTCTCTACGAAACAACCCATTAGCAAAAGGCCTGTTATATCACCGAATATTGGCCGAAATTCGCTATTCCGAAGACATCGAAACCACCATCGAAAAATTTGTATTCAACGGATTTATTTCGGAAAACGAAAAAATAACAATCGCAACAACTATTCGAAACTTATTAAAAAATCCGATTGCACAAGATTGGTTTTCGAACCGAAGCACGAAGTGCGAGCTCAACGAAGTTAAAAACTATCGAATTTTCAACGAATGTAAGATTGTCAATCGCACTGTTCGAGGGCATTTGGAACAACGTCGTCCGGACAGAGTAATGCAGGACGAAAATGGAAATTTAATTTTAGTAGATTTCAAAACCGGACAAAAATACCCAAAACATCACGAGCAAATTCAGGAATATGCAACGTTGTTAAAAAATATGTCCGTACCCGCTGGCACGGATTTGCAATCCGTGCCAACAAAAAATCCCGAAATCACCGGATTTTTATGGTATTTGGACACAAACGAAATTGAACCCGTCGAATTATGAAACCATTCCTAAAATATGTTGCCGAAGATTTAATTGCACGCGGATTGGATTTATCCGAAACAGCAATTATCTTTCCGAACAAACGTGCTTCGGTGTTTTTCGACAACCATCTTTACGCTAGTTTACAGCGCCCGTTTTGGTCGCCAAATTACATTGCGATTAACGAACTTTGGTCGCAGTTTTCGGCGTTGCAAATTGCCGATCCGATTTTATTGAATGTTACGTTACACAAGATTTATAATCGTTTTTTGCAAACCGATGAAAGTTTCGACGAATTTTATTTTTGGGGTGAATTATTGTTGCGAGATTTTGATGATTTGGACAAACATTTGGTGGATGCACGACAATTGTTTCAAAATGTTCAAAGCATTAAAGCAATGGAAAATCCGTTGCAATATCTGACAGAGGAACAGATCCAAGTTTTAAATCAATTTTTTGTGAATTTTGATCCGCAAAAAAGCAGTCAATTGAAAGAGCGATTTATTCAAATTTGGTCGGTGTTGAATGATATTTATGAACAGTTTTCTGACGTTTTGAAATCGCAGAATTTGGCGTATGAAGGGCTGTTGATGCGAGATGTGATTGAAAATAAATTGGAGAAAAAAACGTTAGATTTGCCGTATAAAAATTATGTTTTTGTTGGTTTCAATGTGTTGAATACAGCAGAAGAAACTCTGTTTAAAATTTTCAAAAATACACAAAATTCCTTATTTTACTGGGATTACGACGAAAGTTTTTTCAAAAACCCCAATCATGAAGCCGGAATTTTTATCAAACGCAATTTGCAAAATTTCGATAATGCTTTAAGCAATCCCGTTGTTTTCAATAGTTTCGAAACATCACAAAAAACCAAACGCATCACCTTTGTAGCTTCTCCAACCGAAAACGCACAAACACGCTATGCCGACGAATGGCTGAAAACAGTTGATAATTCCGAAACAGAAACCTCTAAAAATGCAATTGTACTTTGTAACGAACAACTTTTAATGCCTCTGATTTCAGCACTTTCTGATGAAGATGTTGCCAATATCACCATGGGTTATCCTGTAAAACAAACACCAATTGTTGGCAACGTGCGACATTTTTTAACTTCACATGCAAACGCTGCAAAGCCGCCAAAAGACGTACTGCTTGAACTTATTGAAATGCTGAAATCCGAATTAAAATTCGATACAACAACAATCGATCAATTGTATCAAGAAACAACATTTCGCGTTGTTTTACAGTTGAATAGAATAGTGGATTTAATGCAAAATCATCAATTAGAATTGACGATGCCGAGCCTACAACGGTTGATAGATCAAATGTTGAGCACTTTGACCGTCCCGTTTTTGGGCGAACCCGTTTTGGGTACGCAGATTATGGGCGTTTTGGAAACACGGAATTTAGATTTTAAGAATTTAATTATGCTTTCGGTAAACGAGGGTATGTTGCCGAAGTCTGCGAATGACGGCTCATTCATTCCATACACCTTGCGAAAAGCATTTGGAATGACGATTCCCGAACATAAAACCGCCGTTTATGCGTATTACTTTTTCCGTCTGATGCAACGTGCGGAACATGTGGCGTTGGTTTACAATACGGCGACCGAAGGTTTAAATCGTGGAGAAATGAGTCGATTTATGTTGCAACTAATGATTGAAAATGGCTTTGAAATTGAACACAAAACGTTGTCAACTTCTGCTGTAGAACTTCAACAACCACGAAAAATAAATATTCCTAAAACATCCGAAATCCGAAACGTTTTGTTGGAAAAATACAACAAAGACGCAGACAGTCTGGGTTTATCACCGTCGGCAATTAATACGTTTTTGACGTGCAAACTGAAATTTTATTTGCACTATGTGATAGGTTTGGAAGCGAAAAAGTCTGATATTGCGGACATGGATGCTGCTACAATCGGCACGTGGTTTCATCGGAGCGCGGAAATTTTGTATCGGACAGTTTCCAATCAACTGAAATTTGATGAAAATCATAAATTTGTTGAGTTTACCGAAAGCCTAATTAATGCTGATGATTTGAGAATTTATTTGGATGATGGAAAGCGTGAAAAACTTGTAGATATGGCGTTTATTTACGAAAAGTCCATTAAGCAGGGGGATGTCTCGACTTCGCTTCGCTCCGCTCGACATGACGACGCTAAGAGAATGGAAGAAGGGATTGGAGGATTGGGCGGCAAAGCCGCCCAATCCTCCAATCTTCTCCCTAAGCAAAACACCGTCATTCCGAGCGAAGCATACGGAGTACGCGAAGTCGAGGAATCCCCTTGCTATTCCGGCGAAGAATTAATCATCCGCCGATTGTTGAGCGATAATCTGAAACGCCTAATTTCATTGGATATTCAGAAAGCCCCATTCACACTTTTAGCCATGGAAAAAAAGATATCAGAAGTATTAACTATCGGAGATATGATTGTAAAAATCGGTGGCTATATAGATAGAATAGATAATATTGACGGCTATTTGCGCGTAGTGGATTACAAAACGGGCGGACGTTTGAAAATGCTTAAAACCGACAAAATACAAGACTTATTCGACGAAAAAAAGATTACGGAAAATAGAAATTATTTGCAAGCTTTAATGTATAGTTTTCTAATTTCTAAAACCGCTGGAAACCGTCGTGTTTTACCATGTTTGCTACACGTTCATGAAGCGCACAAACCCGATTATTTGCCTACATTTTTGCCAAATGATTTCAACGAAATTTCACAGGAATTCGAAACTTATTTAACGGATTTATTGCAAGACATATTTAATCCGAATACAGAATTTAGTGCTACGGAAATTCTTGCGAATTGTAGATATTGCGATTATTTGGAGTTGTGTCGAAGGAAACCGATGCAATTTTGAACCGTAGGGGCGTATTGCATACGCCCCCATTGACGATTGTGACAAATGCCAACAAGGGCGTATGTAATACACCCCAACACGTTAATATTTTTCATCCCCATGACCAACATTTAAAAACGTTTTTGGCATAGGTAGCGAAAGGGTTACACGTTTTTTTGTAATCGGATGTTTGAACGAAAATGAAAAGGCAAACAATCGAATTTGACGAATGTAAGTTGCGTCTGCTCCATATTTGCGGTCGCCTACAATGGGGCAGCCCATACTTGACAACTGCACTCTAATTTGATTTTTTCGACCCGTTTCTAAATGGATTTCGAGCAAAGTATAGTCGTTGTGATGGGATAGGGTTTTGTATTTTAAGGTTGCTAATTGTGGGATTTTGGGCGAATCAATTTCACGGGCGTTTCGAGTACGCTCAACGACCGTGTTACGGTGGCTGAACGTACTCGAAGCCACAACAATCATTTTCTGTTTCGGGCCTTCCATCACATACGATTTGATGGTGTCGCTTGCTTTTTGTGGTTTTCCTTCGACCAAAGCCCAGTATAATTTTTCATTATCAGTCCAATTTTCGATCAACGATTTTTTTACAATTTCCGATTTTGCAAACAGTAAAAGTCCTGAAACCTCTCTATCCAAACGGTGTACAACAAAAACCTTTTCTTTGTGTTTGGATTTTAGCTTTGCTGAGCTCGCACTACGTGCTTCGGTTTTTACCACATAATCTAACACCATTTTGTACATGGATTTTTTGGTTTCTGTAGTTGTGCCAACGGTTAGAATACCGGCAGGTTTTAAAACAGCGATTAAATAATCGTCTTCAAAAACAATTTGAAACGGTACTTTTTCTTTCTTTTTCTTTGCTTCTGCGCCGTTGTATTTTTTGTAATTTAGGGTTTCGCCTTTTTTTACAGGGGTTTCCGGATTTTTCAAAATCATGTCTCCGCGAGAAATGAAACCATATTTGATGACTTTTTTCAAATGCGTTTTACTACTTTCGGGAAACACTTCGCCCAAAAGCTCTAGTAAGGATTGGTTTTTTTTAACTTCGATTTTCATAGATATTACGGTTTATCCACAACGTTTACCAAATAATATTGCTTTTTCCCTTTTTGAACTAAAATATATTTGCCATTCAAACAAAATTCAGGTGTGATAACCGTTTGTTCAGCCACTTTTTCTTTGTTGATAGAGACCCCATTTTCTTTCAATGCACGCCGTGCTTCGCCTTTGCTGGCGTAGATTTTTGTTTTTTCGGCTAAAAAATCTACAATTGAAAGTTCATCTCCTTCGGAAATAAATGAGGAAATATCTTTTTTCGAAATTTCAAACGTTTCAACACCTTCGAAAACGTCTAAAAACGTTTGTTCATCAAGATTTGAAAGCGCTTCTTTTGTGGCTTTTCCAAACAAAATTTCGGTGGCATCAACGGCTTTTTGATAGGCTTCTTCGCCGTGAACACGAATCGTCAAATCATTTGCTAACGCTTTCTGTAAGATGCGCAAATGTGGGGTTTGCGTATGTTCGGAAATTAATTCCTCAACTACTTCTTTGGGAAACATGGTGAAAATTTTGATATATTTTTCCGAATCGACATCCGAACAATTCAACCAAAATTGATAAAAACGATAAGGCGATGTTTTTTCGGCATCAAGCCAAATATTTCCGCTTTCGGTTTTTCCGAATTTTCCGCCATCGGCTTTGGTGATGAGCGGACAAACTAAGGCAAACGCTTCTCCACCACACTTTCTGCGAATTAATTCTGTGCCTGTGGTGATATTTCCCCACTGGTCACTTCCGCCCATTTGCAATTTGCAGTTTTTATTTTGATACAGATACAAATAGTCAAATCCCTGAACCAATTGATACGTAAATTCGGTAAACGACATGCCTTCGCCTTCGCCCGAAAAGCGTTTTTTTACGCTGTCTTTCGACATCATATAGTTGACAGTAATGTGTTTACCAATGTCTCGAATGAAATTCAAAAACGTGTAATCTTTCATCCAATCATAATTATTCACCATCTCAGCGGAATTAGGTTTTCCGCTGTCGAAATCTAAAAATTTTCGCAGTTGATTTTTGATGCACTCTTGATTGTGACGAAGCGTTTTTTCGTCGAGCATATTACGTTCGGTGGATTTTCCGGACGGATCGCCAATCATACCCGTTGCGCCACCCACCAAAGCGAGTGGTTTATGTCCGCAATTTTGAAAATGTTTGAGCATCATCACACCCACCAAATGCCCGATATGCAAGGAATCTGCTGTTGGGTCGATACCCACGTAAGCGGTGGTTAATTCTTTGTTGGTTTGCTCTTCCGTTCCGGGCGTGATGTCTTGGATCATGCCGCGCCATTTTAGTTCGTCGATAAAGTTCATTACAGAAATTTTTTACAAAAGTACGAAAAAAATACGACAAAAAAAACCGAAATACCAAGTTGTTTCGATTTTTTTCAGGTTCAAGATTAGAATAGCAAACAGATTCCTCGCTTCACTATGTTTCGTTCGGGATGACGATTTTTCGCACACGAGATAAATGGAAAAGCAGCAACGTTTACGCCGTCGCTGCTTTCCCAGCCCTCCTCCAATAAGTGTCCGTCATTTCGACCGAGTGTAACGAGGGAGGGATCTGTATGCTATTCTAATCTTGAACTTTTTTTATTAGTTTTGGATTTTCGATTAGTCTCTATCGACATACACCCATACTTCTACTCTTCTGTTTTTTGCTCTACCTTCCTCGGTGCCGTTATCATCTACGGGTTCGGAGTAGTTTCTACCCACTATTCTTCTGATTTGTCTTCTGTCTACGCCCATCTCCGTGAGGAAATTCGCCACAGAATTTGCTCTATCGGTAGAGAGTTTCTGGTTGTGTCTCAACGATCCTACATTGTCTGTATGTCCGAAAATATCGATGGTTGTTTGTGGGTTTTCCTGCAATATTTGCACCAGGGGTACCAGCACGTTCATTGAGTTTTTCGAGAGGTTGCTTCGGTCTGTTGCAAAGAGTATATCTCCATCGAGGTCTACTTTGAGGGCTTCCTTTCCGCCTTCTCCTGTCACTCTGTCTACTTTTCCATCTCTTGCTAATGTTGAGGCCAATAGGTCTTCTATTCGTTTAAGGCTTTGGGCAAGTTTTTCTGCTCTTTCGTTTGCTTCGGCTTCGCGTTCTGATGCTGTGGCCGCTCTTTGCTCTGCGTCTTCAGCTCTTTGTGCTGCTGTTTGCGCCTGTGCTACTGTTTGCGCCTGTGCCGCTTCTTTTTCTTTCTGTTCTTCTCTTTCTCGGATCATGTCCTGTTTGGTTTTTCTGTTAGATCCGCCTAATTTGTATCGCAATCCAACTTCTAATCCTGCAGAAAAGGTTCTT
>WRCN01000021.1 GCA_009783885.1 Bacteroidales bacterium | reverse complement strand
TAAACACAAGCTTTATTTACACATCAAAGAGTGTGAATTTAGATATAATTTGAGAAATCAAAATTTATTCGTATATTTGCAGAAAAATTTAAGAAATAATCCATTATTCTAATCTTGAACCTTCTTTTATTTCTTTTTTATTTACTTGTACATTTCTATCTTTGAGATCATTAAGCAAATAATGTGCGTTTCCACTCGGAAATCTTTTTCCCTCAATAAATTGTTGTAAAACTTGACATTCCTTATCAACAATATTATCAACACCTGTCCGAGTAAAATCTTTCAAATCAAATCTTGAATAAATAGTATTTCTAATATTCTCAAATGTTACGTTATTATCTTTTTCTACTACTTCCTTTAAGTAATTTTCTAACGCATTTTTTATCATAGAAAAATCATTGTTTAATTTTTCTATATCTTCTTTTTCGTATTCTCTGACTTTTTCAATGATTTTGTGTAACTCTTTGTTATATGCTTCTTCTATATCAACCCAACTTTGCAATGCATCTTTCGTAATGATTTCCAAAAAAACATTTTTGAAAATTAATTTCCCTTTTTTTATAAATTCTTTATACCACTGACCTTGCAGTTGATGATTTGGAAATTCTTTAAATGAAAAATACAGATTATTTTTGTTGAACAGCGGTCTTTCATCGATCCATCTAATCTTGTTACATTCTTCTCCTTGTTTTTCCCAAAACCAATCAATAAAATCTTGATAGCGAGTTGCCATACCATGTGCCAAATCAAAACCGTTGCCGATAAGTATTATTCTGTTCATAGCAAATTCTTTCTACTGCAAAGTTTATTTGTAAATTTCTATTTCGCCTGTGTCTACAAAAATTTTGAAATCTTTAATGTATTCTTTCGCTTTTAACATACGTGCAAGCTTTGCATTAATAGGATTTTTGGGTATAACGACTTCTTCGTCTCTAGCTATATTGGAATATGGCTCAGAGAAATACGAAAGGGCATTTGTAATATCGTCATTGTCAAATTTATGAATTGTTTTGCTAAATACGGAAATCCAATGCCTAATTGATCTATCTGTATCATCAAGATTTTCAAATATAGCCTTTAATATATTTTTATTAATATCATAATTCTCGTTGCTCCCAGCTAACAAATCTCCTATTATGTTCAATATCTCAGAATTTCTTATAACGAGTTCTTCTTCGCGATTAATAATCTCTTCTTTGTCTTTTTGCGATAAAACATGCGATCTTAACAATATAGTGACATCTTTGTCGTCTATTGAGAATTCAGATAATTTTTCCAGCAAATCGTTTTTTCTTTTTTCTACTAGTTTGATATGCAAATCGGATTCTTTTTCTTTTAGCTTATCATAATTTTCTTTATTTAGGTTTAATTTATTATTTTTAATTAATAGTCTTATATTTTCGTCAGGTAAATTTTCAAAACTTAAAGAATTATATTGATATGGAACAGAATTTAATAATAAGGCATACGAATCTATTTTTATATGTTCATTTAAAATTATCGCTCTCAAAAACTTCCTAACCGTTTCTTCATCAGGATTGTTTTTGTCAATTGTGAAATGTGACAACGATTCTGCATTTTCTTTATCATTCAAGAAAGTCAAAATATGCTCTTTCAGTTCTTGTTCATTGTCACAATAATTATCAATAACATTTTCCCAGTTTGCCTGAGCTTTAAAATTTTGCATTAATAAATTTCTTATTTCTACGGTCTCTATTTTTTCTATAAGGAATATCTTTGTTTTTACCTTTTCAATAATTGCAATCTTGTCTTTATTGTCAAGTTTTTTACTGTTTAACAGCTTTATTAAATGTTCTTCTCTTTCGTTTGTATTTGTCTCTATCTTTAGATAAACATTCGTAACATAATCTTTTAAATTTTCGTTAATGTAATTCACTAAAATATCACAATCAGAACTGTTTATTGCAAAGTAATTCTGTGTGTCAAAATCAACTTGATTAAATTTGCCTTTTGTTTGAATAATTTTTTTAAGCATTATCTTATTTATTTGATAATGCTTATTTGTATATACGTAATCAAACATATCGTCAGAAAACGAATTTACATCAATATCTATGAATTTAATATTGAGAGCGTTCAATATTTCTTTTATTTTGTCTTCTTCGTACAGACTGCAAAAATCAACTTTTTCAGAAATAATTTGTTTTAGATTCGAGTTTTTCGAAATTTCTGTTATATCAGTGATTTCAGCATATTTGATAATAAGCAGGAAGTATTTGTCTTTCACTTCGTCTGAAATTGGCGATAGATGTATGTATTTCCAAATGTTTCTGACAGAGTTGCTCCAACGACGACAAAGTTCCTTTATAAACACCTCTATGTTGTACCCAGAATCTATATATCCATTAATAAACTGTATGGAACTATCTGATTCGTTACTCAATAAGCTAAATAAAGCAGATTTGCAATTATATAGTTTTGTACCATAACTACTAGAATTAGGATTACTTAAAATAAAATTCAATAATTTAAAATTCAATATAGATTCTTGCCAAAAGTCGCTTATGTCAAGATCCTCTATTAAATTTTCAATTCTGTCAATCTGAAAATCAAAACTCAATCTACTTTGTGATTTTACGTTTATTAGGAAGGTATTATCATTCCGAGATAAATCTCCTTCATAAAAAAGTGATATATAACGTGAATATTCTTCATCTATATAACCTTTTCTCAACAACAAGTTAATTAATTCTTTTTGTTTTTCGATTGATTTTTTTTGATTTGATTTTTTCTTCTCATCTTCACTATAAATTTCTATATGATTCGAAATCATCAAATTTTTCAATGGCTCATGTTGTAAATTCTCTCTCTTTCGCTCCAATTCCCAAACTTTCGAACTTAACTCCGAAATTTTATTTTTACTCCAAGCGTCAATTTGTGCCTTCCTATTTTCATAAGTTCGGGTTTCATCAATTATTTTCTCAATATCAGTAAATTTTAATTGAATATGGTTAGTTCTATTGTTATAATTTCCAAAACATAAAGTATCTCCCGAAATCAAGTGAGGAAAAATCTCATCTTCGAGTACTTGATCAAAGGTGCAATTTGTATCGTTCAAATAGAAAGAAGTAATCCCCATAGAGTTTTTTTTATTTATTTCCTTGACATATTGCAAAACATACAAGGATCGCAACTCTTTTATATCTTTTATTTTTAGTAACTCCAATCGTTTGATTTCTGCTTTGTATCCGGCAGTTTCTTTTTCTATTTTTTCGCTTTCTTGCTTAACATAATTTTGTTTTTTATTAATTGTTTGATATAAAATCCCTTCATTGTTGCCAAGTTTGGCAAAATCATTCGGACAAATATTTTTGTAGACAATCATTGCAAGTAGCTTATTATGGAACTCTTCGCAGTTTACTGTAAGTATTTTGTCATATATTTTGAATTCATTGATTATATTGTAGAGCAACCTCATTTCATCTATAAATAACGCAATGTCATTTATTAAATTTTTGGAAACCTCTGTTGTTATTTTTTCGATAGATTGTTGGAGTATTTCTTTAGAGTTAGAGTGATTTATAAATGGTATAACAGGTACTATAAAATCAAAAAACTTGGTGCGATCTTTATCCACAAAAATATCATCACGAACGGCATAAATGAAGACAACATCTCTTTCTATTTTTTTAGAATTATTGATAAGTAGATTTATTTCTCGTAACTTTGTAAAGATCTCTGTTTGCTTGAAACGATCTAAATCTTCAATAATAACGACATTGTAATCAGTGGCTTCAAAGAAATATAAAATCTCCTCCAAATTATGATTCAAGATTGATTTATTTATATCTGGATTGATTTGTATTTCAGCATCGCTTATTTTTAACTTGCTTATTTTTAGGTTGTGTAAAATACGAATAGCTTTGTATAAAATAAAAAACACACCTAAAATGCTAAATGCTAAAAAACAATAATGTAGTTCTGTTTGACAATTAGAGAGGTCAACTTTTGGGAAAATATGTGAAAGCATATTTGGTTTAATCAGCAGAACAAATGCCAAAATAAAAAGAATATAACCCAAGGCTTTTAGTGATAGATGCCACCATGTATGTTTTTTTATTTTTTTTAGTCTAGAATCCGGTAGTTTTCGATTTTTTTCCTTATAAAACAGTTGTTGAATAATACTTAATTCAATCAATCTTAGCAAGTTTTCGCCATTTGTTTTATTCTCGATTTCCTTTTCTTCACTAAATGTTGCTAACGATATGTTTAGAAAATGTAAATCTTTATCACTATTTTCTTTTTGAAATGTTCGTAATATGCTACTTTTTCCTGATCCATAAGAACCTGTTAAAGCAATGTTTCTAATGTTTTTTGTTTTTCGATTACTTAATGCCCAATTCAATGCTTCAAAATAGTTTTTGCCATTTTCTATTTCGTCTGTCGGTGAGAGAGGATGGAAAAGAGAAATGTTTTCATCTGCTGTTTGTGGTCTACAAATAAATTTTCGCCAATATTTGACGATGACGTTTTTTATGGCTATGCGTTTTTTCAAAATTTCTCTTTGGCGACAAACAAACAACAAATAAACAATTGTCAAAACACCGATTAATCCTAATATTATGTAAAGTTTTCCCATACTTGTATTTATTTTTGTGCAAATATACTAAAAACCTCAGAATTAACCAAAAAAAGTTTCACACATATTTCTTCAAAATTACCAAAAAAATCCGTATCTTTGCAAAATTGGAAAATCTATAAAACAACAAGATGAAAGATTACACGGAAAAAGTAAGACAATTAGTTGATGATATAAAAACGATTTGTGCCAACAATGGTCTTGGTGGAGAGGCAAACGAATACAAAATCGTTACACAATCGTTTTTGTATAAGTTTCTAAACGACAAATTTTTGTACGAAACCAAGAAAACATACAAAGAACTCAAAAAGCTTTCTGAAAAAGACTACGGAATGCTGTTGCTCAAACTCGGCAACAAGGCGGCTCATCTTAACCCCGATCATCTGCTCGAAAAACTATACGAAATCCAAAACAACACAGAATTTGCCAAAACATTCGACGAAACGCTCAATGATATTGCCATTCTTAACACCAAGATTTTTTCCGTTCACACCGACGGAAACACCGACATTCGCCTGTTTGAAGAAAGCTTGATTCAATCCTCTATTGCCGACCGCTCGAAACACAATGCCGTTGCTAAAGCAATCATCAACAAATTAGCCGATTCTAAGCTAAATTTTGACGAGATTTTTTCTGCCGGCTTCGACTTTTTCTCTACGTTGTTTGAGTATATGATAAAAGATTACAACAAAGACGGCGGTGGGAAATATGCCGAATATTACACTCCTCATTCGGTTGCAAAAATTATGGCAGAAATTTTAGTGGGAAAAGAAAAGCCGCAAAACGTAAAAATTTACGATCCGTCCGCAGGTTCGGGAACGCTGTTGATGAACATTGCATCTAAAATCGGTAGCGAACGTAGCACCGTTTATTCGCAAGATATTTCACAAAAGTCTTCGCACCTTTTGCGACTGAATTTAATTCTGAACGGCTTGAGCCTTTCCATTCACAACATTGTTCAAGGAAATACCATTTTGCACGATAGGCACAGCAAGCAAAAAATGGATTTCATTGTTTCCAATCCACCGTTCAAATTGGATTTTTCGGAATGGCGAAACGAAGTGGAAATCCTGCCCAACGCAAACGAACGTTTTTTTGCAGGTGTACCAAACATTCCGAATAAAGACAAAGATAAAATGTCAATTTATCTGCTGTTTTTGCAACATATTGTGTTTGCTTTGAGCAAAACAGGAAAAGCTGCGGTAGTTGTGCCCACTGGTTTTATTACGGCTCAAAGCGGAATTGAAAAGAAAATCCGAGAGAAATTGGTAAACGAAAAATGGCTCAAAGGCGTGGTTTCGATGCCAAGCAACATTTTTGCAACAACCGGAACAAACGTGAGCGTGATTTTGATTGACAAGCAAAACAAAGACGATGTTGTTCTTGTTGATGCTTCAAAACTTGGCGAAAAAGTGAAAGAAGGCAAAAATCAAAAAACGTTGCTTTCTGCCAAAGATGAAAAGAAAATTATTTCTGCCTTTGCCAACAAAAAACCGGAAGACGATTTCTCGGTTGTTCTTTCTTACGATGAAATCAAAGACAAAAACTATTCACTTGCAGCAGGTCAATATTTTGACATAAAAATTGAATATTCAGAAATTACACCAAAAGAATTTCAGCAAAAGATAATCGACCACAGCAATAAGCTGAACGAATATTTTGAGCAAGGAAAAAAATTAGAGTCCGAGATTTTGAAAAATCTGAAAAATTTAAAAATGGGAGGCAAGTAAAATGATCGTTAAACTCACAAATTTTTCAAATAAATCATTCAAAGGATATACAAATCCAAATGATTTGTTATTCAAGGAAAAAAACATTGTTTTTGGCTACAATGGTAAAGGCAAAAGTTCTTTTGCTATTGGATTAAGAGAAGAATTTTTGAAAAATAGTACAAAGAGTGAGCAAAACATTCGAATATTCAACAAAGAATACATCGCAAAGTCATTATTACTTGAAAACAGCGAGGGAAAACTAAAAGGCGTTGAAGTAAGTTTTGGCAAAAAAGGAGTTGATACAAAAAACGAAATTAAAAAGTTAGAAAGCGAAATCATATCTAAAACAGATCTGGACACTATCATACTTGAAATTGGTAAAATCAGGGCAAGTACGAGAAAAGAAATAGACTCTATTCACGAAAAGAAAAAAGGCAACGCCAGTATTCAAAAAAAATCGAGTAACGAAACAACAGAAAGAGTTATAGAACTTTACACAAAGGACTATACTGATGCACAAAAAATAGAAAATGACGATGATAAACTTTCCAAAATAAGTGGCGATGATACCATTGAAAAGCAAATAAAACAACTTGAAGCATTAGATCCATTATCAATATCTAAAATATCAATTGTTGATATTTCAGAAGTGAAAACTATTTTCAATGAAAAATTTGGCAAAGATATTGAAATTCCGGAATACGAGATTATTCAATGGATGGAGGAAGGTTTGAAAGTTCATCAAGAAAGCGACAACTGTAAGTTTTGCGGAGGGCAATTAGATTATTTGGGGGTAAAAGCAAAAATAGAACAATACAAGGAAAACAAAAAACATAAAGCAGTTGAAAAAATAAGGCTGTTTCAAGGGAAATTACAAAGACTTCAACAAGAAATAAATGCAATAGAAAGCGTTTCGAAAACCTACATTTCGACTGTCGAAAAAGTTACTGATAGTGATTTTAAAACGATTTTTGATTGTAAAACTAAGATTGATACCTTTATTTCCATCTTGCAAACTAAGATTGATAATATGGAAAATGACATCGGCCTTGATTTTGCAAAATTGGAGTCAATCTTAGGGCAAGAGATTGACGCTTCTGTTTTTATCATTGATACACAAAAGAGAGACCAATTAACAGAATTAAGGAAGAAACAAGGCAATTTGGAAGTTTTGGTAAAAGGAGCGATAGGTTTAGAAATTAAAAAGTCGCAGTCTATCAAAGATAAATTTGAAGAAATAAAAATCAAGGAAACCGACTTAAAAACAAAGCAAGATACAAACGCAGTAAAACAACAAGAAATTCAAAAACTGAAACAAGAAAATAGCCTTACAAAAGATTTTGCAGATTTTGTCTCTAAAATATTGAATGACATAAACATTTCGTTGAAAGTTGAACTTGATGCCGATGAACGCAATTACATTATCAAAAGTTTTCACGAAGATGTTTCATTGACGATAAATGACATTAGCGAGGGCGAAAAAAATCTCTTGGCATTGTTGTTTTTCTATTATGAACTTTTTAATGATGCTCAACAAAAGCAGATAAAAACAGAAATAGAATTGATTGTTGCTGACGACCCAATTTCAAGTATGGACGACTCAAACAAGTTTTACATTTTAGAATTGATGAAAAACCTTTTGAATTTGCCAAATCTACAAGTTTTTGTTTTATCGCATAGTTGGGACGATTTCTGCAATTTGTCGTGGGGAAAGAAAGTTTGGGTAGATGATTCAAAATATGCAACCTTTGAGATAAGAAAAAACAACGGACAAAGCGAATTGGCAAAACTTACTAAATTAGCAAAACCATACAAGCATTTGTTCAAAGAAATTTACGATTTTTCACAAAAACAGGAGTCTCAAATTGGAAATGACTGCGAAATTTATCATTTTCCGAATGTGATGAGACGAATTTTTGAAGAATGGTACAGTTTTAAAATTGGAAAAGAATTGAATTTGACAAATTCTCAACAAGACCGTTTAGCGAATGATTTTAACATTACGGAAGAAAAAGAAAAAACAAAACTTGGCACATTGTTAAAGGTTTGTAACATTCTGTCGCACTCAATTAACAATTCTAAAAACCCTCAAGAAATACATCTGTCGTCAAGGTTTTTGATGAATTTGATTGAAAAAAATGACACGTTACATTTTAATAATATGAAACAGTAATTATGAAAATGAATAAGGTAAAATTAGAAGATATTGCAAAAATAAATAGTACAACTTTTCGTGTAAATGATTTTGACGAAATTTTGTATTTAGATACAAGTTCTGTTACAAAAGGCGTTTTTGATGATTTTATTCATTTGTCTAAAAACGATAAAATTCCAAGCAGGGCAAAGCGAGCAGTAAAAGATAAAACAATAGTTTATTCAACTGTTCGTCCAAATTTGCAACATTTTGGAATTTTTAATAATCCAAAAGAAAATGTTGTTGTTTCAACTGGTTTCGCAACTATTGATGTAATAGACAATTTAGCAAACCCTAAATTTTTGTATTACTATTTAACACAAGATAAATTTACAAATTATTTACACACAGTAGCAACAAATAATGTTTCGTCTTATCCGTCAATTAACCCAAGCGATTTAGCAAGTTTAGATTTGGAAATACCAAAAGATGTAAAAAACCAATCTGCCATTGCCAACATCCTATCTTCCATTGACGATAAAATGGAACTTAACAGCAAAACCAACAAAGAATTACAAAACTTAGCACAAACAATTTATGATTATTGGTTTGTACAAAATGCTGATAAAAAATGGAGTAAGGAAAAGATTGCCGATTTAATACAAAATCAAAAAAATGGAGATTGGGGGAAAGATACGAAGCAAGGAAATTATACCGAAAAAGTTACTTGTATTCGTGGCACAGATATAAACTCGCTCGCAGGGAACAATGAATTGAAAGCACCAAAAAGATTTATTTCACAAAAAAACAATAGCAATTTTTTGACAGATGGCGATTTTATAATTGAAATTTCAGGTGGAAGCCCAACGCAATCAACAGGTCGTATGGCGTACATTTTAGATGAAATGTTGAAAAGCTTTGAAAACCCTTTAATTTGTTCAAATTTCTGTAAGGCAATTTCATTGAAAGACAAAAAACATTTTTATTATTTCATTTTTGTTTGGAAACAACTATATGATAATGGTGTGTTTTTTGGCTATGAAGGTAAAACAAGTGGAATAAAAAATTTCTTATTTGATAACTTTGTAGATTCTTATGAAATAACTGTTCCACCGACTAAGATTCTTGAAAAATTTAATAAAACCGTTTCTCCATTATTTTCTACAATCATTAAAAACAAACAAGAGTCTGCAAACCTCGCTCAACTTCGTGATTTTTTACTTCCGCTTTTGATGAATGGGCAAGTAAAAGCTAAAATAGTGTAGTATGAAAATCGCAGGAAAATATGAAAATGCCAACGACTTTTTTGAGGCTGCCCAAAGATGTAGCTGGGCTCGCACTAAAAAAAGTTTAAACAACGAACAACTATCGAGAGATAATGAGCCGTTGCTTATTCCTAAAATGGTAAATTTGTCTTTTGCTTGCGAGCTATACTTAAAAGCGATTGCAGAGGCAACAAAAGTGGGGTGCGAGAAAGAACATAATCTTGACAAGTTGTTCGAAAAACTTGCAGAAGAGAACAAAGAAGCGATATTTGCTATATGGCGAAATAATGCAGGCGAAAATATTACCGATTGTGATTATACAAGAAAAATGTTTTCTGATAATTTAGAAGCTATCGCCTCTGTATTCACTCGCTTTCGATATGCTGACGAATGGGTTGGAGGCGTAGTTAGTTTGCAATCAAGTTTTAATCCAAAACAATTTGAAAAACTGTCTCAGTTTAGCTTGCAGCGTCCATTTGGAGCACCACCCATACACGATGGTTTTTTGGAGCAATTTGCATTAACACTAAAAATCTATACTGAAAAATTGCTTGGAAAAACTTATAATTCATCAGAACAATGACGATACACAACGAAAACAGCAGAGTAAAAATCCCCGCCCTCGTGCATTTCACACGTTTGGGGTACGAATATATTTCGTTGAAAAAACAGTTTTCGTTCAACGATAGAATGTTGAATAGTGCCGAACTATTCGATACAGAAACCAATATCATCAAACCTATTTTTCAAAAGCGTTTTTTGGAAATAAATCGCTCACAAAGCGGAATAGAGGCAATAGATTTTGAAAAGGAATTTCAAAACATCGTTCTCGAACTTGGGCAAAACGATTTGGGAAGATCCTTTTACAACCGTTTGCTCGGCATAGGCAATTCGCCCTACAAATTGATAGATTGGGAAAATTTCCACAAAAATACGTTTCACATTTGTACCGAACTCACTTGTAAAAATGGCGAAGACGAATTTCGTCCAGACATCACTGTGTTCATAAACGGCTTGCCGTTGGCGTTTATTGAAGTTAAAAAACCTAACAATCCCGAAGGCATCAAGGCAGAACGAGATCGAATAAACACACGTTTCAAAAACGATAAGTTCCGAAAATTTATCAACATCACGCAATTGCTTGTGTTTTCCAACAATATGGAATATGACGACATCGGCATAGACCAATTGCAAGGGGCATTCTACGCCACAACAGCCAAAGGTGGAAACGTAAAATTCAACAATTTTCGAGAAGAACGCAAAAATGAATTGCCCGAACTCCCCGAAATAAAAGAGGAAACAGAAGATTTTATTCTAAAAGACAACAACCTAATTACGCATAAGCACACAGCCGAATTTGCAGAAAACAAAAAAGATTCAACGCCTACAAACCGCATTCTCACATCGCTTTTCAGCAAAGACCGATTGAGAACGATGTTGCAATACGGCATAACTTATGTTGATGAAGTAAACAAAGATGGCGAAGAAGAATTGCAGAAACACATTATGCGTTATCCGCAATTTTTTGCTGCCAAAGCCATTCGCTAAAAACTTGAAAAAGGCGAAAAAAAAGGCGTTATATGGCACACCCAAGGAAGTGGAAAAACTGCATTGGCGTTTTATTCGGTGCGTTATTTGACTGATTATTTCAACGAAAAAGGCATTGTTCCAAAGTTTTATTTTATTGTTGATAGATTGGATTTGCTCACACAATCGGCAAAAGAATTTAAGAAACGAGGGCTGAAGGTAAATACCGTAAACAGCAAAGAAGATTTAATCAAAGATTTCAAAGAAAATACGACAAAACAAGGCATAACAGTAATAAACATACAGAAATTCAACGAAGATACCACCGTTTTTAATGATAGCGGTTACGATGTTTCCGTACAACGAATTTACTTTATCGACGAGGCACATCGCAGTTACGATCCCAAAGGAAGTTCGCTCGCCAATCTTTACAAATCAGACGAGGATTCCATAAAAATTGCACTTACCGGAACACCTCTCATTCTTTACAAAAATCATTCAAAAGAAAAAGATGGCGAAGAAGAAACTTTGAGCGATAAAGAAAACCGCAAAACCACTCGTGATATTTTTGGCGATTACATTCACAAATACTACTACAACAATTCCATCAAAGACGGCTATACGCTGAAACTTATTCGTGAAGAGATAGAAACCACTTACAAAGACAAGTTGCGTAGAATACTAAAAGAATTTGAACAACAAGTCGAAAACGGAACGCTCAAGAAAAAAGATCTTTATGCTCACGAACGGTTTGTTAGTCCAATGTTGAATTACATTCTCAACGATTTTCGCAATTCTCGCACTCGGTTTGGCGATAAAACGATTGGGGCAATGGTTGTGTGCGACAGTTCGGAACAAGCGAAAATGATGTTTGATTTGTTCAACAAAAATGTGGTTTATCCTCTTTCGAATAATCCGTCTGTTCATTGGCAAGATATTGTTGAGGCGGACGAAAACAATGCTGTTCCACACGATTTGAAATCCGCTCTCATTCTTCACGATGAAAACGACAAGGACATTCGCAGACAGCAGATAGAAGATTTCAAAGAAGGTAGAATTGATTTTCTCTTTGTGTATTCAATGCTTTTAACTGGTTTTGATGCTCCACGTTTGAAAAAATTATATCTCGGCAGAAAAGTAAAATCGCATAATTTGTTGCAAACACTCACACGAGTAAACCGCCCCTACAAAAAATTCCGAACAGGTTATGTGGTAGATTTTGCAGACATCTCTAAAGAATTTGATGTAACAAACAAGGCATATTTTGATGAACTCAATCGTGAATACGACACCGCTACAACCGGCGAAAATGAAAATGATGTTTTCGGTTCTTTGTTTATGAGCAAAGAAGAAATTGATGAAAAAGTGAATGATTTGCGTTTGGTTTTAATCAATTATTCAACCGATAATTTTGAGTTGTTTTCACAGCAAGTTACAGCCATCACAGACCAAGAAAAGATTTTGAGCTTAAAAAAAGCACTCGAAAATGTAAGAGAAGTTTACAATGTGGCTCGATTGCTTGGTTATACTGAGGCATTAGAGAAAATAGACATCAAACTAATTTCGAAATTACTAACCGAAGTTTCAAATCGTTTACAGTTGCTCAATTTACAAAATGCCATTTCCGATGTTGATAGTAAAGAATTGTTAAACGTAGCCATCGAAGATGTAATTTTCGATTTCACAAAAATAGGCGAAGGCGAATTGAAATTATTAGCCAATGATTTGCAAGAAAAATATCGTACTACAAGAGAAGAGCTCAACAATAACTGGAATCAGAAAGATCCCGAATGGGTGTCGCTCTACGAAGAATTCAGAAATCTACTCGCCAAACGAGATATAAATAACGATATTTTCGACAGCGAAACAGCCAAATTGATGTCGCACGAACTAACACAAATCTACAATCGAATAAAAGAATTAAACCGTAAAAATTCAGTTCTTGCAAGCAAATTTAATGGTGACACCAAATATGCTCGAATTTTCAAATCTCAAGAACAAACCGGAGAAATCAGCAAACGAATTTGGCTCTACGATGTACTTAAATCAGCCAAAACCGAAATAGACAACCACGTTAGTTTAAACCAAGCCATACTCAACAACGAAGAGTATTTCAAACAAGCGATATCGCCAATTTTGATAAAAGGTTTTGAGACCATCGGGCAGGAAGTTGATCCGTACATCATCGAGAATTTGAGGGAATTGACGGCAAGTGAATATATATTGGAATATACGGCGTATTAAGAAAATTATAGGATATATGGCAACTGAAATTGTATATTTATTAGGTGCAGGTGCGAGTTACGGCACGAGAACGAAAGACGAAAAAGGAAATGATATTCGAGGATATATTGAGCGAGGAATTCCCATTGTTAATGAATTAGAAGATACGATAAAGATACTTATTTCAGAATTGCCTCAAAGCAAATCGAAAGAAGCAAGAGAACGAGTTGTTGAATTACTGCAATGGCTTGCTGAAAAATGCCGCGACTTTCCAACTATTGACACCTATGCAAAATTGCTATATGTGACAAAACAAGAAAATGAGTATAAGAAATTAAAAAATGGGTTATCATTATTTTTCACATTAGTGCAGTTAGGGGCGTATTCAAAAAAAGTAGAGACTATGTTTCCTAGAGATTTACGATACGATGGTTTTATTGCATCATTAATTAGCGAAAATCGACAATTACCTAATAAAATGAAAATTCTTTCGTGGAACTACGATTGTCAGTTTGAACTTGCATTTGGCGAGTATCTTAAATCCATATCTGAAAGATATATGGAAAACATATGGAAGGAGTTAAATGTAAGTGATAAACTCACTGCAAGTACAATCTATGATGGTTTTGGGATAGTGAAATTGAATGGCTCTGCAACTACTGTATATACACACGATAATAATTACCACAACGTTGATATATTTTATCCCTTGATGGAAGAGAATGATGACTTAATAACGTTGTGCGATAGATCTTTTGTAACAGAAAGCAATCAATATAAAAACAGACTATCTTTTGCTTGGGAACAAGAATCAATTTTTTTTGAAAACATAATAAATCAAGTAAAAACAGCAAAAACGCTTGTAGTTATTGGTTATTCTTTTCCATATGTGAATAGAGAAATTGATAAAATGATTATTCAAAGTATGGGTGGCTTACAAACAATATGCGTACAAGATGTTGAGCCAAGCATAATTCGTGAAAGAATTAACGCTACTTTGTCCGATGCTCAAAAAGGGTCTAAATACGGTGTTACTAACATTATTGAAATAAAAAATCTAAATCAATTTGTGATTCCAAACGAACTTTAATCTCAATATGTAAAAATATGTACAACAAAATTTGCCCAAGATGCGGTTCACACAGCATTGAACCCAACAAACAGTCAGCGTGGACAGACAATAAATTGCTCACATATTATTGCTATCAATGTATGTACAATTTTGAACTTAGAAAATAAGAATAACACTATGGAAAACCAATTCCCCTACACCACAAACTTAGACATCAAGTTCGATCACTTACAAAAAATCGACATCCCCCAACTCGTTGCGGAATGCAAAGACAAATGGTTTAATCAAACCCTAACCCAAGCCAACGACAGCGTTGTGCGACTGGGTATTGTTGAGGGCGAATACCATTGGCACAAACACGAAAATGATGATGAATTTTTCTTTGTTCTGAGCGGACAGCTATTGATTGATTTGGAAGATCAAACGATAGAATTAAATCCCAATCAAGGCGTAACCATTACAAAAGGTGTTATACACCGCCCAAGAGCTCCGCAAAAAACGGTTATGTTGATGATTGAAACCGCTACGATACAGCCTACCGGAAATTAACGATACTTAATTTAGCTTCTCAAACATCGCCAACACACGACTTTCATCGGATAATCGCACTCTAAAAACAAGTTCCGATCGACTGTCAAAACCCTGCGAAACTACCTGCAAATTGTAGTCTTTTACGATTTTCATTACGGCATTGGTTTGTTCGTAATCGAATGAAATTTGATGTTCTTTCATTACGATTTTTTCAATGATTTTTGCGTTTTGCAAAACGTCGGAAGTGGCGTTTTTATACGCATCTATAAGACCGCTCACGCCTAATTTTGTGCCACCGAAATAGCGAACAACCACCACCAAAACATTTGTCAACTGTTTCGAACGAAGTTGTCCGCAGATGGGTTTTCCTGCTGTTCCGGAAGGTTCGCCATCGTCGTTTTCTCGATACTTTTCGCTGTTATAACCTAAAATGTAAGCGTAGCAATGGTGACAAGCATCGTAATATTCTTTTTTCAGATTGGCAACGATTGTTTTAATTTCTTCTTCCGTTTCAACGGGGAAAGCAAACGATAAAAATTTACTGCCTTTTACCTTAAAACTGCCTTCTGATGGGGTTGTATGGTGTTGTAAGTATCCAAAATAGCGGTTATATCTCACTTTCTATTTGAGTACAAAGATACGAATATTTTAATATGTGTTACAAAACAATAATGTGAAATTACTTGTCAATAAATATGGTAGAAAACTACAAAACGATTAAATATTTGGTCAATTCAAATATTTTTCGTAATTTTGTAATGTCAAAACTTTACAATCTCTCAAACTTTCGACATTAGCACTAATGTCAAAACTTCACAAAAAACAAAACTTTCGCCGTTATGGTAATCCGAGAACAATATTTAGAACAATTACGTAATTTACGAGATGTCAATGTAATAAAAGTGATTACGGGCATTCGAAGAGCAGGAAAATCAACGCTGTTTAAGCAATTTCAAGACGAATTGCTGGCATCTGGCGTAAAGTCCAGAAACATAATTTCTCTCAATCTTGAAGAATTTGAAAATTCTCATTTGCTCGATGTTCGTACCTTGAACGACTACATTATGAAAATGGTGGACAAAAAACAGAAAAATTATGTTTTTTTGGATGAGATTCAGATGGTGCCGGAATTCGAGCGTTTGGCGGATAGTTTGTTTGTAAAAAACTTTATAGATTTATACATTACTGGTTCCAACGCTTATTTTCTTTCGTCGGATTTGACAACAATGCTCACGGGCAGATATATGGAGATAAAAGTGTTGCCGTTTTCATTTGCCGAATTTGTTTCAGGCTACACTTCGGCTTCGCTCAGTGACCGAACTGGAACATTTGCAAAAAACAAGTTCGAAATATTTAACGACTACTTGCAATATGGTGGTTTTCCTGAGGTTTTGAATTTTTTGAATGCTAAAAAAACAAAACAAATAAATCAATATTTGTCGAGTGTTTATAATACCATTCTTGAAAAAGATATTATGACTCGAAACAAAATTCGTTCAAAATTCGACTTTGAAAATCTTTCGCGATTTATGTTTGATTCGATAGGTAGTGTGGTTTCGCCCAACAATATCGCCAATGCAATGAGTGAAAAAGGTAATCAAATTGATCGAAGAACGGTGGATAATTATTTGTCGCATCTTCTCGGTAGTTTTATTTTTTATCAAGTGGATAGATACGACATCAAAGGCAAAAAATTGTTGCAAACACTGGGAAAATTTTATGCCGTAGATTTAGGTTTTTTGTCAGCTGCATTTAATCGTGATACGCAAATCAACAAAGGACACAATTTGGAAAACATTGTTTTTCTCGAACTTTTGAGACGTGCAAATATTGACGGAAGCTCTGTAAATATTGGCAAAGCCGACAACACCGAAATTGATTTTGTTGTAAAGAATCCGAAAGGTGACAGAACGTATATTCAAGTTGCGTGGACAGCAAATGACCAATCTACTTTTGAGCGTGAAATACGTCCGTTCGAACTCGTAAAAGATTTCAACAAACGTATTTTACTTACAACAGATATCGAGCCGGATTCAATTTACATGGGAATAGAAAAAATGAATGTGATAGATTGGTTGTTGAAAAACTAAATTTATTTTTTCACAGGTATTTATAATTTTTTTTAGACAAAAAAACTACTATTAAGTTTTGCGACTTCTTCCTAGCAGTCATAGCAGGGTTGACATAAACATGTATTTTTCAGGAAAATAACCATGCCATGATGTCTTTTTTTTATCTTGGCAGGAAGGTAGCAGGATAGCAGAGAGCGATAAAAAAGCAATAAATTTTCAAAAAAAAATTGTATCTTTCAGTGAATTTCCTGAAAACCTTGAATTTCCTAGTGATTCCGGGGCGATTCGAACGCCCGACCCACAGCTTAGAAGGCTGTTGCTCTATCCAGCTGAGCTACGGAACCTCATGTGTGCGAATTTGCAGCTTTTGGAGTATGAAAAATACAACAATACATCTAAAAATTATCAAATTCGACTCTAAATTTTAGTTGCGAGAACGAGATTTGAACTCGTGACCTCCGGGTTATGAATCCGACGCTCTAACCAACTGAGCTACCTCGCAATCATTTTTGGGAGTGCAAAGATACGATTTTTTTTTGATTTAGTCAAATTTTTATTAATTTTTTACGAATTTTAGAGCATAAACTTGGTTCTTTACGACGATTTTCAGTACATAAGCTCCACTTGTAAGCATTGTTACATCTATGCCTTCACCATTCTTTATAGTTTGTAGCGGACGCACCACCCGACCTTGTATATCTGAAATTTCACATCGCATTTGATAATTTTCTTCGGATTGAATGAATAGAAAATCTTGGACAGGGTTGGGGTATATTCGTAGAGACGCACGGCCGTGCATCTCTACAGGGTCAACATTTTTAACCGGCCAGTCGGAAATTCCATAAAAAAACGCCAATCCACCGCGATGATTGCCAACAACCATATCTAAAAGTCCATCGTTGTTAAAATCTCCAACTGCGATAGCCGTAAATGTACCTTCGGAAACCTCTGAAACTCGATCGTTTAGTAGATATTTCACATTATCCAACCGACGAAAAGTCCCCTGTAAATTATCATCAATATCCGTGTAATGAAACACATTCCCAGCTTCATTTCCGCAGAATAGATGTGTGTTTCCGACGGCATCTCTAAAAAAACAAGGTTTACTGTATCCTTCATTTATCAGACGATTTGGAGCGCTCACATCGACTCTGCCTAAGCTGTCTGTGATGAGCATAAATTCCGGATTTTCGGGAGTTCCGACATTTTGTAAATAGATAATGCTATTTTTAAAATAATGGTTTGAACCTTCTCGCCAAGTTGTAATCCGGCTTCCAGCAACCAAATCTAAAAGCCCATCGCCATTGAGGTCGAAAAGTTGAGGTGCTAAAAAATTACCAATATTTTCTTGCAAGATATTGGGGTTTTCCAGCACAAAATGAAACCCTTCGACTCCGCTCAGAGTTCCTTCTCCTTTTGTTTGTTGCATTTTATACAATCGAATTTCGCCATTTTCCGTACCAATCAGGAGTTCAGGTTTTCCACAATTATCAATGTCGCCAAATGTAGGCACTGCGCCTGCAAAATCAAGTCTCGGCGTTAAGTTTAGCGGATACGTTTGAAACATCGGCTCGGTTGGTGTACCGATGTTTTTCAGAAGTATCAAATCGCTAACAAATCGAGATTTCCACACACCAAATTCTTCCCATGCAGAATCAATAATGCCATAATTTCCAACCACAATATCCAACAGTCCATTGCCGTCAATATCTACAACTGTCGGATACGCGCCCATTCCAAAATCCAGCATTTCATCTTGCAAAAAACGTTGGGAAATAAGCTGAAAATCGGTCGTTTTGGTAGTCGACATATTTTTATAAATCCAATTCGAGGCGTAACTTTCGGTTGAAAAATCTACCGCACTGAACGGTGAAAAAATCAACTCTTTCTCTCCGCAGTTGTCCACATCAATTGCTGAAATAGCTGGGCAATTCAGTAGCTTGACTGATGTACTTTGTCTTGGAAATATTGTATCAACATGTGTGATTCTTGCTTTTTCGTGCGTTCCACCGTTGTATAGCGCGGTAATAGTCGGAAATCCGCCATCTGCCAATAGCAAATCGTACAGCGAATCCCCATTGAAATCAATGGCGAAAATTGTAGAACCTTCGCCGTGTTTAGGCATGAGGTGTAGGGTCGTTTCGACTCCGCTCAACGACCGGTGGCTGAGCGGAGTCGAAGCCACATCGTACCCATTTTCTTCGTCACAAGTATTCAATATGATTTGATTCGAAACATCACTTTCTCTAAAACATCCCCATTCCTCATCTTCCAAAATAAAATCCAAACTATCGGCATGACCGTATCTCTCCATACTACGATTTTTATAGTAATGTAGCGTGGTGCCGTTCATTCCTCCAAAAACGAGCAAATCCAAATCGCCGTCGCCATCAATATCTACAAAATGAGGAAACGTAAGTGATGAAAAATATAAATCCATATACAACCCATTAGAAAGTTCCTGTTGTAGCCTCGGAATATAAAGTTCGAATTTGATATTCGGATTTTGACTCACATTTTTATACACAGCTACACGTCCAAGACCATCCGCTACAAATAAGTCCGGCAATCCATCACCGTTGAAATCAATAAGCTGAAACCACATTACTTTATTCAAACGTGGTGTTATTTTCGGAAAATAGGCTTCGTATTGCGGAGCATATCGATAATCATTTAATCCATTTTTTCCGATACCAAAATTCAAAAATGTCAATATTTTTTCAGCATGTTGGTCGTATACCACCAAGTCCGGTTTCCCGTCAAAATTCAAGTCTATTTCGCCCATAATACATGCGTTTAAACCGCCTACCCACGGCTGTTTTATGGAATTTCCAAGCGAATCGTTGACCGGTATATCAAACCGTTTTTCAAAACGAAACGGTTGTGCCGATAATTCTTTCGAAATCAGACCAAAAAAAAGCAATTGTAAAATAAATATGCGTTTCATTCTACAAAGATACAAAATTTTTTGTTTATTATGTTTTTTTTCGTATCTTTGCAAATTCGTATTTTTGGGAAATTTGCATCTTTAAAAAATTAAACAAACTAAAAAACATAATATCATGACAAAAACAGAACAATTAATCGCAATGGAAGAGCGTTATGGTGCTCACAATTATCATCCCCTACCTGTCGTTTTGAGCAAAGGCGAAGGTGCTTTTGTATGGGACGTTGAAGGAAAACGTTACTATGACTTCTTGTCGGCTTATTCTGCCGTAAATCAAGGACATTGCCACCCCAAAATCGTGAACGCGTTGTGTGAGCAAGCAAAAACGCTTACATTGACTTCGCGCGCGTTCTATAATGACACCCTTGGCGGTTACGAAAAATATATGACCGAATATTTCGGTTACAGCAGAATGTTGCCAATGAATACCGGCGCGGAAGGTGTTGAAACGGCGTTGAAATTGGCGCGTCGTTGGGGTGTTGTAAAAAAAGGTATTCCGAATGATGATGTATTGATTATTTGTTGCGAAGGCAACTTCCACGGACGCACGCTGGCAATTGTTTCAATGTCGAACGATCCGGATTCGTATGCAAACTATGGCCCGCTAATGCCTGGTTTTAAACGCATTCCTTACAATGATCCAAAAGCGTTGGAAAACATTTTGAATGAGCATGGCAAAAAAGTTGCTGCATTTATCGTTGAGCCAATTCAAGGTGAAGCAGGCGTTTTCGTTCCGGATGAAGGGTATTTGAAAACATGTCAGGAATTGTGTAAAAAACACAATGTATTGTTTATTGCTGACGAGGTACAAACCGGCATTGCGCGTACAGGAAAACTTTTGGCTTGTGATCACGAAGGAGTTCGTCCGGATGTTTTGATTCTTGGAAAAGCCCTTTCGGGTGGCGTTATTCCGGTATCTGCCGTATTATGCGATGATGAGGTGATGTTGAATATCAAACCGGGCGAACACGGTTCGACATTTGGCGGATTCCCGCTTGCAAGTGCGGTTGCAATGGCTGCATTAGATGTTGTAAAAGACGAAAAATTGGCCGAAAAAGCCGAAACTCTTGGAAAAATTTTCCGCGAAGAAATGAGCAAATGCAAATCCGAACGCATCGAACTTATTCGTGGTAGAGGTCTTTTGAATGCTGTGATCATTAAACCGATGAACGGCAAACAGGCTTGGGACGTGTGTATGAAAATGCGCGATTTGGGTGTTTTGGCAAAACCGACGCACGGACATATCATTCGTTTTGCTCCACCATTGGTGATTACTGAAGAGCAATTGCGCGAAGCAATCAAGTTGATTATTGAAGCAATCGAAACGGTATAACATCGCTGCGATGTAGAACGCGGATTTGTTGGACTTCCCAACTAATTCTATACAGTAGGAACAGAGGCCAAAAAACTCTTATCTTTGTGTACAGAATTGATTGGGAAGTTTAACTTTATAGCTTGTATCACAAAGGTATAAAAAATGGGATATTTGTACAAAAAGGGTTTCCGGTAAAAACAAAAAACCGCTCAAAGTCTTACTCTGTGCGGTTTTTCGTCTCGCTCCCCCTGCTGGACTTGAACCAGCGACCCTCTGATTAACAGTCAGATGCTCTAACCAACTGAGCTAAGGAGGAAGGTTTCCTTAAAAAAAGGACTGCAAAAATACAACTTTTTTTTGAATTGACCAAATTTTTTTTAATTTTTTTAATTTTTTTGTAAATAATTGTCGAATATATTGTTTTTTTTTGTATATTTGCAGGTTAATTATGTATGTACGATTTTTTTGTTCATACGAAAACGAAAATAAAAAAAACGCAATATTATGAAAATCTATCAAACAAATGAAATCAGAAACATTGCTCTGATTGGCGGTGCAAAGTCGGGAAAAACCACATTGGCCGAAACAATGGCATTCGAAGGCGGGGTCGTTAGTCGTCGAGGAGCGATCGACGACAAAAACACAATTTCCGACTATCGAGAAATCGAGTTGGATCGCAAAAATTCAGTTGTTGCTTCTCTACTTTACGCAGAAGCAAACGGCAAAAAAATAAATATCATAGACTGTCCGGGTATGGCGGATTATGCAGGTGAAATGGTTTCTGCACTAAGTGTGGTTGAAGCTGCTGTGATGGTGGTGAATGCACAAGCCGGCGCAGAAGCAGGAACAGATATTTCTTGGCGATATACTAAAAAAGGCAATGTGCCTTTGATGTTTGTAATCAATCAACTTGACGGCGAAAAAGCCAATTTTGACGAAACATTGAAACAATTACAAGAAAGTTACAGCGAAAGCATAACCGTATGCCAATATCCTGTTTCTGTTGGTGCAGGCTTCGATGCCGTGATAGATTTAGTGTTAAACAAAATGCTTAAATTCCCTAAAGGTGGCGGAAAATTTGAAATTGTAGATATTCCGGAAGCAGAAAAAGAACGTGCTGATAAATATCGCAAACATTTGGTTGAAGCCTCCGCAGCAGGCGCTGACGATTTGATGGAAAAATATTTTGAAACCGAAGATTTGACTATCGAAGAAATACGTCGCGGTATCAAGCTTTGTATGGCTTCACGCGGTATGTTCCCGGTGCTGTGCTGTGTGTCGAAAGAAGCACAAGGCGTGGCTCGTTTGCTTGAATTTATAAGCAATAATGTGGTTTCTCCGGATGAAGGAAAAGGCCGTAATACTACGGATGGCAAGCATATCGGGGTAAAAGCTTCTGATCCGTTTTCGGCGTTTATTTTCAAAACATCGTACGAACAGCACTTGGGCGAAATGTCGTATTTAAAAGTGATAACAGGTGAAGTAACCGAAGGTATGGATGTTGTAAACTCTGTAAATGGTAGCAAAGAACGCATTTCACAAATGTTTGTCGTTGCCGGAAAAAATCGTGTGAAAATCGAAAAAGCTGTTGCCGGAGATATCATTGCAACCATTAAATTGAAAGATGTGAAAACCAATCAAACGCTCACGTCGCCAAAAAATACGGATATTATTTTTGAAGAAATTGCTTTCCCTGATCCGATTTTCACTACAGCGATTAAAGCTGTAAACTCGTCGGACGACGAAAAACTCGGCGTTGTTTTGAATGCTATGCACGCTGCCGATCCAACTCTTTTAGTGGGTTATTCTCGTGAACTGAAACAGTTGATTTTACAGGGTATGGGCGAGTTTCATATCAACACGGTAAAATGGTATTTGAACAATTTACACAAATTGCAAGTGGATTTGTTTGCCCCAAAAATTCCGTATCGCGAAACCATTACGAAAAGTGTGGAAGATATGTATCGCCATAAAAAACAATCAGGCGGTGCCGGTCAGTTTGGCGAAGTTCACATGTTGATTGAGCCTTATTATGAAGGAATGACACCTCAAACCAAATACCCAATTCGTGGTACAGAAACGCATGAAATGCCTTGGGGTGGGAAATTGGTGTTCAACAATTGTATTGTAGGTGGTGCGATTGACGCACGTTTTCACCCTGCAATTTTGAAAGGAATCATGGAAAAAATGGAAGAAGGTCCATTAACAGGTTCTTATGCACGCGATATTGTTGTGAGTATTTTCGATGGAAAAATGCACGATGTAGATTCCAATGAAATGGCGTTCAAACTCGCCGGACGTAATGCATTCCGTCAAGGGTTTAAAAGCGCAGGTCCGAAAATTTTAGAACCGATTTATGATGTTGAAGTGATGGTTCCTGCCGACAGAATGGGTGATGTGATGACCGATTTACAAGGTCGTCGTGCTGTGGTGATGGGCATGGATAGCGAAGGAAGTTTCCAGATTATCAAAGCGAAAGTGCCTTTAGCAGAAATGAACCGCTATTCGACATCATTGAGTTCAATCACCTCCGGACGTGGCTCTTATTCGATGAAATTCGCCGAATACGCACAAGTTCCGGCGGATGTTCAAACCGCATTACTAAAAGCTTACGAGGCCGAGCAAAAAGACGACGAATAATCGTTGTGTTGGGGTGGGTTTGAAGTGCCCGTTGCAAACTATAACCATTAACTGATGGATGTCTCACTTCGTTCGACATGACGAAGCAAAAGAGAGAAAGAAAGGGGAGAATGGTTTGGTGGCAAAGCCGCCAAACCATTCTCCCTCTCCCCTCGGCAAAACGTCGTCATTCCGAGCGTAGCATACGAAGTATGCGAAGTCGAGGAATCTGTTTGTTATTTTCGAACGTTTTTTTTCTTCAAATCCAGTTTAGCACGGAATTTGTTGTATCATATTAACAAATAAAAAAAGTACATGAAAAATTTTTTTACCTCAATTTTTTCTATATTGTATTTTTTTACATCTGCCCAATCGTTGTTCGTCGATGGCTGCAACGGTGATACCCCTGGTTGGGGCGAAAGCCTTGGCACGGTATCTTTTGTATCAAACAAAACCTGGACCATTACTTTACCAAACGGTTCTCAAACTTGGTCTGATGCTGTTCAGGCTTCCAATTGCAGTAAAAAAACAACTTTTAATGGTGGAGATAGTTTGTACTACCATGTCGATTGTCGCTCTAATCCTCGTCAAAAGGGAGATTTATTTTCTTGGCTGGCTGTTTCGAGATTTAAAGATAGCCTTTGCCCTGCCCCTTGGCGTGTTCCTACTAAGGATGATTTTATTCTCTTGGATCTGGCTTTGGGTGGTATTGGAAGTTTCAGTCCCGAAACGTCTCATAGGAGTAAATATCTTAACAGGTGGGGTGGTACCTATGGTGGTTTTTGCGATTCGATTGGCGCACTGCATGGTCAGAAATCGTTTGCATGCTATTGGTCGCAGTCAGAGGACAAAGTAAAAGATATGGGTTTCGCTTCGGTTTTCAATGTGGACGGTGTCAATGTTCGTCATTGGAAATTCACCGGCTGGAGCTACTTTGACCCTCGATATACTGTCGGTACGCTCTATTTTAGTACCAGTTTTATATCCCCTCAAAATAAAGCTCCAAAGAATTTAGGACAATCGCTACGCTGTATAAAATAGCAAATTTCTTGATTAGAAAAAGCAAAAAAGGCTGTCTCAAAAATCAGAGACAGCCTCTTTATTTTAAAAACCGTCAGCGACTTAAAACGCCGTCTGAGCCCTTGTTGTAGAATAATTAATCCTGAACGCACCCACTTGGCGAAGTTCCTGCTTAACGGCAGTAACAATCCGCATTCTGGTGTCTTTGTCCACTTTCAACGATGTTGTCAGAAAGGGCACATCCACTTCGTTGCGAGCTTCACGTTCAGCCAAAATAAAAGCTTGAACTTCGTTAACATCGGCGATTTGGTCGTTCAACTGAATACGAGATTCTGTACCCAAAGCCGCCACATTAAATGGTTGACCAATGTAGATATTACTCACCAACGATTTTTTCTCTAACTTGTGAACTTCGGTGGCCTTTGGCATTACAACTCTTACAAGTGGGTTGCTTTCACGCATGGTCGAAATCACCATGAAGAAAAACAACAAGATGAATACCAAGTCAGCCAAAGAACCGGTATTGATACTTGGAATTTCTTTTTTTCCTTTGTCTTTAAATCGTGACATTATCTTCGCCCTCCATCATTTCTTGGTTCTGCTTCGGAAATCGCCATCGGAATCGCTCTTTGAATGGCTTCTCTCAGTTCTTCATTCCTCAAATTTGCAAATGTAACACCGAAACGATCTCTCGAAAGTGCATCGCGCAATTCGTTAAATGCCGCGGTTAGTTCATTTTGTACTCTAATATAGGCTTCGTAAGAAGTAGTATTATCGTTTTGCAACGAAATAACCCCTCTCGACCTCATAACTTTTCCCAACCCCGGAATATCTTGTTCGTATTGTTCCGATTTGTGGGGATCATTAAAAGGATTGCTTAAAAACTCTTTCGTTACATTACGCAATTCGGAAATATCAATAAATTCTCTATTCACACGAAGTTGATCATACATATTAACCTGTACCTGCAAAACGTTCCGTTCTCTAATTTCGGGAGGTTTTGGAGCATCAGGCGGAAGCGGTGGCGGCAAACGGCGAATGATACCGGAGTCTGTATCCATAGATGAGGTCATCATGAAAAACGCCAAGCACAAGAATGCCAAGTCTGCGGTCGAACCACCATTAATTGTTGGAGATTTTTTTACCATGATAGCCTATTTTTTGAAGGGTTTCATAATCTCTGTGCCAATTACTGTGCCAACTACACAAATAAAAAGGATGTAAAATGAAATTAAGCCTGCACCAATCGGACGGCTCCACCAAAGAGAAGTTCCGGTTCGTTCGAACAGAATTTCACTAATATCTGTGCTTGATGATAAGAACCAAGAAACGGCAAAGATAACGATAATACCGAGTGCTCCAAGCAACGTCATTTTCGAACTTCCCCGACTCGTGGTAAGTGCTTTACCGGCAGCAATCAATGCTCCGATCACCGCTATCCCAAATAGGATATAGGTTATAATCAAGCCAATATTGACTAATAATAAAACTGTTGAATGTGACATGGTCTTTTAATTTTTTTGGTTACGGATGTATTTTACCATAAGATCAATGAACTCAATTGAAGCATTTTCCATATCATCTACAAGGGATTCAATTTTGGATGCGAGATAGTTGTAGAAGAATTGAATGATAATGGCAACGATCAAAGCGAATACGGTTGTCAAAAGAGCAATTTTCATACCTCCTGCAACAACAGTTGGAGAAATATCACCTGCTACTTCAATAGCGTCAAACGCCACAACCATACCTACCGCTGTTCCCAAGAAACCAACCATAGGCGAAACGGCAATAATAAACGAAAGCCACGACATATTTTTCTCCAATCGAGCCATAGCGATACCGCCAAGCGATACGATAGACTTTTCAACCCCTTCGATACCTTCGCCAATGTGATCCAAGCCTTGATAGAAAACCTCAGCTACCGGGCCACGTGTATTACGACACAATTCTTTAGCGCCTTCAACACCACCGGTTTTTAAAGCTTCCTCAACTTTTTTCAACAATCTTTGCGTGTTAGTTGTCGACATTGTTAAATAAATAACGCGCTCAATAACCAAAGCCAAACCTATGATAAGCAAGAAAAGAATAGGAGCCATCCAAGCGGCACCCCCTTCGATAAATTTTTCTTTCAATACTTGATGGAAAGATTGCGATTCCAAAATTTCTTCAGACAAGTTTACGAAGGATCCTTCGTATTCCTCTTCAGCTTCTATAGCTTGTTCTGCTTCAGTTTTTTGGTCTTGTTGTGCAAAAGACGGCGTGGCTGCGAAACAGAAGAAAGCCACTAATGAGAATAAAACAATGATTTTTTTCATGATTTTGATAGTTTTGATTTTTGAGTATTACTTAATTTTAATATTTTTGCATTTGGGGATACAAATTTATAAAAAATATTTGGATTTACCAAATTTTTTTGCGTTTTTTTTACATTTTTTGCGGAGAGAGTGGGATTCGAACCCACGAAGCCCTTTTGGAGCTTACGCGCTTTCCAAGCGCGCGCCTTCGGCCACTCGGCCATCTCTCCGATTGTTTCGGGGTGCAAAGGTACGAAAAAAAAATGAAATAGACAAGTGTCGTCATTCCGAGCGTAGTCGAGGAACCCCGAAGGGCTCGGCGAAGCCAATCCCCCTGTTTCAAGGGGATGTCTCGACTACACTTCGTTTCGCTCGACATGACGGCTACTGTTTCTTAAAAAAACGATCATCGAAATTAACCAAATACACCGTTTCCGTTGCTCGTGTGATGACTGTATAAAGCCAACGTAAAAATTCTGTATTCAGCAATTCGTCGGTCAAATAACCTTGGTCGATAAACACGGCTTTCCATTGTCCGCCTTGGGTTTTGTGAGCGGTAAGTGCATAAGCAAATTTGACTTGAAGTGCGTTCAAATATGGATTTTGTTTGATTTCGGAAAAACGTTTGCGCTTGTTGGGGATGTGTTCGTAATCTTTGCTTACTGCATTCCAAAGTTGCATGGAATCTTTGTAGGATAAGGCAGGAGTTTCGGCTGAAATGGTGTTTAAAAGCAATTTCACATCCAAATTGGGTTCGTCGGGATAATCCGTCAAACGTAAACTCACGTTGGCAAATTGAAATCCGTATATGTCTTCAAATCCTCGAATGCGCTGGATTTCCAGCATGTCACCATTAGCGATAAATCCAATATCCGAAGTTTTTGGAAGCCAAAAGTAATTGTTTTTAAGCACCATCATCAAATCTCCGCCCGATAGCGTTTCTTCCCGAAACAGCAAGCGGTTGCGCACTTCTTGGTTAAACAAGTTCGCACGTTTGTTGGAACGCGTGATGATGGCAATTTCATCCATTGAATATTTGGAATAGGCTTCGTTCAAAGCATCTTCGAGTTCAGAACCATTGATTTTTTGAATGTCGATATAATCATTCAGCTCAAACAATGGCAATGAAAAATCGTCTGTTGCCAATTTAATTCGCAGTGAAGTCGCATTGTATAAAATGCCTGAATCTTTAGATTGACGCATAACTTCGCGCAGCTCCTCCGAAAAAATTTCGCAATCGAATGTGGCTCGCATAAACTCCAAATCCAGAGCCGGACTCATATCAAGCCCAACCGGCGGAAGTTGTGCTGTATCGCCAACCAAAACCAATTTACAATTCACGCCGCTATTCACATAACTAACTAAATCCTCCAACAGGCTGCGAACTGCGAAAATACTCGTTTCCGGCGAAAAGTTGATGTCCGGAATCATAGAGGCTTCATCCACCATAAAAATTGTATTTTTGTGTGGATTTTTTTGCAAAACCGTTCTGTACCCGCCAAATTCGTCAGTTTTGGTTTTATATATTTTTTTGTGAATAGTTAACGCCTGTTGTTCCGAATAACCTGCCAAAACCTTGGCTGCACGTCCTGTTGGCGCCAGCAATACCGCACGCAAATTAAAATTCGGTAACGCTTTCACGAAAGCCCCAATTACGGTAGTTTTTCCCGTTCCTGCATACCCTTTCATCACAAACAACGATGGCTCTCGAAAACGAATCAAAAATTCGCTCAATCGGTCTACCATCAACGTTTGGTCGCTTGTCGGTTCGAACGAAAATTGCGAAACGATGATATCAAAAACATCTTGTTGAGACAGTTTTTTCATTATGTGATGAAAAAAACATTAATTTCGTTTAAACGGCGCATACTTCGGCTCGGTCGGCACATAATTTTTATCATTCCAAAGCGAACTTGTGATCATTAAATCTGCACTGTATCGGTTGCAGGCGATGGGGACGTTGTGAATGCGGCATTGTCGTAGAAGCATCTGAATATCGGCTTCGTGAGGCTGTGCACTCAAATCGTCAATCAGAAAAATTGCCAAATCTACTTGTTTTCGCACGACCAAAGCCGCTATTTCCGCATCACCACCCATAGGTCCAGAATTCATACATGTAATTTCTGCACGAATACCTTTGTTCAGAAAGGCATCACGAATTAAACCGCCCGTCGTTCCCGTGCAAACGAGATGATGATGACTCAAAAAACCGGCATTAAAGACAGCCCATTCGACCATATCTGCCTTGCGTGCGTCGTGGGCAACAAGGGCGATTGTTAGTTTACGATTTGTGTTCATTCAGGTTTTATAAGTCTTATTGGTAAAATAAAAGCCGATATACCTACATCCATACTTTGATATTGAGCTGGCATAATAAGCATAAATGCATTTTCAACTATTGATTTTATTTCATCATGTACATCCGATTGAATGCCTCTTGTAATAATACAAATCATTTTTCCGTTTTTATCAATCACGAGTCTTAAATATACAATCCCTGAATAATTTAACTTGTCAAGTAAAGGCGAATTCTCGAAATTGTTCCTTATAATTGAAGAAAATTTGAACATATTTTCTTCAGTATTAAGTTCGTATAGTTTTCCCTGATGAAGAAATTTAGGCAATTCGTCCACCTCATCAGCAAACATAAAATCAAAATTATTATAATTCTCTCTGAGAATTTTTGCAGCCTCTTTATCTCCCAACCACATACATTTTTGGAAATATTCTATTGCCTCCTCTCTTTTGCCTAATTGAGAAGAAATAGCTCCTAAGTTAAACATTGCTTGGCGATCGGATGGTAATTTTTTGAAATAATCTGCCGCCTCTTCTATTTGGCCTAATTCATAAGAAATCGTTCCTAAATCAAACAAGGTTTTGGCATCATTAGGCCTAATTTCTATAATCTTTTTGAGTTCCGTTTTTGCGCCAATTAAATTAGATCTTCGATATAAACGGAATGCCTTATCTCTTATTTTGTCTGTTTCTTTTTTTATTCTGTCGTTTTCTTTTCTTATTCTGTTTGTCTCTTTTCTGATACTGTCCGTTTTTGTATTTTGAGCAAAAATACTGACAAAAGTAAAGATACCTAAAGCTATTACTAAAATCTGCTTTTTCATATTCATTTTTTGAAATTAAACTAACGGCAAAAAAAGATGTAGCAATACGCTTCTACTTTTTATCCTTTTCCGACGCTACCCAAAACATCCACAATTTTGTGTTTGTACAATTCTCGCAATGCATCGCGAGCAGGACCCAAATATTTTCTCGGATCAAACTCGGCTGGATTTAACGCCAATTCTTCACGAACGGCAGCGGTCATAGCCAAACGCCCATCGCTGTCAATATTGATTTTGCAAACCGCAGATGCAGCAGCTTTACGAAGTTGATCTTCGGGAATACCAATCGCGTCTTTCAAAGCACCACCATATTTATTGATGATCGCCACTTTGTCTTGCGGAACGCTTGATGCGCCGTGCAACACAATCGGAAAACCCAGAATTCGTTTTTCAATTTCTTCCAAAATATCGAAACGCAACGGTGGCGGAACCAATATTCCATCTGCATTTCGCGTGCATTGCTCGGGTTTGAATTTATTAGCGCCATGCGAAGTTCCAATAGAAATTGCCAACGAATCTACGCCGGTTTTTTTTACAAAATCTTCCACTTCAGAAGGTTCGGTATACGTGTGATGTTCGGCAGAAACATCGTCCTCAACGCCTGCCAAAACACCTAATTCGCCCTCCACCGTAACATCATATTTGTGGGCATAGTCCACTACTTTTCGAGTAAGCTCAACGTTTTCATCATAACTGAGATGCGAACCATCAATCATTACAGATGAAAACCCATATTCGATGCACGATTTGCAAATTTCGAAATCTGCACCGTGATCCAAATGCAGCACAATCGGTACGTTGAAACCCAACTCTTTGCTGTATTCCACAGCACCTTGCGCCATATAACGCAACAACGTTTGGTTGGCATACTTGCGCGCACCCGCCGAAACCTGCAAAATCACAGGTGATTTGGTTTCAACACAAGCTTGAATGATGGCCTGCATTTGTTCCATGTTATTGAAATTAAAGGCTGGAACTGCATATTTTCCTGCCATTGCTTTAACAAACAGCTCTCTGCTGTTCACTAATCCGAGTTCTTTGTAGCTTACCATGGTATTTTGGTTTTTGAAGTTGTATAAAATGATTTGCAAAGATACGAAATAAATTGAACATAACAAGGGGATTCCTCGACGGAGTTTATCCTGAGCGTAGTCGAAGGGCTCGGAATAACGGTACTGTTTTTATTTACATTTATATGCTGCTTTGATAAATCCGCCGAAAACTTCGTGACTATAAACAAATCCGTTGTCCAAATAAAATTTCAAAGCCTCATCGTTACCGTTTGAAATGAAAACAAAGGTTAATTTTACATCTTCAAATTTTTCAATCCAAGCCATGGTTTCGTGAAATAATTTTGTGCCTAATCTGTGTCCTCTGTAAGCATCTTTTAGATACAAATTGTTCAAACAGGCTATTTTTTGTGGCAATTCAACCCAATCGGGATAAAATCCCAAACTGTTTTCAACTTTTGGAGCCCAGTCGGGTAGGGCAGTTCGGGCGTTTTCAAGAATAATATCTATTGTAGAAAACACATAACCTATCGGATTTTTCTCGTGCAACGCCAAAACGATCTGTTTTTCCAAAGACTGATTGTAACTTTTCAGCATTCGTGTTTCAAAACTCATACTGTCAAAACACGATTTTCCTATAACGGCTTTTTCTTTTTGGAAAGCCATTAGTTCGTTGCATAATTCACGACAGGATTCTGCGTTTGTGGTGGGTAGGAGTTCGAAATTCATCTTAAAAATCATTTCTTTCTGCAAAGATACAAAAAAAATTTGGTCAATTCAAAAAAAATTTGTAACTTTGCAATCCCTTTTGCGGAAGTAGCTCAGTTGGTAGAGCACGACCTTGCCAAGGTCGGGGTCGCGAGTTCGAGTCTCGTTTTCCGCTCAAAAATAGCTTCTTAGTGAGGCTATTTTTATTTTCTGAATCTCAAAACTATCTTCTTGTTTCCAAAAACTTATTCAATTCATTTTTTGAAGAAGTGAAAGAGAAAACGCCATTAACCAAATGATAATTTTGCTGGTCAACACAATATGAATACGCATATTTTGCATATTCCAATTTATTGCTTTCAGAGGAAAATGTATTGGCTATTTCGACGATTTGATTGACACAAAGGCGATTTTTTGAAGTAACATGTTTGGCTATATTCAGTTTTGAAGAATCAAAATTCTCTTTTTTAATGAGTGTAACTGCTGCATTAAAATCTTTTTCCGGCATACAGTTAGTTTGCCCACTACCATGATTTGATCCTCCCGAATGTCCCGGGTTTCCTCTGGATTGTCCGCCGCCAAGGTTGGTTCCTCTGGAATTTCCTTTTCTAAATTTTTCATAACCCGGATAGGTGGTAGCGGATTTTCCCCAATAGTTATTAGGATTTCCAAATCCCGGAAATAGATATTCTTGATAAGATTGATAGTAGCTATGGTTGGGAACAATCAGGCTTATAACGGCTTGCGTCTGACTTATAGTGCGAGATGCTGTAAAATAGCGATCTTCAACCAAATAACTATTGTCAATAGGACGAATACTGATATTTAACAACTCGCCAAATGTCGTGAATTTTGCGTTGTCAAACTCTACCCGAACTTTGTAGGCTTGAGGCTGCATGCCAACTATTTGAATAGATGTTGTGGCATATTGATTTTGCAGAATATCATCAATAAAAACCCAAAAAGGTTTGTTATTTGAAGATTTAAGGGTAAGTGTTCCCGATTGAGAAAAAAGGCAGAGCGAAAGCATTGATAATAGCAGAGAAAGAATAATTTTTTTCATATTACATAATTATTTGATTGTCTTGAAACGATTTTACTTTTACAAAAGTACGAAAAAAAAGATAAACAACCAAATATTTTTTGTAAAAAACATTAAAATACATTTTTTTTTTGTATCTTTGCAGTATTAATTTGTAAATTTATGAATACAACAGAAGCACGAAATGCGAGTTCAACAGAGTTAATTCTCGAAGCCAAACACATTCACAAAGCCTATGCTAACCACAAGGCGCTGAACGATGTTTCGATCAGCGTGCCGCGCGGAAGCGTCTTTGGGCTTTTAGGCCCGAATGGTGCAGGAAAAACAACGTTAATTCGAAACATCAATCAAATTACAGCACCTGATTCCGGTGAAATTTGGTTCGATGGCGAACGTTTGCAACCCAAACACATCGAACAAATCGGTTATCTACCCGAAGAACGTGGACTTTACAAAAAAATGAAAGTCGGCGAACAAGCCATGTATCTTGCACAACTCAAAGGTTTGACGGAAAAACAAGCCATGACTAAACTCAAAGAGTGGTTTGTAAAATTTGGTATCGAAACTTGGTGGGATAAAAAAGTAGAAGAACTTTCGAAAGGAATGGCACAAAAAGTGCAATTCATCGTAACGATTTTGCACGATCCGAAACTGTTGATTTTCGACGAACCGTTCAGTGGTTTTGATCCTGTAAACGTGGAATTGTTGAAATCCGAAATGATGAAACTCCGCGACAAAGGAACAACCATCATTTTTTCGACACACAACATGGCTTCGGTTGAAGAACTTTGCGACAATATTGCACTTATCAACAAATCACAGGTGGTGTTAAGCGGTAATGTGAAAAATATTCAACGGCAATATCGCAATCACACGTACAGTTTGACGTATGAGGGTCAAGAAGTGAATCTTCAACCACTCTTACCACAAGGATTTATCGTGCTGAGCAACCACCCGCATGGACATGGATTTAACTCCGCAAAAATTCAAATTCCTGCCGATAGTAAAATCAATAACTTGTTAACCGAACTCATCAAACATGTCGAAGTTACTGGTATTCAAGAAATTTTACCGTCAATGAATGATATTTTTATTAAAACAGTAACAAAGTAAAAGGTGGCTTCGACTCCGCTCAGCCACCATGCCGGTCGTTGAGCGGAGTCGAAACGACCTCGTCCAGAATATAAAAAAAGGTTCAAGATTAGAATAAAATGCGTATCTTTGCATTATCTAATTGAGAATTAATGAAAAACAAATACATAAAACACGCTAAGATTTCAGAGGCAAAATTTAAGGTCATTTTGAAGTTGTTT
>WRCN01000020.1 GCA_009783885.1 Bacteroidales bacterium | reverse complement strand
TAAAAATTCATAAAATTATTGTGTAATTCATAAAAAAAGCAGTATTTTTGTAATGTCAAAATCTTACCAAATGCAAGGCACTAAAGACTATCAAGAGAAGCTGTTTTTAAATTTTCGTTTGTCCCGCTGGCGCGGGTCTGTGACCCGTGCCAATACAGCAAAGTAAAGAAAAACAATTTAAAAAAATGCAGGAAAATGCGAAAATATATGCAAAGTTTAGTGTCGGCACGAGTTACAAACTCGCACCAGCGGGTACTGTGAACTTCCTAACTAATTCCGTACACCAAACAAAGTCAAAAAAATCTTAAATAACCCCCATCAAATGTGCCTTGTGAATGGCTCCGGCGGGTGTATTTACACCAAGTTTTTTGTAGATAGTTTGTCTTCTGCGTTTGAAATTGCTTATGGAAATATTCAACAAATCGCATATTTGTTCCGGCGATATATCTTTAACCATCCATTCTAAGATTTGTGTTTCATCGTTGGATAAAACTTCAATCTTAGACAAAACAAATTCGTCTTCTACAAAATCGTATTGTTCACCTGTTGTCATGTTTGTTATATGAGCCGTGCCTTGCATTTTTTTGGCGGAAGACCTCGTAACATGACATAGCGCCAACCATACATTCCCATTATTGCACAACTTATAAGGAACAACTTTATGATGCAAAATTAATTCGTTGGCGTTAATGGTTTGTATGGTTAAATCGTAGGAAACAACGCAATTTATACGCTGATGTTCCGGAAAACAAAAAACGGTTTCATAGGCAGCTTCATTCATTTGCATAATCCAAGCCCATTCGTTTTTTTTCAAAATGTAATAATAAAAACCAAAGCCTTCTTGCACCATAGATTCTTTAGAATGTCCACACAAAATTAAGGCCGAAGGAGAGCTGACAAAGATTTTTTCTCTGTAATAATCCACCATATAAAATTCTCCGCTACATGCCAAATTCAAAGCTTTTAGAAATTCTTCAATTTCTTCTATGCTGAATATTTTGAGCTTGTTTTTTGGAACCTTCCATGTTTTTTTTGTAATTGAAATTTTCATGGGTTGAAATGATTTAGTTTACTATCCAAATAATAAAAATCAGGAAAAATGAAAATTTGTTTGTTTCGTAATATTTTCAAAAAAATATCTGTACAAAGTCCACCCAACAACCATGCCCCAATAGATAATTGAGGCGGCTGCTCTTTACCTTGCTCGGCGATGTATTCAGTCAACATATCTTTAAAAGCGTTTATATAAAGACCTTTTTTTTCAAGTACATTTAATACATGGTTAGCCACGTTTATCTCCATACCCTCAAACGTTTGGCTCAAACTTCTAAGATTGGCACTCTCTTTGGTCAAAACACAAGCCAACCCGCCATAGCCTAAATTATAGGGATGAACAACGGGAATATTCATAGCGAAACAAACATCATCAAAAATTAACGGCGCCGAAGATGTAAAATCAATGGCATTAATGGCAATATCTGCACCTGTCAAATGTTCGCAAAGATTTTCTGCTGTTAAATATACATTTGAATAGGTGATGTTGGCGTTGGGGTTAATTTGTTTCAATCGCCTGTAAAGAGCTTCGCATTTGGGTTTTCCAATATCATTTTGCGTATAATTCTGTCTGTTCAAATTAGATAGTTCTACACTATCGCCATCAATCAAATGTAAAGTTTCAAAACCCATTCGCAAGGCACATTCCGCAATTACACTACCCAGGCCTAATCCGCCAAATACAATTTTAAAATCGCGCATGCGTTGTTGTTCGTTTTTGTTGATATAAATTCTATTTCTACAATACATAATTAAGTAAATGTTTGTGTTTTTCAACAAATGGCCGCAATCCTGCACCTGTGTTGAGAATTGGTAAAGCTTCCGAACCCAAAACAAAATGCCCTTTGCTTAGTTCTTCGGAAACAATGCCAAGTTTGACAAGTATTCCTTGTAGTTTTTTATCGCATTCTGCAATCATCAAATTGTCCGAATGTGTGCAAACATGGGCAAATGCGTATGTCATTAACAATTTGAAATAAAACCCCTGCAACTTTCTTAATATTTGATTTTGATTGATTATTTTTCGGTCAATAGCAAAACGCCCGATATGCCAAATTTCGGGAGGACTCAAACCACGTGCTTTTATCAGTTGTTTTAAATTTAAATTGTATTCTCGTTCAATAGCCAATTCTTCTATACCATCCCACAAACAGGCATTTATAGCGCCAAAAATTTTTCTTTCTTTGGTTTTTAAAGCATAAAAATGGGTGTATGGATAGAGTAGATCGTCTTCTTTGATACACATTTCAACTTCATCTATCGGTGCGGGAATATTTAAATGATGTTCGTAATAGATGCGCAAAACAAACTTAGTGAAATCTGATAGATCATTTTGTTCCACTTTCCATAGATCAAAAGCATTAAAATGTTGCAAAATATAACCCATACGTTGATTTTTTTTCACAAAGATAGCACTTATTTTTGATATAAAATGCATTTTGGGCGAAAAGCCCAATTCAAGAACGCCATTTATTGATGTATAAATACGTTTCTCTGAAAAAAAACTTCAAATTGGGCTTTTCGCTCAAAATGGTGATTTTTAGCACTTTTCGCTTGTTTTTATTGAAATTTATTTGTAATTTTGTAGTCTTAATTTTGAAGTCTAAACAAAATTAAAAAACTTTTCCTGTCTATACAAATAGATTCTATCTGTTCAAGTCAAAACTAACCAACAACTAAAAACAGCCCAAATGGAATCCAAAGAAAAAATCGCCAAACTTATTCTTGGTAAATTCAGAGAAAGGAGTGGCCGAGTAGGCCACTTTATTATGACACGAACGTATAACCATACGGTTATTCCGGTGCTGAATCCCAAAGAACAAAATTTGTTTAAAGATGTAGCCAATGACCTTATTGACGAAGGTTACATCCGCTATGAAATAGGCAAATCCGGACAAGAAGGCTTTAGATTAACCGAAAAGGGGTATGAGAGGATTTATGCTTAGTTTCAATACATCATCATTGCAATCCGCACGTACTACTTGCACATGGAAGGCAACGGAGAATTGATTCGAGAATAAATTATTGTAACACGGTAAATATATTTGGATTTGATTTGTTAAGAAAAAACGAAACGCTGTATAGTGTTTCGTTTTTTTGTATCTTTGCAAAAAAATACTATGTCCATACTTTCACAACTCGAACATCGTGTGCTTATTTTAGATGGCGCGATGGGCACAATGATACAAAAGTATAAACTGACCGAAACGGATTATCGTGGCAAGCGTTTTGCCGATAACAAAAGTAATTTGAAAGGGTGCATGGATCTACTTGTGCTGACGAAATCCGAAATTATTGCGGACCTTCACGAGCAATATTTGGAAGCCGGTGCAGATATTATTTCAAGCAATACGTTCAATGCGACAACCGTAAGTTTGGCGGATTACGACTTGCAACATTTGGCATACGAATTGAATGTGGAAGCTGCGAAATTAGCGCGCTGTTGTGCGGATAAATTCACGGCGAAAAATCCTCAGAAACCAAGATTTGTCGCAGGCTCCATGGGACCAACCAATCGTTCGCTTTCACTTTCTCCAAAAGCTAATGATCTGGGATTTCGTACGATTACATTTGATGAAATGGCAGATACTTATGCCGAGCAAGCCGAAGGGCTCATTGTTGGCGGGGTTGACGTGCTTTTGGTTGAAACCGTTTTCGATACGTTGAATGCGAAAGCAGCCTTATTTGCCATTCAAAATGTGTTTGAAAAACTTGGAAAAACCTTACCAATTATGGTTTCCGTAACGTTGGAAAAGAATGGACGCAATCTTTCCGGGCAAACTATTCAGGCTTTTGTTGAATCGTTGTCGCATGTGTCGTTGTTGAGTATAGGCTTGAATTGTTCGTTTGGAGTGAAACACATTCGTCCGCATTTAGAAGAATTGAGCAAAATTAGCTTCGCTGAGCTCGCCAAAGGCTCGGTTTCGCCGTTTTATACATCGGCTTATCCCAATGCAGGACTGCCGAATCAGTTAGGCGAATACGACGAAACGCCTGAAACGATGGCGATTTACGTGGAGGCGATTTTGAAAAAAAAAATGGTCAATATCATCGGCGGTTGTTGCGGAACAACGCCCGAACATATTGCGAAATATGCGGAAATTATTGCAAAATACGAGCCCCGAAAATGTAGGGATTTTATTCCTCAATCCGTTCATTCAACGCTTTAAACCCTTGTCCTAAAATTTCATTCGCAGGCAAAATGGTAATAAATGCCGTTGGGTCAATCTCGTGAATATGTTCTCTTAGTTTAGGAATTTGACGGGAATTCACAACGGTGTATACGATTTCACGTTCTTCGCCTTTGTATATGCCTTTGCCATGAAAGTACGTGCCGCCACGTTTGAGTTTGGTGTTGATCATATCGCCCATTTCCTTACTTTTTGGTGTGATGATAAACACGGCGCGATCGGTAGAAAGCCCTTCCTGCAAGATGTCTACAACTTTTCCATACACAAAAATCGTAATCCACGAATAAAGTGGAACCGCCCAATCGCCAAACGCAATCAAACCGATCAACACCACTATCGAATCCACAATGATAATGCTGAATCCAACGGGTATTCGAAAATATTTGGTGATAATTTTCGATACGACATCAGTGCCTGCACTTGTCGCTTTCGCTTTAAAAATCATAGCAACACCGATACCAATCAGCACGCCACCATAAATCGAAGCCAACAACGAATCACCCAAAACAACTTGCCCATACCCATGAAACATGGTGAGCAAATCTACAAAAACTGCTGTTGCTACAAACGCTGTGATGGTTTTGGGAAGAGAACCTGCACCTAATAATTTGTAAGCTGCAAACATTAGCGGAATGTTGAAACAAAGTGCCGTCATACCAATCGGCAAACCTTCCGGAAATCCTGTAAACATGCCCTCTGTGAGGTAGTGTATCACAATAGAAATACCGTAAACACCGCCCGGAATAATTTTATACGGCGTGATAAAAAACACATAGCCTGAAGCCACAATAAAAGCTCCAAGAATGATAAAGGTATAATCTTTGAAAAATTTTTTCGACATTAGTTTTTAATTTGTGAAAATCCTTTTCCATAAACGCCGCTTACCATACCGATACTCGTAAACGCATGGGGATCGATACGTTTAACAACTCGAAGCACATCTTGCATTTCGTTTTTTCGTGCAACAACCATCAAAATCTCGGTTTCTTCCTTTGTGTACCAGCCTTTGCCATGAATCAGAGTCACACCGCGATGTAAATTTGTGCCGATTTCATCTGCAATTTCGTCATGTTTTTTCGAAAAAATAAACATTTGCACAGACTGTTGCTGCCCCAATACCATCAAGTCTATCGTGTAAGACGCAACAAAAACGGAAATAAAACCATAAACCAAAATGCGAAACGCTTCCAATACGGTTTTGTCCAAAAAGAAATGAAATACGATAAATCCCGATCCAATAATAAAAATATCCAAATACAAAATCACCCGTCCGGGACTCACTTCGCGATATTTGTTCACAATCATGGCTACAATGTCTGTTCCGCCGGTGCTTCCGCCATGATTGAATATCGAACCCAAACACAAGCCGATCATGGCTCCACCAATGACGGTTGAGAGCGTTACATCATCCAAAAACGGTTCGGTAATGTATCTTTGCGCCAACGTGATGAAAAATGAAATCACAAAAATCGCGTAAACCGTTTTTGCACCAAAGCCTCGCCCCAGCACTTTTAGCGCAATCAGCAATAAAATGCCGTTTATTGCAAGCGAGGTATACCCCACCGGAATAGCCTTCCCGGTCGCATAAAAAATCAGTGTTCCCAGACCGTTAACGCCGCCGCCGACAATCTCTGAATTAATGATAAATCCAACCAATGAAACGGAATACAGCGCTAAAAAAAACGTGATGATAGCATAACTTTTGAGTTCTTGGGTAAGCGTGTTTTTTTGCATGACGATTTTTTTGCAAAAATACGCTTATTTTCTGAAATAAAAAAATAAAATTACAAAATCCGGTAAAATTTGTACGATGTATTTCATTTTTTTTTGTATCTTTGCATTATAATTAATGTAGGGGCGAGGCATAGCCTTGCCCCTACCACGAAAATGATAAATGATATGCAAATCAGAACCGAAAACATTGTAAAAAAATACGGCAAACGCACTGTTGTTGATCACGTGAATATCGCCGTTGAACAAGGCGAAATCGTTGGGCTTTTAGGGCCTAACGGAGCCGGGAAAACCACGTCCTTCTACATGATTGTGGGCTTAATTCGTCCGTTGGAAGGCAGAGTTTTCTTGAACGACTTGGACATTACATCCATGCCTATGTACAAACGTGCGCAAAACGGCATCGGTTATTTGCCGCAAGAAGCATCGGTGTTTCGTCATCTTTCCGTTGAGGATAATATCGCTGCTGTTCTCGAATTTACAAGTCTTTCCAAAGCCGAACAAAAAGAGAAATTAGAAAATTTGTTGGATGAATTCGGTTTGCAAAATGTGCGTAAAAGTTTGGGTATTCAACTTTCGGGAGGAGAGCGTCGTCGCACGGAAATTGCACGCGCTTTAGCAATGGATCCGAAATTTATTTTGCTCGACGAACCTTTTGCAGGCGTTGACCCCATTGCTGTTGAAGACATTCAGAAAATTGTAACGAAACTCAAAGAAAAAAATATAGGTGTTTTAATCACGGATCACAATGTTCACGAAACGCTGTCGATCACTGATCGAGCGTATATGCTGTTCGATGGAAAAATATTTGCTTCGGGAACGGCTAAAGAATTATCGGAAGATCCTATCATTCGTGAGAAATATTTAGGTGCGAATTTCGAATTGCGATAATATAGGGGCGTATAGCATACGCCCACATCAAAACAAAAAAGGGGCGTACGTGTACGCCCCAACAACAAATCCAATAGTTCCAAAATTAGATTTAAAATCGCCAGCCAAATGTTACCAGAAACTGGTGTCCTGTTACACTATAATGATTGTAAAAATCATTGGGCATTTGCGGATATGGTGACATTCTGAATTTTCTAATAGTGTTGACATACGCCAAATCAATCGTGGTGGAACCGGTAATAAATCCAAGACCTGCCGAGAGCGAATGTCCGGAAAAATTTCTATTTAAATTATCGGCATAAGGCACCATGGTGTAGTTATAGCCTAATCTCAAACTTACCTGATCCATACGGTATTCGCCGCCAACTCTAATGGTTCCGCCTGCGCGGTAATTATCTGCAATAAAATCGTTGTCGGCTTCAAAACTATCATCTATATCACTAATTCGCATGCGATCATAATTCACATATTCGTACTCTGCACCAATGAGGAGTTGTCTTGCAATTACAAAACCAACCGAGCCAATCAAACGCATCGGGGTGCGAATATTATAATCCCATGCTCCTCTTTCAGTATGTACTCTTCCGGGATTTGAGATAAAAGCCGTATTCCCCGAAATTTCCGTAGAAAATTTCTCCTTCAACGCATAGCGTGTCGGCGTGTGAATAGCCAAACCCAAGCGTACAAAGTCCGCAGGTCTGTAAATAGCTCCTAATTTTAAATTTATACCTAATCCCGAAACTTCCAAATTTTCTCTAATTCTCCACTCATGAAAAACAGGATTCGCATTACCTTCATTTTTTTCGGTAAGCGTTTTGGTTTGACGAAAGTTTACAGACGGCATACCAATTGTTGCGCCTAAATACAACATATCGCCATAATTTCCTCCAAAACTAAATACCCACTCGTTAATGCCGCCTGTTGTTCTAGTATTTTGACGTTGGGTGAGCCCTATTGGCTTCTGCCAATCTCCATTTACATCTTGCCACATTAAATCGTTAAAGAATGCTCCATCAACAGAGTCAAAGTAAATCAAATCGGCTCTTTCGGCTAATCCGCTGTAATATGGATTTAAAGGACGACCTGTTCTGTTAGCTTCATTGGTAAGTACATCCAAATAGGTTTCCCATGGAGATGCAAAACGTGTGTAGCCTGATCGATTCCAAAAATCGGCCAAACGATTTAATCCTACTCCGAATTGCAGCATTTTCCACTCGTTTGGATTATCCGATTTTGCAACATCCCACACAGAAACTAATCCAAAATTTCCAAGATTAAAATTCCAAAGATCCATGGGTTGTCGCGAACGTGCGTCTCCGGGTGTGGTTTCGGTTTGTCCGATCGTTAATGCCGGTGTGAATGAAAATTCGTTACTTCGGTAAATCCCAATACTTGCAGGATTTGTGCTTAATGCCGAAAGGTTTCCGCCCAAAGCTCCGAAAGCACCGCCCATACTCACAAAACGTGCATTGCCGTTTAGCGATGACATGGTTAAACGAAGGGCATCTTGGTCAAGATATTGAAATTGGTACGAATAAGCAAATACCGGAGTTGCAAGCAACGATAATGCGAAGATTTTTAAGATTGTTTTCATAGCTGTTTTTTTTTTGTTTGTTGTTTTATTAATTTGGAGAGGTGCTCCCTTCGACTCCGCTCAGGGAGCGAGTTGTGTCATAGCAGCTGAGCTTCGGACGTTGAACGAGGTCGAAACGCCGAAGTCTCCGCTATTATTATCTACCCGGACGTGTAGAACCTGAACCTGAATTTCCTGATGATGAAGATCCACCGCCTCTTGACGAACTACTGCTTGATGACGAACTTCCGCTTGACGTAGAACCTCCGCCACCCCTTGAAGGGCTACTCCCTACTGATGACGATCCGCTTGATGATGGTCTCGAAACATTCGACGGACTGCTTGAACTTGGTGTTGACGACGATCTCGAAGACGGACTGCTAAATTCATTGCTTGACCGCGATGGTTGGGTTACCGGTTGATAACGTCTGGGTTCCGATGTGGTTGCCGAAGGCGTAGTGCCGCGAACAGGTTGCGGATTGTTAGGCACTACTACATTATTGCGAGCCGGACGAGGAACACTACCTTGTACACCTTGTGCAGGCTGTTGCGGACGAGCCTCACGCGAAGGTGTGGATGCGCCTCCAGAACTTACATCCGGACGAGTTGGAAATGTTGAAACATCTTGTCTGTCGCGAGTCGTCGGACGGGTAACATCTGCTTGTCCTGTAGTAGGGCGTTGTTCACGATTATTAACATTACCTACATTTTCTGTGCCTGGACGTTCGCGATTAATCGTTGAAACATTATTATTTTCGTTATCGCGTGAAGGACGTGTGGCTGTGGCTCCTGTGCCGGGACGAGTAGTGGGTGTGCCTGTTGTAACATCACCTCGAGTTGGACGTTGATTATTGTTGTTTCTAATCGAATTTTCGTAACTCGTTACAAAATCTCTTGATGGACGACTGGGACGACTGGAAGTAGCATCCGAACCGGGTCTTACAGCTGTAGTTGGTCGACGATCATCTCTGCCAAAGCTGGAGTTTGCTAAGCCACCCGAACCGCCCGGTCTCGGACGAGGTTCAAAATTACGGAAGTTGACCGTATTTCTATCAAAGAAATTGTAGTTCCATCGATAAAAGTGCCAGTCGCTTCGACGATCAAACGGATGACGCCATCCCCAAGGAGATCCCCAACCGGGACTACCCCATCCCCACGAAGGTCCCCAACCCCATGAGGGTCCCCAGCCCCAAGACGGGCAACCCCAGCACGATGACCAACCCCAAGTCGGGGCCATCCAAGTTGGGCGCCACCAAATGTGCCAACGTGTGCGAGGAAACCACCAACTTGACCCAAAATAGATACTGGTTCCGAAAAACATCGGATCAGCGGTGTAAAAAAACATGTTGGTATAAAAATCGTTATAATAACCCGGGAAAGAGGTGGCACTGTGGAAACGGCGTATACGTGCGGAATATTGAAAATCGTAGTAATCATCAGGGTCATAACCTGACACAAAGTTATCATCATAATAAGCGTCGTCGTCATATTCAACGTTTGCATGTTGATTTTGACGTCTTGCAGCAGCTTCTGCGGCTTCGCGCTGTCTCAATCGAGCTTCGGCTTGAGCTGCCGCTTGTTCACGTGCTTCACGTTCTTGAGCAGCTTCGCGTTGAGCATCGGCTCTTGTGAAAAACTGATCGTCGTGGCGAGCAGAACTCACATTTTGCGATGTTTGACAAGCACTTAATAATAGTGCTAAAAATCCGGCTGTAAACATTAATTTTTTCATGACTTTGATCCTTTCTCTATATTTGGTTTGATTTATTGCGTATTTTTTTGTAACTTTGCAGTGAATTTTACATCATTTTATTTTATATATACAAAAACCGTACCAAACTTAAAAATTTTATGGCAAAAAACTTCACTTCTCGTAAAGAAAATTATTCCGAATGGTATAATGAATTGGTTATCAAAGCTGATTTGGCAGAAAATTCTGCAGTCAGAGGTTGCATGGTTATCAAACCTTATGGGTATGCGATTTGGGAAAAAATGCGAGATGCGTTGGATAAAATGTTTAAAGACACGGGGCATCAGAATGCTTATTTTCCGCTTTTTATCCCCAAATCGTTTTTCAGCAAGGAGGCTTCGCACGTGGAAGGATTTGCCAAAGAATGTGCAGTTGTAACACATTATCGTTTGAAAAATGATGCTGATGGCAAGATTGTGGTCGATGAATTCGCAAAATTGGAAGAAGAACTGATTGTTCGCCCGACTTCGGAAACTATTATTTGGGACACGTATCGCAACTGGATTCAATCGTATCGCGATTTGCCGATCTTGGTGAACCAGTGGGCAAATGTAGTACGTTGGGAAATGCGCACACGGTTGTTTTTACGCACAGCGGAATTTTTATGGCAAGAAGGGCACACGGCTCATGAAACTGAGGCAGAAGCGATGGTGGAAGCCCGTCAAATGCTGGGTGTCTACAAAACATTTGCCGAAGAATTTATGGCGTTGCCGGTGTTAACAGGAACAAAATCGCCCAACGAGCGTTTTGCAGGAGCATTGGAAACCTTTTGCATTGAGGCATTGATGCAAGACGGAAAGGCTTTACAGGCAGGCACTTCGCACTTTTTAGGTCAGAATTTCGCGAAAGCGTTTGATGTGAAATTTTTGAGTAAAAACAATACGCAAGAATACGTTTGGGCGACGTCTTGGGGCGTTTCCACTCGATTGATGGGAGCTTTGATTATGACGCATTCCGATGATAATGGTTTGGTTTTGCCACCGAAATTAGCACCAATTCAAGTGGTTTTTGTTCCGATTTACAAACAAATGGAGCAATTGGATGCCATTTCCGAAAAGGTAAACGAAATCAAGAAAAAACTTATTGCAAAAGGTATTTCTGTAAAATACGACGATCGCGATTCGCAAAAACCCGGCTGGAAATTCAACGAATACGAATTCAAAGGTGTGCCGATTCGTGTAGCGATTGGCCCGCGAGATATGGAAGAAGGCACAGCCGAAGTGGTGCGTAGAGATACGTTGGAAAAACAAATCATCAAATTGGATGAATTGGAAAATCACATTCCGATTTTATTGGACGAGATCCAAAGCAATCTTTTCAAAAAGGCCCTGAATTATAGAGAAACCAACACCTTCAAAGTAGATACATGGGACGAATTTCAGAAAAAAGTTGAAGAAGGCGGTTTTATTCTCGCACATTGGGACGGTACTTCCGAAACCGAAGAAGCTATTAAAGCCGCAACCAAAGCGACCATTCGTGCGATTCCGTTAGACATGATGGATGAAAACGGCAAATGCGTATTCAGCGGGAAACCCTCGAAGGGGCGGGTGGTTTTCGCGAAAGCATACTAAAAAACTAAGAACTAAAAGTTAAGAACTAAGAATTGCTGCGTCAAATAGAAATCTATAACTCTTAACTCTTAGTTCTTAACTCTTAACTAATGAAAAAAATATACGTTATATCACTAATGTTTGCGCTCGTAAGTTGCACAGAGCATTACGTGCCAAAACCGAGAGCATATCACCGCATTGATTTGCCGGAAAGAGCGTATCAACTTTTTGATGAAAAAATGTATCCGTATACTTATGAAATTCCGGTTTATGCAAATGTTACACCGTATGAGGCAGTGAACGAAAAATTTTGGGCAAACGTCAATTTTCCGGCGTTCAACGCAAAAATAAATTTGAGCTATAAGGCCTTAAACACTACCAATTTGAGGGAACATATTGCTGATGCCTTAACCTTCATCGATAGACACCATGGCAAGGCTTCGCGCATTCGAGAATTAGATTTTAACGATCCCGAGAACCGCATTTATGGCATGATTTTCGACATTAGAGGTTCCGGAGTTGCGTCAGCGTATCAATTTTATATAACAGATAGTGTCAAACATTTTGTTCGTGGCGCACTGTATTTTGACCATGCGCCGAACAATGACTCGTTAGCACCGGTGATTGATTTTTTGAAAATGGATATAGACCATTTAATTGAAACATTTAAATGGAGAAAATAACCTTACCATAATTTTGATTATTATGAACACATCAGAAACCCTCGGAAAATTAGCCAAAAACGGTCGCACTTGGATTTTTCTAATCTCTGCGGCATTATTAATTGGCATAGCGTTTACGTTTTTTTCAAACATCATCATCTATTTGATTATAGCGTTTATCATTTCGATGATTGGTAAACCTATGGTGCATTTTTTGGAAAACAAATTGCGCATTCCAAGCACGTGGAGTTGTTTAATTACGATGTTTACTTTTGCCGCTGTTTTCGTGGGATTTGTGTGGTTGGCCATTCCGTTGATTTCGGCACAAATCAATACTTTTCAACAAATTGATTTTTCCGCATTAAGCAAAGATTTAGCAATTGTGCTAAATAGATTTCAAGATTATCTTTGGACATACGGGCTTATGCCTAAAGACCACACGCTGGAACAATCCATAGCAAATGGCATTCAACACGTCGTGAGTTCAATTCATTTTGAAGCGGTTTTTTCCAATGTCGTGTCAGCGTTGTCGAATTTGTTTATTGGCATTTTTTCGGTTATTTTTGTAACGTTTTTCTTTTTGAAGGACCAATCTTTATTTCATAATATTCTAATGCTACTTATTCCGGAACAATACGAAAAACAAGCTGAAAATATCATTAAAAATTCCCAAAAATTGCTTTCCCGTTATTTTGTCGGCTTATTGACAGAAATTGGCTCGATGATGATTTTGCTCTCAACAACGATGTGGGCTTTGGGTGTGAACAATGCGCTTTTGTTGGGATTTATGGGAGGGTTGCTCAATATTATTCCCTATTTGGGACCGGTGATTGGTGCAACATTAGCTTCTATTTTAGCTTATATGGCAGCACTTACCGGCGGTTTTTCACCCGATTTGATTTGGGTTGTGGTAAAGGTGCTTATTGCATTTTCGGCGTGTAATTTATTTGATAATTTTGTGATTCAGCCGATTGTATATTCCAAATCCGTATTTGCACATCCGTTGGAAATTTTCTTAGTCATCATGATGGCCGGCTCAATAGCAGGCGTAAGAGGTATGATTTTTGCAATTCCTGTTTATACGCTTGCGCGGATTATCGCAAAGGAATTTTTCAAACATTCGAAATTGGTGAATAAACTTACACAGCGGATGTGATTATTGCGTAAACGCAAATTGCACAATATTCGCACCCATTTGTAAGGCTTTCAAACGTATGGCTTCGCTGTTGTTGTGAACTTCGGGATCTTCCCAGCCGTTGCCTAAATCGGTTTCATAAGTATAAAAACACACAACACGTCCGTTGTAAATCCAAGCAAAGCCTTGCGGACGCTTCCCGTCATGCTCATGAACTTTTGGCAATCCGTTTGGAAATTTGAATTTTTGATGAAAAATGGGATGTGTAAACGGCAATTCTATCGGCGCAATATCAGGAAAAACTTTTTGCATTTCTCTGCGAATAAACGGGTCTAAACCATAATTGTCGTCAATATGCAAAAATCCTCCACCTATCAGGTAATTACGCAAATTCGCGGCTTCTCGTTCGGAAAAAAGCACGTTGCCATGTCCGGTCAAATGCACAAACGGATAATTGAATAAATTCGGCGAACCCACTTCAACCGTAGCAGCAACAGGGGTTAGCGATGTGTTGAGGTGTTGATTGCAAAACCGAATTAAATTTGGCAACGATGTCGGATTGGCGTACCAATCGCCACCACCACCGTATTTTACCACTGCAATACTTATCGTTTGAGTAAAGCCGTTTGTTGTTAAAAATAGCGTTATAGCTAAGAGTGATGTTTTTAAGTTCATTTTGGTCGAAGGTTAAGGGTCAAAGGTTAAGGGGTATTTTACTTTTTACCCTTCCTTTTACCTATTTTTAATTTGAAGTTTGACAAATCGACTATTTACAGGCTGAACAAGTTTGTTATCCAACGTTAATCCGAATTGAAATTCGCCTTCCAAGTCGGGGATTATGGTTCTTAACATACCTTTTTCTCCTCCTTGAGGCGCTAATTTTTTAATCGGATAAATCAATTCACAATCAACAAAAAACATCGTCCGTTTATTGAAATAATACACAGCTTTCAATGTAACCGGAAGTTCAGGATGATGAAAATCTATTTCGTTGGGTTGTGGGTTGCGAATTCCAAAACCTATATCCAATGTATCGCCTGCAAAATAAGCACCTTCTGTCAAATCGAATGTTATACTTAAACGATTAGCCGACTGAAAATTTTCACAGAAAAATCCATGAAATTTGTAATTTCCAACTATAAAATCTTGCGATAATCCGGGAACGTAACCAATAACAAAAGCCGGTTGACCCTGCCATGCAAGTTCTTTCTGCCAAATATCGAATTGCGTTTGACGATAGGTCAAAGAACTTAAAAGAGTAGTTTCTTGCTTTGTAAAAAAACGATACATGGATGGGTTTTGAAAATTTCCCGTAAACACGACAGGCAAGTCTCCGACGAGAGTTTCCAAGGCTTTGAATTTTGCTTCTTTTCCTGCAAAATTTAGCGTTCTCGACAAATTATTATCCGTTGCCAAAATAATCCGTACCACGAAAACCAAAATCACAAAAGGCGCAATTCCGTACTTCACAAAACGAAGCAATTTTCGATCCCGAAGACTGTATTTATACAACAACACAATCATCGGAATTGTAGCTGCCACTGTCCAATGCGGCTCAACATGCCCACGAAACGCCATCACAAAAAAGAAACCGATAAATCCGAGAATCAAGACATGCAAGCCTCTTTCAAAAACATCACGCGGTTTGTATTTGAACAAAATATAAAGCACTGCACCAAATGCAAGCGGATTAAAAACCACCAATTGATTCGGCCAATAAATCAAAAAATACTTCCAAACAAAGCCGACCCCTCTTGTGGTTAAATGATAAGAAAATCCGGGAAATCCCTCTGAAATTTGCCAAAGCAAATGCGGAACCAATAAAATTATTGCGAAAATTCCTGCCAACCAAAATTTATAACGTGTCAATAATCGTAGATTTGACAACACAATCAAACCAATGACAAGTACAGCGTGATATTTACTGTACATCATTCCGGCCATGCTTAAACCCAATAAAAACACATTATCCCAAGACTCCTCTTTCAAAAATCGTTGATAAATCCACAAAAATAATGCAGCAAAAAACAATAACGGAGCATCAGCGGTTGTAATAAACCCATACGCTGAAAACATGATCATGCTCGCCGAAAGAACAAAAAACAACCAAACTTTTTTTGTCGATGGTGCTTTTTCGTTAAGCAATTTCCAAATTAAGCAGAGTGTGAAAATTTGAATGAGAACGGTTAAAAATCTCACTGATAAATTTCCGCCAAGCAACAGTGCAGAAACGTGTGTTATCAGGCCAACCATCGGCGGATGGTCGTAGTAGCCCCATGCCAAATGCTCGCCCCAAAAGGCATAGTAACTTTCGTCGTCAATAATTTCGGTGAAAATGGCTTGCAAGATATTTATACCAAACCAAACTGCTAATAGGAGCAAAAACAAGGTTTTCCAATTGATTTGAGTTATGTGTCTTGTTGTTATCATTGTTGTTTTTAACGGAAAATAGTTTTTAATTTGCAAAGATACGAAAAAAAGAGAACATAGCAAGGAGATTCCTCGACTACGCACACTGTGTGTGCTACGCTCGGAATGACGGTGAACGTAGGATGGAGAGATGGAAAGAGGGGCAACTTAGTCGCCCCTCTTTCCATACTATTCTATAAAAAAAGCCGTCATGTCGAGCGAACGAAGTGAGTCGAAGGGGTAGTCGAGACATCCCCTTGTTATTATACCTTTCCATATTTTATCAATTCTCCATTAATAAAAAATCCATTCTTTTCTTAGCCAAATCCACGTTTTGTACTTTGATTTTAACCTTGTCACCAAGCTTATATTGTATTCCGTAACGTCGACCAATTACTTGATAATTTTCCTCATCCAAATAATAAATATCATCGTGTAGGGTTTGCAATGAAACCATGCCTTCGCATTTATTACCTTCGATTTCTACGAAAATTCCATACTTGCTTACGCCAGAAATAACACCATTGAAAACTTCTCCAATATGGTCTTTCATGAATTCTGCCTGTTTGTATTTGATGGATAAACGTTCGGCATCGGCGGCTTTTTTTTCCATTTTTGAACAATGTTCGCAATACTCTTCGTACTCTTTTGCATTTGCGGACGATTGATTTTCCAAATAACGCTCCAATAAACGATGCGTCATCACATCCGGATAACGTCGAATGGGTGATGTAAAGTGCGAATAAAACGGAAACGCCAAGCCGTAATGTCCAATGTTTTCGGTGGAATAATAGGCTTTGCTCATCGTGCGAACGGCAATGGTTTCAATCATCGTTTCCTCACCTTTTCCTGCAATATTTTTGAATAAACTATTGAACGATGATGCCAATTCCGAACGATTTCCGGTTTTCATTTTATACCCCAATTTTCCAACGAATTGTACAAAGGTTGCCAATTTTTCGGTATTGGGTTCGGCATGTACACGATACACGAATGTCTTGGCTTTTGTGGGTTTCCCCGATTGCGACAGTTGATTTTTATTGCGTCCGACAAATTCTGCAACCTGTTTATTCGCCAGTAACATAAACTCTTCAATCAACCAATTTGCTTCTTTACTTTCCACGACGTAAACACCGATTGGACGGGCTTGTTCGTCTAATTTAAATCGCACTTCTGTGGATTGAAAATTGATTGCGCCATGCTCAAATCGCTTTTTTCGTAGGATTGTAGCCAATTTGTGCATCGGCAAAAGTTGTTCGGCACAATCGCCTTTGCCTGTTTCAATCACGGTTTGTGCTTCGTCATAATTAAACCTGCGAATGCTGCGAATCACGGTTCGTCCAAACCACGAATTTACAACCTGTGCTTTTTCGTTCAATTCAAACACTGCAGAAAACGTGAGTTTATCTTCATTTGGACGTAGCGAACACACGCCGTTGCATAGTTTTTCTGGCAACATCGGAATGGTTCGATCCACTAAATAAATCGACGTTGCACGATTGTAGGCCTCTTTGTCGATAATCGAATTCGGCTGCACATAATACGACACATCCGCAATGTGAACCCCCACTTCGAGGTTTCCGTTTTCCAATGTGCGAAATGACAATGCATCATCAAAATCTTTGGCATCGGCAGGGTCAATCGTCATCGTTGGAACATTGCGAAAATCGCGACGTTTGGCGATTTCAGCCTGTGGAATTTCCAGCGGAATTTTTTCCGCTTCCGCTTCCACGTTTTTCGGAAAAAACAGCGGAAGATCCAACTCCACCAAAATGGATTGCATTTCGACATTGTTTTCTCCCGGATTGCCTAAAACCATAACGATTTCGCCTGTTGGATTCTGCATTTGCTTAGGCCAATCGGTGATTTTGGCCAATACTTTTTGACCATTTTTCGCATTGCCTATATCTTCTTTCGGAATAAAAATATCCGTTCCATTGTTGTCGACCGCAACCATGGCGTATTTTGGAAAAATCTGCAAAACACCGACAAAATTTTCCTTATGACGTTTAACGATTTCAATGATTTTTCCTTCCAAACGTTTTCCCTTGCGCTGCGGAAATAGAGATACTTTCACCAAATCTCCATTCAACGCGTGATTGGTGTTGTTGGCACCAACGAAAATATCTTCCATATTCTCGTTTTGCGGCAAAATATAGGCTTTTCCGGTGGATTTCATATCCACAGTTCCTAAAATCACACTTTTTGGCTTGTCTTCAACAATGTATTTCGGATTTAACTTATATTTTCCGCGTTTTTGTTCCAAAAGAACATTTTGTTTGGCTAATTCCAAGATAAGTGCGGCCATTTGTTCGCGCCCCGCCTTGTCGCTAATACCTAAGCGAGCAGAGAGTTGCTTTTGATTAAACGCATCGAATGGATGTTTGGCGAAAAAACGAAGAAGTTGGGATTTCATAGATTTTTTTTGCAAAGATACGAAAAAAAACGAAACTTTGTTTCGTTTTTTAGTTATGAGTTATGAATGATGAGTAGCTTTGCCAAATCGTATTCGAAGTGTCTAACTCATAACTTTTTCGTATCTTTGCATCATGATTCAAAAAATAAACTATCGTCGCAGTTCCGGCACAAAAAAACCCTTGGTTTTACTTCACGGATTCATGGAAAGCCAAGCCATTTGGGATTCATTCTTCAAAGTGCTTGGCGAAGAACGCTGTGTAATTACGCTTGATTTGCCCGGTCACGGACATACCCCACAATTCGCCGATATTCACACCATGTCATTTATGGCGGAATGCGTAAAAACCGTGTTGGATGCTGAAAATATTGAAAAAACCACTATTATTGGACATTCTATGGGCGGTTATGTCGCATTAGAATTTGCACGTTTGTTTCCCGAACGCACAACACAATTCGGTTTGTTTCATTCGCAAGCCGCTACCGAAACCGAGCAAGGGAAAGCCAATCGTAATCGTGTTATTGATCTGTTGAAACAAAACAAAAAAGGATTTATTTCGCAATTTATTCCCGATTTATTTGCACCTGAAAACGTTGAAAAATTTCAAACCGAAATTCGAAATTTAATCGAAATCGCACAAGCCATGACCGTCGAAAACATCATTGCCGCACAACTCGGTATGCGCGACCGTGCCTGTCGATTAGATACATTGAAAACTGCACAAAACCCCGTCATTTTTATTCAAGGCAAACAGGATAAACGATGTACGGATGAGTTGATGTTTTCGCAAATACAACTTTGCAATCAAGCGGAGGTGTTGTATTTGAATTGCGGGCACATGGGATTTTTGGAGTGTGAGAAAGAGACAATTGAATTTTTGAGGTAATACTGTTGTCATTCCGAACGAAGTGAGGAATGACAAAAAAACATTTTATAATTCGATTTTTTTTTGTATCTTTGCACTCCTATTTCCGATTTTCGGAACGGGCCCTTAGCTCAGTCGGTCAGAGCAGTTGACTCATAATCAATTGGCCGGGGGTTCAAGTCCCTCAGGGCCCACTGCAAAATCAAGCCTTTCAGAAAATTTGTTGAAAGGCTTTTTGTTTTCTACACAAACTACACTTGTTTTTCGTTAAAACAGATACGTTATCGTAAAATAACCTGCTCGGTTTCGTAAATGTGCATGATTGGCGTTGGAGGATTGAGAGAAATTTGTCAATGCACGCCGACCCGTAAATCCTATTTTGAAAGGTTTTACATATAGGCTAAATCCATAAGTCAAACCGACTTCTTGACGATTGAAAGTATGTTCGAAATCAATTTTTTCTTTGCCTTGTTTGCCGTCGAAGCGATAGGTATAGTAACCTCCAAGGAATAAATCAGCACCGGCCTGCTGTTGAGCGGTTTTCAACACAATGCTCAAAGGTACAGTCAGATTATCGGTTGCAATGGTTCCGGCAGGATATTTTGCACGAGCTTTGTCGTAATACACTTCCGGACGAATAGCAAAATTACCAAAATTGACTTGCGACATCAATCCTATACCATACGAAAACGTACTTTTTCCGGTAACAGCTCCGGCTGTATAATGATGCCGATTTGTGCCGGTGTTTACCGAAACTCCAAACTCAAACTTTTGGTTTAGACGATGTTTTTTTGCCACTCTGCCCGATGATTTGAAATCCGGATCGTTAGCAACAGCCTCTACCAAATTTTTCAAATGCTCGGTTATCAGTGCCATTCCGTCGTAGTCAATCAAATGCGCTTCGTCTTCAGGTTTATGATAAGGCGACTTCATTCCTGTGCTCACAGCAAGCGTTGGAATACCTTTTTGTGCAAAAGGATGTGTATCAGTTCCCGCGAAGATATGGGTTTCAAATTTTTTAGCAACTACATTCAAACCTTCCGGAACAAGTTGTGAGTTTTCAATTATTTTTTTTCCGCCTTTTATCGTCCCGCTTCCGATATACTCCACTTTTCCGCTCTCTTTGTACCAGCCAACCATATCAAGACTCATCATAAGTTTGATATTTTCTATCGGAATTTCCGTATGATTAATAAAATAGGTTGAGCCAATCAATCCGATTTCTTCAGCATCGAAGGCAATTAAAATAACACTTCGTTTCAAGTTCGATTGATCGTTTTTCAATTTTCGAGCAAGTTCAATCAGCGTAGCAACACCCGAAGCATTATCGTCGGCTCCATTGTAAACATCTCCGTTTCTAACACCAAGATGATCGTAATGTGCACCAACAATGATGTATTCATTTTTTAAAATAGAGTCGTTTCCATGAATGATCCCAACAACATTTCGATACATATCATCGTTGAAACGTTGCAAAAACAAAGTGTCTCCAAAAGGTTCAATTCCGATTAGTGCAAACTGTTTCACGATATATGCGGCCGCCTTTTGAGCGTATTCCGTTCCGGCTTTTCGCCCTTGCAGCGAGTCGGCAGCAAGGGTGTAAACATGTTGCTCCAATCTTTCTTTTAACCCAGTTTGTGCATTAACGGAAAGAAGTGTTAAGGAAACAAACAGAAAAACAAAAAATCTTCTAAATTTTGTCATATAGCTATATCAATAAAAACATTACAAAGATACAAAAAATAATGAAATTAAACCGCAACTACAAGAAACATTCTTCAACTTTCAAGTTACACAACACATCGGACTAATCAGTGGAGCAATGTCGACTATGTTAATGACGGGCTTCCGAAAACATTGCTTACAGAATTTAAAGGTGTATTAAACATCTCATTATAATCGCTAACCATTTTGGGGACGTCCACGTCCGTATGCTCTGCGTAATATTAGGCAGATTTCTTTTCAGCCTTTTCCTATTTTAACACTTTTCAGATTTTTTATTTCAACTTTTTTTCGTATCTTTGTCAGTTGCTTACTCAATACAAAATCACAGATGGAAAATATGAAAACATTACAAGACATATTTACCAAATTAAAATTACTTAAGGAAGCCTTGATTCGCCTTTCAGATAAGGGGTTTTTTAGGGGAGAGAATTTTCTAAGTCGAATACGTCGTTTGTTAAAAAACGACATTGTAAAATCTAATGCTATTATCATCTCATGAAAAAACTATTTTTCTCTTTATTTTGGTTTATTTTTGTGTCGACTATTTCCGCACAAAAAAACATCATCCTGCTGATCGGTGATGGTATGGGTACAACACAGTTTTTTACGTTGATAGAGGCGAAAAAAGATAATGCCATTGAGCAATTCACGCATGTCGGTTTTCAAAAAACGTCATCGGCAAATGCGTTTGTAACGGAGTCCGCAGCAGCAGCGACGGCTTTAGCAACGGGCAAAAAAACCAATAATAACTACGTCAGTATTGATCCCGAAACCAAACAGCCGTTGAAAACATTGGTGCAGTTGGGTAATGCCAAAGGGTTGTCTACCGGAGTAGTTGTCACTTGCGATATCACGCATGCTACGCCTGCGGCGTTTTTGGCGCATTCTATTCATCGCAGAAATTATGAAGATATCGCCGAAAGTATGCTAAACACGCATCCGACGTTGTTTATCGGAGGAGGTAGAGATCGTTTTGAAAAGCGTAAAGATAATCGAAGTCTTTCAGATAGCTTGAAAAAACAAGGTTTTCAGGTGCTTTATACATTAGACGATATACTAAAGACACAAAATCCGAAAGTGGCGGGATTATTGTTTGATGTGCATCCTGAATCTATGGTTAACGGACGAGGTGAATTTCTAAAACCTGCATCAGAAAAGGCCATTGAACTTCTTAATCAAAACTCAAAAGGCTTTTTTCTGATGATTGAAAGTTCGCAGATTGATTGGATTTGTCATGATAATCGTTTTGATGATTTGATTCCGGAGTTGATAGATTTTGACAACACGATTCATGCTGTTTTGGATTTTGCAAAAAAAGATGGCAACACGTTAGTCATTGTTACGGGCGACCACGAAACAGGCGGGTTGTCTGTACTGAAACGCCAAGAAGACGTTATGTTTTCGAGATTTACCACATTTGACCATTCGCCTGTGATGGTTCCTGTATTTGCGTTTGGTCCCGGTGCCGAAACGTTTTCGGGCATTTATGAAAATACGGAAATTCAAAAAAAAATACGAAAATTATTAGATTTATAAACCAACCGTAGGGGCGGGTTTTAAACCCGCCCCTACAAACAAACAAAAAAAATCATGGAAAATCCTTTCAACACCGAACAAACCAAACCCAAACGTTCAACCTTATTGTCTGTTTTTCTCGTTTTAACATTCATCGGAAGCGGGCTTAATTTCATCGGAAATGGCTACATCGCCTTATCTTTTGAAAATGTTATCTCACAAATCGAAGAACTTGCAGATGACGAGGCCATGGCTTCTATGGCTACACTTCTCGAACGTTATGTCAAAATGATGGAAAAAGCCGGAAACGGGTATTACGGACTTCTTGCATTGCTCGCTCTTGCCAGTATTGTAGGTGCTGCTCTCATGTGGCGACTGAACAAACTTGGTTTTCACTTTTATGCATCGGCGCAAATTATTATGTTGTTTCTGCCGATGGCGTTCGGATTGATTAAATTTCCGGATGTTTTTGGAACTATAATTACAGCGATTTTCATTTTTGTGTATGCACGAGAATTAAAAATCTTTGCATCAAAAACTCACAACGAATAAGAATAAAAGGTACGAGGTACGAGGTGCTGGGTACGAGGTAACTTACCAAGCAATCTTTAGGATACACCTCGTACCTCGCACCCAGAACCCCGTACCTTTATAATTATGTTCAAAAACAAAATAGTCTGGATCACAGGTGCATCTTCCGGAATTGGTGAAGCTACTGCGCTTGCGTTGATTGATGAAGGCGCCGTTGTGATTGCTTCCGCACCGTTTTTGGAAGAGTTGGAAGTGGTGAAAAATAAAGCCTCTCGTCCTGAAAATTTCCATTGCGTACCGTTGGATTTAATGCAATCTGAAACTCTTGAACCACTTGCCAAGCGTTTGATTGAACAATTCGGTCGAATTGATATTTTGATGAATAATGCAGGTATCAGTCAACGTGGGTTGGCCGTGGATACATCAATAGAAGTAGACAGAAAAATTATGGAAATTGATTATTTTGGTGCGGTAATTTTGACGAAAGCTGTGTTGCCGCAAATGATCAAGCAGGGTGGGGGACATTTGGTTTGCACGAGCAGTATGGTCGGCGTCTTTGGATTTCCGTTGCGTTCGGCGTATTCTGCGGCAAAACACGCTATGCACGGATTTTTTGAAGCCGTACGAATCGAAAATCATCAGCACAATATTAAAGTCAATATTATCATTGGCGGACGAATTAAAACCAATGTTTCGTTAGGTGCGATTATGGCGGATGGCAAGGCTTATGGTAAAATGGACGCCGGACAAAACAAAGGTATTACGCCGCAAAAAGCAGCCCGACAAATCCTCAAAGGCATTCGAAAAAACAAATCGGAAATTCTCGTGGGAAGTGGTGAATTGCTGATGGTTCGCATCAAGCGGTGGCTTCCGAAATTGCATGGTTATTTATCACGAAAAATTTCTTGGACGTAGATTTTTGTGGTATGTACAGCAAGGAGATTCCTCGACTCTGCACACTGCGTGTGCGTCGCTCGGAATGACGGGTAGGTAGAATAGGGGGGAGAAAAAAGAGGAAGCGGCTTTGCCGCTTCCTCTTTTTTCTCTTTCTTTTTCCCGCTGGTTACCGTCATGTCGAGCGAAGCGAAGCGGAGTCGAGACATCCCCTTGCTACATCGGTGCGGACATATTATTATCCATACCACAAAATCACTGCCGTACTTGAACATACCCCACCGGCATCATATACAAAGGTTCTTCTTCTGCAGGAAGCTGAAGCACTCGGCTCACATCAGCATCTATGAAAGCCCCAATGGCACACGTGCCTAAGCCCATGGCTTCGGCTTGTAAGTAAACATTTTGTCCAGAATGACCTAAATCCATGCACACATAGCGTTCACGACCGCGATCGCCGTAACGAACGGTTGCTCTTTCAAATATAGCACTCCAAAACACCGTTGCAGGTGCTTGTTCAACCATCATTTGACCCAGCGCTGCCTTGCGAAGTTCTACTCTCACGTCTTGGTCGATTACTCTTACAAGTTTATGGTCTTCGGAAATGTATTTGTATACACCGGGTTCTATTCCGTTCACATTTCCAACGATTGCATAAATTTCGAACGGAAATGTTGCACCTGCAGAAGGAGCAGTACGAAATCCACCTCTAAAAGACGGACGACTTGACGGACGATCGGGGTTGTCTTCTACAGGTTTTGTGATGCCGTAAGCTGACCATAAAATTTGCGACAATTGTTCTGCCGATAATGCTTTGTCCTGATACGCTCTGTGCGAACGGCGTTGCGCTAATGCTTGTTCTACACTCATTTTACCATCGGTTTTGGGAGAAGGTAAAATATAGGTTAATGGCATTTCTTCTGTTTGAGCCAGAACAACAAGGTTTTCGTTGTTTTCGGTGGTTTTACTACTGCAAGCGGAGGGCATAATGATGGTGATTAATCCTATTAGTGAAATTAAATGTTTCATAGTTTATGTGTTTTTAGTTGTTTTGCTTTTCTGTTTTTCCCAGCGAAATCAGTATTTTCGTTAGTTTTTCCGGTTTTTGTGTTCCGATTAAAACTTTTTTTCCTGTAACGAGTTCGAGTTCTAATCCATCTCTTCCCGAAACGCTGTATGCTTTTTCTCTGAAACTAAGGTTGTATCTAAATCCCCAACCTCCAAATTTTAAAATCGGACGATATTGCTTAACGTAGGATTTTGAAATTTCTGTCCACGCGTATCGCTTGTAGGTCAATCGAAATGGGAAAAATCTGACATAAACACCGTCTTCATCAATGTAGGTTTGAAGTCGAACACAAATGAATAAAAAAGTTATCAGTAGAAGGACTCCAAAAACTAGGAGTAACCCTGTATCACTCATTGGCTTATCTCCGAACGGATGCCCAAGTATGGTTTGTTGAATAATTGCATAAATAAATAAGCCGTTGATACCGGCCAATATCAGCCAAATCCACCACTGCCCAAATCGTTGGGTTTCTGTAAAGGCTTGATGTGTTTTCATAACTTTATGCCATTAATGCTTCAATATCTGCAACGGTTTTCGGAACAGGTTTTCCTAAAACACGACAACCGTCTTTGGTAATCAAAATACCATCTTCAATTCGAACACCGCCGAAATCTAAGTACTTTTCTACTTCGTCGTAGTGGATATAGTCTGCAAATTTTTGTTCGTTGCGCCATTGTTTGATCAACTGTGGAATGAAATAACAGCCCGGCTCTACAGTCAAAACAAAGCCTTCTTTCAATTTTTTTCCGAAGCGCAAATAGGCCGTACCAAACTCTTTGGCGCGTTTGGTCTCATCATCATAACCCACAAAATCTTCACCTAAATTTTCCATATCGTGAACATCCAAACCCATCATGTGTCCCAATCCGTGTGGAAAAAACAAGGCATGTGCACCGACTTCAACGGCTTTTTTCATATCACCTTTCATCAAGCCTAATTTCTTCAAACCTTCAGCAATAGTGAGGCACGCAACCAAGTGTACATCGCGATATTTGATACCCGGTCTGCACATTTCGATACTTTTCATGTTTGCCTCTAAAACAATTTCGTAAATGGCTTTTTGACGATCGCTGAATTTTCCGCCAACAGGCACAGTCCGCGTAATATCGGACGAATAGCAGTTTGCCAATTCAGCCCCTGTGTCTAAAACCAACATTCTGCCTTCTGTGATTTGATTGCCGTGATAATGGTTATGTAGCGTTTGTCCGTTGATACTGCAAATCACCGGAAACGATACCGTTCCGCCGTGTTCCATAGCGATACCTTCGACGCGTCCTGCGATTTGATATTCGTAAGTGCCCACGTGTTTCGCCATTTTCATGGCTTCGGTGTGCATCAAATAAGCCACATCACAGGCTTTTTCGATTTCAACGATTTCATAATCCGCTTTGATTTCTCGCTGTTTCACGATGGCTTTAATCAATTCTTTAGACGAAAAATTTTTCACGGTGCTGTAGTAAAAGCCCATTAATTGCGAGATTTGATGACGTGTCACGGCACGATACGGATCGCAAAAATGCACATGTCTTCCTTCGTGGATGGCTTTTTCGACCATTTTTTGCAACTCCGATGTAGGTGTTGAATTTTTAACTCCAACGGAGGCTGCCAATTCGGAAACCTTTGGCATATCGCCCATCCAGATAATGGAGTCCATGTCGAAATCATTAGCGAATAGCCAGTCTTCTCCTGAGTCAACGTCTAAAACGCCCACAAAATTCGGCTTATTCAAACCGAAAAAGTAAAGGAAATTGCTGTCCTGACGGTAGCGATACGTGTTTTTGTGATAGTTGTAGGCGGCTTCCTGATTGCCCGGAAGCAAAATCAAACCGGATTTTACGTCCGAACGAAGTTGATTTCTGCGGTTGGTGTAGATGTCTTTGGTGAACATAAGGTGTTTTTTCTGCAAAGGTACAAAAAAAAATTGAAACAACAAAGCCGTCATGTCGAGTGGAGCGAAGCGGAATCGAGACATCCCATAGCAAGGGGATTTCTCGACTTCGCTCGAAATGACGACTTTTAATTCAAAAACTTTTCGTATCTTTGCAAAAAATTAAAACTTTATGAAAAGAGACCAACAAATCTTCGATTTAATCGAAAAAGAGTGTGAACGCCAGACCGTTGGCATCGAACTTATTGCATCTGAAAACTTTGTAAGCCCGCAAGTGATGGAGGCGCAAGGTTCTTGCTTAACCAATAAATATGCTGAAGGTTATCCCGGAGCGCGCTACTACGGCGGCTGTCAAATTGTTGACCAAACCGAGCAATTGGCGATTGACCGTGCTTGCCAACTTTTTGGTGCTGAGTATGCCAATGTGCAACCACATTCGGGTGCACAAGCCAATATGGCTGTGTTTTTGACGTGTTTGAAACCCGGTGATACCTTTATGGGCTTGGAATTGTCGCACGGCGGACATCTTTCGCACGGCTCGCCTGTGAATTCGTCCGGAATTTTGTATCGAGCTGTCCCTTATACGGTTGAAGAAGAAACAGGTTTGATCAATTACGATAAAATGGAAGAAATCGCTTTGCGCGAAAAACCAAAATTGATTGTGGGTGGAGCATCTGCATACTCGCGTGATTGGGACTGGAAACGCATGAGAGAAATCGCCGACAAAGTGGGTGCAATTTTGATGGGCGATATTTCGCATCCTGCAGGTTTGATTGCTCGCGGATTGTTGAATAATCCTGTTCCGTATTGCCATATCATCACTACAACGACGCACAAAACCTTACGCGGACCTCGCGGCGGATTGATTATTATGGGTAAAGATTTCGATAATCCTTGGGGCTTGACAACTCCGAAAGGCGAAATCAAAAAAATGTCGCAAATGCTGAATTTGGCTGTATTCCCGGGCATTCAAGGCGGACCGCTCGAACACGTGATTGCAGCAAAAGCAGTGGCTTTCGGCGAAGCACTTTCCGACGAATACTTAACTTACATCAAACAAGTTAAAGCCAATGCACAAGCCATGTGCAAAGCCTTTATTGACAAGGGCTACAAAGTTATTTCCGGAGGAACGGATAACCATTTAATGCTGATTGATTTACGTTCAAAATTTCCAGAAATTTCCGGAAAAAAAGTTGAAAACGCCTTGGTAAAAGCCGATATCACCATCAACAAAAACATGGTTCCGTTTGACAGTCGCACACCATTTATTACTTCAGGTTTCCGTGTTGGCACGGCTGCCGTAACGTCTCGCGGTTTGAAAGAAACAGATATGCCGGTGATTGTAGACTTCATTGATGAGGTGATTTCCAACATTGACGACGAAGCCAAACTTGCGGAAATTTGTAAAAAAGTGAACGCAATGATGTCTTCACGTCCGTTGTTTGTGGGATAAATAACCGTCATTCCGAGCCCCTCGACTTCGCTCGGGATAAACTCCATCGAGGAATCCCCTTAAAGCAAGAGGATGTTTCGACTACGCTTTGCTTCGCTCAACATGAAAGATTTATCGCTTCACATATTAGACATTGTCCAAAATTCGATCAGTGCAAAAGCCACGCTGATTGAGATTACGATTGATGAAGACAAATTCAAGAATCGCTATGTGTTGACGATTAAAGACAACGGAACAGGAATGTCACCCGAAGTTTTGGCGAAAGTTACGGACCCTTATACAACTTCTCGAAAAACTCGAAAAGTGGGATTAGGCTTACCTTTGCTGAAACTTAATGCTGAACTTGCAAATGGAAATTTGCAAATTACATCGGAACTCGGAGTTGGAACAAAAGTGGTCGCAACGTTCGATTTTGACCATATTGATCGAGTACCAATCGGTGATATTGCAGGTATTGTCGTGATGTTGGCTTCGATGAATCCGAATTTGGAATTTATCTATAAACACATCACACCAAAAGGCGAATACACCTTCGATACCAAAGAAATTAAAGTGGTTTTGGATGATTTGCCCATTCAAGACCTCAGTATTCAAAAATACCTGAAAGAACTGATTGAGGAAAATTTGAAGGATATTGGGTATGATAGATAATCGTGAAACCGTCATTCCGAGCGTAGTCGAGGAATCCCCTTGCTATGGGATGTCTCGACTACGCTCGACATGACGACCTATAGTTTGCAATTCTCAATTTTTTTTTGTACCTTTGGACAATGAAATTCAAAGAAATCATACTACCCATTGAGCCGGCGTTTCAAAAATTTAAACACGAATTTTCGAATGCTATGACTTCCGAGATGCCTTTGCTTAATGATGTTTTCAACCATATTCAAACTTCTCAAGGTAAACAAATTCGACCTGTTTTAATTTTATTGTCTGCCGAAATTTGTGGTGAAATTACACCCAAAACCTATCGGAGTGCGGTTTTAACCGAAGTGTTACACTTGGCTACGTTATTGCATGATGATGTTATTGATCAAGCCGAAATTCGACGAAATCAGCCATCTGTCAATGTGAAATGGAACAACAAAGTTGCTATTTTGGTTGGCGATTATCTTTTTGCAAAAACACTGAAAATAGCGACTGATCACAACGATTACGAATTGTTAGAGCTCATGAATGAAGCCATAAAAAAAGTTAGTGAGGGTGAACTTACTCAGATGCAAAACACAGCAAATATTGATATTTCTGAGGATATTTATAACGATATTATCAGCAAAAAAACCGCTTCTCTTTTTGCAGCGGCTTGTGCCTGTGGTGCTTTTTCAGCAAACACAAATGAAAAAAATGTTTTGACTTTTCATCAAATTGGTTGGCATCTCGGTATGGCGTTTCAAATTAAGGACGATCTCTTGGATCTCTTGCCCAACACGGAAACGGGAAAGCTGAAAGACAACGATATACATGAGCAAAAATTTACGTTGCCTCTCATTCATTTTTTGAGAACAGCCAACAAAACCGATCAAGAAAAAGCGTTAGATGTCATCCAAAGTTACTATCAAGATGTGAATAAAGTTCAACAGTTATCGCAACAAATTTTAGATAGTGAAAGTTTGATTTATACAGAATCAAAAATTGCTGAACATATTAAAAAAGCAACAGATTTGCTCAATCCGTTTCCGGATAGTATTGGGAAAACAACCTTACAAAACCTCATGAATTTTATCGCTAATAGAAATCATTAAAATCGTAAAAAAAACTATGGCCAAAACAAACAAACTTCCGAAAATTTTCGTACTTGATACCAACGTGATTTTGCACGATTACAATTGTATTCACAACTTTCAAGATAATGATGTTGTGATTCCAATTGTAGTGCTCGAAGAAATAGATAACTTCAAAAAAGGTAACGAACAAATTAATTATAACGCGCGTGCATTCATTCGTATCATTGATGAATTGTTGGGTGATAAATTGTTTAATGGTGGAATTTCGTTGGGAAAAGGTCTTGGAAATCTTCGTATTGCACTTGATCAACCCTTTCCCGATGAAATGAAATTGTTTAACAAAGATTTGCCGGATCATCGCATTTTGACGGTTGCTTATCACGAAGCTAAGCAAAATCCAGAACGTTATGTTGCGTTGGTCAGTAAAGATGTGAGTCTGCGCGTTAAAGCAAAATCGTTGGGCATTGCTGCCGAAGATTATCTCAACGACAAAGTGCAAGATATGAAGAGTTTGGATTTGAAAGCAGGCGCTACAACCGTTGATGTTGCTGATGATAGCTTACTTAACCAATTCTATGCCGATAGAAAAATTGCTGCGAAACTGTTGAACATAACACCAGAAGCCAATCAATTTTTTGTATTGAAATATGGCAATAGCAGTGCTTTAGCGAGATATGAAAAAAATACCGACACTTTAACTCGTGTTGAAAAACAACGCTGTTACAATATCGAACCACGAAATTCCGAACAAACATTTGCATTTGATGCACTTCTCAATCCGAATGTGCAATTGGTTTCGCTTACGGGTATGGCAGGAACGGGGAAAACCCTGTTGGCAGTGGCTGCAGCGCTTCAACAAGAAGCGAATTTCGACCAAATTTTGTTGGCCCGTCCTGTGATTCCTTTGCAAAATCAAGAAATCGGTTTTTTGCCGGGCGAAATCAAAGATAAAATCGGGCCGTATATGTTGCCGCTTTTTGACAATATTTTATTCATCAAAAGCCGTTGCAAACCAAATTCGAAAGAACTTTTGAAAATTGACGAATTGCTACGAACCGAAAAAATGAATATTTCGCCGTTAGCTTACATTCGCGGACGCAGTTTGAGTAACACGTTTTTCATCATTGATGAAGCACAAAATCTCACGCCACACGAAATCAAAACGATCATCACAAGAGCCGGAGAAAATACTAAAATAGTGCTGACAGGAGATATTTTTCAAATTGATTCGCCCTACTTGGATCAGCGTTCGAACGGCATCACATACATGACCGACAAAATGCACGGACAAGAATTATTTGCTCACGTCAATCTTGTAAAAGGCGAACGCAGTCCGTTGGCCGAATTAGCCGGAAACATTTTATGATTGTAGATATAGATCAACATTCGGGATTTTGTTTCGGCGTGGTTTCGGCTATTCAGCGTGCTGAAGAGGAGTTACAAAACGGCGAAACACTGTATTGTTTGGGTGATATTGTTCACAATAGTGCGGAAGTTGAACGCCTTTCCAAACGAGGACTTCGCGTGATTTCACACGAAGAATTTGCAAAATTATCAGATTGTAAAGTGTTAATTCGTGCACATGGCGAACCGCCCGAAACCTATGCCATTGCAAAGAAACAAAATATCACATTGATTGATGCAACGTGCCCGATTGTGCTCAAATTGCAACAACGCATTAGAGACGGCTACCAAGATATGCAAAAAGCCGGTGGACAAATTTTGATTTACGGCAAACCCGGACACGCTGAAGTAGTAGGATTAGAAGGCCAAACCGAATGTAACGCTATTATTATTGATGAAGAATCTGATTTACAGAATATAGATTTTTCAAAACCTATTCGTCTTTACTCGCAAACGACAAAAAGTAGAGAAGGCTACGAAAAACTACAGGAAAATATTCGAAAAAAACTTTCCGAAAACGCTGACTTTATTGTCTTCAATACAATCTGTGGACAAGTGGCCAATCGTGCCAAACAACTCACGGATTTTTGTCAAAATCATCAACTTATTCTGTTTATAAGCAGCAAAAACAGTTCGAATGGTCAGTATTTATTCGATCTTTGCAAGCGTGCCAATCCCAACACACATTTTATTTCGGACGTTTCCGAGTTGCAAAGCGAATGGTTCAAAACTATTGATACCGTAGGTATCTGTGGAGCAACATCAACACCTATGTGGTTGATGGAAGATGTTGCCAAACAAATTTCAACATGTTTCTAAAATCACTAACCATAACCAACTTCAAAAACTACGCCGAACTTACGTTGGATTTTTCGCCAAATATCAATTGTTTTGCGGGAAACAACGGTGTTGGTAAAACAAATTTGTTGGATGCGATTCACTATTTGTCGTTTTGTAAGAGTTATGTGCAAAGTGCCGATATGCAAAATATTCGACACAACGAAGAGTTTTTCGCGATTCATGGAACGTTTGAGAAAAACGAGCAAAGCGACGTGGTTTCTTGCATTCAGAAACGCAACGCGCGAAAAATTATGCGCTTAAATAAAAAAGAACATGAACGTTTTGCTGATCACATCGGCTTGTTTCCGGTGGTGATGATTTCGCCTTATGATAGCGATTTGATTAACGACGGAAGCGATGTTCGGCGAAAATTTATGGACATCGTCATTTCACAATTTGATAAGTCTTATTTGGAACAGTTGATTGCATACAACCATGCGCTCGAACAGCGAAATAAATTTTTGAAAACCGAACATTTAACTTCGTTGAGCTCGCAAGCTCGGTTCGATGAAACACTTTGCGAAGTTTTCGATCAAAAATTAGTGCAACACGGCACAAAAATTTTTGATGCACGTACTCATTTTCTCAATCAATTTTCAACCTTGTTTCAACATTATTTTGATAGTCTTTCAAAGGGTTCTGAACGTGTTGAAATCCGCTATAATTCGCAATTACAAGATACGTTATCATTTTCGGAACAATTGAAAAATCATCGGCAAAAAGATCGTATTTTACAACATACTTCGGTTGGAATCCACAAAGATGATTTAGTGTTGTTGATTGATGATTTTCCGGTAAAAAAATTCGGCTCGCAAGGACAACAAAAATCATTCACATTGGCTATGCGATTGGCTCAATTGGAATTTATCAAACACCAAAACGGCTATTTCCCGATCTTACTTTTGGATGATATTTTTGATAAATTGGACAACTCTCGTGTTCTTCAATTGCTTGAATTGGTAGGACGCAGCGACTTCGGACAAGTATTTATTACCGATACGGATGCTCGCCGTTTGGAACAAATTTTGAATCAGCAAAACATCACATTCAAACTATTTGATATTATCGAAAATAACATTGTAACCGAGCTTGCAACCTCAAGAAGTTAAACCATGTCGAATCCCACGCCGATAACCACACTGATTAAAGCATTCGCGAAAATTCACAACAAACAACATGTGTTCGATGAGGCGCAAGCCGTGAACGTTTGGAGGTCGCTGATGTCGCCTGAAACCCTCGCACATACGCTGAAAATCGAAATGAAAAACGGTATTTTGTTTGTGAAAGTAGATTCGCCTGCACTAAAAAACGATTTGCGACTTCAATCCGACGATTTTCGTCAGAAAATCAATGCAAAATTTTCACAAGAGGTTGTTCGAGAGATTGCAATTCTTTGATTAACGCAAGCTTTGCAACGCTTCCAAAACCAGTAAATCGCGCTCGTATACATCAGGATAGATGTGCAAATTTCCAAAAGGGTCAACCCATGCAGTTTTGTAGTCGATGATAATGGGAACCGGAGGATTTAGAAACACGTTCACGGTTTGCAGTGGTTTTGTGTTTTTTTTGTCCAAACCTATGGCTTTTCTAAGATAATCAATATCGTATTTCGGTATATTTGAAAGTAAAGTGTGTGCCAATTCTAAATAATTTTCAACTCTCACACAACCATGACTCACAGCCCGATCACGTCTCGAGTAATCGTTTTTGGAGGGCGTATCATGCAAATAAACGCTGAATTTATTCGGGAACATAAACTTCATTTTACCCAATGCATTTAATTCCCCGGCAGATTGTTCAAATCGGTAGGTCAGGTTAGCAGGAGTAATCGCATTCCAATTCACGGTATGAGGGTCGATTTGCACGTTTCCTTGATACACATGATAACCCATTCTGCTCAAATAATTCGAATCTTTTTGAATGTTACGCAAAATTTCATTCTTTGCAATCTCGCTTGGAACACGCCATTGCGGATTTAAGGTCAAATACGTGATGGCATCTTTGAGTATGGGTGTTTCGTTATGTCTTGGTTTTGGTATGTTTTCGGGGTTTTTCAAATGGTTTTGATAAAGCGTTACGTATGTTTTCGGACGTTTAATACCTACACAGACTTTCGACGACATCAACACGGAATCAGCCTTCAACACATACAATTCAAACGCCGGAATATTTACATAAACCACTTGTTCATCAATATCCGTAAACAACGGATGCCATCGCCAACGTTCCAAATTGACACGTAACGTATTCAAGGTATCAATATCCCTATTTGTCCTCGAACTTTCGGGTTTTTCCAAACGTTTGACATATTCGTTTTGAAGTGCTTTATAGTGTGCACTCGATGGCATTAAATTTTGAAAAAAATCCCCTAAATTCTCTGCATAAAATACTCCGAAAGAGAAAAAGGTTGTGTCTTTTGAAGAAATAAAATAATGATAATCCTCATTACTCAAAGGGTCGAATACACCACGTTTCAGGTGTTCCGTCAACAAAATCAAACCATCAGAAAGTAATATTTCGCTTTCTGCCCAAAGTTGATAATTGATTTCTCCTGTTTCGAAATAAAAGAACGAAAGATTCTCCAAATTGGTTGCCAAATGGTCGTAATGGTAAGTATTTCGATCTAATCCGTGCATGTCGGCAGATGCTAAAATGCTCAAATATTCTGCATGTTGCAATGTGTCGGAAATGTCAATCCAATGTGGCTGATAAGCGTGCAAAGCATAGTAATTTTGCACCAAATCTAATTGGTTCAAATCACTATCTGAACTAAAATACAAAAAATACGTTTCGATTTCCGATGTGAGCCAATCATAGTCAAAAATTGGTGTATGGCCGGTTTTCTTGATTTTCGGACGTTTGATATATTCAATAGTTGGATTTTTGGACTGCGGATTTTCTATACAAGAAGTCAATCCCAGCAATACAAATCCTGCTATCGCCCATTCCTTCATCGCATTTTTTAAAATGGCAAATCGTTGGCTGGTTCGTTGGAAAACGTCATTCCTTCAGTATTTTCGGTAGGTCTTGGACTTGCTGGAGCAGGCGCAGAATTTGAATACGCAGGCACTGGCGCAGATACACTGCTTTCGTCGTTTGCGCGATCAATGCGCCATGCACGAAGTTCAGTATACCAACGTCCGGTAGTGCTATGTTCGCGAGATTCAATATTGAACGAAACTTTGATCATATCGCTCATGCTGAATTTTCGAAGGATGTCCACTTTATCGCCCCAAACGCTGAAACACGCTTTTTTGGGGAATTGTTCTTTGGTTTCAATTACAAATTCTTGCTTAATCCAAGGGCCTTTTGCGCCTTGTCCAGTTGTTTCGGGGAGGATTTTAATTAGTTGTCCGGTAATGTCCATAGTGTAGTTTTTTTTGCAAAGATACGAAAAAAAAATGAAATACAATGTGTTTCGTTTTTTTTAGAGAAAAACACCGACAAAAAAAGGCGACGCTCACACGCCACCTTGAATGTTTTCACAACGGAATAATCCTTATTGTGAATTGCTTAAAAATTTGTAC
>WRCN01000019.1 GCA_009783885.1 Bacteroidales bacterium | reverse complement strand
TCTTGATAGTCTTTAGTGCCTTGCATTTGGTAAGATTTTGACATTACAAAAATACTGCTTTTTTTATGAATTACACAATAATTTTATGAATTTTTATTAACAAGGTTGAGTTGTGCAACGAGCGCTACAAACCGGCGCCAGCGGGCAAAAAAATTCAAACATAACGCTTAAATCTATATCCATTTTAACTGTTCTTTCTTTTTTACATCAGTGAATTTAAAAACAGCTCCGATAGAATATCCAAACGTATTATTTATCAAATCAGAACTTAGTTTTCTATAGCCTATGAAATTATAATTACCACTAATATAAAGCCCTAAAAAAAAGCCATCTATAAATTTTATATATTTTATCAAATTCACTCCTACTGTTAATCCGGACAAATCTTTTATTTCAAATTCATTCCCTTCAAAATCCACAATATTTGAAGTTATAAAATTTTTCAAAAATCCAACGTTCGGTTCAACGAAAATTCTTCTTATAATTTCTTTTTCATACGAAAGACTTACATTCCAAAACACCATTCTAACATTCGATCTTCCAGGAAGATAGTAGTTTGTATTACGATATGGAAGATCTTTCTTTGTTGTATTCTCAAAGTATCGGAACGATGTGCTTAGGATATAGTTTTTATACCCTAATCCCACGAGTAGTATTTCGGGACCCGTAGAATTCCCATACCAATTATAGGTTTTTTCATGATTAATGATATTTGAAAAAGGCGAACCTCCAAACTTCAAGCTCCAAGTATAATTATCCGATTGAGCCGTTGATTTTAGGGGAATGCTCAGAATTCCTAATAGCAAGATACCATTTATGCTATATTTTACAATTGCATTTTTAGCGGTGCTCAACAAAAAGTGTAAATTGTCTCGTTTGGTTGTAGGTTGGTTGTATTTTTTCATTTTAAAATAAATTTTTCCCTGCTCTTACGGCTTTGCAGGCCTTGCCTTGTTTAAAACGTATATCCGATTCTCAAAACAATATTAAATGCCCATCCATGTTTTACTTTTTCGTTTGAAGTAAAAGTATATCGATACCCGCCACCGCCACCCATTTCAAAATTGAAATGTTTTCCGATATTTCCTCTTGCTGCATAAGTTGGCATTATTTCTATATCGCTTGATTGCTCACCTGATAACATTAACCAGCCTGCATGATAGCGTATTTTTAAAGATATAAATGCAGAAGTATTATTTGCAGTATATAATCCTTTTGAATGCCGTTTTTTAATGTCGAAATAATACCTCGGTTCAACAGCAAAAACTAACGGAATAATTGACTCCTCTCGGTAAAAATTGCCTATATTCCAATTTGTCGGATAAAAACCTACTTCACTACGCAAAGCAATGGTGTTCGACAATTTCATTTCATTGTTTACCCAAACACTCATTATGCCAGCCTGAATACCAAAAATAGATTTTTCAACACTTGCCCCTTCTTGCGCTTGCAATGCAAAGGGCAAGAACAAAACTATTGATAAAAATAAACTAATTTTTTTACTCATAAATACATGTTTTTAGATTACCTAAACAAAGAATAACGATGTTTTGACGTTTTTTTATGTTGCCTGTACTGTTTTTTGTCGCACCAAAACCATTTTTCGGATTTTAACCAGCACTCCGAAGACGGAAGTTTCTCTACTGACATAAAACTATAGGTTTCTCCCACTCCGGGTGGGTAACCGCTTTTTTCAAAGCCTAATCCTACTACCTCCTGAATAGTATGCCTGTCTATCACTTTATACCTTACAATATATGAATCAGGCGACACCGGAGGATTTGCTCGGGTAACGAACTGCACCTTGATAATATCATCTTTCAACTCATATAATCCCCAGTCACCGCTTCCCAACCGGTCAGAATACGCTTCATAAAGTTGACGTTGTATATATGTGTTACAATCATCAAATACAGGAATCACAGGAATCGTAACTCCACTACGAAAAACCATACCATCGTTATAGAAAACTAAAAATTGACATACCTTTGCTAAACTTCCATTTCTAAATGGAACAAAGGAGTTTGCCAAAAAATAACCCGATAAGTCCAATATGGTATCAATTCCTGTCAGAGTACCGTCATAGCAACCTATATACGTCTTTCTGATATGGCGAGGGACAATGCAAGAAAAACTTATAATCATTAACAGACTTAAAGTATATATTATTTTAAGAAAATGTTTTTTATCCATAGTTGAGTTCGTTTTTATCTGCGATACAATGTATGTTTATTTATTGGCGGTTATGGGTTTTATCTGCGGTATACACTGGACTCTAACCTATGGTTTTGGTGGATAATTACACTACTGTTGTAGTTTAAAAATTAATTTGTAGCCCTACTCCTTGAGGTGTAACTCCGAGATTAACGCTAAGATTATTTTGTTGAGTTTGCACACCTTCATTGTAAATTTGTACGGCTTTTGTTGCATTTTTCTTGGCTGAGCTAAATACAGGAATTGCCACAACTATCAAGCCTGCACCAATTGCTGCTAATGTCCAGTTTGCTTCGCCTCCAGCAATAGCTGTACCTAAAGGCCAGCCAATGAAGCCACCACCTGCAAAACTAAGTACATTAGAAATTATACTTTGGGTTCTTGCTTTTTGGATGAACTCGTAAGCCTGCTTATTGTTGTGCATTAATGCTGGAACTTCCTTAAAGGTATAGGTTTTTTGGTTTTGCTGAAAAGTGAGACCTTTTTTGATAACAAGAGTATCTGTAGATATTTGTGCTACCATAGTGGTAGTTACCAACAGAAAGATTGTACAGAAAATCGTTTTATTTTTCATAATTGTAGAGATTGTGGAACTATTTTTTTTATCTTTGTGGACTACTTACAAAACGAGGATCAAAAACACGGTATCTCAAAAAATAATGGGGTGGTATATATAGGTCTTCATAAAACATCTTTAAATCTAAAATAGCATTTGTTTCTATTAGAACTCCGTTTTCAAAAACATATTCTGTTAATGCTGGGTCGTATATGACTACATAAGTGTCTCTTTCAGGGTATACTTCAACGGTCATGTCTTTCCAATTGTATTTGATTAACGTATTAAATACCCCTGACATCTTTTGCTCAAGAATACTTAAAAATGAACTGTCTTTTGTTTTTTGGTAGTCAGGAGTGTAAAGGTAAACAATCGTAAAAGGATCTATTATTATGATGCAATCAGGTTGCCTGAAAATAGGAGCCCATATATCATCATCAGGATAAATCCTATATTTATTCAAATCGCCTTCCCTAAAAAGATCTACTAAAAGTAAAGGATCTTCCTGACTAAAATTCTTTGTTCTATAAAGTGCTATAGCAGTCAAAATCTCCTCATCACAAATCATTTCTTTTGAAATGTTTTCGGAACATATTATAGTTTGCCCTGCCAAAACAATAACTTGAACACATAGAAAGATAAATAAAAATGTTTTTTTTACCATAATAGCGTTGTGTATATTATCTAAAATAACCAGGACCTCCAATTGTATAGATCCAAGATGGTGTGAGTATTCTCATTTTTAAATTCAGATGATAAGCAAGCCATAAGTCGTTTCGAGATTCAGCCCCCCATCCACTTCTTGGATCTCTCGGATGAGAATGAGTATGTCCGAGAATCCTTGCACTTGTCATAAAATCAGGATGTATATATCTTCTACCATATCTTTCATCTGTGTAAGTGTAATAATAATTCCTTTCTGATGTATTATACTTATACCCAACATCTCCAAATCCAATAAAATTCCAGAGATCATCTCTGAGCGGCATATACGCATAACCTTGAAGAGGTTCAAAATAATATCCTCTATCCGTTTTCCAATAACCAGCCTCTACTCCATGAATTTGGCTGATAGCACGTAACAACTGATCTGCTTCGTATTCTGTTCCAGTAAAGAAATGGCGATTATTATCTTTTTGTGTAATTTTTACAGGATCTTTTTGTTTGTTCTTATTCCGCAATTCATTGGTAAGCCAAATACCTCCACCCGCAGCAGTTGCATAGCCTAAACCTTGAAGCATAAGAGTACCATTGGCTGCCAAAAATTCAGCACCTACTGTTGCTATTCCTCCAAACTCAAAACCCAAAGATATTCCAACAGAATAGCCTGCATTAGCTAAAGAATAACCCAACATTGCACCTCCCATTGCACCCATTAATCCTCCTCCAAATATTCCTATGTAGGTTTGTCCACTATTCCAGTCCCACTTTGCTGGATTAAAATTCCAATCATTAGTCATAGCACCTCCCAAATATGCACCAACAAGACCTCCTATAATTGCAGCAAGAATCACTATTTCACCGCTCGGATCAATATACGACAGCGGATTATTCCTTGCATAGGTATAACGATTAAAATCCTGCGTATATCCCGCATTTGGCACATACGGGTCAGGCGAAAGCATCCGTCCCAAAATCGGATCATACATCCTTCCATTCATGTTAATCAACCCAAACATATCCATATGCTCATGCCCCGTGTAGCCCCGAGAAAAATAATCCAACATCAAATCAAAATCCGTCGAAAAGGATTCGTCGAAGTAAAAGCGTACAGCATAGAAGGTGGTGTCTTCTTCAATGTCATCGCCCATTGCTAACAGCTCTCGGATTTGCTCTCTTTCGAGGTTTCTGTTGCTGTCAAGTTCTACAACAACAATATCGCCTCTAATTTCGTCGCTGATGCTACCAAAACCGTCTACTTCTATATCAACTTCCTCTTCTTCCGTGTTAATAGTTCTACTTTTGCGAACTCTGCCTAAACGGCGATTGCCGTCTGCTTCGCCTTCAGCAGTCATTTCTTCAATCGCTTCAACAACCTCCTCCACATTGGTTCTCATCTCCTCACGGAAAATAATATCGTGGCGATATCTGTTGCCCCACGCGTCGTAGCCAAAATATTCATGTTGCCCTAATCTTGGATTGTATTCGGCAACGATGCTGCCCAAATGGTCGGTCGCCACAGCGTTGGTTTGGCCGTTGTTGCGAATGGCAACCAATCCGTAAGGCGAATGGATGTATTCTTTGGTGAGGGAGCGACCACGACCGGTTTCCGTATGCTCGTAGTTTTGGGTGTAGTGGCGGATGAGAGACTCTTCTTTATGCTCAAACATTACAACTCTGCGCTGACGATCAGGCCCGTAGACGAACAGCATTTCGAGGTAGGTTCCCGACCCGCAGTCGTTGGCGATGTGCTCTATCTTGCCAAAACTTGTATAACTGATAGTGTGACTTGGGTCTAATCGGTGATGATCCGGAACTTTTTCAACGGCGTGGACTTTTTCGGAGTGGTAGACGTATTCGCCTACACCTTCCTTGAAAGTGATGTTGCCATTACGATCGTATTCCATTCCTCCTGTGGTGAGACGATTGAGGTGGTCGTACTCAAAATAGTCTTTTTGGTCGTTGTAAGGATTGTAACGGAAAATCATGTTGCCTGTTGGAAGGTCGTCGTAGTCATACTCATAGTGGTAGTCCATCAGCCCATCAAGAAACATGGTCTCAGGTTGACCAAAAACATTATAGGTTTGATTTTTTGAAAGATTGAGTACAGTGCTGCTCAATTCTTGCCCCATGGCGTTGACTTCGTGGAGGTGCCATATCACTTCAGTACCCCTTGGTAGGTCTCCTCTGATTCGGTAGTTGAAACCGTTATCATCGTAATCGTAATAAAGTGTGTAACCCAATGGATATTGGTAGGTTTTCAAGTTGCCATACTCGTCATAGCTGTATCGAGTGGTGAGTGAGTTACCTTCGAATATATCATCAAATTGTTCTACTCGACCGAATTCGTCATATTCGAAAACCTGTGCAGTTTCGTTGTTGCAAACAGTTGAATGCAAGCGCCCAAGATTTGGACCGGAAGTGATGTAGTGATACGTGGTTATTCGGCCATAGGCTTCGTCAACCTGCTCAAGTCGTCCATGTCGGTCGTAGTGGTTGGTGGTGATATAACCGCGTTCATCAGTTTGGGTAACAATTTGGTCGTAAGCGTTGTAGGTGTACGTGATTGTTCCTGCATTTGGGTCGGTGATAGTTTCTTGACGGCCGTATTCATCGTAAGTGATTACGGTTATGGCATTCCCGGGAGCTATAATCGTGCTAACTAATCCGGGAATCTCGTATTTGTATTCGATTCTTCCTCCGCCATCTGTTGCTAAAATTAAATCGCCTGCTGCATCGTAAGTCTTGCTTGAGGTTTGGCCGGATGGAGCAATTATCGTTGTAGTCAACCTATCGTAATCGTAATATGTGGTTAGTCCTTCAAAAGTTTCTTCGATTTTTCGTCCAGCAAAATCGTATTCAAATGTTGTCCATTGTGGCGTTTCGTCTTCGAAGTATGGCATGGAGGTTCGCACCAGTTGACCTTTTTCGTTGTATTCAGATTCCGTGATAACCAAACCACCGCCAAAACCGGGTGTTTCGGTTCTCACGGTTCGACCTAAAATGTCTAAATACGACTTCACATAAGGTCGTCCTTTCTGCTTTGCAAGCGAGGTATAGACTATGCCAGGAATCTTTTTTTCTCTGCGGATCGTGTAGAAGGTTTCATAGTCTTCCGGAGAAATAACTTTTTCCAGCCGTCCGAAGCGATCATACTTGTATGTTGTGGTTTGCTCGCCGATAGCTGTCTCTGAAATTACTCGTCCGAATGGGTCATAATCACTGTACGAAGTTCCAAGCGCAGTGGTTACGGAAGTTTGAAAACGAAACTGCGGGTAATCGTATTCAAAAGTTTGCCATCTTGAACGTCCAATTCCGGGAGCCGATGTGGTGATTTTTGTAACTACACCGTGTGGGTTTTCATATTCATAAGATGTAATCGTAGCTATATCAGTTTCATAGCGGTCGATTTTTTGGATTAAATTTCCTTTGGGATCGTAAGTAAAATGTTGTTTAAATAGAATACTATCTTGTTTTGCTGTATATTTGCTATAGGTTTGTGTGGTTTCCAAACGGTTTGGATAGTTTCGCAAAGCATAAGTTCCATAAGTGTTTGTTGTAACTGTGGTGGCTACAGATCCGAGTTGAAATCCCTGGCCTGGAGCAAGCGGTATGGCAACATCGGGATCGGGAGGGGTATAATACGTTGTACTGCTTGTAAGCACATTACCACAAGTATCGTAAGTAAGGTTTGTGGTTTGAATTGTGCCGGACAGAGGATCCTTACTTGTTGTTTGTGAAACCAAACACTGAATGCGCTTTCCGTCCAAGTGTTTAATCACGTTGGCTTGCATGTTTTGAGAAAGAAGTTGATTGTTTACAGTAGAATAAATCCGTGTTTCTTTCGGTAGGTTTACAAAATAGTCTGTGTTTAATTCAAACTCCGAAACAAGTTCAAGTGCCAGTCGAGTATCTGTTTCCGTAATTTTTGAGAAGCCTAAGAATCCGCGTCCTTGTCGGTGAACTTTTGCGCCTTCGTAAAAGTAGTTTTTGTCATTTGTTCGTGTGGTAAGTCGCTTACAAACTTGCGTAGACCCTTGAAAATTCATCAAAGGGAATGCTACGAGGTCTGTTCCCTTTCTGTAGATCGCCGAATTAGTCAAAACATCGTATTCTGCGGTAAATTGAGTACCAAGTGTATCTTTTACGGCAATCAAAAGAGGAAAATAGGATTGGTTTAACGAAACCCACACGCCATCATTAGCAAAACCAACCAAATCCGGAAGTCCATCGCCATTCATATCGGCAAAGGTGAAAAAATGATCTCCTCCCAATCCTAATGAAGTCCAAAAGGGATCGGTTGTCCAATCTTCTTCCAAGGCGAATTCAGTTCCTGTGCTTAGTAATACTCTAATACCTGTGCCGTTAGAATTAGTGGTCATCACTATCACATCAGCCATGCCATCGCCATTTACATCCATCATTATTATTTTGGGAAGCTGTGGTGAATATGGGCTGTTCACACTCGCCCATTCTTTAGGAGGGGCAAATCCTTCTCCGGTTGCAAGAGCTACATACAATTTTCGTCCACTACTGAAGATTAAATCTGCTTTTCCATCACCGTTTACGTCCTGCAAAAAAAAGTTCTGAGTATTGATCCAAGAATCTTTAATAGTATCAAATATTTCGAACGGTGTTAAAGAAGTGCCGTTGGACATTGCAAAATAAACAGTATAACTCGATGGGAAACTATTTCTATGCAAAACCACAACATCAGCCCTACCATCGCCAGTTATATCACCGACAAGAGTATAGTTATCAAACCCTATACCGTTGAAAGCTCCAGTGGGTATCGGAGAAGTGGAAATAGAAATAAGTTTATCATTAAAACTTGTTCCTGTGTTTATGGCTATATCTACAGTGTCTCCTCGCTGGAAATTGCTCCTGAAAACAATAACGTCCGGCAAGCCATCTCCGTTGAAATCTGCCAAATGCCGATGGTTGATATTGTACCATCTGCCATAATTATAAGACGATGTCCATGTGTCTAATGGCGGTCTCCAATGTCCAGTTGAAAGCTCTGCTACTACATAGCCGTTCCCAATCCCAATAAAATCTGCAATTCCATCACCATTGATATCTTGCACGGATCTAAGATACTCCCATTTACCTGCGAATCTGTTTCCAATCCATGGAAGCCATGGGTCATGAAAATCATAGTTAAATCTTGATCTGGAAACATGAACTGTATTATCGTGAAACCCAACAATGTCAGCTTTTCCATCTCCGTCTATATCTGCCAATACTCTCATATGAGTTTCATTCCAGCTAACCCGCTTACATGTACTCTCAACTATATTACAAATTTGCATAGAATCAGTTCCAAATACAGGAGTAATTTTATATCTATTTCCAAATTGTTGTTTTGAAGTTTGCCATGAAAATTCCAGCTCTCCAAGCATTAGACCATTTGGCGCAAATTCTCGCATATAAGCCAAACGTTTTTTGTCGCCAGTGTACTCAAACGTGTACACCTTGACAATCTCTCCTTCCGAAAAACAAACAATACTATCTAAAAGTTTTCCATCAATGATTTCTTGGCCGGCGATATATAATTTCCTTTGAACAGGCTTATTGCTATAGTGGAAAACAATTTTATTGTGCAAAGATGCTGAACCTTCAGAAATATGTCCTGTATAGTGAATTTCTTTGATTTGCGAAGCCCTGTCGCTTTGTGGAAGCCAGTTCCACCAACCTCCCGACTGTTGTGTATTGTATTTGTATTCGATATAATTGCCGTTAGCATCTTCCATTTTACTGATGTGCCATTGCGAAATAACAATATTTCCATCTTTGAAGTGCCTAACTCTTGAATTTGATCTGTCGTCTGTTCCATAGTACAAAGTACTACCATCTTTTGCTCTAACTTGGAATTCTTTTGGCCCAAGATAAGGCCGTTGAATAAAGTAGGAAATGTTCTCTATTTCTTCATGTCCAAACGATTCAATCTCCGAAAAACTCGCCATTTCAGTGTCGTATATAACGCCATTTTCGCCAATAACAGTGTGTCCGCCTGTTCGGATCAAACGTTTGCCGTCCAATGCAAAATAGTCGTCCATGGTGAGTTCTACACCTGTGCGTTCGTTATCGTGATAAAAATTCTTACCCACACGACTGATTGACGATAATCCTGAAAGCCCAAAGCCAACACCCAATATACCCGAAGTTTTGTTCTGACTGTTGTAAACTATAGATAACTGTGGTTGTATACCCGCCGTTCCTACAGGAACTTCAATCGGGATCTGATACATCAAGGCCCCCGAAGGTGTGGTGCCAACAGTGCCAACAAGGTTGTTTGTATATTCGTCACCTTTGAGACCAAGAAGGCCATCAAACACAACATCAAGATCGTCAACGACTATAAAATCGCCCGACATACCGGGTATTTTCACATCGGAATCGCCCACAATATATCCCGTCGCACCCTCTTCTAAAACAACCGCCAAATCTCCCATAAATACAAGCTCGGCATATTCTTCTATGGCAATAATCCCACCGTCCTCTACAATCAAAAGCGAACCATCTTCAATTTGCAAACGGGCACCGTCCTCAATAATCAAAAGCGTGTTATCCGTAATACGAAATTCACCCGAAACAGAATCTTCCAAGCTACCTATAAGCAGTGTTCCGCCTTCGGTTATTCGTAAAACTACTTTTTCGGCAGTATTTTCATCGGCAGTATTTCGTTCGTAATCTCCAAAACCCTTTATTTTTAAGTGTTTTTCAGAAGATAAAACCATGGATTCTCTGAGCGAACGCTCACCATTTGGACGGGAGCGGGTGCCGTGAACAAGCGTGTCGGTCTGTGTGTGGCTATGGTGATGATGCGCCTCTGCGTGATTTGTAAAAAAAATGAAAACAAAAAATAAAAAAAACGAGAAAAAATGTTTCATGCGCTTGATTTTTTAATGAATTTGGGTTTGGGTTTAATTAAAGTTTATTCCTTAATGATTTTCCAGGTAACAAACGAGTTTTGCGAGGAAATCCGCAGTAAATACACGCCTTTAGGCTGCGAAGAAAGGTTTATGGGCGTGTAATTGCCAACCTGCGATTGCTGAAAAATAACCGCTCCGCTCATGGTGTAAACCGTTAGCTGATGCGAGGCTTGAGGGTTTTTATTGCGAATTTCTACGGCCAAAGCACCTTTGGTGGGATTGGGGTAAATGAAAATATCGCTTTCTTTCAGTTTATCGGTGAAAAATTCTTCGGAAAAGGAATTATTTTCAGGGGTTTCGAAACTGCCAAATATCGGGGTATTTTCCTCTTCAGTCAAGGCTAAATTATGCACATCGTTTTCTTCGGACGGTGGTGCTTGACTTGGAGCAGACATCACAATTGTCCGGAGCATGGACGTGCGATGACCGGAGTCATCATACTCGAATGAGGTTTGGGCATTTAAAAATGAGAACGAAAAAAGTAGTAAACAAAAAATAAAGCTTGGTTTCATAAGCAACGTATTTTTTTAAATAGAATTTTTGCAAAGATACAAAAAATTATTAAAGTGGCACTTTATCGTGCTAACCCCTTTTTCAAAAAAACGATAAAGTCTTTCTTGTTTACAGCTCCGACACCCTTTTCAGTCAAGGGATTCCCAGCACTATCCAAAATCATATAATACGGAAGAGCGTTAGTATTAAAGCGTTCCATTTGCAAAGTGTAGTTTACTTTTCCAATCGTTTTTTTCAATTTGCCATCTAATTTTGATGTCATCCATTCGCTTTCGGGAAGTACTGTTTTATCGTTGGTATTAAGGAGAATAATCAAATATTGGTTCAACAATTCCAACACTTCGGGATCGCTCCAAACATTGGCTTCCATCTCTTTGCAATTTTTACAGCCGTGTCCCGTAAAAACCAAAAATACAGGTTTGCCTAATTGTTGGGCGCAAGCCATACCTTCTTCAAAATCGAAATACCCTTGTAAATCGTGTGGCAAGTGAAATTTGTCGCTCCATTTCGGTGTTCCGCAAAGTTTTTGCTCAAAGATTACAGGTGTATAAACAACCTGTTTTTGCAAATTAAATTGCTGTGCGGACATCGGAGGTTTCAAGCTTGAAATCATTTTGAGCGGTGCACCAAACAAGCCCGGAATGAGATACATTACAAACGAAAACGTAGCAATCACCAAAAATAAACGAAACACGCCAATGTGTTTAACATCGCTGTCGTGCGCGAATTTGATTTTGCCCAGTAAGTAGAATCCCATTAGCGAGAATATCACAATCCAAATCCCGATATACACTTCGCGAGTGAATAGATGCAAATTGTAAACCGTATCAATCGTCAATAAGAACGTCATCGCGAAAGCCAATAAAATAAAGGCAAACACGACTTTTACCGAGTTGAGCCAACCGCCGGATTTCGGCATCTTTTCCATCAATGCGGGCGACATCGAAAGGATCATAAACGGCAAACCAAATGCAAAACCGAATGCAAACATTCCTAAAATAGGCTTCAACACAGAGGTTCCCATCGCCGCTTCAACCAATAATGCTGCCGCAAACGGGCCTGTGCAAGAGAATGAAACTAATGTCAATACAACTGCCATAAAGAATGCTGCAATTAATCCGCCTTTGTCGGCTTTGGCATCTAATTTATTAGAAAGTCCTGTTGGAAGTTTGAGTTCAAAGAGTCCGAAAAACGAACAGGCGAACGTTACAAACAATGCAAAAAAGATTAAATTTGCAATCCAATGTGTGCCTAAAACATTAGCTAATTCGGGACTTTTGGTTATGGCTACAACAACGCCTAAAAGACCATAAATCACAGCAATGGAAAACCCGAAAATCAGGCCTTTCAAAATACTTTCGGAACGTTTGGCACCTCCACTCATAAAAAACGAAATCGTCAATGGAATCATCGGGAAGACACAAGGTGTAAGCATGCAAGCAAAACCCGCGCCTAAAGCCAAGAGAATAAACCACCAAATATTTTCCGATGAACTTTCGGAATTATTCGTTATGGTAGCAGCTATAAATATTTTTTCTTCTATATCGGCGAGATCGGGAATAACGTCTATAACTTCGTCGTTATTCTGTTCTTTGGATTCAATTTGCTTATTCAAAACATCTGTATTAAAAGGTGTTTGCGGACGACCTTTCACCAAAAATTTAAAGTCTGTATCATACGGGAAACATGAACTCTCATCACAAACCATGTAATCAATCGTTCCCAAAATTGTGAACTCTTTTTCGCTTAAAATTTCAATAGTCTGAATAAATCGAACGTTTCCGGAATGTACTGCAACATTTATTCCGAAATCTTGGTCAAATTTAATTTTCGGAGCTGGGTTTTCTTTGATTTTCCCAATTTTTTTAAACGCCTTAGAATCGTCAAAAATAAACTCTGTTGGACGCGGCCCACCACTTGGAAATTCGGTTCCATATAGTTGATAGCTCGGGTCAATACCCGCCGAAAAAATCAATTCGGCTTTGTTTCCTTCCAAAGGATTAACTGAATACAACCATTTGACGGGGTTGGCGTTTAAGCCGAACGTCGCAAAAATTAGCGACAAAACTACGATTTTTTTCATACGAATTACAATTTTTGTAACCTACAAAGATACGTTTTTTTTTTGAATTAAGCGTTATGTTTCAATTTTTTTTGCCAAAGAAGGCTTCTTGAAAAGTCTCCAGACAAACAGCATTGACAGGGCAATCGGATTGTTTTTTGAATTGAAAAAACGATATAAAACATCTTTAAAAATATAGGTTGAGTGATATTTTATTTTCTTGAAAAATCCGATGTTTGGTGCAATGTAGTTACGATAAACCGGGCGGCATTTGCGATGGATATCGGTTAGTAAAAACCCTTTGTTTTCGTTGGCGATAGACGTTTTATGCTGGCGGTATTTGACCAAAATTTGATTCCAAAAATGAATTTTATAACCGTGTTTGGTGAATTTCAAATAAAGCGGCCAATCGTCAATCATCGGAATATTTTCATCACAAAAACCAACACTTTCAACACTATCTTTTTTGTAAAACACAGCAGGAGCAACAACATGACACCAATCCAACAACATTTGGTATTGCCGGTTTACCGAACGATTGAAAAAATCCGATGTTTTGTAATTTTCAGAAAGATGTCCAATGAAATTTGATTCGGAAAAATCATTGTTGTAAAGTGCTGCAATACCTTGAAAAATTGAAAATTCAGGATGTGCATTAACAAAATCATACGTTTTTTCCAGTGCAGATTCAACCAATGCATCATCTCCAGAAAGTACATGAATCCATTTGCCGGAAGCGACTTTTAATCCACGGTTTGTGTTTGCCGAAATACCTGTATTGATTTTACTTTCGATGATTTTCAATCGCGATTGAAATTGCGGATGTTTTGCGACCCATGCTTTGCAAACATCAAGCGTGTTATCTGTGGAAAAATCGTCGGTAATAATCCACTCGAAATCTTGAAAGGTCTGATTTTTTAGGCTGTTCAGAGCGTCCAAAATATAGGGTTCGGCATTGTAGGTTGTTATGACGATGGAGAAAAACATAAGTGGGCAAAGATACAAAAAAAATTACGAATTATCAATTACGAATTACGAATTTTGAAATTACATTATTATTACGATAGCGAATAATTCTTGGGAAACTTTGCCACATATCCTCGTAAAAGGTTTTGTATTTCGGCAAAATCGTTTTCAAAATTACCGGTGATTTCAAATTTAGTGAGGATGCCGGTTTCTTTTTTTTGATAATCAATAAATCCTATGTAAAGCGGGACATTGGCTTGTTGTGCGATATAGTAGAATCCTTTTTTCCACTTGGTGGTGTATTTGCGCGTACCTTCGGGCGTAATGGTGAGCGCCAACTTTTCTTTAGTGTTGAATAAATCCACGCAATATTGCACCGTGTTTTTGGCTTGTTCACGATTTACGGGTATTCCGCCCAAAGCAAGCAAAAGTCGTTTCATCGGGAAGATAAAAAATTCTTTTTTAATCAAAAAACCGGCTGTAATTCCCATCCTCCAATAGCCTAAGCGTCCCCAAATGAAATCCCAAAAACTGGTGTGCGGTGCAACAATGCATACATATTTTGCTTCAGGCGGAACAATTCCAACGACTTTCCATCCAAATAATTTTAATATGCACTTTGCAATTCTTTTCATCCTATTTTTATTGGGCGTATGTAAAATACGCCCCTACAATATTTATAACTCATAACTTTTAACTCATAACTCATAGCTTTAGAACGGATATCCAATTCCGAAATTCAACACAAAATCCCTTAGCTGCGTATTTGAAATCACCCATTTTTCGCCGTTTGGTTTTGCCGGATCTCTCAACGGAACTGCAGCATCTAAACGAATCACAAAAAAGTTAAAATCCAAACGAAGTCCTACACCTCCACCAACGGCTAAATCGTTTGGAACGTTTTTCCATTCAAACAGTCCTCCCGGAAATGATTCGCTATCGTTACGCAACCAGATATTCCCTGCATCCACAAACAATGCGCCGTTGAATATGCCCGAAATCGGAAACCGATATTCGATGTTGCCGACCAAAACAATATCGCCGACACGTTCAATTTTGGAGCCATCCGGAGCACCATAACTTCCCGGCCCCAAGAAATTCAAAGGCCATGCTCGAATATTGTTATTTCCTCCTGCAAAAAAACCTTTTTCATAAGGTAAAACCTCAAAATTTCCATAAGCAAATCCAACACCTCCCATCAATCGTGTAACAAGAACTTGATTATCGGTCAAATACCAATATCGTTTCAAATCCGCATCAAAACGCAGATATTGAGCATAAGGCAAATTAAAAAATTGATACTGACCGGTACTGTCATTTTTTTTAGCATTAAGTAAATTGCTGAGTAGAAAAAGTGAATTTCCGGAAGATTCTATCGAAAAACGAAACGCATTAAAACTAACGGGACGATTAGTTTGACCGCTAAACGCAAAACTGTACCTTGCTGCAAAAATAAAGTGATTGTCGTATTGATACCGCAAGCGTCTATTAGTTTCCGAAAGCACAGCTATTGTATCTGCAAAAGCCGGTTTTAAAGAGATGTTGACTAAATTAATATCTAAGGGGAATAGCACGTGTGAAAAGCGTGGTTGTCGCCAAGAATAGGCAAACGAAGTGTTGATCGTTTGCCGGTTATACAAGGTCGGTCGGAGTTGATAATAGTAACCGACACTCACCAATGTTCGCGGTCTGTGTAGAGATGTTTGCTGAAAATTAAACGGTACAATAAATCGTGGAAACTCTAAGTTTGCACTTAATCCTACATCAAAATTATTTATTAAATCAAGACCAAATTCATTTCTCCTGTTTTTATTCAAAAGGTATTGCACTTCTACCAATCCTCGCAATTGTAAGCTGAGAATTTCAGCACCGCCAAATAAATTTCTGTTTCGAAGTGCAACATTGGCCGCTGTTCCCTGTAAACCCGATGATGTGGTTAAGTCAAGGTTTACTTCTGTTGCCCATGTGAGCGCTTGTTGTACTTCTATTGATGTATTCAATAGATATTGCGGATTATTTGTATCTATCGGTTGTGCATGCATGCTAATGTTTGTAGATCTAAATACTCGCAAGTCCCACAGATTTTCATACGTTCTATCAACATTATTCAAACTATATGTTTCTCCGGGTCTTATCAACAGTTTGGAAACAATCGCATGCGGTTTTATTCGCAACGGTTTGGAGTGTATAAAGTAGTAATTCTGCAAAGCTGTGTCTGTTCGAGAGTTCGGCATGCGATAAATGGTTGTATCGAATACGTTTTCTTTGGAGCGTCCTGGTCTTTCGTCCGGAAAAATATAAACTTCATCAAATGTATATCTTCGGTTGTGTTCGCTGTCTCTCGGAGGATTAACAATCATGGTGATATCCATCAAATTGGCATTCAAGGCACTATCTATCAAGTATTCAATGTTATCTCTGCGGAAATTGAAAAAGCCTATATTTTGCATTCGTCGCGTCACGCGTGCACGTTCGGCATCTAAAATTCCAACATTATATGGCTGTCCTGATCGTATTAATGTTCGTGCCGGCCAGTCATTTAGCGAATTAGCCAAACTGTCATCTCTTATGTCAAGCGACACGTTTCGGTAGCGGTAACCGGGTCCTGTGTTAACATGGAAAACCAATCGCATGGTTTTTGCTCTCCTCAATGAGTCGACAACATAATAGACCGTTGAGTTAAAATGCCCGTTATTGACAAGGAATTGCTGCATCCGCTGAACCGTTTGATCGGCATACAAACTATCAAAAATTACAGGCGGTTCTCCTACCCTTTGCATAAATTCTGTCCACCAAGTTTTTCGTTCCCTGTTTACCGAACTGTACATTTTCAACTTCAACGGAAATCTCAGCAAACGTTCATTGGGTTGTTGTCTTTGCAAATGCACAAAATCGTTTCGAGAAAGATGCGAATCTGAAAACCCTCCTCTTGCTACACGAGTCTGTTTGAGCAAAAGTTCGCCTTCGGGCACATAACGCGTGCTCGAACAACTGCTCAAAACCATTAAACAAATTGCCAAAAAACCTATGTTATATTTTAATTTCAAAGGAATCCCAAATCGTGCCAATATTAAATTTTTGTCGAAACTCGTCTAATGTAGATTTTTTTATTTGAACAAAAACAGCTTGTTCTTCGTTTGGATTGGCCATAGCCAATGCGGTTCCTTTGGCATCCACAATCATCGAATCGCCTCTGTAACTCACCCCTTCGCCATCTTGTCCCACACGATTTACACCCATACAATACGCCAAGTTTTCGATCGCTCTGGCGTGCAACAACGTGCGCCAAACATGAGCCCGACTATCTGCCCACGAAGCCACATTTAGCAAAATGTCATAGTCGTAATGTCCGTTTTTGTAAGTATTTCGACTCCATACCGGATATCGCAAATCATGGCAAATACTTAATCTTAATCGCCAACCTGCATAATCAACAGTTACAATTTTAGTTCCCGGCGTGATATATTTCGGTTCATCGCTCATCACAAAACAATGCCGTTTGTCATAATATTGAATGTCTCCGTTTGGAAATACAAAAATTCCTCGATTGTATAATTTATCGTTTTCCAAAATCAGCAAACTTCCGTAAATAGCAGTATTCAGCGATTGTGCAGTTTGTTTCATCCATTGCACGGTTTCGCCGTTCATGGGTTCTGCCACTTCTTTTCGGAATTTAAACCCTGTGGAGAACATTTCTGGAAGTACAACCAACGTAGGGGTCGAAAATTTTTGATTCCTACCGGTCGATGAATAAATTAGCGTTTCCAATTTTTCCAACGTGGTCTTTATTTCCCCCCATTCGGGAGAAAATTGTATGAGATGAATATCTAAATTTTCCGATTGCATAAATGATTTTTAGATTTTTTGCAAAGATACGAAAAATTTTTACATTTTTTCTAATCGTTCATTCATTTTTACAATCATTTTTTTTAATTCGTCAATTTCATTTTGCAGAATTTGGGTATTTTTCAAAATATCCGGATTTTCACTTTTTATGGTACGTTTTCCTTTCATCACGCCAATATTAAATTCGACAGAAGTCTCCGCTGATGTTGGAAGTCCCGAAAAAAAGAGTTCATTAAACAAGCCGCCTGTTGATTCTATGATTTCGGGTTCAATAATTTCCGAATCCATTGAGTTTATGATTGCGATGTTGTTGGTTAATTGTTTTAATTTTGCAAATGTTTCTACGATTGCGATTGTGGCTTCTATTGCTCGGTCGCTTTTGAGAATTGTTGCGAGCATATATAAACCTTTTTCTGTGAATGCTTTAGGTAATTTACGTGTTCCGCCCCAACTTGATATCGAAATTTTCGATATCAAACTCTTAAATTCCTGATTATTAATTTCAAAAACGTACCCTTTTGGGAATTTTTTGAGGTTGTTTCTAACTGCCTCGTTGATACGCATAGTTTCTACTCCGTAAAGCACAGCCACATCGCTATCTAAAATAACATTTTCATTTCTGATGCAAATGATTTTATCATTCACATTTGGTAAATTGATTAGGTTTTCCATAAGTTTGATTTTTTTGGTTAATAATTTACAAAATTATACCAAAAAGAAACACAAATCGAAAAAATTAAGTTAAAAAATGTTAAAACTTAAAATCTTTTAACAAAACTCTCTGAAACCATTGTCAAACAAGGAAAACAAAACTACAAAAATCGCCAAAACTTGTGTTGAATTTTTGAAAAATGTTAATTTTTTATTTCACACGTTCCAAATCCACCGTGAAATGGCGCATGATCGGCTGTTCTTTCACAATTGTAAAACCTTTTGTGATGGCATCCCGACGATCATAAACATTTTTCAGTGCTGCTGCAACCAAATCCATGTGGTTGTTAGTGTACGTTCTGCGAGGAATTGCCAAACGTAATAATTCCAATTCAGGAAAACGATTTTCTCTCGTAACAGGGTCTCTATCCGCAAGAATAGCGCCGATTTCTACACCGCGAACACCCGCTTCCAAATACAATTCTACACCCAAAGTTTGCGCCGGAAATTGCTCGCGAGGAACATTGCTCAATACTTTTTTGGCATCTATAAAAATCGCATGACCTCCGGCAGGACGTTGATACGGAATACCGTACTCGTCCAATTTTTTACCTAAATATTCCACTTGTTTGATACGAGTTTCCAAATATTCAAATTCTGTGCCTTCATCTAAGCCTACAGCCAAGGCGTTCATGTCGCGTCCGGACATTCCGCCATAAGTGATATAACCTTCGAACATGATGTTGAACATACATGCTTTTTCGAACAAATCTTGGTGTTTCGTGGCAATAAATCCGCCCATGTTCACAATCGCGTCTTTCTTTGCGCTCATTGTCATAGCATCGGCGTATGAATACATTTCTTTCACGATTTCTTTGATCGTTTTGTTTTCATAACCTTTCTCGCGAGTTTTAATAAAATAGGCATTCTCAGCAAATCGTGCCGAATCGAAAACTACCATTTTTTTGTATTTATCAGCAATCGCACGAACGCCTTTAATGCACTCCATCGAAACGGGCTGTCCACCTGCTGTATTGTTCGTTACGGTAACCAAAATAAACGGAACTTTGTCGGCATGTTTAGCCATCGCATCTTCCAATTTTTTCAAATCGTGATTACCTTTGAACGGCAGGTCGATTTGCGTATCTTTCGCTTCATCAATTGTAACGTCGAGTGCAATGGCTTTGCGAAATTCGATATGACCTTTCGTTGTATCAAAATGCGAATTTCCGGGAATGATATCGCCTTCTTTGATAAGCACTGAAAACAGAACATTTTCAGCAGCACGACCTTGATGTGTCGGCAAAAAATAATCAAAATTTAAAATGGTTTTGATCGCCTCTTTCATGTTGTAATATGAACGAGCACCGGCATAACTTTCGTCGCCAAGCATGAGTTCCGACCACTGTTTATCGCTCATAGCACCCGTTCCGGAGTCGGTGAGCAAATCAATAAATACGTAATCAGATTTAAGTTTGAATAAATTGTAGTTGGCATCTTTCATCCATTTTTCACGCTCTTCCCGCGTACTGCGACGGATGGGTTCCACCATTTTGATTTTAAATGATTCTGCGAATGGTAAATTCATGGTTTTTGATTTTTAATTTAGTCTGCTTTAACTTGCAAAGATACGAAAAAAAATGTTAAAACCATGATTTTATTAAGATTTTTACGATTTCATAAGATTTTACTTTCTTGATAATCTTTTTAATTTTATAGAAATCAAGGTTCAGATTTTTTTCGTATCTTTGCCACATGAAACCGCAATGGCACGTCATACACGTTTTATCACGAACCGAAAAAAAAGTCGCTGAAAGGCTTGAAAAAAAAGGAATAATTATTTATCTACCTATACAGAAACAACTCCGGCAATGGAGTGATCGTAAAAAATGGGTAGAAATGGTTGTATTGTCGGGTTATGTTTTTGTGAAAGTTTCTTACAAAGACCATTTTCAAGTGCTTCAAACACCCGGTGTTTCTCGTTTTTTGAAGCATAATAATGTTCCAGTTTGTATTTCCGATTTGGAATTGCAACGCTTTCGGGATTTTGTTGAAAAAGCCGCAGACAGCCTTATCAAATTTTCTACGGAAAAACTTCCTATCGGAACAGTTATAACTATCCAAACAGGTCAATTTAAAGGCTTTTCAGGAGAAGTGGTCGAACATAAAGGTAAATACAAACTCACCGTTGAATTGTCGAATTTTGGGCATTTTCTTGTGGTTTTATCGTCGAGTGATGTTTTGCCGCAATGATTGTAGAGGCGTATTGCATACGCCCCTACAGTGGTATTTCGTAATGGTCGTAAACGATCGTGTGTCCTCCGAATTTTTCTTTGTAAGCAATCAAGCCTTCGTTTAAAAATTTTCCGCCTTTTTCTGTTGATATTCCAAAATCAAAATACCGATAGTCAAGGAATAATTTGTGAATAAAAAGGTTGTACAAAAACTCGCCTGCATAGATTTTTTCACCTTCCGGAGATACCGACGCATACTGCAAATGAGCCACTTCGTTTACTAAGTACACAACACCACCCGCTACAATTTTATCATCGGCATACACCGTAATCGCCTGAATATTTTGAGGGAATGAAGATTGTAGTAAATTAATTTCCGTCTGAGAATGAACAGGAGAAACACCGTATTTTTGCATCAAGTTCTCTTGAATGATAAACCAGAAAGCATCCACATTCGGATGTCGTTCATAGCGTAAATTATATTTTTCAACATAGTTTGAAATTCGCGACAGTCGTAACTTTGGAGATATTTTGGATTTTTGAATACAAAACGCGGTCGAACAATTCCGAACCACCAATTTTGCATTGTGACGAAATAATGCATACAAATCCTCCTCACACGGAAGTTTGTGATAAATCGCCGGAACTAATTTGTAGTAAATTTTTTCAAATCCAAACGGTTTTAAAAACAACTTCAATTCATCAAAAATCGCTAACATCAAACTTTGCGAAACCTCTGTAGAAATGAGCAAAGAGCCGTAGGTCAAACCTTGATGAGAATACAGCGTTTTTTCTTTGCGATTTGCCGGTAAAATGGCAATTAATTTGTTTTTCTCCAAAATCATCAACGAAAAGTCCTCAAACCGATGCGCATGATAATCCATATACGCCCGTTTGAACAAAAATGTGCCGTTTTTGGCTTTGTCCACAAAGGTGTCCCACACCGAAGAATCAGACGGATTGTAACGTTTGATGGTTATGTTGAAGTTTTGCATTTGAGTTTATTTTTGCAAAGATACAAAAAAAACGTATCTTTGCAAAAAAATCACCTTAAAACAATCATGCTATTACCCCGTGCACAAAAATTTTGCGATTACCAAGAACGCTACCAGCAAGAGGTTCGCGACAAACTCTACTCGTGGGGTGCAAAGCCTAATGAAGTAGAGCAGATTTTATGTCAATTGGTCGAACAGGATTACATTAATGAAGAACGTTTCGCACGCGCGTTTGCACGCGGAAAATTTCGTATCAAACATTGGGGGAAAAATAAAATTCGTCAGGAACTGAAATTTCGAAAAATTTCTGAATATTGTATCAAACAAGCGTTATTGGAAATTTCAGATGAGGAATATTTGGAGATTTTGAAACAAGTCATCGAAAAAAAATCACGAAACGTAGGGGCGCGGTCAGCGCGCCCTGATAACAAACAGGGCAGGCAAACCCCGCCCCAACAACACAAAATCGCCCAATACGCCATTTCCCGTGGATTCGAGCCCGATTTAATTGGGGATATTTTGAAATCGGAATAAGCAAAGAGAATTTAACCACAAAGGGCACAAAGAACACGAAGATTTATTTTTCTTTGTGTTCTTTGTGCCCTCCGCGGTTAATTATTTTGTTTTATTTCGCTACGCGCTCCAACCATTTCACCATGGAAGACATGATAATCATCGAACCCGAAAGTGCTACAACGAATACAAGCCATGTTGCCCAAAGCGGAAGGTTCATGTAAAGCATCGTACCGAAGAACAACATAAAGTTTCCAAGACCTGCAGCGGTGAGCCAGCAACCTTGCATCAAACCTTGATATTGCGGAGGCGACACTTTCGATACAAACGAAATTCCGAGAGGACTGATGAACAATTCAGCAATCGTGAGGACAAAATACGTTCCGATCAACAAGAACGGCGTTACACGCATCGCATCGGTCAAACCGCCCATTGCTTCTCTTTCTGCTCCATTCGGCAAACCAATCGAGCCGAGAGCCATGATTCCAAATGCTAAAGCCGCAACACCCATACCGATTGCGATTTTTCTCGGTGTTGAAGGCTCTTTTCCTCTCGCTTTCAACCAGCCGAAAAGACCGATAACAACAGGGGTTAGGAATACTACAAACAATGGATTAAAGGTTTGGAATACTTCTGCACCTTCGAGGGTTGTAAAACCGAGGTTGACTTTTAACATTTGGGTGTATTCGTTTGCAAACAGTGTCAATATATTTCCACTTTGCTGGAATGAAAACCAGAAGAAAAATACCACGCCAAATACAGCAAACAAAGCATACAAACGTTGTTTCACTTCTTTCACGTCCATTTCGGTTACGCCACCTTCGCCTAATTTCACTTCTTTTTTCTTAGCAGGATCCGGTAGTCTTTTTTTGTTGACCAAGAAAATCACTAACGAAATAAGCATCGCCACAATAGCGGCACCAAATGCATAGTGATAACCGGTAGTAAATACATTAAGATATTTGTGTGCAAAGGTAGTTAAAGATTCAGTGTTAATTTCAGTAACGCCTTGTGCTGTTGCCAAGCTTTCGAAACGAGCCAAAGCATCAGAGCCGGCTTCCAAAGAACCTTGTAGAAATTGATTACACAATCTGGGTAAATCCGCACTAAATGTAAATCCTTGAAATTGTACCCACCAATTGCGAATTATCACAGCGATTAGCGGCGAAAACATCGCACCAACATTGATAAACATATAGAACAATTGGAAACCCGAATCGCGTTTGTCGGCGTATTTCGGATCATCGTACAACTGTCCTACAACGGCCTGCAAGTTACCTTTAAACAATCCATTACCAAAGGCAATGGTGAAAAGTCCAAGCAACGTGAGCGGAAGCACAACATTCATGTTTTGTACAGGTGTTTCCGTAGGCATTGCCAAGAGGAGATAACCAACGGTCATCAGAATAAGTCCGGCGGTAATCGTCGGCTTATATTTTTTGGTTTTGTCAGCAATTCTACCGCCTACCAACGAAAGAGCGTAGATAAATGCGTAAAAAACTGAATAAATAATGGCTCCTTGTACGCCTGTAAATCCGAATTTGGTGTTTAAGAACAACAACAAAATCGCAATCATAACGTAAAAACCGAAGCGTTCGCCCATATTCGCAAGTGATGCGGCTAATAGACCTTTTGGGTGATTTTTTAACATAAAGTTTTTTGGTTTTTGGTTTGTAATTTGGTTTTTTTGTTTGCAAAGATACAAAAAAAACAACAAAAAGTAAGCATTTTTAAAAATAATTGCGTATCTTTGCAGAACTTTTTTGAAAATTTAAACCCAAGAAATTATGTCCAAAACAACAAAAATTAAAAAGCCCTTATTTCAAAGATTCCTTGATGGAGTAGAAGTTGCCGGTAACAAATTACCAAATCCTGCCGTTTTATTTGCTATTTTAGCTGTAATCGTGATGATTATTTCGCATATCGCCTACAAAATGGGCGCATCCGTTATAATGCCTGCTTATGGAAATATGGCTGAAAAGAGTGTCGAAGCATTTAGTTTGCTGTCGGCTGAAGGCGTTGCGTGGATGTTTACCAACGTTGTGAAAAACTTCGTAGGATTTGCTCCGCTTGGAATTATTCTTGTTGTGATGTTGGGCGTGGGTGTTGCCGAAAATGTTGGTTTATTTTCAGCGTTGTTGAGAAAAACCATGTTAGGCGCATCTAAGAAAAGGGTTACCATTTATGTTATTACCGTTGCACTTATTTCAAATGTAGCATCTGATGTTGGATATGTGGTTGTTATTCCTTTAGGAGCAGCCATTTTCTACGCAGTTGGACGACATCCTTTGGCTGGTTTGGCTGCGGCATTTTTTGGTGTTTCGGGTGGATTTGCTGCAAACGTTATCTTATCAACGTCAGATTTTCTTTTGTCGGGTATTACCGAACAAGTAGTTGGTTATGAAATCTTAGCTACAAGTAACTGGTACTTCTTGGGTGCGTCATTTTTCGTGCTAATCGCTTTAGGTTATTATATTACTGAGAAAATCATCGTTCCACGACTTGGCGAATACAAAGCCGGAGCAGATGCCGAAATTGATACTAACATCGCAGAACCAATCTCCGCAGAGGAAAGAAAAGGACTTAAATATGCAGGTTGGTACTTTTTAGGAATGATCATACTTTTGTTAGCTCTGATACTTCCGCCCGGCTCGCCTATGCGTAATCCTGAAACAGGCTCTTTGTTGCAAGGTGCACCTTTTATGAAAGCACTTGTTCCCATCATCATGTTGTTGTTTTTAGCACCTGCAATAGGTTATGGTATTGCCGTGAAAAAAATTAAAAACAGCAAAGATGTCGTTACGGCAATGACTAAATCTCTGCAAACAATGGGCAGTTATATGGTTTTAGCGTTCTTTGCCGCACAATTTATCGAGTATTTTAAAGTATCTCATTTAGGAGATATTTTGGCAGTTAATGGTGCAGATTTTTTGGTAAATATTGGATTTACTGGTATTCCGCTAATCTTGTCGTTTATCGTCTTAACGGCTTTCTTGAATATCTTCATCGGATCTGCTGCCGCAAAATGGGCCATGATGGCGCCGATTTTTGTTCCCATGTTCATGGGCTTGGGCTATGATCCAACGTTTACACAGGTTGCATATCGTATCGGTGCTTCGTGTACAAATATCATCACACCGCTTTTACCTTATTTTGCATTGATTCTTGTATTTGCTCAAAAATACGACAAAAAAGCAAGTATCGGAACGATTATCTCGTTGATGCTACCTTACTCGCTGCTTGCCTTGTTGGTTTGGTCAGCGTTCCTGGTGATATGGTATTTCACCGGTTTGCCAATCGGACTTGGCGGACAGATATTCTTGCCGGAAATCCTATCACCGGAAGTTATATCTGTTTGTACCGATGCCATTGCTGTACCGGCCTTACCAGAAATAATACCATAAGTTGATTGAAAAGCGAAACGCATGCGTTTCGCTTTTTTTAGACGGTACTTTAAAGTAGAGGTCGAAAATTTTCGACCTCTACTTGTTTCGGCACAAACACACAAACACAAACAAAATTAATTATCTCGAACGCAACGAAGTAAAAATCCGTCGCTTTTAACACCGGAAATTTGTGGTCTGACGGCTTTCCTTGTGTCGAAATTCAATAAAAATGCAGATTCTGAATTGGATTGCGTTTGAGAATAATAGAGTCCACTTATAGATTGATTGTTTATTCTACTTTGATTTGTAATGGCACGACCTCCGAAGATACCACCCCAACGGTCGATATAATTAGGTCTAATAAACTCCTCCACGCGGTCATCGATACGATTTTTTCCTGTACCACCCAAGGCAATATCCAAATCAACAAAATCCTGAGCAGTAGGCACACGCCAAGGAGCAGGACAAAGTTGATCTGCAAAACGAACAACAGCACACCACGAAAACAAACTACCTCTAGAAAAAATTTCTCCCCAAGGATCTAAGTTGCTTCGACAATCGGCATTGAAATTAGTCGGATTCCAAGTGCCGCCATCAAAAGAGGTTTTTCTACAAGCAGAAGCAAATACTTCATCAGACCAAGTTTGATTACCTATAGTCCACGTTCGAGCAGATACAAAGAAAACCATACCAAGATTTGAACCCCAACCGGGTGTGTCTTGATTGCAAGTTGAAGGAACAACAGGAGTTATAGTAATGCCGGTTGCTGCCGGAACCGGAACCAGTTCCGGCTCTGGAGTTGGAGTAGGTGTTGGAATAGAAGTAGGAGGCTGCTCTTGTGGAGCCGGCGGTGTAACAATAGCAACATCGCGTGGAAGAGGAGGTGTGGCTCCATCTGTTTGTGATGATACCGTGCCGGATATTTGCTGTATTGAAGTTTCTCCCGATGCTAATGTTGGCAAATCGCCTGTGACTATTACCGAAAGGAGAAACACATCATTCACCGTTCCTGCTATTGTAACAAGCTTTACATAGCGTGTGCCGTTCGGCAGAGATTTAGACCTTGTTTCAATACGGTTATTTCCTTCAAATAATCCTTGATCGGTGTATGTTTTTCCATCGGAAGAAGTCTGCAAACGAATGTAGTTGCTATATCTCGCTGAAATGACAATGTGCATATTCCTTGCTTCTGCCGGCAAAACAGGCATAACGACAGACGAACCTTCCGTTGCAAAAATTAGTTGTCCGCTGTTTCTACTGTTCCATATAACCTTGTTCAATGTCCAATTACTCACATCGGTTTCAGTGGCAATGTCATTTACATATAGTGCTTCATGAACTTTTACCGAAATTAGAAACACATCATTTACCGTTCCCATTTTTGCCGTAAACTTCACATAACGTGTTCCGTCCGGTAGGATTTTTGACGTTGTCTCAGTATTGACACTTCCTGCAAATAATCCCTGATCGGTGTATGTTTTTCCATCGGGAGAGGTGTGCAGATGAATAAAATTGCCATATCTCGCCGAAATGGTAATCACCATATTCTTTGTTTCGGTCGGCAAGGCAGGCATAATCACAGATGAACCTCTTGTTGCAAAAACTAACTGTCCGTTGTTTCCAGGGTTCCATGCAACACGGTTTAATGTCCAGTTGCTTACTTCTGTTGCGGAGGTGATATTACTGTTAAAAAGCGTATTTTGTGCCCATAATTGTAAAGATAAAACCCATGCGATTAGAATACATGCAATTTTCTTGTTCATGGTAATTTAACTTTTTGGTTATAATTGGGGCGGGTAAATCCCGCCCCAACAATGTACTATTCCCAAGTAATCGGAATATTTGTAAAATTAGCTTCGAACGAATTTCGGTTATCCGTAATCTTCAAACTTCTGATCGTTGTTGCACCTTGAGAAACAGTCAATTGATTTAAGCCCTCCCAAGTGATTCTGCTTGTTACATTTCTCTGCATATTAATATCATTACCAGCGCCAGTCGTTGACCGTATGCCTCCCTGCATAGCCTCTGTCTGTGCTCCAAATTGAGAAGGTCTACGTGCATCGCCATTCTTATGACGATTACCAAGCATTGTGATATCCGCTTCCACAGTTACCCCTGTTCCGCCTTTTTTGCCTTTCACACTAATGATTTCTACCTGCCAGTATGAGTCTTTGATACAAGGATTTCCATTGCATACGGTTTGTTGTCCTGCCGTTGCCATGCCTTTTAGCGTATCGCAAGAATAAACTACGCCTGCCAAACAGGCAACTACTACTAAATTTACGATTGTTTTTTTCATGTTTTTCATTTTTTTTTGGTTTAATGTCAGCTCCTTTAAGCAGACGTTTGTGAGTTGTGATTTATTAACTTCTTGTTTGTGCTTTATGTTCCTGTTCGCTAATAATTTCTATGTGCGTGAAATCCGCTAAACCTGCACTTGACGGGAATATCCGCACAAAAATTGTATTCCCAAAATCTGGGAGTAAGGGCTGACCTGCAGTATAATTTTGGTCTTTAATAGTGACCTTTCCGGTATAGATAGTCGAGCCGTCTTTTGAAACAAGTCTAAAGAAAATTTGATTATTTTCCTTAACCCAACTTCTGCGACTGTCCGGAACAAATGTGCTTCTCGGAATGTCGTTTTTGGCAATGACGTGAAAATGCACATCCTGACCTTCAATTTTTGCAGAAGTAATTTCGATATTCTGAATAAGAACTGTTTCTTGTGCTGCTTGGCTAAATGAGAACGGAATGCTTCTTCCCTGAACTTTTGCCCATTCGGCTTCTACTGCCGCATCAAATTTTTCTTTCCTTTCCTGTGCTCTTTTTTCAATTTTTTCGCTAGTTTTCGTAATTCTTTGGAGATTGCCTGATTCCAACACTTTATCAAGTTCTTCCTTATCGGCTTCTTTTGCTAAGGCAAAATCGGCATGCAGAGCAGGCAATGCACCAAAAAATTCGTTGTTTTTCAAACCGCTTTTTGCAGTGCTGCCGCCACCGCAGCTTGTAAACATTACACCGCAAACCAATGCGGTAGTCATCATAGTTGTAATTTTTTTCATTTCGTTTTTGGTTTAACGTCTGCCCCTTTTAAGCAGACTTTTATTAATTTGTTTTATTTATATCAAAAATTTAAAGGTGTTTTTGTCTCCAAATTTCTTTTTTATGCGGTAACGAACGCTACGGATACTTGCTGGTTCTACATTAAACAAATAGCTTATGTCTTTTACCTCCATGTCAATGGCGAAGCAAACAATGTACATCATGTCTTTGTTGGATATTTTCTCATTAGCTGTAAAATAGCCTTTTTCCAACATATCAACATTCAGGTTGGATAAACGCAGGTTGTATGCGTTTGTTTTCGTTGTTTCAATGTGAGATTCCGAAACCCTATTCATGATCTTTTCTATCATGGCTTTGGTTGGCTTTGGTTCCTGCTCCTGTTTGATGTGCTTTAATTCAGATTTATTCGAGAGCACTTTTTGTTTCATGATTTTTTAGTTTTTAGTTATTCTCTTATTGTATCATTTCGTTTATGGCATCATTTCGTTGGTGTACTTCACCCATTTAATGAATTTCATTTTGCAAAGATAATAAACTTGCACATAAAAAACGTAGACAAAAATAGAAATTTTACAAAAAACAAAAAACGCCATAAATTTTGCATAATCAAAAATTTATGGCAATTTTAGGATTGTGTAACTTGATTACATCAAAAATTTAAACGTGTTTTTGCCTCCGAATTTCTTTTTTATGCGATAACGAACACTACGAATGCTTGTGGGTTCCACATTGAACAAATAACTCATATCTTTCGTGTCCATGTCGATGGCAAAGCAGATGATGTATTTCATATCCATATTAGAAATTTTCTCATTAGTAGTAAGATAGCCCTGTTCCAACATATCAACATCCAGCTCGGATAAACGTGTGATATAGGTGTCTTTTTTTGCTTGTTCCATGTAAGATTCCGAAATCCAATTTCGGAGTTTTCCGATCATGGTTTTGGTTGGCTTTTGTTCTAATTGTTGCTTAATACGTTTCAATTCAGCATCGTACGAAAGTGCTTTTTGTTTGTTTCGCTCGGCTTGTGTTTTAAGTCCGTCGTATTGCTGTTGCAAACGTTCTTTTTCTTTTTCGGTCTGCTCTAATTCGTTGTGTTTCAATTCTGAAAGCAATGCCGCTTCGTAAATAGAAAGATCGAAGTTCTTTTTTCTTGATTTGTTTAAACGAATCAAAACCCATACGACAACTAACAAAGCTACTATTAGGCAGATAGTTAGGGTCAATATCCTTCTGTGATTTTTATGTCGTTCTGCTAATCGATCGATTTGTTCCTGTTTTTTTTCTGTTTCGTGTTTCACTAACATATCGGTCATGGCAATCATTTTGTCCCTATTGAAAAGCCGCCATTGAGTTTCTAACAGTAGTTTATGGTATTTTAGTGCTTCTGTCGGGCGATTCATGGTTTCGTAATACTTGACTAAAAAACTATACACTTCGCTGAAATCATCTATAGCAGAGTTAATCGGTAGCCCTTCCAATAATGACAGTGCATGGTAGATGTCTTTTTTAGACTGTTCATATTGTTTTTGTTCAAACCGCACCTTCGCTCGTAAGATATAAACACAAATTTCCAGTTCGACATTCAAAGTGCCTTTGTCGGATTTAGATTCGAGTAGTGCTTGGTCTAAAAAATAATGAATCGAATCATATTGACGGGGCAGAGATTTACTGTGTGCAAGAGCCAATTTGTAGTATTGAAAACCGATTAGTGAATTATTAAAGGAATTGCTAAATTCAATTTCGTTGTTTTTTACCAAATCAACTACTTTTTCGATTGTCGCAAGTTCAGAGTCTTTATAGGCTATATTTTCCGGATTATTTTCAGAAAGATGATTGTAATAAATATTTTTAACAGAATAAAAAGCATATTTGTTAAAAGGGGTCAATTCAAACCCCGGCCTCTCCGTATACTGTTGCATTTGAACAATTACCTTTTGCATTGCCGGAATGTTTTGCGTTAAACCCAAGTCTGTTGCAATAAAAAGAAAACACCTAAAAATACCATCGTAGTCATTGAGGGATTCGTAAAGGCTGATTGCCTTATAAAGATATTCATGGGCAAGAGCGGTTTTTCCATTTTTTGATAGTATGTGACCATACACTTCGTACATCCGTGCACGCGTGCCGGGATCTCCCGACGAGTCGGCATATTCAACCGCTCTTTTCATAGATATCTCCATATTTAGGTGATCTCCTGGGGTCGCTCTTTTTTTAAATATCTCGAAAAGGATGTTGTAAACGTAGGCTTTAGCCATATTGCGTTTGCGATCGTCTTTTATTTCTTCGTTTGCAAAACGATATAATATATCACATAAAGGACTGGCTTCTTCAAACGACAAATTGTTGATGCTTTGTAGGGATTTAGTCAATGCTGTGTGAAACCTTACAGAAGGCTCTTCTGTGTTGTCGTTCAAAATATTTTGAATTTCTTCAGCTACTGACCCTTGTGCAAAACCGTAACTTGGAGCTATGAATAATAAAGCAAATATAAACTTTTTCACCGGTGTATGTGTTTATATTTACACTTTCTTACTTTTCACAAATCCTTGTTTATACAGCTGCATCACAAATTCTCCCACACGATACTCATAATTTTCTTCGTGGTTGAAATGTTCGGCTAAGTGTTCTGCGATTTTTCCAACGGTTCGTCGTCCGTCTATCAAATTCCAAACGGCTGTCCCGTGTTCATCCAAACGAACTCGAACGATGGCCGTTTTGTTTTTTGGAACCAAATATTTTTGTACAAATTTGTTTCTGAATCGAGGGAAAGCTAATACAGATAGTTCTCCTTCTTTTTCAGTTGTAATACGTTTGTCTATCTCAGGAATTAGGTCGAATAGGTTTTGTTTCATCGGTTTTTATTTTTAATTTTTCATAACATCAATCTGTCTGTAAATCTTTTAGATTTCGTTTGGAATTCCAAATAGTTAATACAACCACTTCTGTAGTACTAACCTCATAAAAAACTAAGAAATCATCAACCACCAACGCTCGTACATTTTTGAAATCGGTTTGCTTTCCTATAAAACTATGTGTTTTACACAATTCTAAAAGTTCCTCAATTCGAGCATATAATTTTCTGCTGTAGTTGGCATTTCCGTTACGCTTTTTGTAGAATTTCAATATCTCAAGAATTTCAATTTTGGCTTGTGGCGACCAAATTAGTTTTCGCTTAAACATAATTCGACGGCTTTTTGAACTTCCTTGTGATATACTTTTTCCCCTCTTGCAACGGCTTGTTGTGCTTGTACAATCGTTCTGCGTTGCTCTTCCGTGCATCGAAAAGTGGATTCTGAAACTTCGGAAACAGTTGTTTGGTAAACCACAGCAGGCTCATTAGCCGTTATTGGTTCTTCTTCAGTAAACTGATATGGTTTTTGTATTTTTTGCATACTGCAAAGTTACAAATAATTTTCCAAATAAAAAACTTAAAAAGTGTTAAAATCAAGTTTTTTCAGAAAAGATAAACAAAAAAGGCAATCGAAATCCGACTGCCTTTTTTGTTTTTTTTAGGCATACATTATTTCGTTGAAACCGCTTTTTTAAGAGGAATACGAACGAGTACGAATCCTAACACTGCAAGAACAGCCAATCCTACGAAGTAAGATGGTTTGGTGATGCCAAGCATTTGCGAGAAGAATGTGCCAAAAATTGCAAATACTGCAACAATCAATCCCATCAAAGCCTCTCCGGCAATTAAGCCCGAAGCAAGCAGAACGCTGGTGTTTCTTGCTGTTTGGTTTTGAGCTTCGCTAAGTTTTTTACGATCGAGATAGATGGTCAAAATACCTTTTATTAAGCCTCCAACCATGATTGCAAAAATAGTTGCAAACGGCAAGAACATACCGATAAAGATCAACATCGGGGCTTTCACTCCCATAACGATCAACGATACGGCGAGCATCATACCCAAAAGGATTAAAATCCAAGTCATCGTGCCGCCAACAATACCTTGCGAAAGTGTTGCCATCAACGTGGCTTGCGGAGCAGGCAATGCATCGCTTCCAAAACCTCCTTGATAACCGGCTGCAATACCTTGCTCGATATCACCTTGATTCAAAATAATCAACACGCCAAACATCACAAAAGCAGAAATTACTGCACCGATCAAGTCACCTGTTTGCATTCTCCAAGGTGTTCCACCCAAAAGAGCTCCGGCTCTTAAATCTTGGAACATTTTTCCTGCAACAGCAGAAGAAACGCAGAAAATAGCTGCAATACCCAACACGGCCGCAATACCAGCCTCGACTCCACTACCTCTAACTCCGGCAGCAACCAAAAGCAAGGCCGTAATAACCAAAGCTGTCATAGTTAGTCCGCTCACCGGATTGTTGCTCGAACCAACGATTCCCACCAAATATCCGGAAACGGCTGCAAACATAAACGCTAAAACAACCATCACAGTTGCGGCTACAAGAGCCACAACAAAGGATGTTCCGAAAACGAAAAATGCAACACAAAACGTAGCCAAAGCACCTGCACAAATACCTAATAAAATGAAAATAGCTTTCATATCTTTTTCGGTACGTTCAACGTTTTCAGTTGGCTGTCCCATGTTTTTCAAATCTTTGATAGCACGTACCAAACCTTGGCCTAATGTGTTGCGCATGTTGAAAAGTGTAAATGCCGCTGCAACCAACATACCACCGATAGCAATAATACGCACGATTTCGTGCCAAACAGTGGTTGCACCAAATCTCCATGCTTCTAACTCGCCGGTTATAGGGGTAGTACCTGCTTCCATAGCTTTAGCATTAAACGCTGCAACAACGCTTTCAACATATTCCGGTCCGAGAATGGCCAACAAAACCGGCACTACCAAGCCCCAAGCGAGCAAAAGTCCGCTAAAACTGATCGATGCTTTTTGTGGTCCGATAATGTATCCAACGCCAAGATAGGCCGAACTAATCGTAGGACCTCCTGCAAACCATCCACCTTCAAGAACTTTACCACTTCTGGTTAGGGTTGCCGGAGCAATTTTTAAGAATGTAAAAAAACTCGTTGCAAATAACTTGAGTTCGCCTGCAATTTTAATTGCAGCACCGGCAGCCATTGCCCAGAAGAGATATTTTGTTCCGCCTCCGCCACTTTGTCCGGCTTTGTGAATTTCTGCAGCAGCCACGGATTCCGGAAACGGAAGCGATTGATCTTGCACTAAAGCACGACGAAGTAATGCAACGAAAAACACGCCCATTGTGGCACCGACAAGCAAGATGGCCGTAGCCGTAAGATAACTCTTTGTCGAACTAAACATGCCTATGGCTTCCAGTGTTTTGTCCGGATTATTTAGTCCGTCCGCCGTCCAAAGACCGGCAATGAAGAATGCCGGAAGTGTGAAGATCGCTCCAGCAGCAACGGATTCTCCAACAGAACCGGCGCTACGTGTAAAGTTTTCTTCGAGTATGGTGCCTTTCATCATTTTTAAAAGTGCCATACCAATAACTGCTGCCGGATAAGTTGCAGCAATAGTCATACCGGCTTTCAAACCGATATAAGCATTAGCAGCACCGAAAATCACCGACAGAATTAGACCAATGAGCAACGCTCGAAGCGTAAACTCTTTCATGTTTGTGCCCGCAGGAACAAATGGAGTAAATTTTTCTGAACTCATAAATTTTGTTTTTTTGATTTATATTTGATTTGTTTTTTGTTATTGTCCAAACGTAGTTTCAAAAAGCTCTTCCAATTCTTTTTCGTTTGCTCCAATGGATGTTTTCACAATTTTACCCTGCGGATCAATGAATACTTTGGTTGGGAATGCTCTTACATTGTAAAGGGCAGCAACATCTTCACCATCAAGTTTATCGAACAAATTGCAATGAATAAAATCCAACTTGTCATCTTCGATGGCTTTTTTCCACGCATTGCGATCTCTGTCGCTTGCAAAACCAATAACTTGAAGCGGACTGTCTTTGTATGCATTGAGCAGTTCCATCAAATGCGGATGCGATCGGCGGCAAGGACCGCACCACGAACCCCAAAACATCAACATCACGTATTTGCCTCTAAATTGTTCGAGCGTAACGATGTTTCCGTCAATATCTTTTTGTCTGAAATTCGGAGCCACTGCACCCGGAGCCACTTTTTTTGCAGTTTCTAAATAAGTACGTATTTGCTCTCCGAATGCAGAACGTTGAACTTCCGGAGTAAAGCGATTGAAAACCTCCTCAATCTCATCAACGGTTTTTCTGAGTAATTGCAAGGAAAACAAGTAAGCAGCATAGACTGAATTCGGATTGTTTTTGATAAAGTTTTCTTGACGATTTGCCATACGGCTTTGAATTTCAGACCATTGTTTCACTTCGTCTCTATCTCCTGCACCGGCAGCAACCAGCTCAAAAACCTCAGCTCTCAGTTTTGTAGACCATAAAAAATCCTCTCTGTTTTCTTCGCGAAGTTTTACAACATCATCGAAAAACGGACTGTTTGTCGCTTTTAAATTATACAAATCACCAAATTCACCATCTAAAACGATATTAACGTTGTTATCAATAAAAAATTCCGTACTCGTAATAAGTAAAGCATCTTGGCCAGCCCCGATATAAGTCAAAGTTGCCATAATTGGACGCGGGAGTTCGATTTCCTTTTTGAATGAAATGATATCGTTTTTCGCAGTAATGGTGTCCATGTAGGTTGTACCGTCAAAACGATACCGCAACACCATAGATTCATCGCCCAAACCTCTGATTTTTCCGAAAATTTCAATTGTTTTTTGACCTTGGGCTATACCGCCACAACCCAATAGAACCATCGTAATAAAGGTGGTAAGTGCGGTTTTTTTCATGTTAGTAAATTTTAAATATTGGACAAAGATACGAAAAAAAATCGAAACAGCAAGTTGTTTCGATTTTTTTTGTTAGTTTCTGTACGGATGCCATTCTACGGTTTTCAATTATTCCCTATCGACATACGTCCATATTTCTACTCTTCTGTTTTTTGCTCTACCTTCCTCGGTGCCGTTATCGTCTACAGGTTCGGAGTAGTTTCTACCCACTATTCTTCTGATTTGTCTTCTGTCTACGCCCATCTCCGTGAGGAAATTCGCCACAGAATTTGCTCTATCTGTTGAAAGTTTCTGGTTGTATCTCAACGATCCCACATTGTCGGTATGCCCAAAAATGTCGATGGTTGTTTGTGGGTTTTCCTGCAATATTTGCACAAGCGGCACAAGCATCTCCATTGAATTTTCCGAGAGATTGCTTTTTCCTGTTGCAAACAATAGATCTACATCGAGATTCACTTTCAGAGCATCCTTTCCGCCTTCTCCTGTCACTCTGTCTACTTTTCCATCTCTTGCTAATGTTTTGGCGAGCAGGTCTTCTATTCGTTTAAGGCTTTCGGCAAGTTTTTCTGCTCTTTCGTTTGCTTCGGCTTCACGTTCTGATGCTGTGGCCGCTCTTTGCTCTGCGTCTTCAGCTCGTTGTGCTGCTGTTTGTGCCTGTGCCGCTTCTTTTTCTTTCTGTTCTTCTCTTTCTCGGATCATGTCCTGTTTGGTTTTTCTGTTAGATCCGCCTAATTTGTATCGCAATCCAACTTCTAATCCTGCAGAAAAGGTTCTT
>WRCN01000018.1 GCA_009783885.1 Bacteroidales bacterium | reverse complement strand
TGATCCGTAGTCAGATACTCTATACAGTTGAGCTACGGGACCTGTTTGAAAAAAGCCTTGTTTTTGCAAGGCTTTTCTCTGTGGGAGCTGAGGGAGTCGAACCCCCGACCCTCTGCTTGTAAGGCAGATGCTCTAAACCAACTGAGCTAAGCTCCCCTTTCCGAAAATCGGAGTGCAAAGATACAACTTTTTTTTGAAATAACCAAATTTTTTTTTGAATTGAAAATTGAGAATTAAAAAATATATAAATAATTCTCAATTTTCAATTCTCAATTGACTTTATTGAGAGCTTTGCTATTCTCATTTTTTTTCGTACCTTTGCACGATTTTTGTTGAATTTATTTGGGCATTAAAATATTATGAAAAAAACAAGTTGTCTTTTTATGGTTTTACTTCTTGCTGTGTCTTTGCAGGCAGAGCAAGACGTTAAATCAATTCGTAAAAATGCCATAAAAACAACCTTTCTTTCGTTCATTACCGGATCAGCTAAACTTACGTACGAAAGAGTTACAATTCCCGGACAATCTTTCGAAATTACCGGAGGAATTATTGGAGTGGGCTTTGATAAATTCGAAAATAATCCGAAAGGTGTTTTGTTTCGATTTGCTTACAAATTTATGTTTTTGCAACCGCAAGAAACTCTATTAACAGGTTTCTATATCAAACCTGAATATGCTGTGTCAGCCTTTCATTACGATGCAAAAAATATTAACAGGGTTTATTCATCTTGGCAAACCATTATGGGTTGTACCGGATACCAATGGAATAGAAAAATGCTTGTTTTAGACGGCTTTGCTGGAGCAGGTTTTGGCTGGGGAAATCCGACAGAACTCAGATACCATCACGGTTTTATTGATCGGCGCACACATCTGACTTTAACGCTTGGCATGAAAATAGGATTAGCATTTTAAAAGTCTGTAATGTGATTGCTTTGATTAAAAAAATCATAATAATCACATAAATCAAACCAATCACAGCACAGATAATGTCACCACTGAAATACTCGGCGGCATATTAATTCGAAATGGGAGTGTATTGAAACCACAACCCGTACACACATTCAAATATTGATCGTCAAACCGATGAAAACCTCGCCAATGCTTCATCGCAAATCGTGCTATACTGAACGCTCTTATTGCCATCTGTCCGCCATGCGAATGCCCGGTGAGCGTGAGGTTTACATGTGGAAAATTAAGTTGTAATTCTTCATTAAAATGTTGAGGATTGTGGGAAAGCATCACGATAAAATTTGACGGACAAACACCTCTCAATGCGTTTTCTGTATCGGCGATGTTTTTCCAACGTTTGGTTCTTTTACTGCTGTACATCTCCACACCTACCAACGCAATCGAATCATCGCCACGATGAAGCCAAACGTGTTCATTTTGCAACACGTTCCAACCCATCGAATGATAAATATGGAGTAAGTGTAGAATATTATCCACGCTGTCTGGCGGTCTTTCCCAACGCAAATAACCGCTGTAATCGTGATTGCCCAAAACTACGAAAACACCGTCTTTAGCATGGATTTGAGAAAATAACTCTACAAATGGAATGATTTCCTCGGTGTGAAAATTCACCATGTCACCTGTAAAAACAACCAAATCCGGATTTTGTGCATTAATCGAATCCACTAATTTTCTAACGTAGCGTTTCGACACTTGACTACCAATGTGCATATCCGAAAATTGCACGATTTTATAGCCGTCGAAGGCTTTCGGCACGGTTTTATCTCTAATTTCAATTTGATGAACTCGCAAAGCAAACTTTTCGTAAATTGAACCATATAATGTTATTATAAACATAAAAACAGCGATACACAAACCAACTTGAAACCATCTTTTTGGAGAGGAAATCTTATTTGTAAAACGAATTTTTGAAATCAAAAATTGTAAAAATAAAACATTCGCTAAAACAATTTTTATAGAAGCAAAAATCAACATCAAACCATATCCGTAAACTCTTAAAATCGGTGGCCAATAAGCAATAGGGGAGAGCCAAAATCCTAAAATCATAAGAACAAAATACACAATGGATGCATAAAATATCCACAAAAAAATCTTGCACGTGCGCCTTGGAAGTTGCGATTTATTCGTTTGTGTCCAATACTTAATCCACACATCAAAAAACAACACAAACGCCATGATAATTGCCATTGGTTTGGGTTTTGGTAATGCTTCTCGAACGATGAAAAATACGAGAATAGCGAAGATTAGGCTTGCAATTAGTTTGTGGTAGGGTTTTATTTGCACGAGGTTATGGGTTATGAGTTGGATATAATTTGTTAGGATTTAAGATGTGTTCATTAATGTTGTCAATAATTTATTCTTTTCAATTTTCTCTACAATGCATCTAATGCCTCCGCTCACGCCAAACCACCAGTTGCACGCTGGTATTTCTATACTTTTTTGTTATTTTTGTATTCATCTTCAACATAAGTGTCAAACTCAACTACACAACAATTAAATCTATAGGCACAGAAACATTGTCTTCAATATCAATCATTGCATTTATCAAGTAAACTTTTTTGTATAATGGTATATCGGCTGTTGTAATCTCTCTTTCCTTAATTGTGTCGTTTCTCAGTAAGTACGCTCGTTTTGTGCCGTCAAGTAAATATGTTTTTGGAGTGAAAAACTCGCCGTCAAAAGATTCAAACACAAGGTTGGCAAACGAGCTGTCGGTAATTTTTCCGTTTTTTACGATAATTATATCGTCAGCGCCATTTCTTTGTTCAAATAAATTATTCAGATAAGTTCTATCAGTAGATTTATGACTGTATTTTATGTCGTTGTTTTCTACAATTTGCAACGATTGTATGTTTTTAGGTTGATAAGCGAGAAATTCTGTTTCAATAATGTCGGCAGAATATAAAACTCTACATTTTATTCTCTTATTCTGCAAATGTAGCGGTATTTCAGAAATATCTACGTTTAGTTTTGGTTTTGTTCCGTAGTGAAAAAAGGCGGTTTTTAACATTCTCGCTTGGTGGAGGTCGAAATTATAGATTTTTCCGTTTTCAATTCTTAATGTTTCAACAAATACAGGATTTTCCGTGTTAAAAGGCAAGTATATTTTATTCAAAACTTCTTGATATTCTTTTTCACAAACGCTATCAATTGTGATTCCGCCACCGCTTCTAAAATATAATTTGCTATTATCATTCTGCTCAATGAAACGGATTAAAACGGCACTGTCAAATTCTTTTCCGTCAAAATATCCTGCAATTCCACAGTAGTAATTTCTTTCAATGCCTTCTATTTCACGTAATATTTCTATTGCCTTTTGCTTTGGCGTTCCCGAAATAGAGCCTGCGGGTAAAAGCGAAAAAATAATATCTCCAATATGTTGCATATAGTCGAGTGGAAGCTCGCCGACAACCTCGGAACTGACTTGTAACAAGGTTTTTCGATTAGTCTTTACTTTGTCTATATACCGAAACCGATTAGTACGAATATTTTTTGCAACCGCACTCAACTCCTTACTCACAAGATTTACGGTAGTTTCGAGTTCGTCTATTTCTTTTTTATCGTTCAATATAATTTGCTCTGCATTTGGAATACTCGCATCTATTGTGCCTTTCATTGGATTTACAGAAATTTTTCCGTCAGCAATTTTCACAAGTCTTTCGGGAGAAAAACAGACGAATTTATTGGGAATATAAACTTGGTATAACGATTTGCTTAAAGCAAATATATTTTCTAACGAAAGATTTGTTTCAATTGCTGTTCGTTCCGTTAAATTCGCCAATTCTATTTCCTGCTCTTTTAAGTATTTCTGCAATCTGTCGAATTTGCTTTTATATGCTTCAAATTTATTCGGGACTATATTAAAATCATTTTTTTTAGGAAAAACGGAAAATGGTTTATGTGCTGCTGTTGGAAATTTGAAAAAGACTTCGGATTGATTGAAAGGATTTTCGACAAGATAACCTTCGGTTTGTTCATAATTTACAATAAAAAAAAACGGCAGTGCGCGACTACACAGCTGATTCATTCTTTCTTTTAATGCAGCTATATCGGTGTACAACATAATTATTTATTCTTCGCTTTCGCTTTAACGTTTATTTTTGCGTTTCATTGTTTGTCCGCAGCACTGTATCGTCTGCTTGCGTGCAGCACATAAATACACGCACCTCTTTATAAACTTTACAACTACAAGGCGAAGCAACTCATAACTGATAATTCATAACTAAATTTAGTTCACCTTCACAAACCGATACGTAATCGTCCCCACCTGCTGTTCGGGCGCATCTCTATTTACGCTGAAACGTGATTTCAAAGCGGCTTCTTTTGCCGTTTGGTGAAGGAATGTACTGGTTGTTGTAGTGCCTTGAGCACCTGGCTCTGCTCTCACAACAACGCCATCGCGATTGACGGTAATTCTAACCACTACAACGCCCTGTTCATCGGAATTATAGACGGGTTTGGGTAAACTATTGGCTTGACGCCCGTCCAATCTCCACGATCCCGATCCCTCTCCAAAATTTCCTGCTCCAGCGCCTGTTCCCGTGCTTGAACCCGTTCCGCTGCCTTGTCCACTACCGCTGCCACTGCCGTCGGAACTGCCTGTGCCTTGACCACTGCCTTGCGTGTTTCTCATGCCTGGAAACAAGGCTGCTTGATTGATTTCAGGTTCTTGAGGTTGAGGTTTGACTTCTTGCTGCGTAGTCGTCGGCGTTTCAACAGGTCTCGGATTTCGGGTTTGAGTTGTGGATTGCCTTGGAATAGACACTTGTTCGTTATTTTCCGTTACCACATTTTCGCCTTCCGAAGGTTGTTGCGCAGATGTGGTGGGCGTTTGCGGCGTAACATTAGACTGTGCTCTGCCTGCGCCTTCTGAGCCTGCGCCCATGATTTCCAAACCGTATTCGGGTGGGGGAGGATAGGGGCGCGACAAACTGAAAAGCAACAACAAAATACACAATAATCCGAGAATGATTACAGTGCCGGCTGCTGCTATTGTATTGCGTTGGCGTTCGGTCATCATCTCTTGGGCGATGTTGCTATAATCACACTGTGTTTCGCTCCTGTTTGCTCGTTAATTGCAATCACGGCGTCGTACACATACATCACATATTGGATTTCGACGCTTTTGTCTGCGCGTATAACAACAGAAGCCTCTGTTTCGTTGGCAATTCGCGCTGCAAGTTCGGTCATCAACCGATCGATATCGTCGCCAATATAAATTTCTTGACTGGAGTCAATGATGAAAAACTCGTGGTTTTCGTTGATATAAACTGCGGTGGTTTGCTTCGCCATCGTTTTGCTATTGCTCGATGGGAGTAAGAGTTTAATCGCATTCGGACTGACTAATGTTGACAATAGAACAAAGAAAATCAACAACAGAAAAACCAAATCCGACATGGATGCCAAACTAAATTGATCCGAGCGTTTGTGTCTTGTTGGGATAGCCATGGTTGATTATTTTACAGGTTCATGCAATAAATCCATAAATTCGGTTGCTCTCGCCTCTAAAATGAACACCATTTTTTCGATACGAGCCACCAAATAATTGTAACAAATATAAGCAATAATGCCGACAATCAAACCCGCCACAGTTGTTACCATTGCCTCGTACATACCGCCCGACAACATATTGACTTCAATATTATTTCCGGCAGCAGCCATCGCAAAAAACACGCGGATCATACCGGTTACCGTTCCCAAAAAACCGATCATCGGTGCAGCGCCTGCTGTTGTAGAAAGCCAACTCAAACGGCGTTCGAGTTTAGCAACTTCTAATTTTCCAACGTTTTCGATAGCCGCATTAATATCATTCAGCGGTTTTCCGACACGCGAAATACCTTTACCAATCATGCGTGCAATCGGGGTGTCGGTGTTTGCACATAGCGCTTTCGCGGAATCTAAACGTCCATCGTGAATAAAATCCCGAATGGTATTCATAAAATTGCTCGGCTCTTTCGAGGATTGATTGATTAAAATCAGCCGTTCGATAAAAATGTAGATAGCAATGATCAAAAGCAATAACAGCGGAATCATAATCCAGCCGCCAAGTACAGCCAATTTCATCACGGGAATGCTTTCCGAAGTTTTTACGAGAGGTGCTACGATTTGGTCGACAGTTTCGGGGTGTGTGATTTGTAGAAACATATTTTTTTAGTTTTTGATTGATTTGCGGGCGTTTCGACTCCGCTCAACGACCGCAATGGTTCTGATGGCTGAGCGGAGTCGAAGCCATTTTTTTAATTTTGACTTTTCATTTTATACGCCATGGCATAAAGTTTCATTTGTTTTATCATGGCAGTTAATCCGTTTGAGCGTGTTGGCGAAAGGTGTGTGCGAAGTCCGATGGTATCTAAAAACGTGAGATCAGCGTTCAGAATATCATCGGGCGTTTGGTTCGAAAACACGCGAATTAATAAACTCGCAATTCCTTTCGTGATTACGGCGTCGCTATCCGCTTTGAAAATAATTTTTCCATTCACAAACTCTGTGCTCAGCCACACGCGCGACTGACAGCCTTTAATCAAATTCGCTTCCGTTTTTTCGCTTTCGCTGATAGCCGGACACTCTCTACCCAACTCTATCAAATAGTTGTAGCGATCCAACCACTCATCGAATTTGGAAAATTCCTCTACGATTTGATGTTCTATTTCAGGAATGGTGTTCACTGTGTTTCGATTTTTTGATTGATAAATGCAAAGATACGAAAAAAAAATGACACAATAGCAATTTATCATTATAAATTTGAAGCAACTTTATAAACTTTATGAACTTTACAAACTTTATAAACTATTTTTCGTATCTTTGCAAAATGAAAAAAGCCGTTGCATTTCACACATTAGGTTGCAAATTAAATTTCGCCGAATCTTCGGATTTAGGACGAAAATTTGTTGAAGACGGCTATGAATTAGTCGATTTTAAGACTGTTGCAGACGTGTATGTTATCAACACATGCACGGTTACCGCTTTGGCGGAAAAAAAATGCCGAACAGCCATTCGTCAAGCCATTCGACAAAACCCGAATGCCAAGATTGCTGTGGTTGGCTGTTTTTCACAAGTCAGTCCCGATGAAATTGCGAAAATTGAAGGTGTGGATTATGTGTTGGGGAATGCGGATAAACATCGGTTGTTGGAATATCTCGTAGGGGCGGGGTCTGCCCGCCCCGATGGAAATTGTGATAAATATTTGCAAATGGGGCGGGCGAACCCCGCCCCTACGGGTACGGATTTCGTCGTTGCCTATTCCGCAGACGACCGCACACGAACATTTCTGAAAATCCAAGACGGCTGCGATTATTTCTGCACTTACTGCGCAATTCCGCACGCACGCGGACGAAATCGTAATGACTCGATTGAAAACACCCTGAAAATTGTCGAAAAAATCGCCAAATCAGACACCAAAGAAATCGTTCTAACAGGCATAAACATTGGCGAATTCGGAAAATCAACCAATGAAACGTTTTTCCAACTCATTCAAGCGCTCGACCAAATTCAAGGTATCGAACGCTACCGAATTTCATCCATCGAACCGAATTTAATTTCCGATGAAATCGTAGATTTCGTAGCAAAATCACGAGCGTTCTTACCCCATTTTCACATTCCGTTGCAATCGGGCTCAAACAAAATTTTGCAACTGATGAAACGCCGTTATACGCGAGAATTATTCGCCGAACGTGTGCAAAAAATCAAAACAGCAATGCCTCACGCATTCATTGCAGCCGATGTTATTGTTGGATTTCCCGGCGAAACCGATGAGAATTTTGAGAATATGTATCAATTTATTGAATCGCTGCCTTTAACGTTTTTACACATATTTCCTTATTCTGAACGCCCAAATACGCCTGCCATAAATTTGCCCGAAAAAGTTTCCGCAGAAGTGAAAAAACAACGCAGCGAACGTTTGCACGAACTATCCGAAAAAAAACATGCCGATTTCTGCAAAAATCATCGCCTAAATCCTTCGAAAGTCCTTTGGGAAGCCGATAATCACAATGGTTGGCTGTACGGTTTTACGGAAAACTACATTCGCGTTCGAAAACCGTTTGATCAAAATTCAGTGAATAAAACTGAGGAATTTTAATCAGTAGAAATTTGGTTATTCCAAAAAAATGTTGTAATTTTGCAGTCTGAAAACAGAACAAAAAGGACCTAATCATTACGAAAGTAGTGGCTGTGCAGACACAGAACTCACCTTTTATTTCTGTTTTTTTGTTTTTATACCAAATTATTCCATTTAGGATTCAAACGATTGATTAGTATTTCTTTTTTTCCTCTACTCCATTTTTTTAATTGTTTTTCTCTTTTTATGGCCTGTTCGATATTGAGAAAATACTCGTAGTAAACACATTTTTCCAAATTGTATTTTGCTGTAAAAGAATGTTTGTGAAAATGTGTACGATGTTCCTGAACACGACGTTCCAAATCATTAGTAACGCCAATATAAAGTGTCGTTCTGTGATCGTTGGTCATGATGTAAATGTAGCCTCCTTTTTGCATTTTTTATTTTTTTATCGTTGTAGCAAGGGGATTCCTCGACTTCGCATACTTCGTATGCTTCGCTCGGAATGACGGCATTTTGTCGTGAGAAGAAGGATAGAGGGTTTGTGGCTTTGCCACAAACCCTCTATCCTTCCCCTATCTCAATTATATTCATCGTCATGTCGAGCGGAGCGAAGCGAAGTCGAGACATCCCTTTGCTATATATAACGCTCGAATTTCGAATTTCGTATAATTTTCTCTGAAAAAAGTGTCAATTTGTTAATAACTTGTCGAGTTATTAACATTTTTTTGTATCTTTGCAAAAAAAATTGCGTATATTTACATGTTACACGAAATGCCAAAAAAGAGTCTAAAAATTATGGAAATTTTATATAAATATGCAGAAACCAATAATGGAAACATTATTTTCATAGAAAACGCATTATCTGGCGAAAAATATCATTGTCCTGTTTGCAAAGAAGAATTGATTTTTAGAAATGGTAAAATAAGACAAAAGCATTTTTGTCATAAAAATAAAACAAATAATTGTGGCAATGGTGGTGGGGAGGGTTATTTACACGAAACATTTAAAAAAATGTTGTTCAATTATATTTTGGAAAGTATTAAAAATAATACACCTTTAGAAATATTCTGGATTTGTAATATTTGTAAAAAAGAACATAACGGAAATTTAATACTTGGTATTTCTGAAATCAAAATGGAGTATTCTTTGGAAAAATGCAGACCTGATTTAGTTTTAATCAATGAACAAGGAAATGCCTCAATTATTATTGAAGTTGTTGATAAACACGAACCTGAAAATAATGTACTAGAATATTGCTCAAAAAACAACACAGTTTTAATCAGAATTAAGTTAGACTCTATTGAAGACTTAGAAAATGTTGAAAATAAAATAAAAACTCCTTCAAATCTAGTATTTTTTAATCAAATGAATTGTATAAATTATGTGAATTATGTAAATTCTATACAGCAAAGGAATAATATAAATTATCAATTATCACCAAATTATAGCAATGTAAGAAGAAGTGGTCCGAGTATAGAAGAAATTGAGGCAAATCGTACAAGTCGTATAAGACAACAATATGCAATTAAAAATTACTATAAATCAAAAGGAAGAAGAAAATAATTTAGGAGAGGGCACTTCGTGTAACTTGCGGTTTGCCAAAATGGCTACTACTCTCCGCCGAAACTACAAGGAAATAAAAAACATCACGCCGAAAGTGTAGCCACAAATAGAAACACCGCCACTTCGGCAAGCCGCTGTCCGTTAAAACCGCTCGTGCGGACGTCCACGTCCGTGCGTTCGCATAGCAAGGGGATGTCTCGACTGCGCTTTGCTCCGCTTGACATGACGGTAAAAAAATCAGATTTTTTCCAAAAAATTTGGTTATTCCAATTATTTTTCGTACCTTTGCACCCCAATAAAGTATTTTTAAGTATAAGATAAACAATCCTAAAGAAATGAAATCAGTAGTTAATTACGTGAAAGAAAGTTACGTGGAATTGATGCAAAAAGTATCTTGGCCCACGTTTGCCGAGTTGCAAAACAGCGCAGTTGTTGTGTTTATTGCCTCTTTAATCATCGCTATGGTGGTGTTCCTGATGGATATGGCTGTGGGTGTTCACAGTTCGTCCATGTGGAAAGGCGTTTTAGGATATGTTTACAGCATGATGTAAAAACCTGCTGAGTGGTGGATTTTCGAGATTTTTCGGACTGCAGACGGCTTCCACGTCTATGGCAATCACCAACAGCAACTCTATATAATTTCTATTCTACCCTTTAATTTCAATGGTATGAGCGAACAGGTCAAAAAATGGTATGTAGTCCGTGCAATCGGCGGAAAAGAAAAAAAAGCAAAGGAATATCTTGAAAAAGAAATTCAAATCTCCAAATTGCAAGATTACATTAGCCAAGTCTTGATTCCAACCGAAAAGGTATTCACAATCAAAAACGGGAAAAAAGTGAGCACAGAGCGTTCCTATTTGCCCGGATACATTTTGATTGAGGCTTATCTGATTGGAGAGATCATTCATATCATTCGCAATGTTCCGAACATCATCGGCTTTTTAGGAGGAGGCGATCCTATTCCTATGCGTCCTGCGGAAGTAAACCGCATTTTGGGCAAAGTAGATGAGTTGAGCGATGCCGCTGAAGAAATGCTTGAACCGTTTATCGTTGGAGAACCTGTGAAGGTGATCGACGGACCGTTCAACAATTTCTCAGGCGTTATCGAAGAAGTCAACGAGGAAAAGAAAAAATTAAAGGTGATGGTGAAAATTTTCGGACGGAAAACCCCGTTAGAATTGAGTTTCACCCAAGTCGAAAAGGAATAATGTAGGGGCGAACCCACGTGTTCGCCCAAAAACCGCCAAACGTCGGATAACGTGAAAATGTTACAAAGTGTAAAGACGCGATTAATCGCGTCTCAACGACAAAAAAGAAAAAACAATGGCAAAACAAATTAGCGCATTAATCAAACTACAGATTAAAGGAGGCGCAGCCAATCCATCGCCACCTGTTGGTCCTGCATTAGGAGCAAAGGGTGTGAATATTATGGAATTTTGCAAACAGTTTAACGCTCGTACGCAAGAGAGTGCAGGAAAAGTCATACCTGTAATCATAACTGTTTACGCCGATAAATCGTTTGATTTCATCGTAAAAACACCACCTGTGGCGGTTCAACTTATGGACGTAACCAAAGCGAAAAAAGGTTCTAACGAGCCTAATCGTAATAAGATTGCAGAAGTAACTTGGGATCAGGTTCGCACTATTGCTGAAGCGAAAATGCCCGACTTGAACTGCTTTACCACTGAGGCTGCCATGAAAATGGTTGCCGGTACGGCGCGTTCGATGGGTATTACCGTGAAAGGCGGGAATGCTCCTGCGTAATAATCTGTAGGGGCGCGGTCAGCGCGCCCAATTGCAAACAGGGCAGGCAGACCCTGCCCCAACCAAAAAATTAAATCAATGGGACAAATAACAAAAAAAAGAAAAGACGTTTTAGCAAAATTCGACAAAGAAAAAATCTATACTTTGGAGGAGGCTTCTAAAGTCGTGAAAGACATCACCACCACAAAATTTGATGCTTCGGTGGATATCGACGTTCGTTTGGGCGTTGACCCACGTAAGTCGGATCAAATGGTTCGCGGATCGGTTACTTTACCACATGGCACGGGTAAAACGATGCGCGTGTTGGTGCTTTGTACGCCCGACAAAGAAGATGAGGCTAAGGCAGCCGGAGCCGATTACTACGGATTGGACGAATACGTAGACAAAATTAAAGGCGGTTGGACGGACGTTGATGTTATTATTACAATGCCAAGCGTGATGCCCAAAGTGGGTGCTCTCGGAAAAATTTTAGGACCTCGCAACTTGATGCCGAATCCTAAAACGGGTACCGTTACAATGGACATCGGCAAAGCTGTAGCTGACGCCAAAGGTGGAAAAATCGACTTCAAAGTTGATAAAACAGGAATCATTCACACACGTGTAGGAAAAGTTTCTTTCGATGCTCAAAAAATCAAAGAAAATACTGCCGAAGTGTTGAACTTGATTGTGAAGTTGAAACCACAAAAAGCGAAAGGTACGTACGTAAAAAGCATTTATATGTCAAGTACCATGAGCCCCGGCATTAAAATCGATCCTAAATCATTCTAACATTTAAACAGGTATGAACAAAGACCAAAAAAGTCAATTAGTTGCACAATTAGCCGAACACATCGCAACAACGCCGCACCTCTACATCGCAGACACAACCGGTCTGAATGCAGAACAAACGAGCAAATTACGTCGCTTGTGTTTCCGCAGAAACGTGAAACTAATTGTAGTAAAAAATACCTTGTTGAAAAGAGCTTTAACTACATTCGACGTTGATTACAGCGAATTGCATCCGGCAATGAAGGGAACTTCAGCTATCATGCTTTCGCAAATCAACAACGAACCGGCTAAACTCATTAAAGAATTCGGCACAACTATTGATAAGTTCAAATTGAAAGGTGCTTATGTGGAAGAAGCCTTCTACTTAGGTCACGAGATGTTAGATGCTTTAGTTAGCATCAAGTCGAAAAACGAACTTATCGGTGATGTTCTCGGAATGTTACAATCTCCAATGCAAAACGTTATTGGCGCTCTTAAATCGGGTGGCCAAACGATTGCAGGTGTGTTGAAAACATTAGAAGAAAAAGCCGCTTAACAAGGTAGAGGTGGCTTCGACTCCGCTCAGCCACCCGGTTCCGCTCCCTGAGCGGAGTCGAAGGGAGCAAAAAAAAAACAAAACAACAAAATTAAAAACAAAAAAATCCATAATTATCATGGCAGACATCAAAAAATTAGCAGAAGAATTAGTAAACTTAACTGTTAAAGAAGTAAAAGAATTAGCAGACGTTCTTAAAGAAGAATACGGTATTGAGCCCGCAGCAGCGGCAGTTGCAGTAGCAGCAGGTCCGGCAGCAGCAGGCCCGGTAGCAGAAGAAAAAACTGCTTTCGATGTAATTTTGAAAGAAGCAGGTCCAAACAAATTGGCTATCGTGAAAGCCGTAAAAGAATTAACTTCTCTCGGTTTGAAAGAAGCAAAAGAATTGGTAGACGCTGCACCGAAACCTTTGAAAGAAGGCGTAACAAAAGACGAAGCCGACGCTTTGAAAAAACAACTCGAAGAGCAAGGCGCGGTTGTAGAAGTGAAATAAACTAATGTAGGGACGAGGCATGCCTCCGCCCCTACAACAACTCCAAAGGAATCGGCTTTTTATTGCAAAAAGCCGTATTCCTTTTGTCCGTTTAAAATAGGACTTAATTTTACACGATAAAACAATACAAATGAGTAGTGTTATTTTGAACAAACTTGATATGTTCTTTACTGATCAACCTATTGAAAAAGCATGGTTGTTTGGTTCTTATACACGTGTGGTAAAAAGTTGATTTATGAGAGAAAACATTAAAAAACAATGCAAGGTTAAAACACGTCCTACTGGTGCGAATTTGCAGTGGCCGTGCCATTCAATAAACTTATAAGTTAAATATTATTTTATATCTTTGCAAAAAATAATACTAAAAACTAAGCTAAAATGAAAACAAAAAATCTTTTCCTCAGTTTCCTCAGTTGTTGCGTTTTGCAGGTAAATGCACAAACATATATGCCTTTACTCATGCCTGGAAACCAATGGAATGTTATGCATTCCTTTCGAACCACTGCGCATGAATATAACTATGACAAGACAGAACAATTAAAAATTGTGGGGGATACAACTATCGGAATTATAAATTACAAAAAACTGTTTTTTACTGACAATGAATTTGGTGATAATTGGGCATTGAAAGGATTTATAAGAGAAGATGTCAAGGAACGTAAAGTATATTATAAATCGCTAACTTCCGATGAAGTTTTATTGTACAGCTTCAATGTTGAAGTTGGTGACACTATAGAATTATTTGATTTTCGATTAGGGATTGGGGCTGATGTCTATAATATAGTGGAGGCTGTTGATTATATAACGATAAACAATAACATACACAAACGGGTAACTATACGAAGTCGGATTGATGATTTTCTATCTTCTTTACAGTATTGGGTGGAAGGAATTGGAGGCGAAGCTGGATTGTTAACAAGTTCGTTGCCTCGATTATATGGAGGAACAACTGGCCATTTACTCTGTCTTTATCGCAACGATTCTCTCATATACAAACGAAATGATGAAGGGTGTTTTATATGGAATACCATAACTTCAATTTTCAATACAAAATTAGAAAAAGAGATAGATGTTTTTGTTTCAAATCATAATATTGTAATTGTTTTTAGTGATTCTCAGGCGTACAGCGTTAGATTATTTGATATGCAAGGACGATTATTATATCATAAATCGAAATGCATTAATATTTGCGAAATAGACAAAACGAATTTAAAAACAGGGGTTTATTTGATTTCCGTTCAAAAGGGGAATGATATTGCAATAAAAAGAATACTGATAAAATAATAAAAAATGAAGCCACAATCAGTTATTACATTCATTGGAGTTTTTTGTTTGTGTTTTGGGATGACAGCCTTTCCCCAAGAGGCATCATACTTTTCAATGTACAAGAAAAGTAAGATAGAAGTAACAGAACTCAATAAGACCTATTCTGAAAAAGATTTAATTTATCCTTTTGATGAAAAAGTTGTAATTTCGGGAATGTCTGTTAGTGGAAATATTTTTTTCGAAGGGAACGAAAATAGTTTGGTAAGGATTATATTGATAGATGTTGAAAAGAATGAATATTTGGTATTTGAATCTTATCCAATGATTGCTGACAGTAATGAAATTTCTTTCGATAACATTTGCGAAGAAACATCATTACTTGACTCTGTTATTCCATACGCGATGAAATTAATTATTGTCAATGCAAACCTAACATTAAAAACTATTGAGTTGTCAAAAGAATACATAAGTCAAGAAGAAAAAACAGAGCTAGAAACATTAAAGGCTGATATCAAAGATAATCAGGTTAGAATAAAGAGCGAAAAAATTAATCTTTACAACAAGGAAAACAATCTCTATTGGTGTGCGGGAATCACAGACCTTGCATTAAAAAATTTTGCAATAAAGAAAACATTTTTTGGTAATTCGGACGATTTTATATCAAATGGTTTGGAGTATTATACATCCGGTATTTTTATGACTGAACAACCCAATGTTTCAAGTTCAACTTATTCTCAACAAACCTCAGCATATGTTTCCTCGTTTGATTGGAGAAATCGGCATGGAAGAAACTGGATGACTTCTGTAAAACATCAGAGTAGTGGAGGTGGTTGTTGGGCATTTACGGCAGTTGGAGTGGTTGAAGCTTTTGTTAATTTATATTATAATCAAAAAATTGATATAGACTTATCCGAACAAGATGTAATTTCGTGTAGTAAAGCTGGGACTAATCTAGAAGGAGGAGCTTATCATAAAGCAATAGACTACGTTGCTAGCACAGGCGTCGTTAACGAAAGTTGTTTCCCTTTTGCTAATGCAGATTTACCTTGTTCTAAAAAGTGTGCAATACCAACTGAAAAAATAAAGGTTTCAGGAAGAGCTCCAGAAGGAGCTTTTGGCATATCAGGAAATGTTGATTCAATAAAAAAATATCTTATACATAAAGGCCCTCTTGCTTCTGGTTTTGGTAATACAATTTATGGTCATGCAATGCCATTAGTTGGATTTCACGAAATTAAAGCGGGAGATACGATAAAATATGTGAGCCATACTTCTTATCTTGATTCTATAATTCGTCCAGGAAGTCCTCTCATTGGACAAACATATTGGATATATAAAAACAGTTATGGTATTGGAGCTGGAAATGGAGGGTATTTGTATATTTTATTTGACAAACTTAATGAAATGTTACCGTGTTGCTACATCCAACCTCCTGTCACAAGCCTCAACTACACTGATGACGACATTATTTGTGAGGATAAAGACGGTGACGGTTATTATTATTGGGGCATTGGACCAAAGCCTGCGAGTTGTCCTTCTTGGGCCCCTGATGAACCTGATGGCGATGATTCCGACCCATACTTAGGACCAATGGATGAATATGGAAACTGTGCCATAATAACACCCCTTGCTATTTATGGCCCTTTCACTCTTTGTGCGACAGCCACTTACACATTAGGCAATAATAGTTTCCAAGCTTCTTCTTGGAGTGTAACTTCAGGATTTACCGTTGTCGACACTGGTGCCAATTGGGCAACAGTTACTGCATGTCCAAATGGGCAATTCGGGGAATTAACAGCAATGGTCAATGGAGTTCCTATCAGCATCCTTATTCAAGCCTGTAATTGGGCTAATGGATTTATTTTCGGACCAGATGCCATTGTAACTGCACCAGGTAGTGGAAATGGGTTTGTACCTGTATCTCAAGCTGAATACAAAGTATTAAATTTGCCTTCAGGGGCGACAGTGTCGTGGCAATTTGGAAGTGGGTTGACAACCTGCTTAAGTCTTAATCCACCAAATCTCAATTTAAATCCAATTTGTGTTCAACTTGGCGAAAGTGTTGATGATTGCAGGGCTGCTTTATTAAGAGTAACTGTCACATTCAACGACAAATGCCCAATTAATTTCGAAAAAGCAATAAGCATTGGCTATACGCCTAATGCTAATTTCATAGGCAGTCGCCGCCACGAAGATACAGTAACTTGGGGACGGTCGGAATATTTTTTCTTGGATACACTCACTTATAACGGCATTATCCCGAATACGTTAAATTTACCAAATGGAATTTTGCAAGGCGAATGGAAAAAAACTACCGAAGTTTTGTTTCGCAATCACTCTGCGCCCACATATCTCGGAATAACCAGTTGTCAGTTGCAGGCAAGCCAGTTTAACAATGGGTTAGCCCGCATTGAGGTTCGTTTGCAAAATACCTGCGGTTGGAGTAACTGGAAAGTAATAGAGTATGAACCTGGTCGTCATTGTCTTGGTATAGGAGATCCAATCCCCTGTCCACCGTGTATCAAAATTATCTATTCGCCCAATCCCGTCAACAACGAACTCACCATCGAATTCATAGAACTTCCCGACACAGATGAGCCCGTAGAATACACTGTCAGGCTCTTAGACAATTTCGGCAACATCCCAAGACAAACGCGGTTTCGGTATCGCCATCGTGATGGCAAACCAAGACCAGTGAAATTCAATACTTCGCCGTTGTCACCGGGCACCTACTACCTGCACATTGAAGGTGGAGGAGAAATTGTGAGAGAACAAATTATTGTAACACGGTAATAAAAACAACAGATAAACAATATAGATAAAATATATGGCAACAAAACCTATCCAAAAAATCAATTTCGCATCGGCTAAACCTGCTGAACACATTGACTTTCTCGACATTCAGTTAAAATCGTTTCAAGATTTTTTCCAATTGGAAACTAATCCTGAAAACCGCGAAAACGAAGGGCTTTACAAAGTTTTTAAAGAAAATTTCCCGATTACGGATGCCCGCAACAATTTTGTGTTGGAATTTTTAGACTATTTCGTTGATCCGCCCCGCTACACCCTTGAAGAGTGTGTTGAGCGTGGTTTGACGTATAGCGTGCCTTTGAAGGCTAAACTCCGCTTAGAATGCACGGATCCCGACCACGAAGATTTCCAAAAAATCGAACAGGAAGTGTATTTGGGCATGATTCCTTACATGACGCCACGCGGTTCGTTTGTTATCAATGGCGCAGAACGTGTGATTGTATCGCAGTTGCACCGCTCGCCGGGTGTGTTTTTCGGGACGAGTTATCACTCCAACGGACAACAACTCTGCTCGGCACGTATTATTCCGTTCAAGGGGTCTTGGATGGAATTTACGACCGACATCAACAACGTGATGTACGCGTACATCGACCGTAAAAAGAAACTGCCTATTACCACGCTTTTGCGTGCAATCGGTTTCGAAACGGACAAAGATATTTTAGAAATTTTCGATCTTGCGGAAGAAGTAAAAGTTTCCAAAGCAGGACTCAAACGTTATATAGGCGCACGTCTCGCTGCTCGCGTGGTGCGCTCGTGGATTGAGGATTTTGTGGACGAAGATACGGGTGAAGTGGTATCTATCGAACGTACGGAAGTACTGATTGATCGCGAAACCGAACTCGAAGATAGACACATCGACATGATTGTGGATGCCGGTATCAAAACCATCCTAATTCACAACGAAAAAGAAGGTCAAATCGACTGTTCGGTGATTTTCAACACCTTACAAAAAGACGCTGCCAACAACTCGAAAGAAGCGGTAGAGTATATCTATCGCCAATTGCGCAACGCCGAACCACCCGATGAAGAAACAGCTCGTGGCATCATCGATAAACTCTTTTTCTCTGACAAACGTTATGACTTAGGCGAAGTTGGACGTTACAGGATCAACAAAAAATTGAATTTGACAACACCTTCGTCGGTTCGCGTTTTGACCAAAGAAGATATTATTTCCATTATCAAATATCTTATCGAACTGGTGAATTCTCAAGCGGATGTGGATGATATCGACCACTTGAGTAATCGCCGTGTACGTACGGTTGGCGAGCAACTCTATGCTCAATTTGGAGTGGGCTTGGCTCGTATGGCACGCACGATTCGTGAACGTATGAATGTGCGCGACAATGAGGTGTTTACACCTACGGAATTGATTAATGCGAAAACGCTTTCATCGGTGATTAATTCGTTTTTCGGAACGAATCAGTTATCGCAATTCATGGATCAAACCAACCCACTTTCTGAAATCACGCACAAACGTCGTATTTCGGCTTTAGGACCGGGAGGTTTATCGAGAGAGCGCGCAGGTTTTGAGGTTCGCGACGTTCACTACACGCACTACGGACGTTTGTGTACGATTGAAACGCCCGAAGGGCCGAATATTGGTTTGATTTCATCGCTTTGCGTTTTTGCGAAAATTGATAAACTTGGATTTATTGAAACGCCCTACCGTGCTGTGACTAACGGTAAAGTGGATTTGGTTTCGGACCCGATTTATCTTACAGCTGAGGAAGAGGAAGATAAAAATATTGCGCAAGCCCATATCAAAATAGATAAAGACGGAAAAATTAAGGATACCCGTATCAAGGCGCGTTACCAAGCTGATTATCCAATTTTGGAAAAAGAGGATATTCAACTTATGGACGTTGCAACAAATCAAATCGCATCCATCGCAGCATCGCTCATTCCGTTTATTGAAAAGGATGATGCGAACCGTGCGTTGATGGGCTCGAATATGATGCGTCAAGCCGTGCCATTGCTGAACCCCGAAGTGCCACTTGTAGGTACAGGCTTGGAAAAATATGTGGCGCAAGATTCTCGCGTGTTGATGAATGCTGAAGCAAACGGCGTTGTTACTGCCGTGGATGCCAACGAAATCACCATCAAATACGATCAAGACAAATTCACACAGTTGACGTCATTTGATTCGGATGTAAAAACTTATAAACTCACCAAATTCCATCGTACCAACCAAAACACGTGTATCAACTTGGTTCCGATTGTTCGCAAAGGCGACAAAGTAACAAAAGGTCAAGTGCTTTGCGAAGGTTATGCTACGAAACGCGGCGAATTGGCGTTAGGACGTAACTTGATGGTGGCATTCATGCCCTGGAAAGGTTATAACTTCGAGGATGCCATTGTGATTTCCGAGAAAGTGGTGAAAGAAGATATTTTTACATCGTTGCACATTGAAGAATACACGTTGGATGTTCGTGAAACCAAGCGTGGTTTTGAAGAATTGACACCGGATATTCCGAACGTTAGTCAAGATGCCACCAAAGATTTGGATGAAAACGGTATCGTTCGTATTGGTGCGGAAGTGCAAGAAGGCGATATTTTGGTTGGAAAAATCACACCGAAAGGTGAAACCGATCCAACTCCGGAAGAAAAATTGTTGCGCGCTATCTTCGGTGATAAAGCCGGTGATGTGAAAGATGCGTCATTGAAAGTTCCGCCTTCTGTTGAAGGCACAGTTATCGGAAACAATTTGTTTTCACGCATTATCAAAGATCGCAAGGCTCGTGCCAAAGATAAAGACATTCTGAAAAATTTGGAAAAAGAATTCAACAAAGATACGCAAGCGTTGAAAGAGCATTTGATTGAAAAATTGATGGTAATTTTGAAAGACAAAACGTCAAATGGTGTAACCAACAATTTGCGTGAGGAAGTTATTCCGAAAAAATTAAAGTTTACTGCAAAAACGTTGAATTCACTTGATTTGTTGGATGTAAATCCAAACAAATGGACGTCTGATAAGGAAACCAACAAATTGGTGAGTACGTTGCTCAACAACTATTACATCAGATATCGCGAACTTTACGGACGTTTCCAACGCGAAAAATTCACTTCAACTGTAGGTGATGAGTTGCCTAACGGCGTTATTCAAGTGGCGAAAGTTTACATTGCGAAAAAACGTAAACTCAAAGTTGGTGATAAAATGGCCGGACGCCACGGAAATAAAGGTATTGTGGCGAAAATCGTTCGCGAAGAAGACATGCCGTTTTTGGAAGACGGAACGCCTGTGGATATCGTGTTGAACCCGCTTGGCGTGCCTTCACGTATGAACTTGGGACAGATTTACGAAACCGTTCTCGGTCATGCCGGAAAGAAATTAGGTATGGAATTTTCGTCTCCGATTTTCGATGGAGCAACGCTCGACCAAATCGCTGAATACACTGTCGAAGCAGGACTTCCTGAAAACGGACGCACGTATTTGTACGATGGCGGAACCGGTGACAGATTTGATCAGCCTGCAACGGTAGGCTATATCTATATGCTCAAACTGCACCACATGATCGACGACAAAATGCATGCTCGTTCGATTGGACCATACTCGATGATTACGCAACAACCGTTGGGCGGTAAGGCTCAATTCGGAGGTCAGCGTTTCGGAGAAATGGAGGTTTGGGCACTTGAGGCTTACGGTGCTGCGAACATTCTACAAGAAGTATTGACGGTGAAATCCGATGATGTGATGGGTCGTGCCAAAGCTTACGAAGCCATCGTAAAAGGCGACAACATGCCGCGTCCCGGAATTCCGGAATCGTTCAACGTTCTTGTTCACGAATTGCGAGGACTTGGGCTGGAGATTACATTCCAAGAATAACTGTAAGGGCGAGACATCTTCACCTTTACGAAAAATAAAAAGAAACGAAACATTTTGGTGTTTCGTTTTTTTTTCGTACCTTTGTAGTTGCTAAAAAGTCAAACAAAAAAATATCCAAAATAATGAAAACAATTTTCAAAACCTTGTCCATCGTTTTTCTTACTGTACTGACCATGCTTGGCTGCAAAAAGAAAGATTTTTATTTGCAAAATCAACCTGAATTAAGTGTTTTGCAACCATATTTTAGTCTTGATATGGGAGTCCATGTTATAACTATTGATGTAAAAAGTACCCGCAAGTGGGTTATTCAAGAGTTGAGCGATGATAACTCTTGGTATCGCATCACGCCGGCATCCATGAGAGGTGAAAATAATCAAACCATTACTGTTTATGTACAATCCAATAACGGAGCAAAGCGTGATTTGACTTTAACCATTTCAACATCTGGAGGCTTGTCCGAACAAGTTTTTATCACTCAAGCCGGAGAATTTAATTCTGAAGTTTTGTTGTTTGAAGATTTTGGTACGGGAGCTACTCAAACCGGAACCGCTTGGCCCTCTGTTGCTGATTGGGATGGTTTCCGCAAAGAAGGGGCTGGTGCAACAAATGTAACCTATACGGCGGAAGGAGGAGCGGTTACCATACGTAGCAACTCGCCTTCTTCGGGCTATCTCAATGCTTCGGGAAATAACAATGCGATGATGGCTGCAAATGGCGCAACACTTTTGGTGAACAATATTGACCTTATGGGCATGGGACGCATCCAACTCTCGTTTGGTTCAAACGAAACAAATGCAATTCTTGCTGTTTCGTTCAGCACAGATGGCACAAATTGGGAACCTATTCCTTATGAAAAAACTACAACTACTTGGGGACTTGTAAACACAGAATTTGAAGTTTCCGGTACCACTCTGTTTTTGAGATTTTCCGCAGCCGCAACACAATACGGTACACGCGTGGATGATATTCGTGTAATTGGCATTGGTGGAGGAACAACAGGCAGCACGCTAACACTTTCGCCAACGACTTTGAATGTTGGTGCAGGCGCAAGCACACAAACTGTTTTTGTTACATCGAATACAACTTGGACGGCTATTTCCAACGCTGCTTGGTGCACGGTTACGCCAACCGAAGGAAATGAAAGCAGCACATTAGGTCTTAGCATATCGGCTAATCCCTCAACTTCACCTCGCTCAACAACTATAACGGTGAAAACCGATGACGACGCTGTAACCCGCACATTGACGGTTAACCAAGAAGGTGCAGAACCCGGCGATTTGATCTATGCAGATGATTTTGGAACGAATGCCGTTCAGTCTGGAGAACCGCCTTTATGGCCTCTTGTAGAGGACTACGACGATTTTAATATCAGAGGCAGTAGTGCGGCAAGTATCTATTATACTTCCGAAGGTGGCGCCGTTACGGTAAGAAACAATGCAAACTCTACCGGTTATCCGGGTGCTTCAGGTGGTAACAATGTGATGATGGCTGCAGCAGGTGCTAGTTTTATTGTCAATGGCATTGATACTGATGGTAAACCTGTTATGCGTTTGATGTTTGGAACGAATGAAACTAATTCTATACTTTCACTTTCTTACAGCGAAGATGGCGGTGCGTGGATTCAGGTTCCGTTCGTAAAAACCACAAGCAACTGGGGTTTGGTGGATGTGGAATTTGATATTTCGCCAACGACATCTTTGTTGAGACTGAAATTTACGGCTGCTACAACGCAATTTGGCACACGTGTTGATGACTTGAGATTGTATGGTGCCGATGAAGTAAGCAGTCGATTAACTTTGTCAACAACGGCATTGAACGTGACGGATGCTGCAGGAGAATACCCCGTATCGGTTACTTCGAATACAAATTGGACGGCGTCTTCCAACGCAGATTGGTGTACGGTTAGTCCAACTTCCGGAAACGGAGACGGCACCTTAACGATTAGTGTAACCCAAAACACTGATGTTGCACGCCAAGCCACAATTACGGTTACCACTGCCGACGGCGCTGTAACACAAACGTTGATTGTTACACAGGCAAGAGCGATTTCGGGCAATGTAGTGGCATCTTTTGATTTAACATCTCTCACAGGAAGCACAACTCCTTCTGTTACTGCTTCAAGCGGTACCGGTACCATACATCGCTCAGTAAAAGGAAGTAATGCCGCTATTACGATAACCGCATCTAACAATACAATATATGGAAGTTTTGGCACCGGTGATGCGCCTGCATACTGGTTGATTACTGTGCCTAACGTATCGCAAGCGGTTAGTAGAGTTAATTTATCGTATGAGACATACGGAACAGCAAAAAGCCCAAGAAAATGGACTATAGAGGTATCGAAAGATAACGTCACTTGGGAATCGGGTGATACTTACACGTTGCCAAGTACAGCAACGGCAGCTACTGCTGCAGAAGGTAAAGAAGTCGGTGCATCATTTGCAACACCGACAACGGCAGGAGCAACCCTTTATATCCGAATATTGCCTGATGTAACAGACTTAAGCATAGATGGTAGTCCTGTAGGTGCTTCAAATGTAAATAACAGATTAATGAATAGTTTAGAGGTTAGCGTGGAATAAAGTTTAGCTATCTAAATCGAAAAAATAATCAATATGTGTCGTAAACTAATTTTATATACTTTTCTGCTCTTTTGCATTGCAGGACTTTCATCTTGCAAAGAAAATCCTGTAAATTTGCGAATTACCCTTGATGAGGTTATTGTTTCGGGTGAAGAAACCACGCAGTTTTTGACGATTGAAACCGACCCCAATCAGGTGTGGACTGTAACCGTTAATCCGGGCAACGATTGGTGTTTTGTTTATCCGCCAAGCGGAGCAGGCAATGCGTTTCCGATTGTTTCAACTGTTGAAAACGGAGATGGAGCAGAACGAACGGCAACCATCACGGTAAGGGCAGGGAAGACCTCGAAATCTGTTGACCTTACTCAGCAGGCAGCTGCTTTGATTGACGTTATCGGTAGCACGAATACCTCGAATTCAGCATCAACACTCACATTCCAAATCAGAACCAAATCCATGTGGACGGCTTCGATTACGGAAGGAAGTAGTTTTTGTTCAGTTACGCCTACATCCGGTGATGGAAACGGAGCCATCGTTGTTTCATTTCAAGCCAATCCCGCCGGAACACCTCGAACGGCTAACCTGCTAGTAACAGGCTCCGGTGAGGAAATCAACCTGATACTGACGCAAGGCTCAAGTGGTTCACGTCCGGAGCAATATATTCCATGGCGATTGGAACTTCCGGAAGTGAAAAATACGCGTTGGTATGTTGAACACAAATATTACGAATCAAAAGTAGGTGATACGATTGTGGTATATGCAATGGAATACGACACAGCACAACGTCATTCGGTTTGGATTGCTTACGTATTTGATGCATTTAGAAATCAGAAAAACGTAAACCGTAGTAATGCTTGGGCATTTGATCCCATCATTCCCAGAGAATTTCAATCACTTAACAGCTCATCGCAAACATTTCCGGGTTACGATCGCGGACATTTGTGCGCTTCCGAAGACCGTGTGTTCAGCCTTATAGCCAATCAAATGACATTCTATTTTTCAAATATGAGTCCGCAAGTGGGATGGTTCAACCAGCAAATTTGGGCTAATCTCGAAAGTTATGTTCGGACTTGGGCGAAAATGTGTGATACGCTTTATGTGGTTACGGGCGGAGCCATCAATCCGGGTGTTGAAACGCTTGGCGTACTTGAAAGTCGTAATAATGTAACCATTGCGAAATGGTGGTTTAAAGCGCTTGTGCAACGCACCGGAAATTCATTTACAGGTATCGCTTGGTGGATGGAAAATAAACCGCAACAGTCGGCAAGCAGACCTGATGGATATACGTCTAGAGCTGTCACTTTCGAGTATGCTATAACCATTCGCGAATTAGAACAAAGAACCGGAATAAACTTTTTTCCGAGGTTGAATGATATTCGCCCCGGATTAGAAGACCAAGTTGAAACACAAATTGATTACTCTAAATGGCCATTATAGAGCTCAAAGGTTAAGGGTAAAAGCTAAAAACCCTTAACCATCAGCCTTTTATCCTTAACCTACGATAATTATGAAACACCTAAAACGAGCAACAACAAGCATAGCACTACTACTTTTCACGGTGGTTGGCTATTCGCAAACGCATAGCATCATGTTCTACAACGTTGAAAATCTCTACGACACGCAGAGAGACACAACCATATACGATGAGGACTTTACTCCCGAAGGTATTTATAAATGGGACGATAAAAAATATTGGGTAAAAATTGACCGTTTGACAGAAGTGTTTCAAAAAATCGGTGAAGCCACGGGTGGTTTTCCGATTTTGATTGGGCTATGTGAAGTTGAAAATCGCGGTGTGCTTCAAGATTTGACGCATGCTCCGCGTGTGCAGGCTGCACGATATCAGATTGTGCATTACGATTCGCCTGATGCACGGGGAATGGATGTTGCTTTTTTGTATCGCAGCGATGTGATTGAATATGTATCAAGCAAGCCCATTCCGGTTAGAGATCCCACTAATCCGAGATTTCGAACCCGCGATATTTTATGGTTTACCGGAACAATCGACGGCGAAATTTTTCACTTTTTTGTTAATCACTGGCCTTCTCGTCGTGGAGGAGAACGGGCTTCAGCACCGAGACGTGAACTTGCTGCATCCATTTTGCGTCACGTGATTGATTCATTGAAACATGTGGATGCAACTGCAAAATTCGTCGTAATGGGCGATTTTAACGATGATCCGAACAACAATAGTGTTGAAAGAGTGTTGCGCGCCAAAGGTAATATCAAAAATTTACGAGAAGGCGATTTGTTTAATCCGTTTCACGCCATGCACAGAGCCGGTCTCGGTACATTGCCTTGGAACGATGCCTGGAATTTATTCGACATGATTATGGTCAGCCAAAATATGGTCAATAATAGTGGCGGTTTCCAACTGTACAGTCCTGCAAAAAGCAAGTATTACGGATTTATTTTTAACAAACCTTTCCTCATGCAACAAGAAGGACGCTTTAAAGGTTATCCTTGGCGTACTTATGTGGGCAACACATATCGAGGGGGGTATTCGGATCACTTTCCGGTATATATTTTAATTTCGAATTAGAAATTACGAATTATGAATCGACAAATAAATATCATTTTGAATAAACCGTATAACATAATTCCAATTTCTAATTCCTAATTGATAATTTCTAAATTAAAACAAACCAAAATATATGAATCTTCGTCTAATCTTAATCACAATCCTTCTCGCTACCTCCGCGGTACTCTTCGCTCAGAGAGAGCAAATTAGCGGAACTGTAGTCAACCGAACCACCGGCAATGCTCCGATAGCGAATGCAAGAGTTCAGATCAGCAACAACGTTGATCAGCATGTCGTAACAACAGATGAATTGGGTCAATTTTTTGTTCCAAATCTGTATGCAGGCGTGTGGAGAATCGTTATTTCCGCCGACGATTTCGGAAATTATGAAACTCCGATTACCTTGCAACCTAATGCCGCTCTAAACTTGGGAACGATCTTCATGTTTCCGGCGATAATCAATATGACAATCATGGAAACCGGTGTAGGTACGCTCGAAACTGAAGGTGTTGATCACACACAAAGCGGCCCTGCACTTCTGAATTCCTCGCAAGATGTGTTTACAAATATCGCGAATTTCAGATTTGGCGAAATGCGTTTTAGAGCAAGGGGTTACGACTGGAATCTAAACAGAGTCTATCTCAACGGTTTACTCATGAACGACATCAACACAGGAAATTCGCCGTTTTCACTTTGGGGCGGGTTAAATGATGTGATGCGAAACCAAGAAATATCGAGAGGTATGCAACCCACAAATTTTGCCATTGGAAATGTGGCAGGAACAACTAATGTTTCCACACGTGCATCGCAAATTCGGCAAGGATTTCAAATCAATTACGCAAGTTCGGGGGGAACTTATGCACATCGTTTGGGCGTAGCATGGGCGAATGAAATCGCTGATAATTTGTTTTTGGCGGTTATGGGTTCTGTGCGTTATACACCGGAAGACTATTTTTTGAATTGGAACATGGGAACTTATGCTCAAGGATTTTCCTATTTCTTGGGATTGGAGAAAAAATTCAGAATTGGAGAAAGTTTATCGTTCACACTTTTGGGAGCTCCAATTATGCGAGGTGTAAGCAGCGCAGCGGTACAGGAAGTTTACGATATATTGGACAATCCGTACTACAATCCGAATATGGGCTGGCAGGAAGGAAAAATCCGAAATGCACGTGTTCGAAATTCGCACGAACCGGTTATGTCGTTGGATTATACCAATCGTATTAACAGCCGATTGAGAGTGCAAGCAACAGCAAATTACCGCTTCGGACGAAATGGCTACACTGCGCTTGATTGGTATGATGCACCCGATCCACGTCCGGATTACTATCGCTATCTGCCGAGTTTTTTCAACAACCCAATTTTTCCAAACTATGATCCTATTAAAGCGTTGAATGTTTTAGAAGGTTGGTTGACGGATCGAAACATTCGATATATAAATTGGGAAGGTTTGTATAATGTGAATTATCTAAACCAGGAAACTATCGAAGATGCTACGGTTAACGGCGTTCAAGGTCAAATGTATTCCGGATTACGTTCCAAATATGCCATCGAAAATCGCCGTGCCGATCAACGCGACTTCAATACAGGTATCACGCTAAACACCATACTTACCGATGCTTGGAAAGTGAATGGAGGATTGACATATCGTTGGAATCGTACACACTATTTTAAAGAAATGTATGATCTTTTGGGTGGTCAATTTTGGGTAGATGTTGACCAATTTGCCGAACGTGCAGAGTTAGAAGACGACGGATATACAATAGGTGATCAGATTCAAAATGACATGAACAATCCGAATCGCATCGTTAAAAAAAGTGACACGTATGGTTACAATTATTTCGCTTTCACGCAAAGAGGCTCTGCTTGGGGTGTTGCGAGTGTTAATGTCGGAAGTGTGGGTATCCACTTCGGAGGAGACATCGGGTTTACCTCTTTTTACAGAGAAGGTTTGTTCCGAAAAGGGCTTTTTCCCGATAATTCTTACGGAAAATCCGAAGTACATTCATTTTTGACGTATGCCTTGCAAACCGGCATGAATTATCAAATTACCGGCAATCATGTTGTAAGTGCAAACGTGAATTTTGTTCAACAAGCACCTGTTTTTCAAGATGCATTTATCTCGCCGAGAACACGAAATTCAACGGTAAATAACTTGGTTCCCGAAAAGATTTTTGCTGCAGATTTGAGCTACAGCCTGCGTATGTCGAACATGAGATTTCGAATAGGCGGATTTTATACCGAAATTCAAGATCGAAGTAGAGTGATGACATTCTATGATGATCTCAATCGTACGTTCAGTAATTTTGCGATGAGCGAAATAGGCCAACGTCACGTAGGAGTTGAATTTGGAGCAGATGTGTATGTGTGGAACGGGTTTTCAATCAAAAGTGCGATTGCTTACGGCGATTATATCTACAATACTAATCCTTTACTCACACAAACCGAAGACAACAGCGACAAACTTATTTTTGAAGACGAACGTGTGTACTGGAAAGGCTTTTATGTGTCGGGAACGCCGCAATTAGCAATGAATTTCGGAATCGAGTATCGTGCGCCACGCAATTGGTTTGGTGGAATTGATTTGAACTATTATGATTACTCATATATCGATATGGCTCCGAATCGCCGTATGGACGTTGCAAATTTTGGTCGCAACACAATCGAAGAACGAGCTGAAATGCTCAGACAGGAAAAATTCGAACCCGGATTTGTACTCAACGCCAATATTGGACAATGGCGCACGATTAATCGCAAGTATTCGCTCGGCGTGATGTTGTCAATCAATAATATCTTGAACAATCAAAATTTAAAAAGCGGTGGATTCGAGCAAGCTCGCTTGTTGAGAGAAGGAACAGTGAGTGCCCCGATAAAATACCATCCATTTCCGTCCAAATATTTTTACATGACCGGCACGTCATATTTCTTAAATGTATTTTTTAGATTTTAATAATATGGTAGGGGCAAGGGCAAGACTGCCCCTACGGCAACAAAAAAACGTGTACGGGCGGGTTTCACGTCCGCCACACAACAACATAAAAAACAAAACATTATGAAACTCCTAAAAACATTCTGCTTGCTCGCAATCGTGGCGATAACATTCAATGCTTGTTTCAAATTCGACGATCCTCCAAAACAAGAGCCTGTAACATTTCCACCCGAAAAAATTATCTCTATTGATTCTCTGAAATCTTTTCATAGAGGGCAACCGGTCCATTTCACAGACAGTATCATGATTTCGGGACGAGTAATCAGTAGCGACCGATCCGGAAATCTGTATCGCGAATTTTTTATTCAAGATGAAACCGGAGGACTCAAAATCAAAGTTGCACGATCCGGCTTGTATAATTTTTACAGATTGGGGCAAACCATTTATATAAACTGTAGAGGGTTGACACTTGGCAACTATGCAGGAACACTGGAATTAGGCTGGCGATCTGTGGATCCGAGATACGAAACCGGATTTATTGAAGGGCAATGGTTGATTAATCAACATATTTTCCAAGGTCCTCAAGGTGATCCGCTTGAACCGAGAACTGTAACACTCCAACAGCTCAATAGAAGCATGATCGGAACGTTAGTCAGAATTGAAAATCTAACGTTTTCACATACCGATCGTTCGCCTACAGGTGTGAATATTCCTACTTGGGCTTTTCCTTTTCCTCCGGACGGGGCAGCGCCTGTAACACTGAGTCAAGTTTTTACCAACGGTAGCAATTCAATCATTGTTAGAACAAGCGGCTATGCACGATTCGCAGGTACTGATATGCCTACTGAACCTGTGAATATGGTCGGAATTTTAACGATTTTCAATACAACCTATCAGTTAGTTTTACGAGATTTGAATGACGTGGAAGTTAGGGATTAAAACAAACTATGAAAATCCTACTCATCGTCCCTGGTTCGGGCGACACGTTTTATTGTGGTAACTGTTTTCGCGATAATCTCTATGCGCAGGCCTTGCGTAATGCAGGACATGATGTTACGATTATGCCGTTGTATCTTCCATTAACCGATAAATCGTGGCATTCGAGCACACCATTGTTTTTTCCGGCAACCTCTTATTATGTCGCACAAAAGTTTTTCCGAAAAGGGAAAATGCCCCGCTTTTTTGAAACTATGTTGAATTCTTCGTTTGCTTTGCGAATGGCATCGCATTTTTCGGGAACAACTTCCGCCAAAGGCATGGAGCAAATGACGCTTTCCATGATCAAAGGGGATGACAAAAATTTTGAAAAACAAACCCAAAAAATTATCCATTGGTTCGAACATCAGGATCGACCAGATATTATTCATCTCTCAACCTCAATGTTAATCGGCATTGCAAAAGCGATAAAAAATAAAATTAATATTCCAATTGTTTGTTCGTTGCAAGATGAAGAAATTTGGTTGGATAGTCTTGAAAAACAGGAAGCTCGCGAAGCATGGGATGCCATCGGACAAAATGTAGTATACATCGACCGATTTGTAGCATCAAGCGAATTTTATAAATCCGTTTCTTTTGAGAAAATTCCTGCAATTAAAGAGATTGATGTTGTTTTTCCCGGTGTGAATATTGAAACCTACCAATCGTCGGATTATCCGAAAGACCCTACGATTGGCTTTTACTATCGCATGAATTATGAAAACGGATTGGATATTTTGGCGCAAGCCTTTGTAAATTTGAAAAAAGAAAACTCAATTTCAAATTTGAAGTTGAAAATCGGTGGCGGATACACGCGAGAAAACAAGAAATTTGTCAATCATATTCGAACGATTTTACAGCCGTATAGGAATGATGTGATTTGCTCGGAGCAGTATGCTTTGGCTGAACATTCTGTTTTCTATAAAGATATTTCCCTAATTTGCGCTCCTCTGCGATTTAATGAAGCATTTGGATTGTATTTGAGCGAAGCGTTTGCTGCCGGAAGACCTGCCGTTGTGCCGAATACAGGTTCTTTTAGCGAAATCGTAGGAAACGCAGGGTTGCTATATTCACCAAATAACAGTGAACAGTTGACAGAAGCGTTAAGAAGAATGTTGACAAATCCTTCTATTTATGAACAGTGTAAGGCAAATGCACGACACTTATCTTGTGAAAAATACAGCGATAAAGTTACATCGGAAAAATTGGTGAAGATTTATTTCGATTTGTTGTAATTTTTTTTTTGGCACGGTTTTTGTATGTACATTAACCAAAACAAAAAAAAACAATTCATGAAAAAAAAATTAACAATTCTAACTGCAGTCGCAATGATGATTGCTGTTGTATCCTGCAAAGAAAAAGACAAAAATGTTCCTGTTATTGATGTAACATTGAATGAAATCACCGCTACGATGACGATTGGTGATACGCTAACACTAACGGCAACCGTGTTGCCCGAAAAGGCCACCAATAAAGCCATAACTTGGACAAGTACCGATACAGCTGTGGCAACAGTTACAAACGGCCAAGTTATTGCCAAAGGCGTAGGTACAACAGACATTATGGTTACAACAGAGGATGGCAACAAAACCGCAACGTGTAACATAACTGTAAATCCGATTTCCGTTACGTCTGTTTTGCTCAATCCAACTACAGCCACACTGTTTGTAGGCGATATGCTAACACTTACGGAAACCGTTTTACCAACCAACGCCACCAATCAAGTTGTAACATGGTCGAGTAGCAACACTAATGTTGCCACCGTTGCTGATGGCGTAGTAACAACACTATCAGTTGGTACGGTAACTATTACCGTAACCACACAAGACGGCAACAAAACCGCAACGTGTAACATAACTGTAAATCCGATTTCTGTTACATCTGTTTCGCTCAACCCAACCACTGCCGCACTGTTTACAGGCGATACGATAAAACTCATAGAAACTATTTTACCAACCAACGCCACCAACCAAGTTGTAACATGGTCGAGTAATAACACCAATGTTGCCACCGTTGTTAATGGTGTAGTAAGAGCAATATCTGTTGGCACAGCAATCATTACCGTAACCACACAAGATGGCAACAAAACCGCAACTTGTAATATAACAGTTACAGAGCGCCCGCCCCTTGTTATTCCTACGTGTAACACTCTCCAACCGGGCTGGGGAAGTAATCTTGGCATAGTGTCTTTTGCTTCAAGCACACAACACACGATTTCCGGTAACGGTATTACTCAAATTTGGTCTGATGCCGTGCAATCTACCAATTGTAACAAAACAAGTTTTGCAGATGCTCTACCAAATAATTACCATGCTGATTGCCGTTCTAATCCGGGGCAAAAAGGCGATTTCTTTTCGTGGTGTGCAGTAGTGCGTTACCAGCATACGCTTTGTCCAGCTCCTTGGCGTGTTCCCACACAACAGGATTTTATGGATTTGGATATTGCTTTGGGTGGTGATGGATACGGATCTAATGACCCAATCCTTCGTAATAAATATCTTAGCGATTGGGGCGGCACCTATGGAGGCATGTGCATTTCGAGCGATTGGCTAGACGGTCAGGGCTCGGCGGCGTACTATTGGTCGCAGTCAGTGGATGATATTAATGATATGACATGGACGTTGTACTTCAATTCAAATGGCGACTCCACCCCGCAGTATCCCATTAGTAAAACCTTTGGAGTCACCTTACGTTGCGTTCGTTAGTCCATAATTTTCGGTCTTAAATAAAAAAAACGGAACGTATGCGTTCCGTTTTTTTTATTATTTCATGTTATGATACACATTGGTGACGTCTTCATCTTCCTCGATTTTTGCGAGCATTTTTTCGATTTCGGCGTGTTGTTCGGGTGTCACTTCTTTGGTGTCGGTCGGGATGCGATCGAAACCTCCGGAAATTAGTTCAAAATGGTGGTCTTCTATGTATTTTTGGATGTTTCCGTAGGCATCGAAAGGACAGTAAATTAGGATTTCTTTATCATCGTTTTCGAAAATATCTTCAACACCGAAATCAATCAATTCCAATTCCAATTCTTCCAAATTCAGATTGCCGGGATCTTTCACTTTGAATACACATTTGTGCTCGAACAAAAAATCCAAACTCCCTGTCGTTCCTAACGAACCGTTGAATTTATTGAAATAACTGCGAATATTGGCAACTGTTCGCATGTTGTTGTCGGTAGCCGTTTCTATCACAATAGCAATGCCGTGAGGGGCATAACCTTCGTAAACGATTTCTTTGAAATCGGCTTTATCTTTCTCAACAGCACGCTTGATAGCACGTTCCACATTCTCTTTCGGCATATTTTCCGATTTTGCTTCTTGAATCAAAGCACGCAAACGTGGGTTGGTTTCGGGGTCTATGCCGTTTTTGGCAGCCATCGTGATGTGTTTGCCGATACGTGTGAACACGCGGGCCATATTGCCCCAGCGTTTGAATTTAGTGGCTTTGCGGTATTCGAATGCTCTTCCCATGTGAACTAAGAGTTTTAGAGTTAGAACTAAGAGTTATTTTAATTGGTGCGAGGTAACGGGGTGCGGGGTACGAGGTGTGGCTTCGACTCCGCTCAGCCACCGACTTGCTTAGATACCGGTCGTTGAGCGGAGTCGAAACGACCTCGTACCTTTATTTTCTTTTTTGTCGTTGCATTTCCTGTTGTTTTTTCGACATCTCTTCAAGACGTTGTTGCCACTTGGATTTGGTAACCGGTTTTTTACGATGTTCGGCAATCATGCGATGGATTTTTTCTTCGTTAATCATCTTGCTTGTTACCCAAGTAATCAGAAATGTCATACACGTTGAAACGAAATAATAGTAGTTCAAAGCCGATGAAAAACTATTCAAAAATCCTAACAGCATAATCGGCATGAAATACATCATCATTTTCATTCCGGGCATGGCTGATGCCGATGAATTTTGTCGCATGGTCATTCGTGTATAAAACACGTTCGAAACCGCCATCATAAGCGCAAACAAACTGACGTGAGCGCCATAGAAAGGAATTTTAAACGGCAAGTAAAAAATGGAGTCGTAACTCGATAAATCATCTGCCCAAAGAAACGATTCTTGACGCAATTCGATGCTGCTTGGGAAAAAACGGAACATAGCAATCAGAATCGGAAATTGGATCAACATCGGAATACAGCCTGCTAATTGGTTAATCCCCGCTTTTTTGTAAAGTGCCATCATAGCTCGCTGTTTTTCCATCGCTTGATCGGGCTTTGGAAATTTTTTGGCAAGCTCGTCCACTTCTGGTTTTATAACACGCATTTTGGCCGATGAAACGTAGGATTTCAGCGTGAGCGGCGATAAAACAATTTTGAGCAAAATTGTTAAAATAAGAATGATAATACCGTAGTTAAGATTGAATCTTTGCAGAAAATCAAACGTTGGAATAACGGCAAAACGGTTGACCCAATGCATCAAAAAGAAACCCCATCCGAGTGGAATCAAACGTTCCAAATCCATTTTGTAAGACGTTAGCGTGGAGTATCTGTTGGGGCCCAAATACAACGACATATCAATGCTGTAAATTTCTTCGGACTTGTAAGGCAGGCCAATCAAGGCATTCATCGTTTTAACATAATTGCTTCTATCGCGATTCGGATCAACAAAATTCGCTAAATCGGCATTCACAATTGCATCGTCTTTCATAATCAACACCGACGAAAAGAACTGGTGTTTGAACGCCACCCAACGCACCGGCGTGTTGATTTCTTCTCTATCATCACGAGTATCTCTAAGGCGATCAACTTTGGCATTGTTAGGTTTGAAATAAATTGCCGTGTTCGGATCTTCTAAATTCGGCGCTTTTTCGTTTCGCGGCAAATCAGCCCTCCAATGTAAATCAATAAAATTTGCTCTGTTCGTGATGATGTCGTTCATACCAACGAAATTCATCTGAAAATCGATCATATAATCGTTTCCTTTGAATCCATAAACAAATTCGATATATCGTGATTTATCTAAGGTTTGGCCATCGTCTGCATACAATCGCATGGCGATTTGCGCAGTTTCATTTCCGGTGATTTTAGTGCCGTTTGGTGCACTTGAACTAATTTCAAAATAATAGTCTTTACTATTGATCAAACGGTTATTCACAAAAAACGAAATATAAAAATCGTGCCAGTTTTGGTCAAACAGTGTAATGTTAAAGTCTCTTGTCCATACCAAATAATCTTTCAGTGTAACACGTTCGGGCATTCCGCCGAGATTTTTGAAGTTAGCTACAAATACATCTGTTTCAAGTGTTATGGTTTGAATTTCACCGTGCGAACTGTTTGAAAAAATGTTGTTTTCGTCCTTTACGGGAACAGACTTTTGCGTTTGTTGAGACGCATGGTCATGTTTCTCTGCAAGAGCGTCACCGTTTTCTGCAGCCAGCCGTGCCAACGAATCTTGTCGCAAAGCTGCTTCAATTCGTCGTTCTTGTTCTTCGCGAGCCATCTGTTCGCGTTGTTCCGCACTTGGTGAAGCCCACCAACTGTATCCGACAATCAGTGCGAAAATGAGAATCAGACCTGTAATTGTGTTTCTATCCATAATTTGTGTATTTTCAAAGGATGCAAAGATACGAAAAAAAATGCAAATAAAGTACTTTTTGAAATTATTTTTTTGAACACTTAAATCCATAAAAAAAGAAGGTGCGAAATTTCGCACCTTCTTAACGATTACCGTGTTACAATAATTTGCTCCCGAACTAATTCTCCTCCACCTTCTACATGCAGGTAGTACGTGCCGGGGGACAACGAATACGTGTTAAATTTTATCGGACGAGGTTTGCCATCGCGGTGGCGATGTCTGAAACGATTTTGCCTTGGGGCGTTGCCGAGATTATCAAGAAGTTTGACGGTATACTCTACCGGATTATCGGTGTCTGGAAGTTGTTCAAATTCTATGGTGAGTTCACTGTTGACGGGATTGGGAGAATATACAATAACTATCTTTCCACAAGTTTTAGGATAGTATGCAATAATTGCCGGATCACTCCAACCACATTGATTTTTTAACTGAACCTCAATACGTGCCATACCATTAGAAACGGCGTTTATTTTTAAATTACGCGATATTCCACTAATCATATCTGGATTAAATATCTCTAATAAGGTTGTCGTGATAGGAGATACTTCTGCAGGCCTAACATTTCTCCACAGCCCTTGCAAAATTCCGAATCCATTGTTGGAATACGGGACTTCATTATTATAAGTGATTGTATCGTAGAATACACACCAGTCTAATGATCCGTAAGGCATAGAATCTAAGTTATGCACTGAACTTATCAGGTCGGCATCCGGTGGATACCCTACATGTACTGTTTTCGAGGGTAGCGTTACTTCACAACCGTTGTTGTAAACAGTTGCCATCATCGAACATTCATGACATCCTTCTTCTATGTCAGGATTTGGCGTTACCATCAGAGGTCGTGGTCCACTACCGGGCGGAAAGGTAACTCGTAAAAAGCAAGCATCGTCGTATGTCCAGTCCACATAGGCTGATGGCGGTAAGTTTTCAACCTTATACGTTACTATTCCGAAATGATTCATAGACAACTCATCAGGACCGGAAATAGCAAGTGAAGCGGCTTTAATCGGTTTGCTAATCGAAGTTTTACTGTACGTAGCTGTGAGTGTTCCGGTTTGTCCGGAAAAACTCGTAGCCATGACGGTTACCGGATTTGCATTAGTGTCTATGATAGTAAAAGCATCGTCAGGCTCTACGCTCCAAGTAACCGAACAACCGTCAGGAACATACACCATATAGGTTTCGGAGCAAATGATGGAGTCAGAGCCGAAAATTATTTGCCCGCTCGCAGCCAAAACAGCTGCATGGGCATCAACCAAACCATGCCCCACTTCTTGGTGCCATGTACCGTTGCGACGTCCGGGGGTTGTTGCATAATCGTATCCGTCGACTTTTTGAGCCGTACGTTCAATTATATCCCTTACTTCATTCCATTTTAGTGTAGGATTAACCGATAAAATAAGGGCTGCTACGCCGGAAACGATAGGAGTCGCAAAACTTGTACCATTGATGTACAGAGATGAATCTGTATATACAAAGTTACCAGTCTGGTGTCCTCCTAGATGAAACCATGTGGTATATATACTATCGCCCGGTGCTACAACATTTAAAGCACTTCCATAGTTCGAATAATTAGAACGTCTATCATTTTTATTAATAGCGCCAACGGCTATTACACCTTTATGTGAAGCTGGATAACGAACTGTAGACTCTCTATAATTACCTGAAGCAGCAACAATCAACACATTGTTTGCGATGGCATCGTCGATGGCATCGTTAATAGCATGTGAATCCCATATAGTCAAACTCATGTTAATTATTCTTGCACCCGAATCTACTGCATAAATGATCGCTTCAGCCAAAAATGCACCACCTAAACCATCCACACTTATAGGGATCATTGTAACACCGGAGGACGAGCCGTTACCTCCGGAAATACCAGCTACCCACTTGGAATTATTGGTTTTTGCTCCAATTACTCCTGCCACTAGTGTTCCATGCTGATCTGTTGGCTTTGTAGTATTGGTGTTACTGTGAAAACACCAGCCTTTCGATTCATCAATATTTTTATAACCGTCGTTGCCATAACCAATATCGTCGTGTTCCCAATCTACACCCGAATCAATAACACCAACAATAACATCCGAGCTCCCCATAGTGATGCTCCAAGCGGAAAACACATTTACTCGATCCAGATACCACTGATTACCTATGTAAGTATCGTTTGGCATGCCACAGAATTCTACGAAGGTATTGTATTCAACAACTTCAAATTTACCGGTCAGGTCGAGCATGGATACATAGTCTTCGATGTCAATACCATGTGGCACAGAAATATTCATGTATCCTAACCGATTAGAGCTAATCACATTTAAATTCAGTTCTCCAATACTCACTCCGGACATTAATTTGACTGTTATTACGTTTGGGTCCGCAACATAGCGTTTTCCGCTACCTATAATGAAAATAGAATCGTTTACCCTTTCAAATTGACCTATTCTTTGCCTTTGTTGAGCCAAGCCAAATTGACACAAACACAGCATAAAAACTATTATACATGTAAGTTTTTTCATGGCTGACCTCCTTCCTATCCCCACGTGACGTTAACATTAAGCGGCTTATTTGGAAGTTTTGGGTAAATTCTCCAATAAAATATTGAAGAGAGTACCGGCCAGCTAATGATACCTTCTATCTCATCTATCCATAGATTTAACTCCAATGTTTCCGGTTTATTAATGAGATTCTGTACGACAAGATAATAAGCTGAAGCAGGTACCAAGCAATGACCAACAATAAGTGTATATGACTCGAAGTCTATCGTGGGTAGCAGTTCGGGTACACAAGAATGCTTATAAATACTTCTAAATTCATCCATACTGTTAATTATTACATGAGTATCTTGGGCTACCTGAAAGCAATTACTAAGCGAGGTTACTAAGAACGTATCATACCCGCGTATCCACGCCGTCTCAAAGAAGTCCATTAGCTCCTCACTTGGTTGTATGGGCTCAACGATTCCTAATTCTAACTCTTTTGATGCCTCTTGGTTAATAATTACGGATTTTGTCGAATTTCCTGAAGTGATGTTTACTGTTGCATTTCGTGTTATGGGTAGTGGATTTTTGGAAACATTTATGGTGAGTATGTCACCGTTTGTTCCTGTTGCGTTGTTTAAGGTACACCAAGCATGGTTGGCAGCATTTTCCACAATGGCGAACCATTCGCCGTTACTGTGCACTGCAACAGAATATGTTCCGGACTCTGCTGTTGTAACTACGAAAGTTTCGCTAAGGGTTAAGTTGTTCGGTTTGTCTTTGCAAGAGGTTAATCCTCCAATAGAAATCATCAAAACTGCGATGATTTTGAATGTTGCTTTTTTCATGGTATTTGGTTTTTAAAATTAATCTTGATTTGATTTTTAGTTTTGCCCCTGCCCAAAAAGAAAATAGGCAAGAGCTAACATTCATCGCCACCTGTGAGAATATAGGCTTTATTGCCAATGTACGGCGAAAAAAAAGATTTTAAAAAGAAAAAAACAATCATTTCTGTAATAGCAATTTGCAAAGTTAAGTAAAAAAAATGAATAATGAAAGCCCTTAACAGAAAAAATGAAGATAAGGGTTTAAAAATGTTGGCTTTACAGCTGGCGCGGACGTCCACCCCAGCGGATATTTTTTTCATAATCTAAATTTTATCTGTTAACTGTACTGCCTATAAAATCCGGGGTCGTTGCTACAAATTTCCCTGTTTCGTAAAAATATTGAGACATTCGCAACGCATTGCCCATTGATTTTTTATCCGCTGAAAGCATGAACCATTTAGGCATAAATGTATCTTGTTTAATAAACTGTGTTTTCGTTTCTTGTATTACAGCAAATAAGTCGGATAAATCATTTTCATCTTTAACCTTAACATAAAAATACTGACTCCACGACACGATATTTGTAAAGTTGGGCATACCATATTCTTCATGCCCTAAAGTAATATTTGCATAGGTAACGATAGGAGATTTCTCCAGCGTTCGAATGATCTCCTTTAACTGTTTGCATGTTTTTTGTTCTTTGGTGTTTACGAATATTAGATGGCTATCGTGTTCATACATTTGTAATCTTGCGTGATACCAAATGTCACTCGCATTCACAGGCTTGAATAAACCTGTTTGATTAATATAATTCACTATTTCGACATCATTTGCTCGTGACACAAAACCAACAAGCAACCAATCCTTAAGAAAAGGCTCGTCCAAGGATAGTTGGTCAACGTAAAACTTCTTTTCGTCGTCATAATAATAGTATAACTCATCCTCACAGTCAAGCTCTGGTAGAGGGTTCTCAGCAGCTTCTTGATTAATAATCACAAATCTTGTCACCCCTCCCGAAGTGATTTTTGCTGTTGCGCTTCTTGTTGCAAAAAATGGATTTTTGACAATGTTTATAGTTATAGCACCGTTTCCGGTTCCTGTGCTGTTGTCTAATGTACACCAGTCCGCATTTTCGGCGTTTTCTACAACGGCAAACCAGTTTTCATTACTTTCAACTGTAATAGAATACTTACCACCTTCACTTGCTATTGCTATCGGAGTTTCGTCAACTGTTAAAATGTTGTCCGGTTTATCTTTGCAGGAAACCACTCCTCCTGCTAAAATCACCAATAGTGCAATGATTTTGAATATTGTTTTTTTCATAATATTTGGTTTTTGGTTAATATTTGATTTTGGTTTAAGCTCCTGCCAAAAATAGAAAACAGGCAAGAGCTAATATTCATCGCCACCTGTGAGAAGATAAGCCCTATCGCCGGAGTACAGCGAAAAAAATGATTTAAAAAATGAAATAGCAATCATTTCTGTCATAACAATTCGCAAAAATAAGAAAAAAAAATGAATAATGCAAGCCTTTAACAGAAAAATGAAAATAAAGAGTTGAAAATGTTGATCTTTCTTCTATTTTCGAGCCATTACAATTCCTTCATGGGATCCCAAAATACAACTTTCCATTTTTGTATTTTATCGTTTTTTATAACAACGCCTTCTGCCTCTAAGAGTTGCTGCTGGGTGTCAAAAGCACCTTTCGCAGACAGAACACCTTGACTGTTAACCACACGATGCGCAGGAATATTCGTGTTAGAAGGGCAATGGCTCATCACCTTGCCAACCATTCTTGAAAAGTTTGAAAAACCGATAGCCTTGGCGATTGCCCCATAACTTGTAGCACGTCCGGCAGGAATCAGGCACACGATATCGTATATGGCTTGTTGGAAGGCTTGTTTTTCGCAGTTTTCCATGTTTGCAAAAAACTACTTAACTTTATATGCCATCAACGCATCCCCATGCCGAACATACAACACCCCTTGATAAATCACAGGATGCGCCCAATGTTGGGCGGTTCCCAAAGTGATTGGAAATTGACTGATGAGGTCGAATTTCTCAGGTGTGGCTCTTACCAAAGCCATATTGCCGGTTTCGGTATAACAATACAACATGTTATCGCCGTCTGCAATCACTACTCCAACGCCAATCGTATTATCTTTCCACTGAACTTTGCCTGTGTTCCAATCCACACAATGCCAAAATCGGCCACTTCGGTCGTCTCCGCCCATATACGCATAGTTTCCGACTTTCACAATACCGCCGTGTTTGGATTTTATATCGTCATTTTCCCAAACTTTTTCAATCGAACGTCCGCCGTTTGTCAGGCGAAGCATTACCGAACCTCTTTCGTAGCCGTTGATAATAAGCACCATATCTTTGCCGTCGTAAACAGGTGTATTAGGATTGATACCGCGTTGACTTTCAAATTTCCGCGACCAAAGCAGTTTTCCGGTTGCAGCTTCAAGTCCAACGATGTTTCTTTCCATGGTGGTTACAATCAGCGGAACCTCTTGATTGCCGATATAAAGCGGAGAACAATAGGACGAAAGATCGCCTTTGCCCTCAGAGGACCAAATCAGCGAGCCATTATTTTTGTTTAACGCTACAATATTATGTTTTTTTCCTCCAACAGTGAGAATAACTTTATCATCAATAATAAGTGGGGATTCAGTTACACCCCAGCGGATGTTCTTGCCTCCAAAATCAGTTACAAGATTTTTTCTCCAAATAACGTTCAGCGTATTTTGATCCATACAAATTAAATCTCCAATTCCGCTATGGATATAGATTTTTCCGTTATTAATGGTAGGTGTTCCACGCGAGCCGTTATAGTTTTGGCTCCACTCTTTGCCGTACTCCTTTTTGTGCAACAACTTGCCATTTAAATCAAAAATGTAGAGATAGCCGATCTCTCCGGTCATACCGGTAACATAAATCTTGTTTGCATCAATAGCCACGGATGAGTGTCCTTCGTTCAATCCTTCAAAATGCCAAAGCAATTCAGGACCGTTGGTTGGCCACGATTTTAACAAACCTTTTTCATCGTAAATTCCGGTGCGGTCGTTTCTCCACTGAATTGTAGGGTTTTGTGCCGACAACGAAAACGCAGCACACATCAGAACTAAAAAAAATGTTGGTTTCATGTTATTTTGGTTTTTAGTTAATTAATAATCTATTTTTTACATTTAACTTATGTTTGCAAATATACGAAAAATTATTGAAATTACCAAAAAAATCGTATATTTGCAAAAAAATAACCAAATTGAAATATGAAAAAAACAGATGTAAAACGATGCGATTGGAGCGAAAGCGATCCGCTTTATATCCAATATCACGATGAAGAATGGGGAAAATTCGTAGACGACGATAAAACAATGTTCGAATTTTTGGTGTTGGAAGGTGCACAGGCAGGATTGAGTTGGATTACGATTTTACGAAGACGAGAAAATTATCGTAAAGCCTTTTGTAATTTCGATGTGAAAAAAGTTGCTAAACTTACGGGAAAAGATGTGGAACGATTGATGCAAGACGAAGGTATCATCCGCAATCGGTTAAAGATCGAATCAACGATTACAAATGCCCACCATTTTATCGAAATTCAAAACGAATTCGGCAGTTTTTGCAACTATCTCACGAGTTTTCTGCCAAAAGGAAAACCGATTGTCAATCATTGGAAAACATTGAGCGAAATTCCGGCTTCAACACCGTTGTCCGACGCTATTAGCAAAGACATGAAAAAACGAGGCTTCAAGTTTTTCGGCACAACGATTTGTTATGCGCACTTACAGGCAGTAGGTTATGTGAACGACCATTTGGATGGATGTTCGTTTAAGCACCGAAATTAAAGTAGCCCCGAGCGGATTCGAACCGCTATCGTCAGAACCGGAATCTGAAATTCTATCCATTGAACTACGGGACCAAAAGAATTTGCAAAGATACGAAAAATAGTTCATAAAGTTTATAAAGTTCTTAAAGTTTATAAAATTTCTTTGTTTATTTCAAAAAAAATCGTACATTTGCAGGTCAAATAAATTGGAAAAATATACGAACAATAAAAATACTTTACAAACTTTAAGAACTTTATAAACTTTACAAACTAAATTATTATGACTGAAATTATCAAAAAATCACTCAGAGATTCCGCATTTGCACGCTGGATTGCTCTTCTTCTTATCTCTGCAACCATGTTCTTTGCCTACATGTTTGTGGATGTTTTAGCACCAATAGCCAATGTGCTTGAAATAGATTTTGGCTGGTCGCCCGATGCATTCGGCACGGTTGCCGGTTCGGAATTTATCTTGAATGTTTTGGGATTCCTGATTATTGCAGGGATTATTTTAGATAGAATAGGTGTTCGAAATTCGGCAGTATTGGCGGGAAGTTTGATGTTGATTGGTTCGGCAATTAAATTTTATGGTGTGTCGGCTTATTTTTCTCCCGAATCAAGCCTTTATCAGGCGTTTGACGGATTCAGTTTGTTTGGACTTATTAATCCGCTCCCGGCTTCTGCTGTGATGGCTTGTATTGGGTTTATGATTTTCGGTTGTGGTGTTGAAATGTCGGGAATCACTGTATCGAAGGCGATTGTAAAATGGTTTAAAGGAAAAGAATTAGCGTTGGCCATGGGTTTGGAGATGTCGATTGCACGTTTGGGTGTGGCAACCGTATTTATTATGTCGCCGAAATGGGCTGCTGCCGGTGGTGTTTCCAATTCCGTTGGAATTGGTGCGTTGTTGCTTTGTATTGGATTTTTAACGTTTTGTTGCTATTACCTTATGGACTTGAGACTTGATCGCCAAGAAAAAACAGTCGAAACCAAAGAAGATGAATTTAAATTCTCAGATTTAAAACAAATTTTCACATCAAAAGCATTTTTAATTACAGCCGGATTGTGCGTTTTGTTTTATGCGTCTATCTTTCCATTCCAAAAATTTGCCGTAGGCATGTTGGATAGCCGATTGGTTGATCCGCCTATGCTTCCCAACCAACTTTTTGCGTTGTTCCCGATTGGTGCAATGATTTTAACTCCATTTTTGGGATTTTTCTTGGATTTCAGAGGAAAAGGAGCAACGATGTTGATCGGAGGAGCATTGTTGATGATGATTTGCCACACGGTGTTTGCACTCACGCCTGATGCGATGTTTACGTTCCCGATAGCGTTATCAGCGATTATTTTATTAGGAATTTCGTTCTCGTTGGTGCCGGCTTCGCTTTGGCCTTCTGTTCCGAAATTGATTGATGAAAAAGTGTTGGGCTCTGCTTATGCCACTATTTTTTGGATTCAAAACATCGGGTTATTGTTCGTTCCGATATTGATTGGAAATGTGTTAAGAGCAACCAACAAAGGTGTTGATATTGCTGCCGGTGATACTTACAACTACACTTACGTGATGTTGATTTTCGCAAGTTTTGGTCTGTTGGCGTTACTGCTTGGTATTTGGCTCAAAGCCGAAGACAAGAAAAAAGGTTATGGTCTCGAACTTCCAAACAAAAAGAGATAATTAGGCATCACCGATGCAAAATTTTGTTGCCATATTAGCTGCCGGAAAAGGCTCTCGAATGGGACTTTCTCAGCCGAAACAATTTGAAATGCTGAATGGTAAAACTATTCTCGAGCACAGCGTAGATACCTTTGAAAAACATCCAAACATTCATGGTATCTACGTTGTCGTTCACAGAGATTTTATCGACAACACAAGACGATTGCTAAACATCAGAAATCGCCCCAAAATAATAGAAATCATTGCAGGAGGCGAAGAACGCACCGATTCCAGTTACGCCGCAATTTCTGCCATTGAAAGCCACGTAGGGGAAACCCCTCGCGGTCGCCCAATGACGGATTGCAACCTGTTAATCCACGACGCCGCCCGCCCATTCATAACCCATAAAATCATCACCCGAACCATAGACGCATTAAAAAATCATTCCGCTGTAAGCGTTGCCATTCCCGCAACAGACACGATTTACATTTGCGATAACGAAAACAAAATCGAGTCATCACCCAAACGCGATCGCGTGTATCTCGCGCAAACCCCGCAAGCCGCAAGATTGTCGATTTTCAAACAAGCGTTTGAATTGACACGGAAAAATCCACAACATATCGCAACCGATGATGCTAATGTAATCTTGAATTATTTTCCGGAGGTGAAAATCCACATTGTTTTGGGCGATATTATCAATCGGAAAATCACGTTTAAGGAAGATTTGAAAGAAAGGTAAAAGGTCAAGGGTAAAAGGCTTTCCGTTTACCCTTGACCTTTTACCTTTAACCAAATAGCAACAAATAACCAAATCAACAAATAAGCAATAAACCAACACCATGAAAACCGCAATATTAGGCGCAGGAACTTTTGGAACAGCCCTCGCCAACGCAATCAACTCCGAATCGGAGGTGATAGTTTATACGATTGAAGCAGATGTAGTTGAGGATATCAATACCAATCGAAAAAATTCCAAATATTTTCCGAATAAAAAACTGCCGAAACACATTAAAGCCACAACGAATTTCGCAGATATTGCAGATGCGGAATTGGTTTTTATTGCTATTCCTTCGTCGGCGATTAAAGATTCTTTCGAAAAATATAAATTTAAAGACGGCACAATTTTGGTGAATGGAGCCAAAGGGTTTGCGTATGATGATGTTTTGATTAGCACTTATATTTCGACAAAACTTCCTAATTGTCGTGTGTGTTCGATGAAGGGGCCATCGTTTGCAGGCGAAATGATTTTTGAAATTCCAACGGCATTCACATTGGCTTGTGAATCGTCGGAAATTTATGATACCATTCGTTCTGTGTTGTGCGATGATTTGATTGTAACGGAATATTTTTCCGACATCAACAGTGTGGAATATTTGAGTTTATTCAAAAATGTATACGCCATTGTCATGGGAATTACAGACGCATATTACAATTCGCCAAACGTCCGTTTCTTAGTGTTTACAAAGATTCTGAATGAAATTAAATTGTTGATGAAATACTTTGATGTTAATCCCGAAACCTTGTTCAAATACTGCGGAATCGGCGATTTAAGTTTAACGGCATTGAATGATTTGAGTCGAAACCGAACGCTTGGATTGCTCATCGGCAAAGGATTTTTCGATACTTCAATTTCAAATAATGTTACACTTGAAGGTATTCGTGCATTAGATAAGATCTTATCGAATATTCCTGAAACTAATCATGCAGAATACCCGATAATTCATCAATTGCAACGACTTTTGCAGAATAAAACTTCGGTGAAATCATTTATTAACAGGATTATTTTTACGAACTAAGA
>WRCN01000017.1 GCA_009783885.1 Bacteroidales bacterium | reverse complement strand
TAAGATTAAACAACGAAGGCTGCGGCATCAGCAACATCGCCAGATTGCTTGAAATCAGCAAATCCAGTGTTCAGCGCTTAATCGAACGCATTGTCGCAAATTTACAAATACCCGAAATAACCGAACGCGGACAAAGCTACGAAATCGACGAACTCCGCACCTACTGCGGAAACAAGCGAAACGAATTGTGGTTGATTTATGCCATAAATCGCTATTCAAAACGCATTATTAATTTCGCTGTCGGCAGACGAACAAAGGAAAACATCGCTATCGCTAAATTTTCTTTATTCAAAAATAGATTTTTTTGTTATCATTTTTTTTCGTAACTTTGTAGAAAATGTTAAAATCAGAAATATATAACACCTGGACTTCCTAACTAATTCCGTACACACAGAACAGAGTACAAAAAAAATGTTACCTTTGCAGTGGACTTCTTAACCAATTCCGGACACACAGAACAGAGTCCTAAAAACTTTTTTAGGACGAAATGTATGGACAAGGCATGTCTCGTTTCTATGAATCACATCATCTCCTGCTGTCGCCGATTTGTAATCGGCACCTTAAGATTTCCTAATCAACCACAACCCCAAGAAACACAACGCTCCGTTGACAATCAAAATTGAAAATCCAAAATCGAAAACGTAAGTATTCAGAACATAACTCAAAATCGGTGAAAGGATTGCAATGATTGGAATAAAACGGTCTTTGATGGCATATTTTGTGAATAATCCGAAAGCGAAAAGCCCTAATAATGGACCATACGTATATCCCGCAATGGTGTAAATAGAATTGATCACGCTATCGTTGTTGATCAAATGAAACAAAACAATGACGAAAATCAAAACGAGAGAAACGCCAACGTGAACCCATGTGCGCTTTTTTATCAATTTCGGATCGTCGTTTTTTACGCCTAAAATATCCACTGTGAACGACGTGGTTAACGCTGTAAGTGCCGAATCTGCACTGGAATACGCAGCAGAGATAATACCAAGGATAAATAAAATAGCCACAAACGAGCCGAGATAAAGTTCGCCCGAAATGGGATTGATTTGTGTGGCTAATGTGGGGAATAATTCGTCGCCTTTGAGTTCAAACGGATTCAAACCCGCTTGTTGTGCGAAGATGACCAAAAGTACGCCAAACGAGAGAAAAAGGAGATTGACGGGAACAAATAAAAAGCCGTAAGTGAACATGTTTTTTTGTGCGTCTTTCAACGATTTGCAAGCCAAGTTTTTTTGCATTTGGTCTTGATCTAAACCGGTCATCACAATGACTGTGAAAATACCCGCTAAAAATTGTTTCCAAAAAAATCGATTATGCGAAACATCGCCAACATAAACATACGACATGTCACTATCCACAACGGTTCTGAACAATCCTGAAAAATCCAAATCCAACGCATTCATGACTTGAAAAAGGCACAAAACAATCGCCCCTAAAAAGATGACACCTTGAATAGTGTCTGTCCAAATCACGGTTTTTATACCGCCTTTTTGCGTGTAAAGAAAAATCAGTAAAATCGTGATGGAAACGGTTACAATAAACGGAATATTCCATGCATCGAAAACGGCTTTTTGCAGAACAATGGCCACAATATACAGGCGAAAAGCAGAGCCCAACGTTCGCGAAAGCAAGAAAAACGATGCACCTGTTTTGTAGGAAGACATACCGAAACGACTTTTGAGATACGTGTAAATCGTGGTCAAATTCATTTTGTAATAAATCGGCAACAAAATTGTAGCAACAGCAATATAACCCAACACAAATCCGAACACCATCTGCATGTATGCAAACCCGCTATTCATGACCATTCCGGGAACGGATACAAATGTTACGCCCGAAATAGAAGTGCTCAACATGGCGAAAGCTATGATGTACCAAGGTGAACGGCGATTTCCGTTGTAAAACGATTGATTATCGACTTTTCGCGTGGTAAGATAAGCCACGCCAAACAAAAGTGCGAAGTAGACAGCGATTATAGAAAGAATTAACGTTGGATTCATTTAGACTAATTTTTTTGATTAGAAAAGTAAACGATTTTTTTGGTTTCAAAAAACGGTTCTTCAAAATACTTTGAAATCTCGAAAAGTTGGATTTGGCGCTCAAAACCAAAAAGTTCGTCGGTTAAATCTCCACCTTTCAAATACAAAATTCCGTTTGGAAGTTCGTTGTGATTTTGTAGAGAAATATTTTTTTTGATCCAATTCAAAAACTCCGGAAACGAAGTAACGGCACGACTAATCACAAAATCGTACTGTTCGTTTAAAGTTTCGGCTCGCGCTTGTTCGGCTTTCACATTGGTTAACCCGATAGCATTGGAAATTTCGGAAACTACGTTGATTTTTTTTGCGATAGAATCTACCAAATGAAATTCGCAATCGGGAAATACAATTGCTAGTGGAATTCCCGGAAACCCACCACCTGTACCAACATCCAAAATTTTTGTTCCGGGTTTGAATTGGATTATTTTTGCAATCGCCAACGAATGTAAAATGTGTTTTTCGGTGATATTTTCAATGTCTTTTCGCGAAATAACATTGATTTTTTCGTTCCAATCGGCATATAATTCGGGGAGTACAGCGAGTTGTTGATACTGTTTTTCGGTGAGGTCAGGAAAATATTTTGAAATTAGTAAGCCCATCGATCTCTCACATAACCTGTTTTATCCCTTGGGGTATAATCTCTTACAAATTTACGTTTGGTCGGGTCTTTATCTATGCGATTAAGAACTACATTGAGTCCGAATTGCAAATTAAACGCACGCATGTTAGCAGGTTGAAACGCGTTAATTTTATCTGCAATGAGATAAAATTGAATGGGGCCGCCTTTGACAACAAACCCACCTCCGAAATTAATTACATTTTGGTTGACGATGGCATTGGTTATGCAAACTGAAAAATTGGGACCAAATGTGCGCGTATAGGCGAGAGTCACAGCCATGCCTTTTTGCTGATTGATTTGCATGTTCCACATCAGACCAAGGTGGTCGTTATCGGTTAAATCGTAAAACGCGCTTATGTTGAAAGACGTGCGAAGTTTACTGCGATAGGAGGAGAAAGTACTGTCTACTTGGTCTAACTGGAGATACTCAATAACCGAGTCTTTCATGGCTACGAGCGCTTGTCGAATACTAAAACCGTTATCATTCATCATGTCTACGAAATCACTCACTCCGGAATATTCAAAAGGCTTTTCTTCTCCTCGCGACGAAACTCGCTTTACTCCTCTGTTCCACCTAATAAATCCGATATCGCGAACAGCGGCTGCAAGAGTGAGCGCATCGTTAACTTGATAAGTTAACCCCAAATCAAATGCTATTCCGGGATTATGGTTCAGAGACCTTGGAAGGCCAATGAATCTGCCTATATCTTGCTCTATACCTCGCAGTGCAGCAGACAGGCTGCTATCTTGTGGAGAATTTGCGAAAGAGCCCATCAAGGTTACATCCGGTTTCAGCGTATAGGTGTAAGGTACAATATTCGGATCGTAGCCATCATCAATATGCAAACTGATGTCTGCTCGTTCAGTGTAAAGATTAGCCATACCCGATAAAAATTTAACGCGCCCTCCAACACTAAGTTTATCGTTGATTATGCGCGCATAGCCCGCTGAAAATGCACTATACACACTCATATCGAGTGAATTGCCGGAAAGCGCTCCCCGTTCATCTTTACCGATGAAAAAACCAGGGCCTCGCAACAAAAGGTTAAACGTATTTTTGGTGAGGAGCAAATTACCGTACCCTTCAACACTTAGCCCGAAATGAAGTTGATTTTTTTCTTTAATTTTAATCCCAAAACTGAGAATGTCGGCACTAATATCAAATCCAAAATTATTGTTGGCTGCTAAATTGCTGATGATACTGCTTGTCCTGATATCAACGCCAGTGTCGTTGGGAAGGAAGGAACGACGGTACGAGAGTGCATCATTGTTAAGTTGAATTTGAACTCCGGACAATCCCGGAAATCCCGCGTAGAACTTATAACACGTGTAATAAGCTGGATTAAGTTTAGACTGTTGGGGAACTTGACTCAAAAAATTCATCGTATAACTTTGTTGCGCATATCCTGTTATTGGCAAAATCCCTAATAGGAAAAGGCAAAGGAAGCTATATCTGAATCGTAGTCTCATCGTTGTTTAGTCTTTAAAGAGGTTTTGAATATCATCAAGAGTTTGTCTCGAAGCCTTGATTCGACAGCCAATCATCACTTTCAAAAAGCCTTCTTTTTCGCTGTCTTCATAAATACCGACCATAGTATCCTCCCCATCTGTATCCAAAACACCGGCTATTCTGAAATAACGAGTGGTCTCCAAATGCGTAATCTGAGTTCTACTTAGATCGGTGTCGATTTGTGAAATCTTCCGATCAATAACCTGCCCGGTGGCTGAATTTACGAGAGCAGCTGCTATATCAGTCAATTTTACCGAATCCATAACTTGATAGTCTTCATTCAAAAAATACAAAAACACAGCTGCACCTATCGGAAATGCATTGTGTATATTTGCTCTAATCGTAAACGCTTCAATGTCACCGGAAAAAGGAATGCCCGCAAAAGCGACGGTATCCGCAACTGTAAATCCTTTTACGTTTAGTTTCATGGGAATTTCCACGCCTACATTCATCTTGATAAACGAATTCTCAGATAGAAAGTTCATTACAGACAATGGATTAGTTGAAGAAGGATTAGTTGTAACTTTTACCGAATACTGCATTTCGTAAGGCAAGTAGCCTGAATTATCATTGATCAACTCTTGAATTTCTTGTTGAAACGTGGCTGTAATCGGCGACGCAAGCAGATTTTGGGGATGATTCAAGGAAACGATGGTGTCAAACGTTCTAATGTCAGGAGCGTGTGTGAGTGTAGAAAGCTCTGCATCAAGTTCAATTGGAAGCCCCGAATTGTTGGTAACAGACAAATTCATGTAGGCTTTCTCAACTTCAATAAAATCCATTGGAAACCTACTAAAAATGGGTAAATCCATAGCACCATCTTTTGGCCCCAAGATTTTACGACCAAAAAAACCGTACATTAAATCAGCTTCAATATCTTCTAAACGTGCAGTTATATAAGGCCGAAATGTATATTCTTCAGTTACGGTCGTGTCTTTAAAAATGGTTGTTACGAGATCAAATCTGATTTGCTTACTACCCCAAATTATGCCACTACTCGGAACGATGCGATAATTAGTAAGGTTTAATGTATAGGCTGTTGGCTGAAGAGGTGCAGACATGGAAAACGGACGTCCTAAAGAATCTACGATGTCTGAACTCCTAATTTCAAAGCGTACTCTGTTTTGAACAGTGCCGATGGTAGGCGAAAGTAATACAAAATCCATTGCCTTAACTTGAATGGTGTCGAGACGAACATTAGGATCACTCGAACTGCTGAAAAATGGGATTACGAATGTATTTAGAAAGTTGATAGAATCGTCTGAAAAAGGCGAAGGAACAGTAAAAGAGGGGCTTATTGTGGCCGCCTGATTCGGAACGTCAATTTTTAGGTCAGAAAAATCATACAAAACCTCATCTTGATAAAAAATTCTCAACAAACCATTCGAATCGGCAAAGAGATCTTGCCCATCAATGTTTTTTAGTAAATCCGACATGGTTAAACGCGCATCCACTAAGGGAATCGGTAAATCGTAAACATAACTGCCATCAAATGTAAGGTTATCAAACATGAAATCATCTTCTTTTATGCATGATTTTGTCAGTAAACACAAACCAATGAGAAGAAAATATGTGAGTATATGTTTTTTCATAAAAACAAATTTGTCCTGCAAAGATACGAAATAAAATTGAAATAAGTGTCGGAACTATGATTTTTTTTTGTATCTTTGCAAACTTTAACAAGATAATAATCGAAATATGGCACTAAAATGCGGCATTGTCGGAATCACAAATTCCGGAAAAACAACTTTATTTAACTGTATATCGAATACAAAAGCACAAGTAACCAATTTTGCTTTCAGCACCGGCAAATCCAATATTGGCATTTGTGATATTCCCGACCCACGTTTGGCTCAAATTGATCAAATCGTAAAAGCCGATCGTTTGGTTTATGCCAATGTTGAAATTGTGGACATTCCTGGTTTAACTAAAGGTGCGAATACGGGCGAAGGAATTGGAAATTCTTTTTTGGCAGATATTCGTTTGTGCGATGCAATTATCCATGTATTACGTTGCTTTGATGATGCCAATCTCCCGCATATCAATAACAGTATTGATCCTGTCCGAGATATTGAAACGGTGGATTTGGAATTGCAAATCAAAGATCTTGAACAAATCGAAAGAAAGCTGCAAAAAGTCGAAAAAGCGGCACGTACGGGAGATAAGGATGCAAAAGTTCAATTGGAAGCACTAAACAAATACAAAGCCCACTTGGAAAATTTTGAAAATGTACGGACTTTAGTCACCACTGAAGCCGAACAAAAAGTGGTGGCAGATATGTTATTTCTTACCGCAAAACCTACAATCTACGTTTGCAACGTGGATGAAAAATCAGCAATTTCGGGAAACAAATATTCGCAAGCCGTTGTTGATTTTCTAAAACATACCGACGCCGAAGTTTTGATCATTGCAGGCAAGTTGGAGTCGGAAATTGCAGAGTTGGATGCTGAAGATAGAGTTGTGTTTTTGCAAGATGTCGGATTGAGCGAGCCGAGTGTTGATAAATTGCTTCGTTCTGCGTATAAAACCTTAAATCTTATCTCATTTTTTACCGTTGGCGGAAAAGAAAACAGAGCCTGGACTATCACGCATGGCATGACCGCACCGCAAGCCGCAGGCGTTATTCATAGCGATTTGGAACGCGGATTTATTCGTGCCGAAGTGATAAAATGCGATGATTTACTGGCATTAGGCTCAGAATTAAAATGCAAGGAAGCCGGAAAGTTAGCGGTAGAAGGGAAAAATTATATTGTGCAAGACGGTGATATTTTGCACGTCCGATTCAATGTCTGAACATCTTAGCGAGACGTTTGTTTGCCCGTTGGGCTGCTGAATTCTGATGACAATATTTCAGTCAATCTTTCACTTGTGATATTGCGTTGAATTCGTCCGGCTTTGATATAAGATATTGCACCGGTTTGTTCGGAAACGACAATCGCTATAGCATCGGTTTGTTCAGTGATTCCGATTGCCGAACGATGTCGCAAACCTAAACTCGCCGGAATTCTTGGATTGGCTGAAACGGGCAATATACAACGTGCTGCAATGATTTTGTTGTGAGAAATAATGACTGCGCCATCGTGCAGCGGACTGTTTTTGTAAAAAATATTTTCCAACAAAGAGGACGAAATTATCGCGTCAATTCGTTCGCCCGTACTGATTGGATACTCCAACTTATTGTCTTTGGATATGACAATCAGAGCACCCGTAAAGCCTTTGGACATTCGTAAACAAGCTTCTGTAATGGCGGAAATATTGAGTGTAGATTTTGAGGAATCTTTCAGAAAAAAACGTAAAAACGAAAAGTCTTTTTTGCCTCTTTCGAGAAAAGTTCGTGTGTCGAAAAGTTGCAAAAAACGCCGTATCTCCGGTTGAAAAATAATGAAAATTGCAATAACTCCGATGTTTACAATACTGCCCAAAATGCCTGCCGTTAGAGGCATATTGAGATAATCCGTCAATCGCCATAAAATTATGATGGCCAATAATCCTGTCAAAACTTTATTGGCACCGGTTCCTTTAACGAGCTTGTAGCCTTCATATACAAGAACGGCCACTAAAAGAACATCTAAAACATTTAGCCAACTTAAAGTTGTGAACCAATCTGCGATTTGTTGTTTCATTTTTTTGTAATTTTTTCGATTATTTTTACTGCTTCAACGGCTTCCTTAACATTGTGAACCCTCAGTATATTTGCACCTTTCAGAAGGGCAACAGTATTGGCGACAGTTGTTCCGTTTAAACTGTTTTCGATATCAACTTCCAAGAGATTGCGTATCATGGATTTCCTTGAAACACCAACCATAATAGGTTTTTCAAGAATTTTAAATCGTTCTAAATGGCCCAATATTTCGTAATTATGTTCAAGATTCTTTCCAAATCCAAATCCCGGATCTACAATAATATCAAGCACTCCTGCTTGATGTGCGGAAGCCATTTGTTTAGCAAAAAATACAATGATTTCGTTCATCACATTATTGTATTTCGGTTCCACTTGCATAGTTTTAGGCATACCTTGCGTGTGCATCATCACGTAAGGCACTTGTAGTTTGCCGATGGTTTCGAACATGTGTTCGTCGGCTTGTCCGCCCGAAATATCGTTAATGATTGAAGCGCCTTCATTTACTGCTATTCGCGCAATTTGCGAACGAAACGTATCAACAGAAAATATCACTTTGGAAAATGTCTTTACAAGAGTCGGAAGAATATTTTGCAAACGTTTTTTTTCTTCTTCAAGAGAAACATCATCGGCAAACGGCTTTGTCGAAACAGCACCAATATCAATGATTTCAGCGCCTTCACACAACATTTTTTCACAATGATTTAACGCATCCTTTTTCTGCCAAAACTGTCCGCCATCCGAAAACGAATCCGGAGTGATATTCAAAATGCCCATCACCAAAGGTTTTTCAAGAGAAAGTAAGCGACCTTGACAGTTTATGGTTTTCGGATTTGAGTTAAACACGGTAGTTTAAATTATTTGAGTTCAAAAAACGTTTGTCCGATTTCTTGATTATCTGTATAAACCGTAACCGTGTAAATTCCGACCATAGCAGGCACTTTGGAGTCTCGCTTGGTCCACGACATGCGGATGTTTTGCGCCTTATTATCGTAAACAATGTCTTGTTTTATGGTGTATTGTAAGCGTATATCATTAAGCTCAAAAGAGTATTCATCGCCGCCGCCCGAAATGATCACGCCGTCAGGACGCGCAATGCGTATGTAAATTGTGCGAGGGCCTGCAGGCACAATCTTATTTTCACTCAACGTAAATTCAACCATAATTTTATCGGCTCGAACGGCTTTGTCGGTTTCGGTTTCGTTCGAACCTCTTACCCGCAACGTGTATGCTCTAAGGTTATAGGCTTTCAGCGTGGAAGCCTGAGTTACTTTTTCATCCAATTCCGTTTTGACTTTGGTGAGTTCCCTATACCTGTCGCGTTCTATGGAAATTTCTCTCCGAATTTCCTCGTTTTCTAAAGCAAGCTCTTCGTTCACCACAATCAGTGAATCAATTCGACGAACGTAGTCTTGTGTGATATTGCGCAACAAATCTAATTGTCTTCTGATTTTTCGATAGTCGGCTTGGCTGTTTATCAATTTTTGAATTTCAATGGAATTGGCTGAAATAATGCTGTCCTTTTCGGTGAGTTCAGATTGAAATTGAGTATTTTCTTGCTTGATAGTTTCGTACTCGTTCATCAATTGTGCCAATTCATCTTTCATGCTGATATTTTGTGAGTAGGTCTCCGATTTCTGACGCATCGACCAAATCACAAGCATTCCCGCAATAAGGAAAAGAATCAACAAAATGTAGATAATGCGCTTTAATTTTTTAACTTTTTGTTCGTTACTGTTTGTTTCCATAAAATTATAAGTGTTCAGTTTGCAAAGATACGAAAAAAATGTTAATAACTTGACAACTTATTAACAAAATGACGTTTTTTTGAGAAAAAATATACGAAAATAGAAATTCGAGCGTTATATAGGCGAAAGGTAAAAACCTTTAACCTTTTGTCCTTAACCATTAATCTTTAACCACTATGCTAAAAGACCTAATCAATCTCCTGTACCCTTTGCAATGCTTGGCTTGCGGAAAAACATTACATCAAAATGAACCCTTGATTTGCGTGGAATGTCTGTTTCATTTACCTAAAACAAATTTTCACAATGACCCATCGAATGCTGTATGCCGACTGTTTTGGGGACGTGCCAAAGTAGAAACGGCAACGGCTTTTTTATTTTTCAGCAAGTCCGGAAAAGTGCAACAGCTCATCCATCAGTTGAAGTATAGCAAAAAACCGGAAGTTGGAATTTATTTAGGAAAATTATTTGGTAAAGATTTATTGAAATCTCCTAATTTTCAAGGGATAGACGTGATTATTCCGGTACCTTTACACCCCAAAAAAATCAAAGTCAGAGGCTATAATCAAAGCGATAAAATTGCGTTTGGATTGTCGCAAACAATGAGTGTTCCAGTCGATACAACGTCGTTTGTTCGAGGAGTTGCTACTGAAACACAAACACGCAAAAGCCGCTTCAGTCGTTGGGAAAACGTGAAAGATGTATTCGCCATTGCAAACGAAAACGCTCTAAAAAACAAACATATTTTGTTAGTCGATGATGTGATTACCACAGGCGCAACGATAGAAGGCTGTATTCGCAAATTGACGGCTATTGACGGCGTTCGTGTGAGTGTGGTAAGTTTGGCGATTCCAACTACTTAGCGCCATGTCGAGCCCCTCGACTCGACTTCGCTCGGGATAAACTCCGTCGAGACATCCCCTTGCTAAAGAAATAATTCTTGCGCTTGTACTAATTGTTCGGGCTTGCCAACGTCTAACCATAAATCTTCATCGTGTTGAAATCCGCAAATATCGAAAGTCTTTGCTAAATCCAGATAAGTTTCTATAATCGAAAATTTGCCGGATTGCTTAATGTGTTTGAAAATTTCGGCATTGATGATATGAATACCACTAAAAGCAAGTGGAATCAAGTGTTCAGAAGATGTTGTTAGAAGAATTTTTTCGTTGGTTTTGGAATTTTGCCAACCTTTTAACTTAAGATTCTCATCGAATAAAAATTTTCGATCTGCATCTCTATCACGAACAGCCATAGTTGCCAAAGCACCTGTTTTTTGGTGATATTCGGCGATTTTCGAAAAATCCATATTCGATAAAATATCTACATTGTGAACTAAAAAATAAGGTTCGTTTTCCAAAAAAGGTTGTGCTTTGAGAATGGCACCGCCTGTATCTAAAAGTTGTTCACGCTCATCGCTGATTTGAATGTTGATGCCAAAATTTTGATTGGCGTTCAAAAAATCAAGAATTTGCTCTCCGAAATGATGAATATTGACAACAATATCCGTATATCCGCTTTGTTTCAATTTTTCGATTAGCTCTTGCAACAACGGCTTCCCGTTCACTTCAACCAATGCTTTTGGCCCATGTTCGGTAAACGGTTTTAGACGAGTGCCAAGTCCTGCTGCTAAAATGAAGGCTTTCATAAAATTTGTGATTTTTGAACGATTTTATTCATACAAAAGGTAAGGTTTTCTTATTTCGGCAAACTGTTCTAAATCCGGCTGCCATATTTTGCGAATTTCGTCTTCTGAAATGCCCGAAATAATTTGTCTGCGTAGGGAATCTGTGCCTGCTAATTTTTCAAAAAAGGTGTTGAAAAATTTAGATTTATCGGTAGAAAGTTGATATGCTTGTATCAAATACGAAAGATTTATACGCCCCTCGTTTCTGATGCTATCGTAAGGAATTTGGCTCAAATCCACACCATAACATAATTGATTTTTGAATGGCGGATTTTCGCTTTTTCCTTTGATAACACGAGGTGTGAATGTGAATGTAAGTCCTTTTCCTTTAAACTCCGGACTTCCAAAGATTTCAAATGGTGTTTCCGTGCCGCGTCCCAAACTAACAGTTGCACCTTCGAAAAAACACAAACTCGGATACAGTGCAATGGCTTGACTTGTAGGCAAATTCGGCGATGGGGGAACAGGCAAATGATAAGGCTCGTAGCGACTGTAATTCTCCATTTCTACAACAAACAAAGGACATTGAATGCCGTTTGGCAACCATTTTTCGCCATTAATCATTCGTGCATATTCGCCGATTGTCATTCCGTGCACTACAGGAATTGGGTGCATTCCAACGAAAGATTTGTGTTTTTCTTCTAAAATCGGACCATCCATATAATGCCCGTTCGGATTTGGTCGGTCTAATACAATCAACAGAATGTCTTGTTCTGCACAGGTTTCCATCACATAGTGAAGTGTGGAAATATAGGTATAAAAACGTGTTCCAACATCTTGCAAATCGAAAATAATCACATCTAAACCGGCGACTTGCTCTTTGCTTGGCTTTTTATTTCTGCCATAAAGCGAAACGATCGGAAGTCCTGTTCTGACATCCTTTCCGTGCTGAATATGCGCACCTGCTTCAACATTACCTCGAAATCCGTGTTCGGGCGAAAAAATGGTTTTTAAATTTACGCCCAAACTCAACAAGAAATCAACCAAATGTGTTTCGCCGATGAGGCTGGTTTGATTTCCGACCAATCCAACGGATTTGTCCTCTAATTGTGGCAAATAAATTTCTGTCCGTTCCGCACCCAAACGGAGTGCTTGGCTTTGCATGATCTGTGCAGAAAACAATAAAAAAATGACAAGAGATATTTTTTTCATAGCACAAAGATACGAAATAATTAGGAATTGACAATTAGGAATTAATAATTAAACGAATCATTTCTAAATTTTAACTCGTAATTCGTAATTATTTTTGTATCTTTGCAACAAAAATCGCTTTTATGATTAAATCCATGACCGGCTTCGGCAAGCACACCGAGGAGTTCCCTAATCAAAAAATATCTTTTGAAATCAAATCGTTAAACTCAAAACAATTGGATTTAACGTTAAAAATTCCGGCCCTGTTTCGAGAAAAAGAATTGGAATTGCGAGCCGTATTATCACCTCTGTTACAACGCGGAAAAGTAGAGGGTATCCTGACGTTTGAAGCAGACGCAAAAATAGCGTCTTCGACCATTAATAAGGTGATTGTTGAGCAATATTTGTCGGAGTTGAAAAATATTTCCGAAGGACAAAATTTACAGTCCGATTTGTTGAGAATTGCAATGAAAATGCCCGATGTGTTGAATTGTGAAACACCGGGAGTTGATGAAAAAATATGGACTTCTGCGGTGAATGTGGTGATGAAAGCAATTGCTAAATTCGATGAATTTCGTTTACACGAAGGGCAAATTTTGGAAGATGATTTTAAAAATCGCATTGCAACAATTCAAGCGTTGTTGAAAAAGGTTGAAACATTTGAAAAACCACGCATTTCAACAATAAAAGAACGCATGAAGACCAACCTTGAAAAATGGGTTGACTCGAGCACTGTTGATGCAAATCGTTTCGAACAGGAATTATTCTATTATCTTGAAAAGCTTGATATCACAGAGGAAAAACTACGTTTGGAAAAGCATTGCACCTATTTTTTAGACACACTCAGCGAAGAATCCGCAGGTAAAAAATTAGGTTTCGTAACCCAAGAAATCGGCAGAGAAATCAACACCATCGGTTCAAAGGCCAATGATGTGGATATTCAGAAAATTGTGGTCGAAATGAAAGATGAATTGGAAAAAATCAAGGAACAATTGGGGAATGTGTTATGATTTTTGAATTAGTTGGTGGCTGAGCGAAGTCGAAGCTACTGGTCGTTTCGACTCCGCTCAACGACCATAATTCACATCCACCAAAAACAACCCCTTTGCAGGCACCGACAACCCTGCCTCACTGCGATCTTTATTTTCGATAATTTGTCGAAAATCGTCTAACGAAATTTTATGCTGTCCCACTTCAATCATCGTGCCGACGATGGCACGCACCATATTGCGCAAAAAACGATTGGCTTGAATGGTGAAAACCAACTTATTTTTTTCGCGTTTCCAAATGGCTTTTTGAATGGTGCACAAATTGGTTTTGGTCTGTGTATGTGCTTTGGAAAAGCAAGAAAAATCAGTGTATTTGTGTAAAATCTTGCAGGCTTCATTCATTCGATTAACGTCCAAATCGCCGTGTAATTCGTAAGAAAAATCAACTATAAACGGATTTTTTTCGAGAGAAATAACATATTGATAGGTTCGTGAAGTTGCCGAAAATCTTGCGTGCAAGTCATTTGACACTTGATAAATTTTGTAGATCACAATAGATTCTCTCAAGTATGAATTTAATTTTCGACATAAGTCTTGACAATCTTGTTCGATCAAAAGTTGCGAAGTATCGAAATGCGCGACATATTTTTTTGCATGCACGCCTGTATCCGTACGTCCTGCGCCTGTTAGCGCAATAGGTTCACGCATAATTCGAGAAAACGCCTCCTCCAACGTGCTTTGCACCGTAACAGCATTATCTTGAATTTGCCAACCGCAAAACGATGTGCCGTTGTAGGCTAATTCTACGAAATAACGATATGAAGCAGGTTGTTCGGACATGAATTCTTTTGCAAAGATACGAAAAATAATTGAAACTACGTCGTCATTCCGAGCGTAGTCGAGGAACCCCCTTGCTATGGGATGTCTCGGCTTCGCTTTGCTACGCTCGACATAACGGTTAAAATAATTTTTTGTATCTTTGCAGAAAATTTACGATTATGAATTACGATTTAATAGTTATTGGAAGTGGTCCCGGAGGCTATGTGGCAGCCATTCGAGGAGCGCAATTGGGCATGAAAACAGCCGTTGTGGAATGTGCCGATTTGGGTGGTGTCTGTTTGAATTGGGGTTGTATTCCGACAAAAGCGCTATTGAAAAGTGCGCAGGTGTTTCAATATTTGCTTCACGCGGAAACTTATGGCGTGAAACTTGAAGGCACAGCAAAAGCAGATTTAGATGCGATGGTTACGCGCAGTCGAGGCGTTGCCGAAACGATGAATAAAGGTGTTGCGTTTTTATTGCAAAAAAATAAAGTGGATGTCATTCGTGGCTTTGGAAAGGTGAAACCGAATAAAATTGTTGAAGTGAAATCGTCAGAAAACGGTGAAATCACAGAATATTCGGCAAGTCATATCGTCATTGCTACCGGTGCTCGCAGTCGGGAATTACCGAATTTACCGCAAGATGGAAAAAAAATCATTGGTTATCGTGAAGCCATGACGTTGCGCAAACAACCGGAATCTATGGTAATTGTTGGCTCCGGAGCAATTGGCTCGGAATTTGCACATTTTTATCAATCCATCGGAACGAAAGTGACTTTGGTGGAATTTCTACCACAAATTGTACCGGTAGAAGATGCTGATGTTTCTGCGCAGCTCAGCCGTTCGTTTAGAAAAAACGGCATGAAAGTCATGGTGGATTCAAGCGTTGAACACGTTGATACCGCAGGCGATTTATGCAAATGTACAATCAAAACCAAAAAAGGGGAGGAGATTGTGGAAGCGGAAATTGTGTTGTCGGCAGTTGGTGTTACAACCCATATTGAAAACATCGGATTAGAGGAAACGGGTATCGAAATTGTTGGAACAAAAATCAAGGTTGATGAGTATTACCGTACCAGTCAAGAAGGTTATTATGCGATTGGTGATGTTGTTCCAGGGTATGCATTGGCGCATGTAGCATCGCACGAAGCCCTTGTGTGTGTTGAAAAAATTGCGGGATTGAATCCACATCCGGTGAATTATAATAACATTCCGGGATGTACATACACAACCCCGGAAATAGCATCTGTCGGGCTTTCCGAGAAAAACGCACAAGAAGCCGGGTATGAAATCAAAGTCGGAAAATTTCCATTCACGGCCTCTGGAAAAGCCACAGCAGCAGGCAATAGAGACGGCTTTGTGAAAGTTGTTTTCGATGCAAAAACCGATGAGTTATTGGGTTGTCACATGATTGGCGACAATGTTACGGAAATGATTGCCGAAGCCGTCATCATTCGCGAAAAAAATATAACCGCTCATGAAATTCTTTCCGCAGTTCATCCGCATCCAACTATGTCAGAAGCCTTGATGGAGGCTGTGGCTGCAGCTTATGGACAGGCGGTGCATCTATAAACCATGAATAAAGTGAACAAACATATAGCAAGAAATCTCCTTACTAAAAAACTTGTAAAATCATGAAAAAAATCATTCTACTTTTGCTAATTTCTTTGACATGCTTTTCATGCGGACAACGTGGACAAGAAAATATTGCAAAAACCCCCGGACCTGTAATCATTGCTAATGATGAATTTATTACCATGGAACGATTGAATGAGCTTGTAGAACGTGGATATGTCAAAGTTCTATTTAACGGAGTTTCAGAAGAAGAAAGAGAGCGATTGTTTGAACTGTTTGGTAACAAAATACCGCCCAAAGAACTCATTAAATATATCGAACTTTTTACAGAAGAAGAATTGGAAAAGAAAAAAAATGAACCCGAATCTGCAATCAAAACCTCCCCCACTTCTGATTGGTTTTTGGACAAATTTTATGTTTTAAGAGTAAACGACACGGCAAAAGATTTTACTGTGCAGATGATCAATGGCGAAACGATCACACTCTCCAACTTAAAAGGTCAAGTGGTTTTATTAGATTTTTGGGCAACATGGTGTGGTCCTTGTATAAGGGAATTTTATGTTTTCCCAAAAATAATTGAATCGTTCAAGAAGGCACCGTTTGTAGTATTACCCATTTCAATTGACGATACGGAAGAAATCGTAAAAAACGTAATGGCTCAACTCAAAGAAAAAGGTATTGATTTTAACGTTGGGGTTGATTCTGACAAATCTATTTATAAACTATACCTCAAAGGTGGAGGAGTTCCTCACAAATTCTTGATTGATAAAAATGGTATCATAAGGTATATTCCTAAAAGTCTTACTGCCTTTGATCCTTCTTCCAAACGATATGTAGAGCACTCTGAACACTTAAATAATTTGACCGCTATGATTAAAAAATTGTTGGAAGAATAACCTGCTTTTGACCTTTAACCTTTTACTAATAAAAATGAAAATAATCAACACTAAAATCCCCGACCTAAAAATTATTGAACCTTCTGTTTTTACTGATAATAGAGGCTGTTTTTTCGAATCGTATTCTTATGAAAAATTGAAAAAAATAGATATTGATAAAACCTTTGTTCAAGACAACGAATCCAAATCGCAAAAAGATGTTTTGCGTGGATTGCACTTTCAGAATCCACCGTTTGCGCAAGCGAAACTGGTGCGTGTGGTACGTGGTGCAGTGTTGGATGTAGCTGTTGATATTCGCAAAAATTCGCCCACTTACGGACAACATGCCTGTGTTGAACTTTCCGAACAAAACAAACGTATGCTTTACATTCCCGAAGGGTTTGCACATGGTTTTTTAGTATTGGAAAACGATACGATTTTTTCGTATAAATGTTCAAAGGTTTACAATAAAGAATCCGAAGGTTCGTTATTGTGGAACGATGAAACCCTTTGTATCAACTGGGGTACAGAACATCCGATTTTATCCGAAAAGGATAAAATTGCGCCTAAATTTTTAGAATTTCAATCCCAATTTTAGATATTGGGCGAATCCAAGATTTGCCCCTACAAGTTTACCTGTCGTTATCTTCATAATTCATAATTTATAACTCATAATGCCCAAACGCCTAGACCTCTTAATTACCCTGATCGCAGTCGTTTTAACCGCTTTCATCACTCTAAATTTCCAAAATAAAGGAGATAATAGCGACGAATATTATCAACGTGCCTTTCAAAATAATGTTAAAATTTTCTCGCCTGCAATCCCTGATTCGATGGACTTTTGTGGCGAACGTGTGCCGTTGGAAATCTATCATGTTTTCGAGCGAATGGATCGCGAAATGTTGGTGAATGTGTATTGGCAATCCAATATTCTATTGCTTATAAAGCGTGCTAATCGCTTTTTCCCGGTCATTGAACCGATTTTAGAAGAACAAGGTTTGCCTGATGATTTCAAATATTTAGCATTGGCTGAAAGTGGATTTACACTTGCCGTGTCGCCTGCCGGAGCAGCAGGTTTTTGGCAGTTTTTGAAAGGAACCGGACAGCAATATGGCTTGGAAATTAACAATGAGGTTGACGAACGTTATCATTTGGAAAAAGCAACTGTTGCAGCGGCGCAATACCTCAAAGCCAATTACAATCGATTCAACAACAGTTGGACATTAGCAGCAGCAGCATACAATACCGGTGAAAATAACATTCGACGTCATATCGAAAATCAACAAACAATGGATTATTATAGCATGCACTTACCGGAAGAAACATCGCGATATTTGTTTCGTATTCTCGCATTTAAAACGATTTTCGAAGATCCGATTGCTTACGGAATTATCTTGCGTGAAAAAGATTTGTATCCGCCAATCCCAGTTAGGACGGTCGTTGTAGACACAACCATCTCTAATTTATTCGCGTTTGCTCGTCAACAAGGAACAACTTATCAACAACTTAAGGCATTGAACCCATGGCTAAGAAGCAATCATCTCCCGAATAAATCCAGACGAACTTATAAAATTTCTATTCCACTAAATACTTCATTATTAAGAGAAAATATGTTTTCTTTTCAAGATGATGAAAATATTTTACAGGAATTTGAAAATTAATTCATACCTTTGCAAAATATTTCCTAACCGAAAAATTATATTTATGTCGAAAAATTTAGTCATCGTAGAGTCTCCCGCAAAAGCTAAAACCATTGAAAAATATTTAGGTAAAGATTACAAAGTTTTGTCGTCTTACGGTCATGTGCGTGATCTCCCAAAAGGTAATCTAAGCATAGATGTAGAGCATGATTTTGCACCGGAGTATGAAATTCCGAGTGATAAGAAAAAAATAGTTGCCGAATTGGCAAAAGAAGCGAAAAGCGCTGATACCGTTTGGTTGGCATCCGATGAAGACCGCGAGGGAGAAGCTATCGCGTGGCATTTGTCGGAAGTTTTGAAATTGGATAAAGCCAAAATCAAGCGGATTGTGTTTAATGAAATCACTAAGACAGCAATCTTACATGCTATTGAAAATCCACGTCAGTTGGACGAAAATTTGATCAATGCACAACAAGCGCGACGTGTTTTGGATCGTTTGGTGGGTTATGAAATTTCGCCGGTGCTGTGGAAAAAAATTCGTCCGAATTTGTCTGCGGGACGTGTGCAATCTGTTGCCGTTCGCTTGATTGTAGATCGTGAAAACGAAATCCGATATTTCGAATCTACATCTGCATTTCGTGTAACATCATTGTTTGATTTGCCATCAAAAAAGATACTGGAGGCAGAATTGAACAAACGTTTTACGGATACTAAAGAAACCAAAACGTTTTTAGAAGATTGTAAAACGGCGAAATTCACGGTTTCCGATATTGAAACCAAGCCTGCAAAACGCACGCCTGCAGCGCCATTCACAACATCAACACTGCAACAGGAAGCCTCTCGAAAATTGGGTTTTTCAGTAGCCAAAACTATGTTGGTTGCACAGCAACTATATGAATCCGGACACATTACGTATATGCGTACCGACTCGGTACATCTTTCCGGTTTGGCGATAAATACAGCGAAAGCAGAGATTGAAAAAAGTTACGGTGCAAAATATCACAAAACACGTCAATATGCGACAAAGTCCAAAGGTGCACAGGAAGCGCACGAGGCTATTCGTCCGACCTATATTGATCACCACAAAATAGAAGGCGATACATCGCAACAAAAATTGTATGATTTAATTTGGAAACGCACAATTGCTTCGCAAATGAGCGATGCCGAATTTGAAAAAACAACTGTAAACATTGATATTTCTAATCGTTCGGAAAAATTTCAAGCCAAAGGCGAGGTGTTGATGTTTGATGGGTTTCTGAAAGTTTATATGGAATCCAAAGATGAAGAAGAAGATTCAGACGTGAAAGGATTGTTGCCGCCGATGAACGTTCACGACGAACTTTTAATGCAAAAAATATCCGCACGTCAAACGTTTACACAAGCGCCGCCTCGATATGCGGAAGCGAGTTTGGTAAAAAAAATGGAAGAGTTGGGCATTGGGCGTCCTTCAACATATGCACCTACAATTTCGACTATTCAAAAGCGCGAATACGTGGTGAAAGAAGACCGAGAAGGTAATGAACGAACCTACAAAACTTTTGAGTTAACCGCAAAAGGAACGATCAAAGAAGCTGATAAGACAGAAACGTTTGGTACAGAAAAAGCCAAACTATTTCCAACGGATATTGGTAATTTGGTAACCCATTTTTTGGTCGAAAATTTTGATACAATCATTGACTTTAATTTCACTGCTGAAGTTGAAAAAGATTTTGACGAAGTAGCTCACGGAGATGTGAAGTGGACGGAAATGCTGCGTCAATTCTACAAACCATTCCACAAACAAGTGGATACAACACTCAAACATTCGGAGCGAGTGAGTGGCGAACGTTTGGTTGGCGTAGATCCCAAAACCAAGAAAAATATCTATGTAAAAATCGGTAGATTTGGTCCAATGGCTCAATTGGGCGAAGTTAGCGATGAAGAAAAACCGGCATTTGCAAGCTTGAAAAAAGGACAATCTATCGAAACCATTACGCTTGATGAAGTGTTGGAATTATTCAAACTTCCGAGAACTGTTGGGCAGTTTGAAGGAGAGGATTTAGTTGTTGCAATTGGTCGTTTCGGCCCTTATATCCGTTTGGGAAAAACATTTTTTCCATTGCCGAAAACCGAGGACCCGTTGGAGGTTTCGGAAGAACGTGTGATTGAAATTATCAAAGAAAAACGCGAAAAAGATGCCAATGCTGTGATTCGCGAATTCAAGGAAAACCCCGATGTCCGCGTTCTTAACGGACGTTTTGGCCCTTATGTCGCCATAGCTAAAAAGAATTATAAAATTCCGAAAAGCGTCGCTCCCGAAAGCTTGACTTTGCAAGATTGCTTAGATTTAGCCGATGGAAAAAAAATAACTTCCGAAAGCGATGAAAAGCCTGTAAAAAAAGCTGCCCAAAAGAAATCTGAAGCTAAAAAGAAAACGACAAAAAAGAAGTAGTGAACAGATTCCTCAGTCGCTTCGCTCTTTCGGAATGACGGCGTTAACTGAGAGTAGGGAGAACGGATAAAAACAAAAAAATGAACAATATGCCATTTTGTCAGAACTTTCCTTTTGGCACGTCATTTGTTACAAACAATGTAAAACAAAAAACGAAATTAAGAAAGGAAAACATATTATGGCAAAAATTATTGGAATTGACCTCGGAACCTCGAACTCCTGCGTAGCAGTGATGGAAGGTAACGAACCCGTTGTGATTACGAACAACGAAGGTCGCAGAACTACACCCTCAGTGGTGGCGTTTGTCGATGGTGGCGAACGCAAAGTGGGTGATCCTGCTAAGCGTCAGGCGATCACTAATCCTACAAAAACCGTTTTTTCAATCAAACGTTTTATGGGTGAAACCGTAGAACAGGTGAAAAACGAAATCCCACGCGTGCCTTACAAAATAGAGGCAGGCAAAAACAATATGGCAACCATTAGTATTGATGGAAAAACCTACACTCCGCAAGAAATTTCGGCAATGATTCTTCAAAAAATGAAGAAAACTGCTGAGGATTATCTCGGACAAACTGTGACAGGTGCAGTAATCACCGTACCTGCATATTTTAATGATGCACAACGCCAGGCTACGAAAGAAGCCGGTGAAATCGCAGGTTTGAAAGTATATCGTATCATCAACGAGCCAACTGCTGCGGCTTTGGCATATGGCATCGACAAAAAACACAAAGACAGCAAAATCGCAGTATTTGACTTTGGTGGCGGAACGTTTGACATTTCGATTCTCGAACTTGGAGATGGCGTATTTGAAGTAAAATCAACCAACGGTGACACACATTTGGGTGGAGATGATTTTGATCAAAACATTATCAATTGGTTGGCAGACGATTTTAAAAAAGACAAAGGAATTGATTTGCGTAAAGACCCAATGGCTTTGCAACGCTTGAAAGAAGCGGCAGAAAAAGCGAAAGTTGAATTGTCAAGTTCGACATCTACGGAGATCAACTTGCCATACATCATGCCGGTTGAAGGCATTCCGCAACATTTGGTAAAAACGTTGACACGTGCTGAGTTCGAAAAAATCAACGACAGTTTGATTCAACGTTGTGTTGCACCTTGCGAAAAAGCCTTGTCTGATGCAGGAATGAAAGCATCGGAAATTGACGAGGTGATTTTGGTTGGAGGTTCGACACGTATTCCTGCAATCCAAGCCTTAGTTGAAAAAATCTTTGGAAAAGCACCATCAAAAGGTGTGAATCCGGATGAGGTTGTAGCACTTGGTGCTGCCATTCAAGGTGCAGTACTGACGGGAGAAGTAAAGGATGTTCTGTTGTTGGACGTAACTCCGCTTTCTCTAGGAATTGAGACTATGGGTGGTGTGATGACCAAATTAATTGAGGCAAACACAACGATTCCGACGAAAAAATCGGAAACATTTTCGACTGCAGCAGACAATCAACCATCGGTAGAAATCCACGTGTTGCAAGGCGAACGCCCAATGGCAGCGAACAATAAAACGATCGGACGCTTCCACTTGGACGGTATTCCTTCCGCACCGCGCGGTGTTCCGCAAATCGAAGTAACGTTCGACATTGATGCCAATGGAATTTTGCACGTGTCTGCGTTAGATAAAGGCACCGGGAAATCGCAACAAATCCGTATTGAAGCATCGTCCGGACTTTCTGAAGAAGAAATCAAACGCATGAAAGCCGAAGCTGAAGCGAACGCTGAAGCCGATAAAAAATTGAAAGAAGAAGCCGACAAATTGAACGCTGCGAATGCAATGATTTTCCAAACGGAAAAACAACTTAAAGAATACGGCGAAAAAATTTCGGAAGAAAAACGCACGCCAATCGAAGAAGCATTAAAAGAGTTAAAAGAAGCCGAAAGCACAAAAGATTTGTCCAAAATCGAACCTGCTCTCGAAAAGCTGAACACCGCATGGACAGCCGCTTCCGAAGAACTTTACAAAGCCGCGCAAGAAGCACAAGGCGGTGATGCCGGAAATCCATTCGAAGGAAACGCATCAAGCACAGCTGGTGAGCCAACACAAGGTGAAACCGTAACTGATGCGGAATTCGAGGAAGTGAAAGAGTAAAATTTCATTTTTTGTAGGGGCGATGCATGCATCGCCCTTTTTTTTTGAGATAACCTACTTTTTTTTTCGTATCTTTGTAACAAATTTGCGACACACATCGTCTTATATGAAACAAAAAATTATTTAAATATGAAAAGATTGAATTTTTTACTTATTCTCGCACTGATTTTCGGGGTGGCATTCACAAGCGACAATGCAAAATTAAAAACACCTGAGGTGCTGACTTTAGGCGTATTCCATTTTAATTTTCCAAATCTTGATGTTGTACAAATAGCAAAAGAAGACCAAATTGATGTTCTCTTGCCTGAACATCAAAAAGAAATCGAACTTATTGTTGAAAAACTATTGTTATTTCAACCAACGATTATTGTTATTGAATGTCAACCGGCTTACCAACATATAATTGATTCGCTATATCATCAGTATTTATTGGGCAAGCATCTGTTAAGGCGGGAAGAAATAGAGCAAATCGGCTTTAGAATTGCAAAGGCTATGGGATTACAAAAACTTTACTGCGTAGATGAATGGGGCAATTTTACTGAAAATATTTCTAATCTCATGAACAACCAAAAAAGTGAGGAATTTTTAGCATTTGCAAAATCCTTTGAAAACAATTCGGAATTATTTAATGAACGATTATTTAAAACAAAAGGAATATTAGCTGAATTGGTACGAAAAAACGATGAAAAGAACATAAAAAGAGATTTAGGTAGCTATCTAATCGGACCTTTTAAACACGAATTTACACCATACGATTTTACTGGAGTTGATTTTGAAACCGGACGTTGGTTTAGTCGAAATTTAAAAATTTTCAGAAATATTCAACGGATTGATACTCGTCCTGAAGACCGAATATTAGTGATATATGGATCCGGACATTTGAGTATTTTAAATTATCTGTTTGAATGTTCACCTGAATATACATTGGTAAGAACTAACGATTTTTTGAAATAACTTTCTCTGTTAAAATTATGCCCAACTACTGGAACCCCTGGCACGGCTGCATCAAACACAGTCCCGGCTGTAAACACTGCTACGTCTATCGTCAAGATGAGATGTACGGCGATGGTAAACGTGCTAATGTAGTGAAAAAAAATGCGGATTTCGATTTGCCGATCAAGCGAAAGCGTGATAAAACCTACAAATTGCGTGCGGGGCGAATTATTTATACCTGCATGACATCTGATTTTTTTGTGAAACAAGCGGATGAATGGCGTTCGGAAGCATGGGCAATGATGAAGCTTCGCAAGGATTTGCGATTTTTTATTTTTACCAAACGGATTGACAGATTTCGTGTGAATTTACCCGATGATTGGGGCGATGGCTACGAAAACGTCATTATTGGCTGTACGGTGGAAAATCAGGCTATGGCGGATTATCGCCTGCCGATTTTCAATCAACTTCCGATTAAGAACAAAGTGATTATTATAGCTCCAATGCTTGAAAAAATGAACATTTCAGCGTATTTGAATGATGAAATCCGCGAAGTTGCCACCAGCGGCGAATCCGGTGCTGAAGCTCGAATTCTCGACTACGATTGGATTTTAGATATTCGCCGGCAGTGCATCGAAAAAGATATTCCGTTCTGCTTCCATCAAACCGGAGCCAAACTGGTGAAAGACGGCAAACTTTATCGGATTCATCGCTACCATCAAATTTCCCAGGCCCACAAGGCTAATATCAATTACAAATTGCGGAGGGATTTTGAAATGGATTTGGAAACAGAAGAAATTTGTTCGCAGTTGAAATTTTTCTGAAAGAAAAATTTTCTACTCGACATAACGGTAGTAATGAGAAAGAACAAGAGAGAAAAAAATGGTCGGTGGCAAAGCCACCGACCATTTTTTTCTCTCTCACCTCTCGAAAACGTTCGTCATTCCGAGTGAAGCGAGGAATCCACTTGCTATTAATACACAATCTTCACCGCCCGATTTTCGGATTGAATAATATATATACCCCGTGGCAAAGACGAAACATTTGCTGTTTCTATATCTGATCTCGCAACACTTTGATGAACCAATTTTCCGGATATGTTCCAAATACGGTATGGTCTACCCAAAGTCAAACCTTTGATATGGATTATGCCGTTTTGTATCCATGGCAGTATAGGTGTAGCCTCTGCGACAATCGGTTTTTCTATACTTGTACTTTGGTAGATGATAGTAACCGTTGCAGGCTCATAGTTCTCGGCAAGTTCAAACAGCACACCTGTAAGATTGGTAAAATAGGCTTCGGTTTTGTCTGTGTTAAACGTCCACGCGAAAGGTAAGTTATCCATCTGTATGGTAGTTTCATTATTCAGAACTCCTGTGATCTCAAGAGCGAGTAATGCTACCAATAAGTCCGCATGAGCGGCATCATCAGGAAGCGTGATTTCTGTTTGACTTGCTATCGTGCTTACGATTTCCGGAAGGGCAGGATCGGTTACATCAGGAATAGTGTCTACAAACGCAATTGATAAAACGGTAGTGTAGTAATGTCCTTCATAAAAAGGAAATCCGTCATCGCCTAAGGCTATATACCAGGTACCGGCTTCAAAATAGAATGGCATTAGTTCGCCGGGGTAAAGAAAATCCTGAGCAACACCATTTAAATTTATATCAAATTCTGTTTGGCTGTAATAGATAAAAGGCCCCCACTCAAGAGATTGGTTTCCGCTGTAGAAATAAAGCATAGTGTCTTGGTCTAATGTAAACTTCAACGCTCTTACTAATTCGAAACCGTTCGGACCATAAATCTGAACCGCTCCTGCTTGAGGCGTAAAGTCGAATTGCTCGTTTAAATAAGGAAGTTCTATTTCTTCAAACACAAGCGATTGAATTTCATATTTTTCAAGTTTAACAAAACATTCTAGATAAATACCGTGATGCTGATAAAAACCATCATCCGTAAAAACAAGGTAATACGTGCCGGCATCTAAAGTAAATACATCATCTTGAGTAAATACATCATCTTGCCAATATTTGTCCCCAACTTGATCGGTCATTGCCGAATCGGTATAAACATACAGGCCGACGACTTGACCATTCAAGAGGTTGAAGCCCGAAGCGTATCGAATGGTTGTTTCTTCTTCCAAAACAAGTTGGAATCCTTTGACAAATTCATCGGTTTCTTCTCTTTCAAGAGAATTGTAATCGGGATGGAAGTAGAGAAGTGCCTCAAACGGTAGCGTCATATCCACAAAATGAAATTCCTCTTGTTCCATGGTTCCGATTTCTTCAACGGTAAACATGTAAAAGAAATTATATTCGATGAACGGCATCGTTATACACGCAAAGAGCAGATTAATATCGCCATCATTCTGTGCCCAAACTATTGCACTCATCGTAAGTCTTGTTACCGGATCCCAGCTACCAATATGGGCACTTATTACATCATTCAGAAAATTGCCGGTAAACGGATCATGCAAAAATGCTATGTGTGGGAGGACTATATCCGAAGCAAAGATGTCGCAGACGACTCTGTAAGTACGTCCGGCTTCCACAGGGAAACGGTATCCCGACACGGTGAATATATCGGCATCATAAGTAAGAAAAACTTTGGGAATCATAAAATCGTTAGCTACGTTTTGTCCGAGAGTTATCGGCAAGTATTCGATATCGTTGTACGTTTTGAGTGTTTCAATAGACAGATTAAACGTCAATGATTCATTATCCGACAAATATCCGTTGTCTAATATATGTAAAAGGTATTGGCCTGGTTGTAGTAACCTTATTATGCGGTTGTTACCCCCTGCTATTTCCCGTCCTTCAGTGTCCGAAATAATGAAATAGGGAATATTGGTGTCGGCTAATAAAAGTAAAGGTGCATGTTCATTAAGACTGAAAGAATATACCTGTGCCCTGGTAGTACTTGTCATGCTCATGGTATTTTCATTTGTAAGCGAGACAGTTTCATGGAAAGGAATCTCAATGGGTATCACAGCGAATTCATTAAAATTTATCGTCAGATGTACAGACAATTCTGGATTACTATTCAAATAACCAAATTGGTCGATAACAGCGATATAATGGGTTCCTGAACCTAAAGCAAAACTAAAATCATCAGAATGTCCAACACTAGTGCCGACAATCTGTAAATATATGTAAGCATCGTTGGAAGATGCTGAGAAATCTAATACTTTCGGCTCATCGAGCATAAATTCATAAATAGCACCTCTAGAGCCCCATAGCAGATAAGTATTTTCGTTCGTAAGTATAATTTGATCATCGAACGGAACGCTGATTTCAATGGGTGAAAGAACTTGGGATTCGATAGTGACAGTGGTTTGACGTGTACGATTGCCATCATCATCTATCGCCAAATAATAGGTTCCCGGCTTAAGAATAACAAAAAAACTACCTCCACTAACATTATTTAGGCTATTCGTTAATGCGGAATCTGAAAACAAACTGTAGTAGCCGCCATTAGAGGTAGTTCCGGATACTGTAGCGAGTTCAGTCAGTGTGAATTCAAAAACAAACGCAGTGTAACCCCACACCACATGAGTAGCGTTTACAAAATTAAGATCTTCCACAAAAGGAAATTCCGTTATTTGTATGAATTCGCCTGCTATTAGTTTTTGGTTTTTTTCGATGGCAGATTTTGATCGTTTTGCGGTTTCTTCATGGACATCACCGCGTTGCGGGGCTTTTTGCTTGAATTGTTCGAACGGGGTTATTTTTCCATTCTCACCTTGTATCGAAGTCTCTGTGTTGGCATTTCGGGTTCGATTTGAGTTTTGTTGTTTTGGATTTTGTGCAAATGTAGTTGATAGCGCAAAGAAAAACAACAAAAAGCACAACCAGGTTGCTGTTAAGGCGTTGCGAAGAAACGCCTTGCGGATAAAAAGTGTTGGTTTCATCATGTAATAATTTTAGGTTGTTAATAGTTTTAGATTTGTTGGTGCAAAGTTACAAAAAAGGTAGAACAAATCGCTCAAATTGTTTGAAAGTTATGAACAGCTTGTTGGTAATTTGTGCAAAATATAGAGCATTTTAACTAATAAATACAATTTTGTTCGTTTTTTTTTCGTAACTTTGCAGAATGGATAAATTATTGACTATAAAAGAAGCCAGTGAATGGGCTACAGGCTATCTTGGAAAGGATGTAACAACTTCTAATATAGCCTATTTAGTGCAGTATGGCAGGGTGAGAAAAAATGGCGTAAATGGTTCAATACAAATTGATTTTAACGACCTAAAAAAATATTACCAATCGTATACAGGCTCGCGTGAAGTAAATTTCAAGGAGCGTTTGGGCGATGATTTGAATTGGGCATTATCGTTCGACCAATATAAGGAAAGCGAAACTACAAAGCACGTACATCGCTTGCACCCTTACAAAGGCAAATTTATTCCACAATTGGTTGAATATTTTTTAGACAACCATACCGATAAATTTAAAACAGAAACCTATTTTGCAAAAGGTGATATTGTTTTAGACCCTTTTTCGGGAAGTGGAACAACGATGGTACAAGCCTGCGAATTGGGAATGTATGCTGTCGGTATTGATATTTCGGAATTTAACACGTTAATAGGAAATAGCAAAGTCGCAAAATACGATATAGCAGACTTACAAAATGAAATCAATAGAATTACTAAATCATTAAGCGAATTTATAAAAAACTCAAATGCAATTGAATTTGAAGAGAAATTATTGACTGAACTCAACAAATTCAATAGTGAATATTTCCCTGTGCCGGAGTACAAGTATCAACTGCGAAACGGAGAGATCGATGAAAAAAAATACGGAACAGAAAAAGAAAAACAATTTTTACCGATCTACAAACGGTTGGTAAAGGAATACGATATTCAATTACGTCAAGAACGAAACGAAACGTTTTTAGATAAGTGGTATTCACAGCATGTTCGCAACGAGATTGATTTTGTTTTTGAGCGAATAAAAGAAATTAAAAACGCTTCTACGAAAAAAATCGTCAGCATTATTTTAAGTCGGACAATTCGCAGTTGTCGTGCCACAACACACGCCGATTTGGCTACACTTTTAGAGCCGGTAACAACAACTTATTATTGTGGGAAACACGGTAAAATTTGCAAACCTTTGTTCTCAATTATGAAGTGGTGGAAAACTTATTCTAAAGATACGGTTAGTCGCTTGCAACAATTCGACAAATTGCGTACAAATACCTTTCAGTATTGTTTGACAGGCGATAGCCGAAATATGGATATTCTCAAACAAGTGAAAAAGGCAAGTCCTGAATTTGGAAAATTGCTGGAAAAACAGAAAATCAAAGGTATTTTTTCCTCGCCACCTTATGTTGGATTGATTGATTACCATGAACAACACGCTTATGCTTACGACTTGTTCGGTTTCGACCGCAAAGATGAATTAGAAATCGGACCGCTTTTCAAAGGACAAGGTAAAGAGGCGAACCAGAGTTATATTCAAGGAATTTCAGATGTTTTGAACAATTGCAAACGTTTCTTGGCGGACGATTACGATATTTTTCTTGTGGCAAATGACAAATACAATATGTATCCAACTATTGCCGATAATGCTGGGATGCAGATTGTGAATCAATTCAAACGTCCAGTATTGAATAGAACTGAGAAAGATAAAACGGCGTATTCGGAGACGGTGTTTCATTTGAAAGAAAAAAAACAACCATAAAAAAATATAAATTATGGCTTACAAATTATTTGATAAAAATGGATCGGATAGAACGCATCATGATTTACAAGACAAAGGCCCATGGTGTTCGCATGGAGTTTCAAAAGAAGAAACTTTCGTAAATCGTTACGGAGAACAATTTTCAATTGCCATTAATCCTGAAAAATCAACAAATATTTATGCTCCGGACTTGTTAAATACAAGTAACAATATCATTGGAGACTTAAAAACGCAAAATACACCTTTCTTTCAAGCAAAGGGTAGATATAACATTAACCCCCAATATGCTGTTACTTTCAATGTAAAAGATTACATTCGTTACTCTACCTCGTATCCTTCTATTGAGATGTATTTTTGGGTATATTGGGAAATTGTTAAATTTCAAGGAACGAACACTATAGAAGTGGATCCGATGGAGGGAATATGGTTTATTCCTTTTCAAAATCTGATTGAGGTGATAAAAACATCACCGATTCATACATATCAGCAACGAATGAACGATACAAAAGGAAATGCTCGTGATAGTTATGTTTTAGACTTACAAAATCCATTATTTACAAAAATAGTATAATGCCCCTAACTAACACACAAAAATCCCAAATCCAACAGGTCATAACCAACAGCCTGCGAAATAAGTTTCAGAATTATAATCCTGGATCTGCCTCTATGCCTTTTCATTTCCGACTTTTGGGTATCGCTGGACAATGCGAGGTATGCTCGATCTCGAAAATGAACTCAAGGTCGCCGAAGAATTTTGGGATTTTCTTGGTGGAAAAGGTGCTTACATCGAATTGCTTGATTGTTTCGAGAAAGCAGGTATAGAACTCAGACCTGAAATAGACGAATATTTCGCAAGATTTAATAACGATAAAAAACAAAATAAATAAACAAAAACATTATGAAAATCTTAGTCCTAAACTGCGGAAGTTCTTCCATTAAGTATCAATTCATCGCTATGGGCGAAACGCCTGATGTCCTTGCGAAAGGGCTCGTTGAGCGTATCGGTTTGCCCGATGCAATTCTCAATCATCAAGCCAAAGACGGCGAAAAAATCAAAACCATTTTAGAAATTCCAACTCATCAAGAGGGTGTGAATTTTGTGTTGGAAGCCTTAACATCGCCCGAACATGGCGTAATTAAAGACCTTACGGAAATCAATGCCGTTGGTCATCGTGTGGCTCATGGTGGCGAATTTTTTCCGAACAGCGTTGTCGTTGGCGAAAAAGAGGAAAAACAAATTGAGGAATTGTTTCAACTTGCTCCACTTCACAATCCTGCTAATCTAAAAGGTATTGAGTGCATTAAGGCGGTATTGCCAAGTGTTCCGCAAGTTGCAGTATTCGACACATCGTTCCACCAAACGATGCCTGCACATTCGTATATGTACGCAATTCCATACGAATACTACGATAAATATAAAGTTCGTCGCTATGGATTCCACGGAACAAGTCATAAATTTGTTGCACAAAAAGCCTGCGATATGCTCGGTTTGAAACTCGAAGATACCAAAATTATTTCCTGCCACTTGGGCAACGGTGCTTCGATTTGTGCGATTGACAAAGGAAAATCCATTGATACCTCAATGGGACTTACACCGCTCGAAGGTTTAATCATGGGCACACGTTGCGGAGATTTTGAAGCCGGTGCGGTTTTCTTTTTGCAAGAAAAGGAAAATTTGAACATCCAACAAATGAACGATGTTCTGAACAAAAAGAGCGGCTTGCAAGGTATTTCGGGAGTTTCGTCAGACATGCGTGATTTGGAAACCGCTGCAAACGAAGGCAATGAGCGTGCAAAATTAGCCTTGAATATGTTCAGTTATCGTGTGAAAAAATATGTTGGGGCTTACGCCGCTGCAATGGGTGGAGTAGATGTGATTCTGTTCACAGGAGGTATTGGCGAAAATGGCTCTGCTGTTCGCGAAGCCGTTTGCAAAAACATGGAATACATGGGCGTGAAATTGGACGAAAAAATCAATGCCGGCTTACGCAGTAAAGATACCGTTATTTCAACGGCTGATTCTCGTGTGAAAGTTATGCTCGTCACAACTGACGAGGAGTTGGTGATTGCTACGGATACGTACAATCTTTGTAAATAATAATGTCTGAACCAGGATTTTTACAAGATTTATAAAATTTCCAAGATTTTTTGCCTGTAATGATAATCTTGGTAATCTTAAAAATCTTAATAAAATCACGGTTCAGACACTTTAATCATCCTCAAAAAGGACCCCAATCCGAACGGTGTCCTTTTTTGTTTGCCGTCTGTTTCTTGAATGTGTAGTTTCAGGGGTCTCAGGTTCATCATCATCCCATTCGATAACAAATTTCCCTTTTTCCTGTTCGCGCCAAAGGGCTTCTTGTTGCTTGGTTTCTTCGCTTTTTTGGAGAAAATGAAACTCTTCTTTTAAAACCCGTTTCACTGTTTCTCTTTCTTTTCTGATCGCAGAAGAGGCAACGCCGGAGCCGATTTCAAGATTTCTAAATACATTCTTGATATCGTATTTAAACTTGGGACTATCGGTTGTACCTGTTATGCGGACAAACAAACTGGTTCGTCTTTTTTCATCATCCATAGCACCCAATTCGTCTTGATTTCTTCGACGTTCTCTGCGCCGTTTGCTCAACAATTCCGACAAAACAACTCTGATGTTATAATCAATTGTTCCATCGAAATGATGAGTGCCGGAAACGTTTAAATTCAGTGCATTTGAGATAACTCTCATTTCCGGTATGTTGATAGTCTTATTCCGGATTTCGATCGTGTTTTCGAGGGTTGCAAACTTTACATGGTTCAACGTTTCTTCGTCCACAAAACGCGACAATTTTTGAAGCATTGAAACATTATTGAGTTCTCCGTTGGAAATTCGGGTTTTCATCGTAACCCAAAGCGATTTTTGGTCTAAACCGGTTTTGGGCAGATAGATTCCGATCATGGATAAATCCGCATCAATAGTGCCTTTTAGGTTTTTGTTCGTGATTTCGGATTGCCCGAAATTATCCATTTCGGCAAACAATTTTTCAGCATTGATGTTCGAAAGTTCGCCCTCGAAACGGAAGGGTAGGCGAGACCTATCTGAAAAATTTACTTCTGCAAAGCCGCTTACGCTGCCATCAAAAACATTCATGGAAAGTCCATCAACAAACAATATCTGCCTTTGATACTGAATATAACCGTGCAAATTTTGCAACAAAACATTATCAATTTGAAATTTGTCAACATTCAAATCTCCGGACATATACATCAATTCAGGAGCTTTGAGATTATTCCAAAAATTGTGTAAAATCAGTGATGTTTGAAACTGACTACCACCAAACTCGCCTTCTGCAATCGGAATCTGCAACAGATTTTGATCAAAACTAAGATGAATTGTATCTAATTTTATGGCTTGTTTTGCAATAGAATCCTGCAATTTTACAACGGTGTTTTTACATGAAACTTCACCTTGAAAATCCCCATTCAAAATTTCCGAAACGGTGATAGATTCAAAACTTTTGAACGTATGTCTGTATTGAATTTGCCCGTTACTCAAGCCGGTTACACTTACAATTTGAGGCACTGAAATCAACCTGAATAACTCTTCCAACCCTATGTTAAACGCAGTGTTCAATTGAATTGTTGGCGATTGAAAATTGCTGATTGCAAAATTTGCAGATAGGTAACCGGTCTCTGTATAAGCTGAAAAATCTCGTATTTGAAGTCTGCAGTTGGATAATTGATTGATATTAGACGTTGAAAAAGTACCCGAAAACTGTACCTTATTCAAATTGGTTTTCGTGTTTTTTTCGTAAATTTGACCATCTCTAAACGTCCATTCGGCCGTTATTTTCGGAAGATTGTCTCCTCTGTAATTGCCCGATAAATTCAGTTGAAAATCAAACTCGCCTTTGGTGCGATAACTTTTAATTTCTTGAGCAAAATTGGTCGGAAGTTGTCTGACAAATCGTTGTAAATTCAAATTTTTCCCGACAATTTCCAAATTCATATCTGACTGAATAGTGTTGTAATTCACAAATCCGGACAAATTGAAATCCAAATCTTCCAAACGAACAAAACCATCTAAAAAATGAACGGTTTGTTTTGAATTGTCAATTTGAAGTTGAGTTCGCAAACTCATGTCTTTTTCCGAAAGAATAATGGTTTCATTGGATTGTAGTAAGTCCAAATGCATATCACCCGAAAGCGAGATGTTTTGCAGGTTTTTAGAAAAATCTCCTTTGGCGTTTGCACGATAAAAAAATAATTCATAGCGTTGTTCCAAACGCTCGTTCAGAAAGATCAGTTGTATATTTCTGAACAGTATTTTTTTTAAGGCAAACGAAAAATTGGACGACATTGGTTCGGTAGATTTCCACAGATTAAAATTCTCCGTACCATCGGCGTATAACTTAATACGGATTGTTGCTCCGCTCAATTCGATTCTTTTGACTTCGTATCGTTTAGCCATCATATCGCGCAAATTGAAGTTTAGCGACAACCGTTTTGCTTCGAGTAAAGGCTCTATATCATTGGGATTTGACCCCATTGCTCTGACATTTCTAAAATCCAAAGCGATGTATGGAAAACTCGACCAAAATGTGAGGGTCATACGCTCCACGCTAACTTCGCCGGTTAGTGATTTGTTCAATTCGCCAACGACGAGATTTTTGATTTTTTCTTCATCTCTTAAAACAGCGAAATAGACAACGGCGGAAAATATTAAGAATAGAGCAAATAAGCTACCCAATGTCCATAATAGATATTTTCGGAGTTTTTTCATTATTCCATTTTGTCCGTCATTCCGAGCGTAGTCGAGGAATCCCCTTGCTATGGGATGTCTCGACTACGCTCGACATGACGACTTTATTTCATCTTTAAGAATGATATTTCTTTGTCTGTCAATATCCGCCAATGCCCACGCGGCAAATCTTTTTTCGTTAATTCGGCAAACAAAACACGATCTAATTTGGTAACGTTGTAATCGAATTTTTCAAAAATCCGCCGAACCACGCGATTCATGCCGGAATGCAGTTGTATACCGATTTCATTTTTTGTTCCTGTAATCAGATTTATTTCGTCTACAGGTACAAATCCATCTTCCAATTCTACGCCTTTGGCGATGGTTTGTAAATCGGTTTTTGTAATGTTTTTGTCGAGTGTAACGTGATAAATTTTTCTAACGCCGTGCGAAGGATGTGTCAGTCTTTTCGCCATTTCGCCGTCGTTCGTGAAAAGCAAAACGCCGGTAGTTTGGCGGTCTAAACGCCCTACGGGATAAATGCGTTCTTTACAAGCGCCTTCAATCAAATGCATTACGGTTTTTCGATCTTGCGGATCGTCGGACGTTGTGATGTAGCCTTTGGGCTTGTTCATCAACAGATAAACTTTTTTCTCGGAAACTAATGTTTCGCCACCAAATTCAACTTTATCATTGGGCATCACGCGCGTGCCGAGTTGTGTACAAATAACGCCATTGATACGAACGACGCCACTTTCAATAAGCGTATCGGCTTCGCGTCGCGAACAAATGCCGGCGTTGGCGATATATTTGTTCAAGCGAATACCTTCGGTAGCGGAGACTTTTTTTGTAGCGGGTTTTCTTTGTAGTGGGTAGATTCCTCGACTTTGCACACTTTGTGTGCTCCGCTCGGAATGACGGTGTTTTTGCGGAGAGGGGGAAGTGATGGATTTGCCGCCAAATCCATCACTCCTTTTTTCTCCTCTTTTTAGTCTCGTCATCCCGAGTGTAGTCGAGGGATCCCCTTGCTTCAAACGGGTGTCTCGACTTCGCTTCGCTCCGCTCGACATAAACTCTGTCGAGACATCTCCATGCTTAGCAGCAGTAGTTTTGCGAGGAGTATTTTTTCTTGAAACGGACCGAAAGTCCGCGCCAGTTGAAGGTTTTCGGTTTTTTGACATCGGTTTTCTATCCCTTTGGTTTGGTGCTGATTTTTTATACATATCGCATTTTTTTGCAAAGATACGAATTAATTATGAATTATGGGTTATGAGTTATGAATGATGAGTTGCTTTACTCGGTTTGCCAAATCGTATTTATGGTACCCAATTCATAACTCATAACCCATAATTCATGACTTTTTGTAACTTTTTTACGGAGAAATTCGTCCTATATGAAAAAAAAGCCTTAACTTTGCAAAAACACAACCCCAAAAACCATTAAACCTATGAAAACACTACGAAGAAGCATTAACAACCGCGTAATTGGCGGAGTTTGCGGCGGCATTGCCGAGTATTTTGGCATAGACCCAGTTCTGATTCGATTAATTTTTGTCATTATGGCAATTTTCGGCGGAGCTGGAGTTATTCTTTACATTTTGGCATGGATTGTTATGCCGGAACGAAGCCTAAACGACAGTATTCAAGACGCAGAAATTGTGGACAACGACAAAAAAAAGACTGACGAAACACTGGAAAAAGAGTTTAAAAATGTTGCACAAGAACTGAAAAACAGTTTCAAGGAAGTTGAAAAAGAGTTCAAAGATGTCGAAAAAGAATTTAAAGACGTCGAAAAAGAAATCAAAGTAGAGGTCAAAAAACATAAAGATTCATCAAGCAGTTGGTTTGGTATTTTTCTGATATTTTTGGGTGCTGTATTTTTGTTCAGAATGTTTAGTTGGCTCAACTTTTCATGGTCAGGAATTTGGAAATATTGGCCGGTTCTTTTGATTTTTGTAGGTATTTCTTGTATTTCCATGAAAAAATGGTTGAAAAATACGTTGATGATTCTTTCTTTGGTAGGCTTGTTGATTGCGATGATATGCAATTCTCATTCGGGCAAACATTTCAGGCATCATTCAAGTTGTTCGGTGAAAACGAATATGTCGAAAAATACTATGGCAGTGGAGACTTCCAGAGAAGGTGATTTCGCAAATTTGAGAGTTGGTGTCGGTGCTTGCAAACTCAATCTTTTCAAAACAACCGAACATTTGAGCGAAGTATGGTTGAATACCGAGAGGATATCGTTTGTCGAATTTACCGAAGAGAACGAACAAAACGAGAAATTCAGACTAAATGTTGCCAGAAGTAGATCGGCGAGTCCTTATGTGGATTTTGCACTGAACGAAAACCCGATTTGGGACTTAAAATTTGATATTGGTGCTGCAAGTGTGGATTTAGATTTATCTGCTTTCAAAGTAAAGGGCGTTGAAATCAATAGTGGTGCGGCAAATATCGTTCTAACGATTGGCGAAAGACATCCCGAAACCCAAATCGACATCAGCACGGGTGCTTCGAGTATTAAGGTGAGAATTCCAAAAAATGCAGATTGCAGAGTGATTTCGAGTAGTTTTTTGATGAGTAAAACGATGGACGGGTTTGTGAAATCCGGAAATACATACCGAACAGAAAATTTCGGTTCTGCGACACAAACCATAACGATAAAGATTGATGGAGCGGTTGGTAGTTTTGAGATAATTCGCTACTAAGTGGGCTTTGGCAATTGAAAAAACGAAAAAACTTGCTTTTTTCGTTTTTTTTTTGTACCTTTGCACGAATTATTTTATGCGAAATAGATGGCCCTTATTAAGTATCAGTATAACAAAACTTCACTCAACGATCTCAATCGTCAACTGAAAATGCGCGTAAAGGCTTTGCCCACCATCAAAAGCAAAGAATCCGCACTAAGGGCCGAAGTAAAAAAAGCAAAGACCGAGGCCGAATGGTTGTTTGCCGAAATGGAACGCCAGATTGCGAAATATTCCAATACTGCAGCTTTATGGAACGAATTCGATGCATCGTTGATTGCAGTGGAAGATGTTGAACTTCATATCGAAAAAATTGCAGGTGTACAAATTCCGATTTTGGATCATGTGATTTTTGAAGAAAAACCGTATAGTTTGTTTAGCAATCCGTTTTGGTTTCATGATGGTATTCGTTTGTTGAAAGATTTAGCAACAATCGGTATAAAAAGTGAAGTGTATTACGAAAAAATGCGATTGCTTGAACACGCCAGAAAAAAGACCACGCAGAAAGTTAATCTCTATGAAAAAGTTCAAATACCCGGCTATAACGAAGCTATACGCAAAATCAAACGATTTATGGAAGACGAAGAAAACTTGTCGAAAGCCGCTCAAAAAATCGTGAAAGTGCGTCAACAGCAAATGGAGGAGGATGCTGCATGATTGTGAAAATGAAAAAATACGGCATTATCTCCTATTCCAAAGATTTTCCGAATTTCTTGGATAGTTTGCAGGATTTTGGTTTAGTGGATATTACACAAACGTTGTGCAACCTTGAAGGCGAAGAAAAAAAGATTTTGAATTGGCTGAATTTTTGCAATGAAGCCATCCACCGTTTGGAATGTTACAAAGCCGAAAAACAGTACGAAACACACTCCATTCGTGACTCACGAAAAGCAACTTACATTCTCAAAGAATATCAAAAAGACGCTGCAGAATACGAACAAGTCAATGAGGAAATCAAACAGCGCGATAAACTCTATCGCGAGCTTTTGCCTTGGGGAAATTATGATCCCGAGATTGTTGAAAAACTCAAAAAAAATGGCTTAGAACTTCTGTTTTTCACTTGCGATAAACGTAATTTTGATCCGAAATGGAATGAAGATTATGATTTGGAAATCGTGAACGAAGAAAAAGGGTTATACTATTTCGTGATAGCCAAACCCATTCACGAAAAAATCGTGATTGCTGCAAACGAAGTTAAAATGCCTGAAGTCTCGCTCAATACGCAAATGGAAGAAGTTGATGTGTTGAAAGTCCGACGTGCCGCACTAAACAAGAGTTTCAAAGAGATGATTCCGTATTTGCCAACGCTTTACGAAGAGCGCACACGTTTGCAAAATGCACTTTCATTCGATCGTATTGTAACTTGCACCGAATCGCTGCATGATGATACGGTTCGCGTGGTTCAAGGTTTCATTCCGGAAGAAAAAGAAGCGGCTTTGCTTGAATTTTTGGATGCGCATCCGGTTTATTACACCGCAATGAACATCGAAAAAGGTGATAATGTGCCGATTTTGCTAAAAAATAACCGATTTGCTAAATTATTCGAACCGATTACAAAAATATTTTCTTTGCCGAATTATGGCGAATTGGATATTACACCGTTTTTTGCGCCGTTTTTTATGATGTTTGTGGGATTTTGCACGGGCGATGCAGGTTACGGATTGTTACTCTTGCTCGGTGGATTTTTGGTGAAACGCAAACTCAGTGCTGCGCTTCGTCCAATTGTGAGTTTGGCACAATGGTTTGGTGTTGCAGCGATTATTTTTGGATTGTTAGGAGGAACATTTTTCGGCGTTGAGTTGGTGGAAGTGCCTGCTTTGGCGCGAATCAAACATTATTTTTTCGATCAAGACAAAATGATGATTATGGCATTTGCTTTAGGAGGTGTACAAATTTTGTTTGGAATGATGGTGAGTATTGCCAATATCATAAAAAAGCGAGGATTTAAGTTTGCAATTGCACGAATGGGTTGGGTGGTTTTGATACTTGCATTACTTGGAGCCTACGGTCTGCCGATGATTGGCGTGGCTATCCCACAACCATTGATGTACGTATTTTATGGAATTTTTGCACTCAGTGGTGTGGCGATTTTCTTTTTCAACAGCCCCGGCACACATCCTGCTGTGCAAGTGGGATTGGGTGCTTGGGATGCTTTCAATATGGCAACCGGCGTGCTTGGTGATTTCTTGTCGTATGTGCGTTTGTTCGCTTTGGGCTTAACCGGCGGAATTTTAGGAGGTGTGTTTAATAAGTTGGCGTTTGATATGAGTCCGGATATTCCGTTTGTAGGTATATTGGTAACTCTGCTGATTTTATTGGTCGGACATTCATTGAATTTACTGCTAACCCTAATTGGTGCCTTTGTGCATCCTTTACGTTTGACATTTGTCGAATTCTACAAAAACGCCCAATTTGAAGGTGGCGGAAGAGAATACAAACCGTTTGAAAAAATCAAAAATAAATAATAATAAAATCAAAAAATTATGGAACCAATTGTAATAGCCTACATAGGCGTTGGACTCACACTTGCATTTTCCGGAATTGGCAGTATTTTAGGTGTATCGGCATGCGGAAACGCCACTGTTGGAGCAGTTAAGAAAAATCCGGGCGGATTTGGAGAATGTTTAATTCTTTCGGCAATTCCCAGTACACAAGGTCTTTATGGCTTTATCGGTTTTTTCCTTATGCAAGGAAAATTAGCGGCTGACATGGGTATGTTGCCTGCTATTGCTATATTTAGCGCCGGATTAACTTTGGGTCTGCTTTGCTTCTATTCTGCCATTAGACAGGCCAGTGTCGCTTCAAACGGTATTGCAGCAATCGGCGCAGGGCATAAAGTATTTGCAAACACGTTGATTGTGGCAGTATTTGCAGAGCTTTATCCCATTATCGGTTTGCTTGTGGTCGTGTTGACGATGGGTGTGATTTAGACCACAGAATTTAGAGGCAAAGCCTCTAAATTCTGTTCTTCTTTTCTTCCCCTTTTATGTTGAGCGCGCTAATAAATTGTTGAGTTATTCACATTAAAAAAAGCGAAACCTTTTGAGACTTCGCTTTTTTTAATGATATTAATGTAACACTTACTATCTCCTCCGGAATATCCTAAATGTCCTATTCCTGTTCGTTTTGATATGAGTTATGTTTCCATACGGAATCGGTGTTTCTCCTCTCATTGTAGTTATTGATTCCAACACACATGGGTCTTCCACTTCGGATGAGAATGAGTAAAGGATTTCTAATGTTTCCTTAGTAACGAATTCTCCGTTATTGTCCAATTCATCCAATAGATCGTTGTAGAGTTCAGGTGCTTTCAGTTTGAATGTCATATAAGATATTCCTGAAGGTAGGGTGAATCCTGATTCGCCATTTGTATGGCCTGCAATACTCAATAAAGCAACGTTCAACAAAGGCATCGGAGAACCTACGTCATCAATTGTTACACGGTAAACTCCGCTTATGGTTTGATTGGCTGCATCTGTCATCCTGAAACTATTATTCACATATTTGAACCCTTCATTATAATCAATATCCAAATACATATCCGGTATTGGGTCATTCGGATTGTTGATCTTGTAAGTAACCGTTATCTCATCGTTCTGTCGATACGATTTTGGCGCTGTTACGTCCACCTCTACCTTTTGTGGCCGTTGTTGCGTTTCTGAAAATATAGATGGGAATAGTTCGAGCGTTTCTCTATCTAAACTGTGAAGTTGTCTGACTATATTAACGCTGTTTTCAATAGCGTCATATACGATAGTAGCCCGGTTGTTGTACATTCCGCTCGGTGCATTCGTATCAAATACAGCCGTTGCTCTGAGCCTGATTCTCGAAGCGGCCGGAATAACCAAAGAGTCTATTTTCAATAAGCGGTTTTCAGCGTAGTTATTGATGCGTATTTCTTTGTTGTGCAAAGCGTTAGTAGTATCTAAAACCAGCGATTCTGCATCCCATGTCATATACTCAGGCAGTGTGTCTAAAAACTGCACATATTTATCATCACAATTTGTGTTTTCGATAAAAAATGAGTATTCTACCGATTCGCAAGTAGTTATTTCTCGCGTATTCGCCTGTTTTACAAACGACATTCCGTCTTCATTTATAGGTGGTGCAGGTGGTACGGTGCGAACGGTTATCGGCGAAATAAATATCTCTCTAGCACGTGGAAGGTTGTGCGAAGTTCTATATCTAATTACGATTTCTCTTGTTCCGCCTTCAAATGCTACATAAGCCATATTTCTTCGTTCGCGTGCATTTGCGGAGGCTCTTACATGTGATGTAATCGTGTTGCCATTTATAGTGAGGCGACCTCGAGATGTATTATCGGCGGCTGTAATATTGGGTACAAAAATATTACCGTCGCAATATCCGACTACCTCTACAATCTCGGTCGAGTTGTCTGAACCGGATCTTACCATATCAATACCGGAAATTGTAAATTCGGGAATAACGGGTCTATCAAACGTAATCCGGATCTCAACGTTGCTCATACAGGCTTCGTTAACCGCATTGTTACGGCGAATATGCAAGCTCCTAGCTTCAGGTGCATTGGTAACTATCGGATTATAGCGGGTTGTTCCTACGCCTTGTGGGTATATTACTTCTGTTTTTGTTACAACTACATCACCATCAAGATCTACGAGGTCGGTTATGGAATACGTTCTTCCGGCGCTTGTTGCAGGTTGATTGGCAAATGCTCGCGTCCATTGTGACCAGCTGAATTTTCTCGAACCTTCAAAAACTTCTCCTTCACTATACATGCAGCCTGTAGTGTTTGTGTTGGTACCGAAAGTAATATAGGTGTCTTCTTCCGTGAACGTGTAACTGCATTGCCATACGCCGTTTCGGAAAGTCATAGGAACTACTTGCTTGTAAGTGTTATTCATAATATCTGCCTCATTATTGGCTACAAGCATATACAACTTGTGGCTTCCGGTCAGTCTGGCGTAGTAACTTCTTTCAAGGACGGTTGCTTCATCGCCAATATTATAGCCTCTGTTGTCTTGCGCTCCGACAAGCATTGTTATCGGACGATTATCTTTAGTTTGTTTGTGTATGAGCCATATTCTATTGAATCTTTCGTTAATAGAACCGCATTCATCATCTTGCACAGGGGTAAAACCGGTGGCGTTGTTATCGCCGAAAGTAACCGCTTCAAAATCTGCCAACATTCCTACATCTCCGCGACCATCAACATCTAAGAATGTACCTGCCACACCGAGATGCAATAATGAGCCTACGTTGGTAGAAATGGAGTGGCGGTTATCAAGGTCTGCGATGTCGTCGCGAATAACCGATGCTACACGATTGTAATAATTTCCATAGTGTTGCGCACCTGTTTCACCGAGCCAAATTGGTTCGCCATTTGAAAATTTATAATCAAATCTGCGATTAGCATTAGTAGTAGGTCTCAGCGTAATACCATATTTTAATGCCAAATAAGATTCTATGGCATTTTGTTTTGCAGCGCCATCGGGTCCTTCTGTTATTATTCCTTGGTATAGAATCACTTCACTTATAAATCCTATGATGGATCTATCCCGACCAATTCCTGCTCCAAGAGTAGAATTGGTATTGAAGTTTGTAGTCGAAGTTCCGCTCGCAAATTGTTGCTGTCCGTTAAAACGGAACGTAACTCCCGCGTTAGGATTAGCGTTTCTAACATAATAACTTGTAATCGTGGTATTTCCTGTAGTAAATATACCTTGAGTTCCGGTTGGCGTACCACTTTGTCCTCTATAGCGTCCGGCGCCTGTAGTATTGGTAATTCTTTCTACTCCATAGGTCGGGCCCCACGCGGCATAACCACTGGTGGCGCTGGGTACCAGTGTATTTGCTCTAAATCCCATTTGATATATTCTACTGGCGGCGCTAAAGTTATTATTCATCAAAAAGAAAGCAGTATGCGTTGTCGAGTTTGCTGCGAGAGCGTTTAGATTACGCAAGTAGGCTTGGTAAGTTCCATTCCCCCAAAAACGTATGCTGGGCTTATAGTTCATTAAGCGGTGCGATTCGGTATATATTGGTCTGCGTATTTGCTCATTGTCACCACCGGATCCTCTAATATACTCCCATACGTGGCTTCCGCCTTGGTCACGCAGCAAGTCGCTCCACGCAGCAACAGTCGGTACTGCATCGGGATCATCAAAGAAACTATTGCTAACGTTTTCGAGCCCTCCTGCATCGGAACCAAGGTGAACGATGTTTAACGAATTTATGTCGTCACTCTTCAACCATAAAAATAAATTTTCTTTTACTCCGCCGGGTCCTTTTTCAAAGCCGATAAATTTAATGTAGCGGTATTCCAAATCAATATCTACTTTTGCAACGCCGTCCTCAAGGGAATAAATTTTCATGATGGATTTATCATTAAACGCATCGGTTTTAGAAAGAAGAACGTGTGAAAAGAGAGAACTCTGTGTCATCAGATTCACCGTTATTGACGATGCACCCGTCACCTGTGCTTTGTATCTGGTACTTTGAGCATCAAATAAAATGTCGTTATCCGCCGGGCCATTTGCGAAATCGCTTTCATCGTTGATGACCTCCGCTTCTGTAAGCCGCGATGCAGCTTGGTCGTAGATGTGACGTCCAAACATCAGGTATTGCATGTTTCCGAGAGTTCCCGTATTCTCGCTATTGAGATTTTCAAGCCTGTTACCTACAAAGGCTGTCAAACCATTTGAATTTATACTACGTGATTGTTTTTGAAAGAGGCTTGTAATATCGTCTCGTCCAATACCAAAGATATCGCGGTTATAGTTCGGGTCTCTTCCCCACACCGTTTGTCCTTTTGAATCCACATAGTTATCGTTGTTTTCCAAGGTCATACCGTATTTAATAGCAAGATAGGAATGAATTTTTTGCAAGTCGAGCGAATTGATATTTCCGTTGTTCGGTTTTTTGATCAGGATTACTTCCTGCATAAAACCCTGAAAACCGTTAAGAGCTGTGGCATCATTTCGAAGAGCGCCGAGTGCCACTCGTCCGGTTCCCGCATTAGCGGTGCCATTCCATTGTTGAGACGCGTATGATCTAATTAGCCCATTATTATGAAGGTTAACTTGGTTGGCTCCCCCTGCTGCGTTTGGATTATCTATGGTCAGGATTCCGTTTGCGACAGTCCCCATTGTTCGAGTAGAGCCCCCCCATCCGGAAGTAAGCGCACCACTGTTGGCAGTCGGAAACCACAGCCCTCTGGCCGTGGCTCCTAAGGCAACATTACTAAAGCCCATTAGAGTGGCGGGTACAAGTCTATTTGCTCTTTGGAAAACAAAAATGGTGGTTACATTATCGTTTGCAGTTATGCCAATAGGTTGTTCCGAAAAAAGACGGTTAGGTGCAGCAGCGGCGGCTGTTTTTGAAAACCTGACTATCGGATGAAAATTATATCCACCAAAATTGGATTTTACGGGAGCTACTTGCTGGTGCGTAAAATTGCCTATTCCATCAGTAATCAAGTTTGTCCACGTACCTGTGCCGTTATAACTGTCGGGCGTTAGCCAAGCCACAACAGAAGAGGTATTGATAGCGCCAAATGGCACTTCATCCAAATTCATAGAGCGTGCAAATGTAATGTATGCGCCATTGTTGATAACCACATTGTTTGCTGTTTGGGCTACAATAGGATAAATACGGGTATTGCTCGGTGCAAAATGAGGTACAGTGGAAACCAATACATACTCCACAAGTGGATCATTTGTGCTTATGTTCACTGTTTGTGTTCTGCTTCCGCCGCTTACTTGCGATTTGTATGAAATAGCAGTTCGTACATTGATGATTTCGGATCCAACACCGCCAATAAATGCGTCTGCCGGATACTCTTCGAGAATTTGCGTGTATCCGACCGAAGTATTGTCGGCTCCAAGTATCACGAATGTTTTGTCATCGGCAAATCCGTTGCCAAATGCCGAATTTTCGTCGTTTAATCCCGCAAGTGTACCTTTATGTAAGGTTATTAGATTGGATTCCGTGCTGCGGCTTTGCACCTGATAGAGGCGCGACATATCGTCTCGACCGATACCGAAAATATTGGTGTTATAACCTGCATTAAGACTTCTATCCCATATTATTTCTCCTATCGAATTGAGATAGTAATCGTTATTATTCAACGGAATACCGTATTTAATGGAAAGGTAGGAGTGGATTTTTTGCAGGTCGGTAGGATCAATATGTCCGTTTCCGGATTGTTTTACCAGGATCACTTCTTGTATGTTACCTATATAGCCATAATCGCCGTTAGTTCTACCACCAATTGATACTTGTCCGTTCCGGGTAAGCGGACCTGTAGCAATCGCAGTTCTGAATCCATTTCTGTATACGCGCGTTCCTTCTTGAGCAGCGGTTGCAGTGGTATTTGAGTTACTTACTGCCAGTATTCCGTTTCTCACTGCTCCAAGAATTCTTTCTGTACCACCCGGCCAATGCAAACTAAGATTATCATTATTGGCAGTACGCCATGACATTGCATTATTGTCGCCGTTAGGGCCAAAACCTATTAAAAATTCCCAAAGACTTGTTGAATTTCGTTGGAACACGAAAATCGTTGTAACATTATCGTTCGCAGTGATACTCAGCGGCTGTGCCGATTGAATTCGATTCGGTGCAGCAGCTTGACTTGCCTTGTTGAACGTTACTACGGGATGAAAATTATATCCGCCTGTATTTCCCTTTATAGGAGCAGTGGAGGCTCCTGAAAAGTTGCCTATTCCGCCTGGTGTAATATGGTTTGTCCACGTACCGGCGTTATAACTGTCGGGTGTAAGCCAGGCAACAAAAGAGGTGTTGAGTGCTCCTGAAACACTTGATAGAAAATCCTCCCGATTAAAGACTAATGTGATATATTCGCCATTGTTGATCGCCACGTTGTTTGCTGTTTGGCTACTATTGATGTCGTAAACACGGGTGGTATTTGGTCTAAAATCCGATCTTGAGGAAACCAATACATAGATGGCAAGCGGGTCGCTTACGTCTATGTTAACGGTTTGAACACCGCCGGTTACCTGTGCTTTGTATATTGTATTACTTTGCACATTGAAGCCGCGAGTAAGAGCGCCGCTGACGAACTCTGTGCTACCGGTAAGATGTTCGGCTACGTTTTGATAGCCCGACAATCCATTAGAGCCGAGTATAACAAATGTTTTGTCGTTGGCAAATCCGAGTGATGTATTGTTAAATGCCGGATTGTTGTCGTTTAATGATGGGTTGAGCGTACCTTTATATAAGGTTATCAAATTAGATTCCGTACTGCGGCTTTGTACCTGATAGAGGCGCGACATGTCGTCTCGTCCAATACCAAAAATATGGGTATTGTAACCTGTATTGACCCTTCTATCCCATATTGTTTCTCCTGATGAATTGATATAATCATCATTATTATCCAACGGAATAGCATATTTTATGGAAAGATAGGAATGGATTTTTTGCAGGTCGATAGGGTCAACATTACCGTTGCCCGGATTCTTTATCAAGATGACTTCCTGTATATTGCCTTGAAAACCGTTACTGACAGCAGTATTGTCGTTTCGAATAGCGCCGATAGCCACCTGCCCGGTTCCTACAGTAGGAGTTCCCCATGCTCGAGACGTGTATGATGTTTCTGCTCCATTATTGTAAACGTTCATTTCGTCATAGCCTCCTGCAATGTTTGGATGATCTACGGTTAATATCCCTCTTCCCATATCTCCTATTGTTATCGTTGAGCCCCAAGCAGAAGTGAGGGTATTACTGTTGGCGGTTGCCCAATACAGTGCTCTGGCAGTGGCGCCAACTGCAGTGTTGCTAAAGCTTATGAGAGAGTTATTTGCCAGCGATGTGTTGTCTTTTTGAAATACAAAAATTGTAGTTACGTTGTCGTTTGCAGTTATGCCCATCGACTGTTGCGAAAAAAGGCGGTTCGGTGCAGCTGTACCTGTCCTAGTAAAGTTAATAGCCTGATGATAGTTATATCCATTTTCTCCTAATGTGGGAGGAGTTGCAGGAGCGGCAGCTGTAAAATTGCCTATCCCACCTGATGTAATCAAGTTATTCCACGTTCCGGGTGTATAATTACTTGGTGTAAGCCAAGCAACAAAAGAGGTGTTAATCGCTCCACAGGCTTTTGAAGATGCAAAATCGTGCAGGTTAAAGCCTAATGTGATATATTGACCATTGTTGATCACCACGTTGCTTGCCGTTTGACCATTGATTTCGTAAACATGAGTGATATCGGCTCTAAAATCCGACTCTGAGGAAACCAACACATACATGGCAAGCGGATCATTCACGTCTATGTTAACGGTTTGAGCGCCACCGGTTACTTGTGCTCTATATATGGTATTGCTCTGCACATCGAAGCCGCGAGCAATAGCGCCGTTGGCAAATACCGTACCGGCAGGCTGTTCTGTTACGTTTTGATACCCCGATGCTCCGTTGGAGCCGACTATCACAAATGTTTTGTCGTTGGCAAACAAAGTAGCGGCATTATTGTTAAGCGTATTGAGTGTACCTTTATACAATGTAATAAAATCTGATTCCGAATTGCGGCTTTGTACTTGATTCAAGCGCGATGCATCGTCGCGTCCGATACCGAAAATGTGGTTGTTGTAACCTGCGTTAATGCTCCTGTTCCATATCGTTTCACTTGTTGAACTGATATAGTCTTCGTTATCGCCATCGTCATCGTTACGATTTAAAGAAATGCCGTATTTGATCGCAAGATAGGAGTGAATTTTTTGCAGGTCGATAGGATTAAGATTTCCGTTACCCGGATTTTTTATCAAGATTACTTCCTGTATATCGCCTTGAAAACCTTGCCCGGAAGTATTAGTTGCATTGTTTTGAATAGCGCCGAGAGCTACCAATCCGTTTGTATTGTTAGTAGTTCCGTTCCATTGTTGCGATGCAAAATCTGTTCGTATTCCATTGTTATAAATGTTCAATCGGTTGATGCCGCCTGCTGCGTTTGGATTATCTACAATCAGTATTCCGTTTTCGATATCTCCTATTGTTCTCTGGGTGCCACTCCATCCGGAAGTAAGGGTATTACTGTTTGCAGTTGCAAACCAAAGTCCTCTACCGGTGGCTCCAACAGCAGTGTTACCAAAGCCTATGAGAGAGTTATTGGTTTGCGTGTTTCTTCTTTGAAATACAAAAATCGTGGTTACATTATCGTTTGCAGTTATGCCAATCGGCAGTTGTGAAAAAAGACGGGTATTCGAGTTGGCAGTAGCCGTTTTGCTAAATGTAACAACCGGATGAAAGTTATATCCGCCTGTAGTACCTCTTACAGGGGCTGTTTGCTGGCTTATGAAATTGCCTATTCCACCTGATGTGATATGGTTTGTCCATGTTCCGGAAGCATTATAACTGTCGGGCGTTAGCCAAGCAACAACAGAGGCATTGATTGCTCCAAAAGAGAAATCTTGCAGATTAAAAACCAGCGTAATGTATTCGCCATCGTTGATCACCACGTTGCTCGCTGTTCCACTGTTGATAGCATAAGCACGAGTAACGTTAGGTTCGAAATCTGATCTTGAAGAAACCAACACGTAAAGAGCAAGCGGATCGTTTACATCCATGTTAACTGTTTGACCACCACCGACTACTTGCGCTTTATACACGATATTGCTTTGCACATCGAAACCTCTGCCAATAGAGCCGTTTAGAAAGCTCCCCGTACCGGCAGGAACTTCGGTTATACTTTGATAGCCCGATAGTCCGTTGGAGCCGAGCATTACGAATGTTTTGTCGTTGTTGAATCCGTTTCTAAAAGTTGGATTATTGCTGTTTAATGTAGCTAACGTACCTTTATATAGAGTTATTAAATCCGATTCAACGCTTTGGCTTTGTACTTGATACAAGCCCGATGCATCGTCGCGTGCAATACCGAAAATATGGTTGTTGTAGTTCTCGTTGGTAGTTCTATTCCAAACAGTGGTTTCGTCGGAATTGCTGTAGTCGCTTTCCAAAGTGATACCGTATTTGATGGCAAGATAAGAATGGATTTTTCTAACATCGGCATCGGACATCAACGCCGGTCCACGCATTACAATGAGTTCTTGCATATTACCATCAAATTGATTGCCTTGATTTACACAGTTTGCTCCTGCGCTGTTTCCCTGTCCGATAGTAAATGTTCTGCCATCTACAATAGTAATTCCCGGAATTGTCGTGCCTCCCGAAATTTGTCCGTTTACAGCCACCTGTGCTATACCGCCTGAAGGGGCATTCCATACATTTAACGACGCAATGGCATAATTAGCATCATTGGCGGTAGAAAGGCTACTGTGAGGGGCAATGTTAGTATTTCCGCTGTTCCACCGCACGCCAAGCGTATTCGAATTTTCCCAGCGTAAACTTGCATTTCTTGCCTGTAGTTGATTGGCATCAGTACAAGATCGACAGTTATAGGTAACCAATATTCCGCTTCCACCTCTGTTTTCTGACACTGCAAAAACATAGTATCCTGTTTCTTGCACAACGTCTATAACGCCATTGGCGCGCAACTGATTGCTTGGTGCAAAATTTAGTTCTCTGTGAAAATTAAATCTTGAATTTTGTACAGTAGGGTTTCCTCCGGTACCGCTTGTTCCTTGGAAGGTATGGGTGGCAGGAGCCAAATTTGCCCAAGTAGTAATGGCACCGTTGGCGCTGTTTCCGTCTATCCACAAATCCAAGCGGTAGCCGCCGGCAACCATATTTATTCCTCCGGGTGACTGGGCGTGAGTTACTGCAAACATTCCAAAAAATGATAGGATTACAGCTACCACAAATTTTAAATGTATTTTATGTTGCTTCATAATACAAATTTTTTATTTTCCCTGTAAATGATTATTAATAAGGGAAGATTACTTCACTACAAATACGATATTCATGAATGTTTCTTCGGAAACATTAGACGCGTTAACACTATAGGTCATTACTCCGGTATCGGAAATACTGACGTTATAGAAAACCGAAGCGTCATGTCCGATGATGTAAAAGTTGAGCTCGTGTACCTCATAGACTCTTGTAGCAGTCTGGATGCTTGGTGCACCTTGGCTTCCAATAATACTGTGTCCGAGAGTCAAAGTGTTAAACTGTTTTCTATATTCGGCATATAGGTCAATAATCTCATTTGTAACGCTTTGTGACACATCAATTACAATTGATGGCATATAAAACCAGACTGGAGCTTGTGTTTCAGGTCTCCACGCGTTGGTTAGGGTGTCCCAAACCAAAATATCATTTGGGAATTGCCCCTGAGGAAGTTGTACTCTAATGTCGCTTGTGCCACTGCCAGTTGTTGTAATACCATAATCACCCTCTATTGTCACATTAGCCATGATGCTATCAGTCAGTTCTTGTGTTATATTCACCGCTAATACTTGACTGATATTGGTGATAAACTTCTCATGCAAGAATAGATTATTCACTATAGAATCCATAAACGTTTGCTCAAGGAACAGATTTTCGATCAGATTAGTAATAAAATATTCGTTTTGTGTCAGCTCTTCGATAAACGTTTCATTAATTGTTAAGATATTAACCAAATTATTGATAAACGTTGAGTTGTTTATCAAGCTGTCGATAATTGCGGCCATATTCACACGCAAGTCCGGTTCCAGAGATGTGCCACCTATAACGGTTACAGTATTGTCGCCACTTTTAATTTCTATACCCGGCGGAAGATTTGTAACAATTAGGTTTCTGATGCTGTCGCGAAGGACAGTTGCCGAGAAGTTGTTAGCGATGCTATCGGCGATTACAGTAGCGTTCACGCTCAAGTCGATATTGCTTGTTCCGCTACCGGTAACATTCACGGTATTGTCGATACTCGTAATGCTTACATTGGCCATGATGCTGTCAGTCAGATCTTGCGTTATATTCAGAGCTAATACTTGAGTGATACTGGTAACAAATTCTTCATGCAAAAACAGATTATTCACAATTGAATCCATAAACGTTTGGTCGATGAACAGGTTTTCGATCAAGGTAGAGATATAGTCTTCATGTAAGAACAGATTGTTCACAATTGAATCCATAAACGTTTGGTTGATGAACAGGTTTTCGATCAAGGTAGAGATATAGTCTTCATGTAGGAATAGATTGTTCACAATTGAATCCATAAACGTTTGGTCGATGAATAGATTTTCGATCAAATTTGTGATAAAATATTCGTTCAGTGTCAGCTCTTCGATAAACGTTTCGTTGTTTGTTAAGTTGCTGATCAAACTATCAATGAATGTTTGGTTAGTTACCAAATTTTCTATAAATGTTGAGTTGTTTATCAAACTGTCGATAATCACACCAATATTCACGCGCAAATCAGGCTCATTTGTATTGCCTCCTATAACGGTTACGGTATTGTCCCCGCTTACAATTTCTATACCGTCCACAGTTACTACAAAGTTGTTCGTAATGAAATTCAAAATACTGTCACCAAGGTTAGTATTGTTGATGTTGTTAGTAATGTACTCCAAAATAGCCTGCTCATCTTTAACAGATATCCATTCTGCACCGTTCCAATACTGCAATACGAGAGAATCCGTGTTAAAAATCATCTTTCCACGAGCGGCTTCGGAGTCAACTTCTGTACCAATTTGGTCACGCTCTAAGGTGGTTAATTGGGGCACTCTCAAACCACTATAAATTTGTTGTTGAGCATTAACAACATTTGTAGTTAGTACAAAGATCAATGCTAATATGAGCATTTTTCCGGTATTTAAAATTCTTTTCATAATGTATTTATTTTTCAATGTTTAGGTTTCTTATATTTTAATGACTGTTGATTTTATTATTGTCCTACAAGAATATACGTTTCTAAAAGACTGCTTGAACTCACCACATCGTTACATACATAAGTGATGATAAGTTTCTCCAATTCGCTACTTTTGGTCGAATCAATG